>JABJAH010000037.1 GCA_018666155.1 Rhodospirillaceae bacterium | reverse complement strand
TTTCGACATTGCGCCCAGGTGTTGTGTCTGTGCATGACGGTGTGACCGATGCGCCGGCTAAGCAGTTTTTTGTCGATGGTGGTTTTGCAGAAGTGAACCCCGAAGGTTGCACCTTGTTGGTCGACGAAGCGATCGCGATTGATGAGATAACGGCCGACAATATTGCGGAACGCCGCTCCGCTGCTGAAGAGCTTATCCAGTCTGCTGATACAGACGGTGATAGCGCTGCGGCTGAAAAGAAACTCTTCATAGTTGAAGAAATGGCCCGGGCAATGGCAGAGGCTGCTGCTTAAGAGGCCAGCCCTTAACGCACTAAAAGCGCGTTAACTCAGGTGTTGTGTTGGGTGAGCGCGATCAAAAGTCGAAATTTTCGGCAGCACCCAGTTATTCAATAATTAGGCCTTAGGTCCGATGTGATCTGAAAAGGCATCGACGACCTGCCAGTAAAGGTCTTGTTTGAACTCAACGATGAGCTCCGGAACTGTCCTGAAGTCGGCCCATCTCCATTCTGAGAATTCGGGGTGTTCCGTATCTAAATTGATTTCATCGTCTGTGCCAGTGAACCTCATGAGATACCATTTCTGTTCCTGGCCGCGATATTTGCCTTTCCACATTTTTGTCTGAAGATCGGGCGGCAAGTCGTAGCGGAGCCAGTCATTGGTTTCTGCGATGAGCGTTGCACTTGTGACCCCTGTCTCTTCTTCGAGTTCACGGACGGCGGCGGCGTAAGGATCTTCACCCTTATCAATTCCGCCCTGGGGCATTTGCCAAGCGGGCTCTGTGGTGTCGATGCGCTGGGCAACGAACACCTTTCCAACATCGTTTAAAAGGACAACCCCGACGCCCTGGCGGTAGGGTTTTTCAGGCGCGGTCATTGTGAATAAGTTCTATTGGATCAGGACTTGGGAGACGGGCGCGACCGCAACTCCCCGGCGACCGACTTCATCTAACCACAATGTTATCCGCTCAAAGGTCACCGGCTTCGCGGAGGCGACGGCGACCGAGCTGCCTTGGTATTTGGCCAGGCGTTCGATGTAATCGAGACGCGCATCGATGGCCGCTCTAAAGGCCCGTTCATCGATGACGATGTCGGCCGTGGCTGTTGCGACTCGGTCATTGCCGAGGCGCAATCCCGGTCGGCCTTGAACATAGAACAGACCGCGGGCATCCAGATTGTTCATCACGAGATTGATGTGCTCGGTTGATTCCCGGAAGCGGCTGCCACTGGTGTCTAAAACCCCGGCAGACCCGGCTGATTCCGCGAGGATTGCCGTGAGACGTTCGACATTTTCGATCTGATCCAAGGATGTCAGTAGGCCAAGCGGGCCTGGGTCATCGGCGGGAAAGCGTTTGCTCTCCATCGGTACTTCAATAAGCACTTCATGGCCCGCTTCGATCGCCTTGGCCACCCAGTCAGCTAGATTGCGAGCATAGGGGCTAAAGGCCAGTGTTACGGACGGCGGCAGGGACTCAATGGCCGCATCCGTGGCAGAGCGGTTGAGCCCAAGGCCTTCGACAATTATGGCGACACGGGCTTTAGCATTGGGGTCCTGAACCAGTTGCTCGGCGTCGGGCAGCGTCGTGAAGCGTGGCGGCGCGGCGCTGATGGCACGGCTGTCCGTTGGCGGCAATACGGGTTCAGTGAGGCGGGGAGCGCCACCGGCGATCGCCGGCCCGGCGTCGGCATTCTCGCTTTGAGCAAAACGACGCGGTGCACCGGGCACCAATCCAGGATCAGGCAAGGCCATTGGTATCACGTTGGTCGGTGCTATCGGCGCTTGCTCCAGAGGCATGGCCTCTTGAGGGTCATTATCCTCCGCCATCGACGGTATGGCAGCCATATCTGTGGTGCCGGTTGGCACGTCCGCGGTGTCGCTGGCGGGCATCTGCGCGACAGGCCGCGGGGTAGGGTTGTTTTCTCGGGACTGCCGCAAGAGATCGTCCATAGATGCGGCGCGGCCTGGGGCTGCTCCGGGCATCGGCTGCTCACGGGTCAGTCGCGTTCCGGTCGGGGCTCCGGCTCCGCCACCAAGCCAGGGGCGGCGGGCTGAGGATTTGTCTGTCTCGGCCGTTGAGTCGTCGACAATGGCAGTTGATGCCGTTGGCATGGCTGTGCCAGACGCAGGCGCGTCAGATGTAAGTGGTGGCAGCGCAATAGGTCCGCCAGCTGCTGGCGCAGCGGGACTCTCTGCTGTGGTCGCGTCTGGTATATCAAAGGTCTGCAGGACTTCGCCGTCCTCTGAGACAACCTGTGCAATTTCAGTGGGAATGGCGCCGCTCACTGGTCCGGCAGTTTCGTCCGCAGTCATAATAGCGGTAGTGATAAACCCGACGATAAGAACGCCTAAGAGGCCGCTGAACCCCAGGGCAATTTTTCTACCAAGAGTTCCGCCGTCCGACTCATCGTCGAACACGTCCTCGTCGTAAAAATCTTCGTCGTCGCCGCCAAACGGATCCTGCGCTTTTTTATTGCGCTTAAGCAGGTCCGTTATTGACGATATGGAAAAGGCCATAGCCATCTCCCCCACCGTGTTGGGTTACACGCATTCCCTCACGCAAGTACTACCGCGAGGCCCTTAACAGGCCCTTAACCTAGGTCTAGAAAGGCTTTTTAGCCTTAGTTCGTCAACGTCTGGCGATACAGGGCGAGGCCCTGAATGAGATCAAGAGCCCGGGCCAGCTGGTAATCATCTACGTCCTGGGTTGTACGCTCGCTGGCGGCCTCATCTTCCTCAATGCCATCGTCCAGCGTGTCGTTCTCCAATGATCCCCGCAAACTGGCTTCGCTGCGGCTGCTACGTTGAGCCAAACGCTCGACCGTTGCTGGGCGGACCAGAATGTCCGGCTCGATCCCGGTGCCCTGGATCGAGCGCCCTGATGGAGTGTAATAGCGCGCGGTGGTGAGGCGCATGGCGCTATTGTCTTGCATCGGAATAATGGTTTGTACGGACCCTTTGCCGAAAGACTTGGTGCCGAGAATGATAGCCCGCCCGTGATCTTGGAGCGCCCCAGCAACGATTTCCGAAGCAGAGGCTGATCCATCATTGATCAGCACCACCACCGGCATACCGTCGGTCAAATCACCCTTCTTGGCCGTCGTGCGTTTGGTTTCTTCACTGTACCGTGTGCGGGTTGATACGATTTCACCGCGGTCCAGAAAAGTGTCGGAAACGGACTCAGCCTGATCAAGCAAGCCGCCTGGATTGTTGCGTAGGTCGAGGACATATCCTTTTAATGTGCCCCCCAACTCATCTTTGATGCTTGCAATGCCTTCTTCGAGACCGCGTTGCGTCTGCTCATTGAATGAGGTGATGCGGATATAACCAACATCACCTTCCGTCCGATAGCGCACGGAACGAATTTTGATCACGGCCCGAGTCAGGGTTACGTCAAACGGTTCTACGCCCTCGCGGCGGACTCCGATCGTGATATCTGTATCCACTAAGCCGCGCATCATTTCGACAGCGTCATTAAGGGTTAGTCCGAGCACGCTCTCGCCATCAATCGTGGTGATGTAATCGTTGGGCTGCATGCCAGCTTCATAGGCAGGTGTGTCATCAATAGGAGTGACAACTTTGACAAAGCCATTTTCCATCGTGACTTCTATACCTAGACCACCAAACTCACCCTTGGTCTGCTCCTGCATGTCGCCGAAGCTTTTTGCCGTCATGAAACTCGAGTGTGGGTCCAATGAGGTCAGCATGCCGTTGATCGCGGCTTCGATCAAATCTTGATCCGAAACATCTTCGACATAACCCTTGCGAACGCGCTCAAAGACGTTCCCGAATAACTCGAGCTGCCGATAGGTATCGTCGGAAAATTTATCGTCAGCGTTTGCGGTAAACGCCAAAGACGCACCAAACACCAAAGCGCTAAAAGAAACTATATAAGTTCGGATCATCCACTCTTCTCATCGGTTCGAGTTGCCAGCCATGGCAACGGATTAATGGGTTGGCCGTCCCGCCGCAATTCAACATATAGTGAGGGGTCGCCTTCCGGTGACATTACACCCACCGGTTCCCCGGCCAAAACGCGCTGGCCAACAGCGCCATCAAGGCGGCTCATACCGGCCAGAAGGGTATGGTATCCCTCGCTGTGTTCCAGGATCAAGAGTTGGCCGTAGCCACGGAACGTTCCGGCAAATGCGACGACTCCGTCAAAAGGTGAGACCACCTGGGCTGCAGTCCTTGTAGTAATGACAATTCCTTTAGCGAGACCATCGCTTTCTGTATTTTCACCATATCGCTGCGATAACCGCCCTTCGACAGGAAACGGCAGCGTTCCGCGTGCTTTTGAGAAAGATCGAGCGGCGATCGGTGGTTCTGGCCGGCGTGCAGCCACAATATCGGGGGTTGGTGCTGCGCCATCCGGCGGAGTGAGAATCGGGGCGTCACGAGCGGCCCTATCGGCCTCTTCTGCATCCTGCCGCCTGCGATCGGCGATCACTCGATCCAGAAGGTCACGAAGGTCGTTGGCTTCCCGCGCTAGTGCTGCGACACGTTTTTCTGCGTCCGTCGCTTGTCGCTCAAGCCCCTTCTGGAGGGAGGCCTTTTCCGTATGGAGGCGTTCAAGACGTGTTTGATCTTCGATAAGACTTAACGCCTCTATGGCGAGGGTAGAGCGCCGGTCAATGATTGCCGTCCGGGTCGCATACAAGGCTTCAAGTTCGATCTGTAGCCTTGCCGCATTTTCCGTGAGTGCCGGAATAGCAGCGGACAGAACCAACCCAGATCGTATGGCGTCCGACGGCCGCAGGGGTTGAAGGAGCAGGGCATCCGTTGGCCGCACTGCAAGACGCTCTAGGGCGAGGAGAACCTCACGCATCTGCGCGTCTTTCTTGATCAACGTGGTAGACATCTCCGCTCGTTGTTCTTCTAGGTCAGTCAGCTGAGCTTCGAGATCAGTCAGTGTCCGTTCACGGTCTTGGATTTGGCGGGCGGCATCAATCATATCGCTCTGAAGTGTCGCGGCCTCAGACGCGGCACGTTCAGCTTGCTTCGTTGCGCTATCTCTTGCCGCTTGTTCTCGCTTCAGGTCCTGCTCGACGGCTTGCAGATCGGATGGTCTTGGCGAGCTATTGTCTTCTTGAGCGTAAAGATTGATTGGAATGATGAGCGCTGTCGTGATGGCGGCTAAGGCGGCGATGAACAGAACGCGATGCGTGGATTTATTCCGCTGCACGGCGCCGCGCGGTGTCATCCAGGTCCAGCAGGGACTGCCCTGTCATGGCTGTGGGTTGTGGCAGGCCCATCAGATCAAGAACCGTCGGGGCGAGGTCGGCCAGCCGACCATCATGTAATCCAGCGTTTATCGCGGGACTCACCAAGACCACGGGCACGGTGCCAATCGTATGCGCAGTGTGCGGCGCCTTTGTTTCAGGGTCTTCCATCAACTCACAATTGCCATGGTCAGCGGTGACCAGCATGGCGCCACCGGCCTCTTCTACGGCTTGCTCCAGCCGCGTGAGGCAGGCGTCGATGGTTTCAGCGGCGGTCATGGCGGCCGATAGAATTCCGGTGTGCCCAACCATGTCGCCGTTGGCATAGTTGACAACGACCAAATCAAACTGACTGGATTCAATCGCTTCGACCAGTTTGTCGGTGACTTCAGCCGCGGACATGGCAGGCTCTTGGTCATAGGTTGCGACTTTTGGGCTTGGCACCAGAATCCGTTGCTCGCCCGGGAATTCCGTTTCTATGCCGCCGTTCAGAAAGAAAGTGACGTGGGCGTACTTCTCAGTTTCGGCAATGCGTAACTGTTTTAGGCCCGCATCAGCGACCACCTGACCAAGCCCGTTTTGTGGCGCTTCGGACGGGAATAGAACCGCCATTTTCTCAGAGAGGTCAGTCGAGTACTCGGCCATGCCGAGCGCTGATGTGAACCGGGGCACACGCCCACGGGCAAATCCATCGAACTCCGGCTCTAACAACGCAGACAGAATTTCACGGGCTCGGTCCGCCCGGAAGTTGGCCATGATGATGCTGTCGCCATCCGTCATACCAGTGTAGCCGTCAATGACGACCGGATCGATAAACTCGTCGGTCTTGCCGTCCGCGTATGAGGCTTTGATCGCTGTTAGTGCGTCGGGCGCTGATGTATCCGCACCGTCAACCAAAACGGTGAATGCGCGTTCCACCCGATCCCACCGGTTGTCACGATCCATGCTGTAATACCGGCCCGATACGGTTGCGATCACAACATCGTTCAAGGGTTCAATATCCGCGATGAATTGGGACATGTATTCGAGAGCGGATTGGGGTGGCGTATCGCGGCCATCCAGAAAGGCATGAATGCGAACGGGTATACCGGCCTTAGACGCGGCCTGAGCCAAAGCTACGATATGAGTCTGATGGGCGTGCACACCACCTGGTGAGACCAGACCCATCAAATGGCAAGCACCGCCGCTCGCTTTTAGGGTAGCAATAAAGTTCGTTAGTACGGGTCGCGATCCGAAGGATCCCTCTGTGATCGCAGCATTAATTTGCGGCAAACCCTGAAGCACAACTCTGCCAGCGCCGATATTCATGTGGCCGACTTCTGAATTTCCCATCTGGCCATCCGGCAAGCCGACATCCAAACCGCTGGTTTCCACAAGCGCGTGGGGCCGCCCAGTTGTGGCCATCCACCGGTCCCACGTTGGCGTCTTAGCGAGCGCGATAGCGTTGTTGTCACGCTCGTCCCGATGTCCCCATCCATCGAGGATGCAGAGAACCACGGGTTTCACTTTGCCGTTATGCTCGGTTTGGTCACTCATAGCCTGTGGATAACTTCATATACTTAGGTTTATTGCTGTTATTTGAAGCGTTAGGGCCACTTTGGCAAGTCTGGACCCCAGAACCTCTTGCGTCGGCGTGCCGGACGTTTGATATAATGCCCTTGAGGGACTGGCGGTGGACGGGCGCCTCGCCAACCCGGTCAGGTCCGGAAGGAAGCAGCCGTAACGAGTTTCCGCCTGGGTCGCCGTCAGGACCTCACCTTTTAATCCCGCCAGGACCGTCTTACGGATGAACGCGTTATGACCGACGAGCCCGCCCCGTCACCAAAGGCGGCTTATCAGGTGCTGGCGCGGAAATACCGCCCGGCCACTTTTGATGACCTCGTCGGCCAAGACACAGTCGTCCGCACCCTTACAAATGCGATCGCGTCGGGCCGACTGGCCCAGGCGTATATGCTTACGGGTGTACGTGGAACCGGCAAAACGACAACAGCCCGCCTCATCGCCCGCGCGCTGAATTGTATCGGCGCCGACGGCACAGGTAACGCGACCGCATCGCCCTGTGGCGTATGCGAGCATTGCAAATCTATTGCAGAAGATCGCCACGTTGACGTTTTGGAAATGGATGCGGCAAGCCGCACAGGCGTTGATGACATCAGAGAGTTGCTTGATGGCGTGCGCTATCGTCCAACCTCGGCACGCACCAAGATTTACATCATCGATGAAGTGCACATGCTGTCGAACCAGGCCTTCAACGCCTTGCTCAAGACTCTGGAAGAGCCGCCCGAGCACGTGAAGTTTATTTTCGCGACGACGGAAATCCGCAAAGTTCCTGTGACTGTACTGTCCCGCTGTCAGCGGTTTGATTTACGGCGCATCAGCGCTGAGCATCTCAGTGGATTGTTTAAAGAGGTAGCCAATAAAGAAGGCGCGCAAATTGCTGACGATGCTTTAGCGCTAATCGCTCGCGCCGCCGATGGGTCCGCCCGTGATGGTCTTTCCATTCTTGACCAAGCGATCTCGCAATCATCATCGGGTGACGACACACCCACTGTCGACGAAGCGCAGGTGCGCGACATGCTCGGTCTTGCTGACCGGGTGCAGGTGTTCGATTTGCTCGACTCCGTGATGCGGGGCGACGTTAAAAGCGGTCTTGATCTTCTCGCGAACCAGTACGCGTCCGGTGCCGACCCTCTGGTCGTATTGCAAGATTTACTTGAACTCACCCATTGGCTGACCCGTCTCAAGGTTGCCCCGGATGGTGCCGATGATGCGCTGGTAGCTGAAGCGGAACGGACACGTGGCAAGGATATGGCTGTGGCTCTCTCCATGCCCGTGCTGACACGGACTTGGCAGATGCTACTCAAGGGCCTGGGAGAAGCGCGCACCGCTCCAATGCCGCTGCAGGCCGTCGAAATGACCCTAGTGCGGTTGGCTTATGCCGCTGATCTACCGACACCTGAGGACGCGGTCAAAGCGTTGGGGCCGCAAGGCGGCGCAACAGCGGCGGCCGACCGGCCAGCATCCCCCACGCCCAGCCCAGCGCCCTCTGCTCAAGCGTCTGCGCCGATGACACCAACGGCGGCTTCGGTTGTGACGCCGTCTGGCTCAGCCGTAGCCGTTTCAGCACCCATTCCAGATGTCGTGCTTGACGCGCCGCCAGTGGTGACAGCGGACGCACCCCCTCCTTTGGCATCGCTAGCAGATGTCGTTGCGCTGTGTGAGGTCAAACGACAAGCAACCCTGGCCGGTCAGTTAATCCACACCGTTCATCTGGTCCGGTTTGAACTGGGTCGGATTGAAATTCGACCGAAGGAAGGGACACCTCAAGACGTTGCTGGAAAACTCGGTGCTTTTCTGAAAGAGGAAACCGGTGAGCGTTGGGTCGTCAGTATTTCCAATGAAGCCGGTGAACCGACGTTGCACGAGCAAGAGATCGCGAAGGCATCGGCTGACCCTTTTGTTAAATCCATTCTTGATTCTTTCCCAGGGGCGACTATTGAGCGGGTTCGTGCGATTGAAGAGCAAGACTAGTTGGCCTTGGCCACAATATTGAAAATGGAAGTTTCAGCATGAAGAACATCGGTGCGCTGATGAAACAAGCGCAAGAGATGCAACAAAAGATGGGTGAGATGCAGGAGCGGCTCGCCGAAATCGAAGTTGATGGTTCGTCTGGCGCCGGAATGGTTTCGGTTACGCTGACTGGAAAGTCGGACATGCGCCGCATCAAAATAGATCCGACACTGCTTAAGCCCGACGAGGCGGAGGTCCTTGAGGACTTGATCGTTGCCGCGACCAACGATGCACGTGCGCGTCTTGAGACAAAGACGCAAGAAGAAATGAGCAAAGTCACCGGCGGGCTGAATTTGCCGCCGGGCATGAAATTACCGTTTTAACGGAAGCAGATACCCCGTGGCCGGCCCCGATATTGAAGCGCTGATCAGACAGCTGGCCAAGTTGCCAGGGCTTGGGCCGCGCTCGGCCCGTCGCGCCGTGCTTGACCTGATCAAGAAGAAAGAATCGCTGATGGTACCACTCATCCAATCGCTGGAGCGTGCGGTCGAGAGCGTCAAGATTTGCGATACCTGTGGCAACTTTGACAGCCAGGACCCATGCGCCCTGTGCCTCAATCCCAAACGTGACCGGTCCATAATATGCGTGGTCGAAGACGTCGCCGACCTGTGGGCCTTAGAGCGCAGCGCCTCTTACCGCGGGGTCTATCATGTGACTGGTGGTCTATTGTCGCCACTGGACGGCGTTGGGCCCGACGACCTGAATATTAGTGGGTTGGTGGCCCGGGCCGGCGCGGACGAGGTCAAAGAGGTGGTTTTGGCCCTCAGTGCGACAGTGGATGGACAAAGCACCGCCCACTATCTGGCTGATCGCTTGGGTGGCGCCAATGTTGCACTTTCAGGTCTGGCCCATGGGGTGCCGGTCGGGGGTGAGCTTGATTATTTGGATGACGGTACGCTCTCAGCGGCAATGAAAGCCCGTCGTCCGGTCTAGGCGTAAACGCCGCCATGCCTTTGCCATATTGTCGCCCTACCACGGGCATGCTTAAACAGTGCCGCGTCTGTGAATTGGCAATGCGTGACGACTGTGTACACTGTCGATCAATTGCTAAAGTGGCGTGAAATTAAATTCAGAGAGTGGGTATCATGGGAAACACATTAGCCAAGCGCGTATTCACGGCCGTGATTCTAACCTTTGGCTTAGCGGCGTGCGTTAGCCCAAAATATGTCGTCTCTGACATCACACGTCATCACAGTTTGCCACGGGCACCGTCCGGCGAATCTTTCGTCATCGTTTCAACGGATGATGAGCAGGAAGAAAGCCTCGCGTTTGATGCTTATGCTGGGCTCATCACTCAACGCCTCTCAGGACTCGGCCTCAAATCTTTCGACGGTGAAAGTGCGACCCCTGATCTTGTTGTGACATTGAAGTGGTCTGTGGAAGGTCCCAGCCCCGATGTGAAGTCCCGTAGCACAGGGATTGGCTACGGCTTCGGTTACGGCCACCGCTACGGCCACTTCGGCTATGGCTACGGCGACCCATTCGAGAACCGCACCTCAACCAAACAAATGTATGTCCGCAAGGTTGATCTCGTTATCTACGACGGCATGACCTACAACACCGAAAATCCCACTCGTGTGTTTGAAGGCTCCGCCGTCAGCACCGGTACCAACGGGCAGATCGAACCCGTGATGCCGTATATTGTTCAGGCGATTTTTGACCAGTTCCCAGGCGCGTCTGGTGAAACACGGACGGTGCGGATTGAAGTGCCGCCGGACTCAGAAGCGGTGAACACCGGGCAGTACAATTCACGATCGGCCAAGTAGCACAGACGCAATTAAGTCTGTTCGACTTCTAGAACCGATCCATCAACGCCCGTCACTCTGACCTTGGCACCTGCCGGCAGATCTGGCCCTTTCGCCAGCCAAGAGCCGTCGCCGACATTTAAGCGTCCACGACCATTCTCGAGCGCGGTGTCCAAAGTAAAAGTTTGCCCGACATATTGTTCGGCGCGGCGGTTTAAGGTTGGGTCTTCCGACTCGACTTGGCCGGGCCGCCAAACTTTGCGACCGACAACAATGGAAATAACGCCAAGCACTGCAAAGATCACGAAGCTCAGCTGCCAACCAAGATCAGGCAATATCCATACCAGCGCGCCCGTGATCGTGGCCGCGATGGCAAGCCACAAGAAGATGACCCCGGGCATCGCCAGCTCGATGACGAACATAACCAAAGCCAGAATCCACCAACTCCAATGATCTACATTTGCCAGGAAGTCTTCCATTGTTGCTAAGCTCCGCTGTCAGGAATGCGGCTGGGGCGGGACTCGGTTGGTTCTGCCTTGGCTTCTCCTAAAGCAGCTTTCGCAAGCTCTGCGATGCCGCCGATAGCACCGATCACACCCGACGCCTCCATCGGCATAAACACCAGCTTCTCGTTGGATGATGTAGCGAACCCACTGAGAGCTTCGATATACTTTTGCGCCACGAAATAGTTGATGGCTTGCACATCTCCCTGGGCGATGGCTTCGGACACCATGGCCGTGGCTTTCGCTTCCGCTTCGGCCAACCGTTCTCGCGCTTCAGCATCACGGAATGAGGCTTCCCGCTCCCCTTCCGCTTTGAGGATCTGTGATTGCTTGTCGCCTTCGGCGCGTAGGATTGCGGATTGGCGATCACCCTCGGCTTCTAAAATTTCTGCCCGCTTTAAACGCTCGGCCTTCATCTGACGGCCCATGGCCTCAACCAAGTCTCGTGGCGGCGAAATATCTTTGATTTCGATCCGAGTGACTTTGATGCCCCAGGGGTTTGTCGCTTCATCGACAACGGTCAGGAGGCGCGCATTGATGGCGTCGCGCTGAGATAGCAGTTCATCCAAATCCATACCGCCCATGACGGTCCGGATATTAGTCATGGTCAGATTCAAGATCGCGAGCTCGAGCCCGCGCACTTCGTAAGCGGCTTTGCCGGCATCGAGAATTTGATAGAATACGACGCCGTCAACTTTCACCATGGCGTTGTCTTTGGTGATGATCTCTTGGGATGGAACATCCAATACCTGCTCCATCATGTTCATTTTGTTGCCGATGTTTTCGATGAACGGCACGATGATTTCCAGGCCCGGTGTAAAGGTTCGGGTGAATTTTCCGAATCGTTCAATGGTGAAGTTCCACCCTTGTGGAACGACCACCACCGATTTGAAAACGATGACGATGCCGAGCAAGACGAAGATGATGGCGAAGACTGAGGACATATCCACTTTCTGATAACTCCCTATGCGTGAGCCCTTAAACGCTTGGACTCGTTATCTTTTCCCCGAATACACTTGATATGGGGTTCGCAGTAAGGTGTGTCAAGTTACACAGACACCACCTAAAATTGTATCATAGCAATGTCCGTCGGCTTTCAAGATTGGTCACGGATGCCTCGCCGTCGGCAGGCAGGTCTGCAGGGCCGTTATCCGCTTCACCCTGAAGGTCGACCTGTTTTATCCGGTTGCCATGCAAGGCAATCTTGCGCGTCGATTTCTGAATATCTTCGATGTCTTTGCCACTTTGTTCAAAATGTCGGCCCAGGTTCCCGACACGTTTATCCAGGCGGGCGACATCCTCCATCAGGAGGCCGACTTCTTTCTGGATGATGCCGGCGTGCTCACGCATTTTGGTGTCGCGGATGAGCGCCCGCACGGAATGAAGAATCGCCCAGAAGGACGATGGTGACGCGATGATAATCTTGCGGCGGTAGCCTTCTTGAATGACGTTTTGAAAGTTCGTGTGCAACTCCATGTAGATCGATTCCGCGGGTACGAACATCAGCGCCCAATCTGATGTCTCGCCAGGAATAATGTATTTTTCCGCGATGGCTTGAACGTGTTTGATCACGTCCCGGGTGAATATTTGTCCCGCTGTTTTTCGCTCTTCATCATTCTTGGCCTCCATCAAGCGCACAAACCCCTCGTGTGGATACTTTGAATCCACACCGATATCACCTTGGTCGCCGGGTAACGTGATCAGGCAATCGACGCGCTTGCCATTGGATAGGGTGGCTTCAAACTTGAAATAGTCGGCTGGGAGCATATCGCGCACGATGTCTTCCATCTGGGCCTGACCAAAGGCGCCACGTGCTTGCTTGTTGGACAAGATGTCTTGCAGCCCGACGATATCCGTCGATAGATCCGCGATGTTTTTCTGGGCGGCATCGATAACGGCCAGGCGTTTCTGTAAGTCGGTCAGTGACTCGGTCGTTTTGTCCGTTGTTTTTTGTATGCTCTCTCCGACCCGCTGGGTGACCTTTTCAAGGCGCTCGTTCAGGGTTTTGCCGATCTCTCTTTCTTGGGCCTGTAGCTGTTCTGCGACCAGCTTTCGTCCGGTTTCCTGACTGGCCGCGATTTGCGAGATTTGCCCCCGCAGTTCGGCTTGATCAGAAGACATCTTGGTCAGTGACTCGATGAGCGTGGTCATGTTTTGTGCCGCCGCCCCATCGGGTTTGCTGCTTCTAATCGCGATCAACACACCAAGGATGAGGACGACCAGCAACATCAGACCAAGGGCGAACTCTCCCGTGGTCACACCGAAATCTGTCAGAAAATTCATAGGCTTGCGCCCTGCCATACCCGTGCCATGATCCCCAGACTAGCTTACGCAGCGTCCTGAAACCACGACCGAGAGACCGTTGACCATGCTGACGCAGAAAAAAATCGTCCTAGGCCTCCTTTTGACCTCTTTTGTTGCCGTCCCGCTGATGGCCGATGAGCTCAACGTTCTTCCGTCAGCCCGCACGGGCTTGGCTGTGACCGTCTACAACGGAGATTTGGCCTTGGTTCGGGATAGTCGCCGGGTTGATTTGCCTTCCGGTGAAAGCGACCTCGCGTTTGCGGATGTCAGCACACGCCTCCAGCCCAATACGGCTTTGCTGCAATCGTCCAATGGTGCCTTGTTAGTCCGGGAACAGGTATTCGACTTCGATGTCGTCAGCCAGTCATCGCTATTACAAGCCTCTGTTGGGCAAGAGGTTGGTGTGGTTCGATTCAATCCGGATTCCGGTAAAGATGTCGAAACCCGTGCTACTGTTTTATCTGTCGCGAATGGCGTAGTGCTTGAGATCGATGGGCGCATTACAACCGAGGTTCCAGGTCGTCTGGTCTTCGATTCCCTTCCTCCCGGTGTGCGCGCTCAACCAACCCTTGTGGCGTCGGTCTCAACCGAAGAATCAGGCGACGTTGATGCAGACTTGAGCTATCTCACCAATGGCCTGACTTGGAGGGCCGACTATGTCGCTGAGCTGAGTGAGGATGGATTAACAATTGATCTCTCGGCTTGGGCCACGATCTCAAATACGACAGGTACGGATTATCCTGAGGCAACATTGAAGCTGGTTGCCGGTGATATTAATCGTGCGGCGCCTCAGCCTCAAATGATGAGGGCGATGGAAATGGGGTCGCGGAGCTCGAAGATGGCAGCTGATGTCATGCAAGAAAGCCTTGCCGCCTTTCATCTTTACGCCATTGAAAAACCGGTCACTCTGGCGGACCGCCAGACCAAACAGCTCGCTCTGTTGTCAGCAAATAGCATCGTTGTTGATACTGACCTGGTTAGCCGCAGCGATGTCTTTACCGCCCGGGGTCCGATGCTGGGCCAACAACGGTCAAGCCAGGCAACGCGTTCCCTGGTGTTTGAGAATTCTGATGAAGAGGGCCTAGGCACGCCTCTGCCGGCCGGCACTGTGCGCGTGTATGGGCAGGACTCTTCTGGGGCTCTGCAACTCCTCGGCGAGGATGGTGTTGGCCACACACCGACCGGGCAGGATGTTCAATTTACCCTAGGCCGTGATTTCGACGTCACCGTGGTTAGAGAACAACTGGAATTTCTCCGTGCATCCGACCGGATCACCATTACTTCAAACCGGATCACCGTCAGCAACGGAAAAGATTTACCGGAGACCGTGCGACTTGTTGAGGGGTTGCAGGGGGACTGGGAAATCGTTGAGGAAAGCGCCCCCCATTCCAAAGTGCTCGGTGAGGCGGAATGGACGGTTGAAGTGCCGGCCGGTGGTGAAGTCCAAGTCGAATACCGCGTTCGCGTTCGCTTCTAACCAGCTGCTCTGTCAGACAAAGGGATATGATGGCGAGCACATTGGTCTGGTTTGCGGCGCCAGTACTCGTCTGCCTCGGTGTGAGTCAGATGTACTCCACCCAGCGGTGGCAATCCTATTACCGTAAGTTGGGTGCGCTGGGCCAAAACGGTGTTCGATTGAACGGACTGGTGAGTTTGGTGATCGGTGGGCCAATCGTGATCCTGCACAATGTTTGGTCGGGTCCGCCCCTTCTCCTCACACTAATTGGTTGGCTCCTCTTGCTTGAAAGCGCGCTCTGTCTGTTTATGCCTGGCGCAGGGTTGGCCGGCCTGTCCGAGGTGGATGACGACACCAGAGGAGGCGTTATCAAGGGAATGGGTGTTGCGTTAGTTGTCATTGGCGGTGTGCTCGGCGTTCATGTCCTAAGATCGGCAGGTTGACCCTCGGAGCCGCGCGGACTATGTCACCAGGATACGCGCTGCATCGAGACCGCACTCTATGGCCAAACGTGACATCATCATCGCGCCTGACCCAAGGCTGAAGAAGACTTGCATCACCGTCGATACAATCGACGGTGAAACCGCGACCTTGATGACTGACATGTTGGAAACAATGTATGCAGCGCCTGGTGTTGGTCTTGCCGCACCTCAGGTCGGGGTACACAAACGGATCATCGTTGTTGATCCGGCGCGCGGAAAAGAAACGCCGAATCCGCACCTGATTGCCAACCCTGTGATTGTCTGGTCGTCGGATGAAACGAAGGTCCATGAAGAAGGGTGCCTCTCTCTGCCGCTATACTACGAGGACGTCACCCGTCCCGACCGCATTCGGCTCCAATACCTAGATGAGAATAATGCGGAGCGTGAACTAGAGGCAGACGGATTTTTTTCCGTCGTTATTCAACATGAAATGGATCATCTCGACGGCGTGCTCTTCGTTGATTATGTTTCCAGCATCAAGCGCAGCATGATTTTGCGTAAACTCAAAAAAACCAAAAAACAAATGGCCCAGGAGTCAGACTAGATCATGCGTTTGATCTTTATGGGCACTCCGGACTTTTCCGTTCCCATCCTTGATGCGCTTTGCGCCAATCACGATGTGGTCGCTGTGTATGCGCAGCCGCCCAGAGCAGCCGGTCGCGGCCAAAAAGAACGCGCCAGTCCTGTCCATAGCCGTGCCGCCGATCTCGGGCTGACAGTCTTGACGCCGAAGAGCCTGAAGAAGCCGGCGGCCCAAGAAGAATTTGCTGGTCACAATGCTGATATCGCCGTGGTCGCTGCCTATGGATTGATTCTGCCACAAGCGATCCTAGACATACCCCGTTTTGGCTGCGTTAACGTCCATGCGTCGCTGTTGCCGCGGTGGCGTGGGGCCGCCCCGATTCAACGGGCCATCATGGCGGGTGATACGCACACCGGTGTGACGATCATGCAGATGGAGGCGGGGCTGGACACCGGCCCAATGCTCATGAGCGAGAAGCGTCCCATAGACGATTCAACAACGGCCGGCGATTTGCACGACGCGTTATCCTCGATGGGCACTCAATTGATATGTCGAGCCTTGATCGACATTGAAGTTGCGAGGGTTGATCCACAACCCCAACCCGAAGAGGGCGGCACCTATGCGGAGAAAATCGATAAGGTTGAAGCCGCTCTGACCTTTGACATGTCTGCTCATGCAGTTGTTCGTCACATCAATGGGCTTTCCCCTTTTCCTGGCGGCTACGTTGATTTGGACGGCCAGCGGATAAAAATTTTACGGGCGGAGAGGGTTGATACGCCGGTCGACCCAGGACTAAAGCCTGGCACGGTCATCGATGACCGTTTTACCATCGCCTGTGAAACCGGTGCCGTGCGGCCCCTCAGGGTGCAGCGGGCTGGTAAGGGGCCGGTTGATGTGTCCAGTTTCTTGAGAGGCTTTGAGTTGCCTCCTGGGACCCGTCTCGGGTAGACAACCCCTCTAGGGTCTCTCCTGTTCATTTATCGGAACCATCGTCATGTTCGGACGCCGCCGCAAAGACATTGCCCGTGGGGACCGTGTGCATCTTTTTGCGCCAAGTCGTGCCTCTGGTGCGGATTTTGTCGCCATGACTCAGGCGAGTAAGGACTACCATCGCCCTTGGGTCTTTCCGGCGACGGATATGGCCCGTTATCGCCTTTATCTCGACCGAGTGAACAACGGTCGTACTTATGGGTTCTTTGTCGGACGGAACGAGGATGACAAGTTGGTTGGTGTGATCAACATAAACGATGTCATCAGGGGCGGATTTCGATCCGGCTCTCTTGGCTACTATGCCGATATGGAGTTGGCGGGTTCCGGTTACATGACGGAAGGCCTGGCGCTCGTCCTAGACCACGCCTTTACGGTGCTTAACCTCAATCGCCTCGAATCAAACATACAGCCGGCAAACGCCGCTTCTATTGCCCTCGTGCGGAAAATTGGATTCCGTAAAGAAGGGTTCTCGCCCAAATTCCTGCAGATCGACGACATTTGGCGTGACCATGAGCGCTGGGCCATCCTTGCTGAAGAGTGGCTTGCGACGTCAGGGCAGCACTGACCAATGCCCCGGTTCAAGCTCACTATTGAATATGACGGCACCAATTTTGTGGGATGGCAGCGCCAAATCAACGGCCTATCGGTGCAGCAGGTCTTAGAGGAAGCAGCGCTCGCCTACTGTCAGGCCAACATCATCGTCCATGGTGCCGGCCGAACCGATTCTGGTGTCCATGCTTTCGCTCAAGTCGCTCATGTCGATCTGCCTCGCAATGACGACGGCCGCAAGGTGCGCGACGCCTTAAACGCGCACCTTCGACCCCACCCGGTTGTGGTGCTCGAGGCGGAAGAGGTGCCCGACGATTTTCATTCCCGTTTCCAGGCGGTAGAGCGATATTATATCTATCGCATCGTCACCCGCCGTGCCCCAATCGCGCTCGAAAAAAACCGTGCCTGGTGGTTGCCAAGAGATCTAGACTCGTCAGCCATGCATGATGCGGCCCAACGGCTTGTCGGGCAGCATGACTTCACAAGCTTTCGCGCTACTGAATGCCAAGCCAAAACACCCGTTAAAACATTGTATAGTCTTGATGTTAGTCGAGCAGCCGACACCGTTGAAATCCGCGCCCAAGCGCGATCCTTTTTGCATCATCAGGTTCGCAACATCGTCGGAACGTTGTCGTTGGTGGGTGAGGGAAAATGGACATCTGACGATGTGACAACGGCTCTCAATGCTAAAAGCAGAGCCGCGGGAGGGCCGACCGCTCCCCCGGAAGGTTTATACCTCGCGGCGGTTCGGTACCCTGATTAGAGCGCTTATGTCAGCATGCGCAGCGTTGTTTGGCCGACCAGTAAGGTAAGAAGGATGTCGATCACCACGATACCAATGCCGGAGCCGGTCGTAATTTTGAGTCCGGCGCGCGCGATAAAAGCGGCGTAGGTCACGTAAGCGACAAAGATCAGGCTGTCAAAGAACCCAGAGACCGATGTTGGCAAGAGCTCAAACTGAGACAGAATGACCAAAGGCATCGCTACATAGCCGACCCCCAATTGAAACCAATTGTAGGCCACCATGTAGCCGAAGAATTCTGTTTTGCGGTTTAGCAGTTTAACGACGTAAAACATCGCTAATGGGTACAGCACCCAAAGAATGACGTACTCAAGGCTCTCGATCGTCGCCACGCGCCACCCGGGCGGTGGCGCGTCCATGGTTAGGTATACGCTTAGTTGATAAAGAGCTTGCAACGGCGCGACAAAAGCGGCCGCCATAAAGGATCGCCAGAATCCCTGTTCGGTCGCATTAAAAAAACTAAGGGCTTTATCGTCCCAGCGTACCAGACGCCACAAGCCGTATAGGGCGCCCGCTACTTCTTTGGCATCGATCATGTGGTGAAGAAACGATCAAGAATATGACGATAGATTTTTGTCAGGTTTTCAAGGTCGCTCACCGAAACCCGCTCGTCAGCCTTATGCATCGTTTGCCCGACCAAACCGAATTCGCACACCGGGCATGCAGAGCGGATGAAACGGGCATCTGATGTTCCGCCGCTGGTAGAGAGTTCGGGAGTTTGGCTGGTTACCTCGGTGATTGCTTGAGAGACTATCTCGCTCAATGGGCCGGGCGGCGTCACAAACGACTCACCACTGATCTGAACGTCGATTGCGAAATCTGCGCCATTCGCTGCTTCTGCTAACGTTTCATTGAGCCAAGTCGTCAGGCTCTCACCGCTATGGTCATCATTAAATCGTATGTTGAAGGCAGCTCGTGCTTCCGCAGGAATAACATTGGTGGCTTCATTGCCGACGTCGACAGACGTCAGTGTTAGCGTCGACGGCTGAAATGTTTCAGTACCGCTATCCAGCGGATTAGCCGTCAATGCAGTGAGAAGGCGCAGCAAAGCACTGACCGGGTTATCGGCAAGATGTGGATAAGCGACATGACCTTGAGTGCCATAGACTGTGATTTTGCCATTGAGGCTGCCCCGACGACCGATCTTGATCATTTCGCCGAGTCGTGTCGGATTTGTAGGTTCGCCGACAAGGCAAACGTCTAGCACTTCTCCACGGTCTTTTAGCCATTCCAGCACTTTCTTAGTGCCGTTGATGGCAGGCCCCTCTTCGTCGCCGGTAATCAACAAACTGATTGAACCGTTTGGCCGTCCCGAGGCCTCGAGAGACTCTGCGACCGCCGCAGTGAAGCAGGCGATGGCCCCTTTCATGTCGGCTGCGCCGCGACCGTACAGGTGGTCGTCAATAACATCTGCGGCAAACGGGTCGACGGTCCAGCCCGTGCCAACTGGCACAACATCGGTGTGTCCTGCAAAACAGAAATTGGGTCCACTATCACCCAGTCGGGCATAAAGATTGTGCACGAGTGCGGTATCAGGCTCATCGAACTGCAACCGATGACATTCAAACCCCAAACTTTCGAGCGCCGTGGCAAGCACATCGAGAGCGCCGGCGTCTTCCGGGGTAACGCTTGGGCAGCGGATCAGGTCCCGCGCCAATGGCAGCGGGTCAACAAGGGCCGCAACAGCAGAGGGAGCGGCCGGTCCTGTCATTCGCGGAGCAGCTCATTGATGGAGACTTTCGAGCGGGTCTTCTCATCGACCCGCTTCACAATCACTGCACAGTACAGGTTTGGCCCCGGCGAACCGTCAGGCAGGGGTTTGCCGGGTAATGTTCCAGGGACAACCACCGAGTAGGACGGCACGCGGCCAACAAAGATTTCACCGCTTGCCCTATCGATGATCTTTGTTGACGAGCCAATGTAAACGCCCATGGAAAGAACAGCGCCTTCTTCAACGATGACGCCTTCGGCAACTTCCGACCGGGCGCCGATGAAGCAATTGTCCTCAATGATCACGGGACCCGCTTGCAAGGGTTCGAGCACGCCGCCAATGCCGGCACCGCCTGAAAGATGAACGTTCTTACCGATTTGGGCGCAGCTTCCGACAGTTGCCCAGGTGTCGACCATAGTTCCCTCATCGACGTAGGCGCCGAGATTGACGAAGCTCGGCATCAATACAACGCCGGGCGCGACATATGCGGAATGGCGAACGACACTGGTCGGTACGGCGCGAAAGCCCGCCTTCTCAAACTCTGTCTCTGTCCAGCCCTTAAACTTGGATGGAACCTTATCCCACCATACACCGCCGTCTGGACCGCCGCTTTGGATGGCCATGGCATTGAGTCGGAAGGACAGCAGGACCGCTTTTTTGCACCACTCATTGACCCGCCATGTGCCATCGATTTTTTCTGCAACCCTAACGGCGCCACTGTCGAGTAACGCCAAGGTTTCAGCGACCGAGTCGCGCTGATCACCCTTCGTAGCCGGGGTGATGTCATCTCGTGCATCCCAGGCCGCTTCGACTCGGCTCTGTAAGGCTTCAATATTCATTCTGGTATCACTCCTCTTGGTCAGCAAACCGTTGCCAACCGCACGTTCTAAAGCTGGCAGACCATAGTCACAGGCTGTTTCAAGTCAACGCTATCCGAGAGCCGGTCATTGCATCCGGTACAGAGGTGTTAATAGCTTGATTGTTCACGAAAACCGTTTCACAAAATTGTCCATCGTCAGTATAAAAAGAGCATATTTTTCAAACTGTTGCATAATTAGAATAAGAATGCAGTTTGGGGTGTGGGGGCATCTATGGAAGACACTGCTGATCAGGCAGGAGTAACGGATGGATCTGCTAGCTATGTGCTGGCGGCGAAATCATTCGAGGGATACGGCGAACCCATCATTGAGGTGGCCGCCGATCAATCCTTGATCGCGTTAAATCCCACGGCCGCTGCTCTTCTGGAATCATTGGACGAAGATGACAGTGCGCGCATCACCCGGGCTGCAACCACCGCTGTAGAGAGAAATTGCGCGCTCATCGAACAGATAGAGTTTGCAGCTGCGGCTGGGACACAGTCGCTGCAGCTGACCATTATGCCATTGGAAGATGGTCGTGCCGCTGTAATCGTACGCGATGCTACCTTGGAAGCGTCTTTGCGTTTGGCGTTGGTTGATTCTCGGCAGCGTTATAAAGATTTCGTTGAGATATCGACTGATTTTTCGTGGGAAACAAATGTCGATCACAAATTTGCGTTCGTTTCTCCGCGCGGGGCTCTAGGCTACACCGCTGACGCGCTCATCATGATCGATCCAACAGATCTCGTGACTGAGTTTTCTAGCGGCGGGAAAATCCCGTTTCTTACTGAGCGGCGCATGGAAAACAGTGAGGCGTGGTTAAAGAGGGCCGACGGACGATCGGCGTGTGTGGTCATCTCTGTGATGCCCTTGCTAACGCCGGACGGCAGTTGGCGCGGCGCGCGCGGCGTGTGCCGTGATGTTACGGAATCGCGAGAACGCGAGGCCACTCTGTCACGGGTGCGCAATCGAGAAAGAGTTTTGACTCGGATCGTTCGATCATTCCGGGATGAGGTAAACCCTGAGAACATGTTGACGGCTGCAGCTGAGACTTTAGGCCGTGGTCTGGGCGCTGAATGCTGCTAAATCTTCCGGCTTTCCAACGCGGTTACCGAAGAATCTGAATCGTCAGACGGTGTTTCATTCCAGATGGCTGGTTCCTTTGGTGCGGCAGAAGATGATTCGTACGAGGCGATTTTGGCGTCTCTCACTGATGGCGCAGGCGCAACCGAGGTGACCAAAGGTAGTTGGCAGATTCTCGCAGCTCCGACTCAATACCAGAATCACCTTAACGGTGCGGCATTGCTCTGGCGTCACATCGAGCGCGGGCCGTGGAATGACGATGATCGCTTGTTGGTTGGCGATATTGCGAACCAAATCGGGATAACGATTGAACAGCTCGTTCATCACGAACGTATTGTTCGAATCTCACGCACCGACGCTATGACCGGTTTGCTAAACCGCGGCGCGTTCTTGGAGGCCTTAACCCGACAACTCCATCACCTTGGCCGCGAACCCGATAATGCGGCTTTGATGTATCTCGACCTTGATAACTTTAAGGCTGTGAACGACACCAAGGGCCATCAAGCGGGCGACGAGGCGCTTCTTAAATTACGGGATATCCTCATTCAACAGACGCGACCAACGGATTTGGTGTCCAGGCTCGGTGGTGATGAATTTGCCGTTTATCTAACGGGAGCCAATACTGATATCGCGGAAAGTCGAGCTACGAAGTTCCTTGAGGCGGCTGAAGAGCTAAAAGCGTTTTCAGGCTCACCAGACAAGCCTCTCGGCCTATCGATCGGATTGGCTGTCCTGGATCGAGACAAGCCGGAGCCCTTAGATAAGTTGCTAGCCCGAGCTGATAGCGCCATGTATGACGCTAAACGCTCCGGAAAGGGACAATTTGCGATCGCGCCACCAAGTGGTGAGTTCGTTGCGCCATGACGATGGCCAAAGAAGAACTGGTCCGGCTTCTCGGGCGCAGTGACCATGCAATCAATTATGATCAGGCGCGCGACCTGCTGGACCATCCGGACCAAGAAGTGCGGGTTACCCTTGCTCGCAGGGATGATCTAGAGCCCGAGATTTTATATTTTCTCGCGCGAGACCCAGATACAGACGTGCGCCGTGCCGTAGCCGTCAATCCCAATACACCTCAGAAGGCGCAGGTGGTGCTTGCCGAAGATTCTGCGGGTGAGGTCAGAACAGACCTGGCCGACCGGCTTGGTAAATTACTGCCCGATCTGTCCGAGGATGAAAAAGATAAGGCTTGGCGCGCCACCCACCAGGCGCTGACTCTGCTCGCCCGCGATCAATTGCCAATGGTGAGGCGTGTTCTTTCTGAGACTCTAAAGAAACTGCCGGCCGCTCCTCGTGATGTCATCCTGACTCTTGCCAATGACGAAGACACAGATGTTGCGGGGCCGATCCTTCAGTTCTCGCCTGTGCTCACTGATGACGACTTGCTCTCGGTTATTGCGAGCAGCCCTCTTAGTGCGTCCCTATCTGCGATTTCTAAACGACATGGCGTTAGTCACGCAGTATCCGATGCTGTTGTTCACACCGGTGATACGGTTGCTGTCGCGACTTTGCTTTCCAACGACAGTGCCCAGATTAGAGAAGAAACATTGGATGCCATTATAAGCGAGGCTCCCGGGCACGTGTCTTGGCACGAGCCCTTAGTCCATCGCCCTGAGCTTGACGCCCATGCCGCTCTTAGAATTGCCGAGTTTGTTGCGGACTCTCTCATTCAAGAACTGGCAAACCGCGACGATTTTGCGAGTGACACGATCGATCGTTTACGCGATGTGGTGCGGAACAAATTAAAGCAAGACCAGAGCACAGACGGTGTCGAATCCGACGGCATAGAAACTGATTTACAAGACGAAGACTTGCTCGCGCTCGCGCAACAGCAAGTTGATACTCTTGTTGAACAGGGGCTGTTGACAACTGCGCTCATCCTTAACGCGATGGACGAGGAAAACACACACTTTGTAATCGTTGCGACGGCGCAACTGGCTGATATCCCAGTCTACGCTGTCAAATCTGTGGCAAATTCTCACAGCGCAAAAGCCATGCAGGCCTTGAGTTGGAAGGCTGGGTTTAGTGCCGACGAGGCTGTTCATATGCAGCTCGGGTTCGGTCGCGTTCCCCCTGACGACATCATATCGCCGGCTCAAGATGGGGCGTTTTCTTCATCGAGTTCGGAAATGACCTGGCAGATCGAGCTGTTTATGGAAGAAGCGAACAAAGCTTAAGCAGAGTTTCTCGCGTACACGCCTTGTTGAAGCCACTCGGTTAAATCTTCAATGACATGGTGGCAGTGGATATCCGGGTCGGCAGCCGCTGCATTGGTTTCATGCTGCACAAGTACGGTGACCATCCCTAGATCTGCGGCGGGCTTTAAGTTTTTCACCGAATCCTCAAACATAATTGCTGAGTTCGGCTCAAACGAATGGCTGGCGAGAAAGCGCGCGTAAGAATTGGGGTCTGGCTTTGGAATATAGTTACCCGCTCTGATGTCGAAGATCGCTTCAAAGCAGTCCTGCAGGCCGAGGGCTTCGAGGACGCCATCCGCATGACGTTCCGATCCATTGGTATGAATAAGTTTGCGGCCAGGCAGACTCTCAATCACTTGCCGCAAGGCAGGATCTGGCGTGAGGACTGTGTGGTCAATATCGTGGACGTACTCGAGAAAGGCATCTGGATCGAGAGTGTGGTTTATCATGAGTCCACGTAACGTGGTTCCGTGCTCATGATAATAAGCCTTCTGTATTTTGAAGGCCTCATCCAATCCAACGCCGAGCAATTCGGCGATGAATGTTTTCATGCGCAGGTCAATTTGCGGGAACAAATTTGCAGATGCGGGATAAAGCGTGTTGTCGAGGTCGAACACCCAGGTGTCGACGTGGGATAAGTCTGGGCTGCTCGTCATCACATTCTGATTATCGGATCAATGTTCCAGCCCCATGCGGGGTGAACAATTCCAACAAAACAGCGTGGGGTACGCGACCATCCAATATGACAGCCGCTTCAACACCGCGTTCGACGGCACGAAGACAGGTCTCGACTTTGGGAATCATGCCGCCTGAGATTGTTCCGGCCTGAATCAGAGTTCTGGCCCGCTCGACGGTTATTTCAGGCATGAGCTGTTTGGTGTCGCTCAACACACCCGGCACGTCCGTTAACATCAGCAACCGTGCAGCGCCTAGGGCGGAGGCTATGGCGCCGGCCGACGTATCGGCGTTGATGTTGTAAGTCTCACCGTTGCTGCCAACACCGATCGGCGCAATCACGGGAATGATGTCGGACTCTTCGAAGGTTTCCAGAATGTGAGGGTCAACGTGTTCCGGCTCACCAACAAATCCGAGATCGAGAATTTTTTCGATATTTGAACCGGGGTCCTTCTTTGACCGACGCAGTTTTCTCGCGGTGATGAGGTTGCCATCTTTCCCAGAGAGCCCGACGGCGAAACCACCGGCGCCATTGATCGCGGTCACGATTTGTTTGTTGATGGATCCACACAGTACCATTTCGACGATATCTACCGTCGCGGCATCGGTCACCCGCAATCCGTCAACAAAGGTGCTTTGGATCTTAAGCCGGTCGAGCATTTCGCCGATCTGCGGCCCTCCGCCATGGACAATGACCGGATTCATGCCGACTTGCTTCAACAAGACGATATCTCGTGCAAAGTCTGAGGCTAAATCCGCGTCGCCCATGGCGTGGCCGCCGTACTTAACGACAACGGTCTCCCCGGCGAATTCGCGCATGTAGGGCAGCGCATCTGAAAGAATGCCCGCTTTCTCTAGCCCTTCGGCGTGATTATCGTTCTTTGACATGAACCCTCAGGGCCCCTTCGGAGTAAACAGTATGCTCGGTCTAGTCAGCCAATTGTGCCAGGGCAGCCCGAAGTTCGGCAAGCCCCGTTCCCTTATGTGAGCTTGTAACAGCAATTTCGGGAAAAGCCGCTGCGTGAGTTGCGGCCTCAACCGATACCGCTTCTACGGTTCTCGCTAACTCAGCCGGTTTGACCTTGTCGGCCTTTGTCATAACGATCTGATAGCTGACGGCGGCCTCATCAAGATCTTTCATCACTTCACGGTCATTTTTTTTCAGGCCGTGGCGGCTATCTACCAACATGCACACCCGCCGCAGCTGAGAGCGCCCCATCAGGTAGGATTTGACCAAACGTGTCCACGCGTCGACTTCGGTCTTCGGGGCGCGGGCGTAGCCGTATCCGGGTAGATCAGCCAACAAAAGCCGCTCGCCAACGTTAAAGAAATTGAGCTGCTGGGTGCGGCCAGGTGTCACCGAGGTGCGCGCCAAGGTCTTACGCCCAGTCAATCCGTTGACCAGGCTGGATTTGCCAACATTAGACCGACCAGCGAAAGCGATCTCTGGCAGATCGCTGTCAGGTACTTGAGTGAGCGCGGCCGCCCCTAGAATGAAGGTGCATTCGCCGGCAAAAAATTTCCGGCCTTCCTCAAGGATTCGCTCTTCGTTGTTAATCTCGGGCATGGAGTGCTGCCATTCTATCAGGCCTTAACCCCGGCCTGCCGCATGATGACCCACTGCTGAAGGATGCCGAGCGAGTTGCTCCACGCCCAATAGATCACCAATCCTGCCGGGAAGGTGGCCAGAAGGAAGGTGAAGATCAACGGGAGGAAGCTCATGATCTTGGCCTGCATCGGGTCAGTTGGTGCAGGATTGAGCTTCTGCTGGAGGAACATCGTGATGCCCATGATGATCGGCCACGCTCCGATCGCCAAGAAAGAGGGTAGGTCGATGGGAATCAAACCGAACAGGTTGAATATGCTGGTTGGATCAGGCGCCGACAGATCGTTGATCCAGCCGTAAAAAGGTTCGTGGCGCATTTCGATGGTCACGAACAAAACTTTATAGAGCGCGAAGAAGATCGGAATTTGAATAAGAATTGGAAGACAGCCGGCCGCTGGGTTGGCCTTTTCCCGCTTATACAATTCCATCAGTTCCTGGTTCATCCGAGTCCGGTCGTCGGAATATTTCTCCTGCAACTTCTTCATTTCCGGCTGCAATTTCTTAAGCTTGGTCATAGCTCGGAACTGTTTGTTAGCAAGCGGGAAAAGCAACAGGCGCAGTCCGACCGTCAAACCAAGAATCGCGAGCCCAAAGTTTCCGAGCACGCCTTGCAGCCATATCAGACAATAGAAGAAGGGTTTGGTCAGGAAGTAGAACCAGCCAAAGTCGATGGCCAGATCAAAGCGCTTGATGCCCAACGTCTCGGTGTAGCCGTCCAGCAATTCGACTTCTTTGGCGCCGGCGAACAAATATGTTTTAGCGCCCGCTGTCATGCCCGGCTCTACGACGATTGCATTCTTCGTCCGGAAGTCTGTTTGGTAACGGTCACGCGATGCGGGGTTACTATACCGAAACGCGGCTTCGATCTCTTGGTCTTGGTCATGGGCTAGGACGGCGAGCCAATATTTGTCGGTAAAGCCGACCCATCCACCTGTGGAGCTGATGGTCTCAAGGGGGGTGTCCTTGAGGTCGTCGTAATCAACTTCTTTAAGGGTTTCGTCAAACACGCCCAATGGGCCTTCATGGAGAATGAAGAAGCCTTGAATGTCTGGCGTGTCCGTTCTTGCCACCAAACCATAGGGAAAGAGTGAAACAGCGGCGCTGGTGTTGTTTTTGACTTCGTCGAAGACCGTGAACAGATAGTTCTCATCAATGGTAACCGTCCGCTTGAATGTTAGGCCGGCGTCGTTGTCCCACGTCATCACCAGCGGTTTATCCGTCGAAAGCTGCGGCGCCATTTGTACGGTCGACCACGTCGTGTCGCTCGACGGCAGCGCAGCGGTTGGGTCGGCGCTTAGCCAGCCGATTTCGGCATAGTAGGGTGAGGGCGCATTGGCAGGAGAAAACAAAGTGATTTCAGCGCTGTCAGGGTCATTCGTTTCCTGATATTTCGCCAACGTTAGATCGTCGAACCGCAAGCCTGTTAGCGGCATGGAGCCATGCAAGCTTTCAGTGTTGATGCGTGCTCGTTTCGATGTGCTGATCGCTGTTGTACGATCTGCCGCAGGGTCGGCAATTGCGGCCGCCAAGCCCTGTGCCATGGGTAACGCTGCGTCCGCACTTGGAGCCGCCAGACCTTGGCCAACGGTTGCATCTAGTTCCGGCGGTGGCGGATCAATCGCGAAGAAGTAGTCCCAGCCAAATAGAATGATCATAGACAGCACGATCGCCATAAACATATTGCGTTGGTCGGTCATTGCTCGGCTTTCGCACTAGTGAGTGAAGAATGTGAGTGTGTCGATGCGCAAGGCACCGGGTCGTGTCCGCTCTCTGCCCATGGATGGCAGCGGAGAATCCGTTTGATACCTAGATAAAAACCTCGCAAGGCACCATGCGCTGTTACCGCTTCAGCCATATAGTCCGAGCAGGTGGGGTGATACCGACACCGCGTGCCAAGCAACGGTGACACCAATACTTGGTATCCGCGTATCGTGACTTTTATTAGGCGCTGACCCATCGTCATTTTTGTTTAGGCCTTGTTTCAGAAATCTTCGCCATCGCATGTCGAAGATCACTCTCCAGTGTTGCGAAAGACATGGTCGCTGTGTCCCGCCTACCGATTAGGACGTAATCAGTGCCGGGTTTACCCAACTCGGGCAAGACACGGGATGCTGCAACACGCAGCCGACGCTTGGTTCTGTTTCGGTCGACGGCGCCACCCACCTTACGACTGGCTGTAAAGCCGACCCTCAAGCCATCAGAGTCATCAGGACAGGCGCAAGCCTGCAGGACAAATCCGTTGGCAACGCGTTTTTTACGGGCTGCGGCGACTCGAAGAAAATCTTCCCGGCGCTTAAGGCGTCCCAAGGGGCGTCCCATGGTCCGAAGCCTCCGCCAGATTATGGGTTATGCAGAAAGGCGCTTACGGCCCTTGGCACGACGGTTGGCCAAGACCTTACGACCACCTTTTGTTGCCATACGGGCGCGGAACCCGTGGCGACGCTTGCGTACCAATCTGCTCGGTTGAAACGTCTGTTTCACGAGGTCTCTCCGCTGTCGGTCTCAAAAAGGGCCCACCACTGGAAAGTGGCGGGTTTCGGCCAAAGCCGGAGGGGTGTATAGCGGTGGGGTGGCAGACTGTCAATGCATCCCTACGGCTAGAGCTTGGCGATAAGATCAATGGAAAGGCGTCTGTTTTCAATCGTTTCCGCCCGTCTCCTCACGTAAATCTGAATGGCCAGAGTTACCAGTGGGTGATATGCCGATTGATATGCTGCAAAACCAACAAAAATCCTACCCGCGTCCTTATGAAAACAGTGTTGTTTCCCTATGACTGATATTCCGCCTGCAGAGGGAAACCCTCAGGACTCCGGCTCTCAGCCAAAAACGCTCGGCAAACGAGTCGCGATTCTCGCTCTATTTGTAGCGCTCATCGGCATCGTCCTATCCACGGGTGTGCAGGACTTTCTGTCGCTCGAGTCTCTGAGAGAAAACCGTCAAGCCCTTCTCGACTTTGTTGCCGGCAACTATGTCGGAGCAGTACTGGCCTTTATGGCCATCTATGTCTTGGCGGTGACGTTCTCTATCCCCGGCGCGGTATGGCTTTCAATCTCTGGCGGGTTCGTTTTTTCAGCAGGGCCAGCGACGGCCTATATCGTCGTCGCGGCGACAATAGGTGCAACCCTGGTGTTTCTTCTGGCGCGTTATGTGCTCGGGGATATGCTCCGCAACAAAGCGGGGAGTGCGATTGAGCGCATGCGATCCGGCTTTCAACAAGATGCGTTTAGTTACATGTTGGTTCTGCGCCTTGTGCCGCTTTTTCCATTCTTCATAGTTAATCTTGTGCCCGCTTTCTTAAGCGTGCCCATTCGTACGTATGTGGCTGGAACGGCCCTCGGCATCATTCCAGGAGCCTTCGTCTTTGCGCTTGTTGGAAGCGGGCTTGGGGCGGTGTTCGATGCTGGTGGTAACCTAGACCCCGCAGCGGTGTTGTTCCGACCCGAGATCATCGGATCTCTGCTTGGATTAGCGGCTCTGGCTCTTATCCCTGTCGCTTACAAAAAACTACGGCCGTCCCAGCATGACTGAAGTCTTAAAACCTGATCTTTGTATCATTGGCGCGGGGTCAGGCGGCCTATCCGTTGCTGCCGGTGCCGTGCAAATGGGTGCCTCTGTCGTTCTGATAGAAAAAGGGCCGATGGGTGGCGATTGCCTCAACTTCGGCTGTGTGCCTTCAAAGGCTCTGCTGGCTGCTGGCCATGTGGCGCATGCGCACGCCAATGCTGCTCCTTTCGGGGTTTCCCAGTTGGCGCCTACCGTCGATTTCCAGGCGGTGCACGATCACGTTCATGACGTCATCGCCGGAATAGCGCCTCATGATTCCGTCGAGCGTTTTGAAAGTTTAGGCGTGACCGTCATTCAAGGCGCGGCGCAGTTTACATCAGCCAAAGAAGCAACAGCGAACGGTGTCACTATTCGCGCCCGACGGTTTGTGATCGCGACGGGGTCGTCGGCTTTCGTTCCGCCCATAGAAGGGCTGTCGGACACACCTTATTTGACCAACGAAACTGTGTTCGATCTGACTGAGGCGCCAGGGCATCTCATTGTCATTGGAGGTGGGCCAATTGGCTGTGAGTTGGCTCAGGCCCATCGCCAGCTGGGTTGCAGGGTCACGGTTATCGAAGCCGCGAAGGTATTGCCTAAAGACGATCCAGATCTCGCGGACATCGTCCGGCAGTCTCTCTTGGATCAGGGTGTCGCCGTTATCGAAGGGGCGATGGTCACTGGCTCAGCACCGGCCGATGCGGGTGTGGCGGTAACCTTCGAGCGCGATGGCCAAAGCGAGACGGTGAACGGATCCCACTTGCTGATTGCCGTCGGACGCAAGGCAACGGTTGATGGGCTGGGACTAGAGGCCGCGAAAATCAAGTCCAGCCCGCGTGGGATTGAAGTGAACGGCGGCCTGCGGACATCTAATCGCAAGGTATACGCCATCGGTGACTGTGCCGGCGGCCTGCAGTTCACCCACGTAGCGGGGTACCACGCCGGTATCGTTATTCGCAGCGCGTTGTTCCGCCTTCCCGCCAAAACAGATCACAGCGCGGTGCCTTGGGTGACTTATACGGACCCTGAGCTGGCTCAAGTCGGACTCACTGAAGTCGAGGCGCGGGAAAAACACGGCGAGTCGATTCGTGTGCTGACTTGGCCTTTCGAGGAAAATGATCGTGCCCGCGCTGAACACAAAACGCGCGGATTGGTTAAAGCCGTCGTGGCCAAGAATGGTCGTATTCTCGGGTGTGGCATTGCCGGCCCTCAGGCAGGTGAGTTGATCCAAACCTGGGTTCTTGCCATGTCCCAAAACCTTAGGATCGGCGCTTTGGCGAGTATGGTCGCGCCCTATCCGACCCTCGGTGAAGTGTCTAAGCGCGCAGCCGGGTCGTTTTATACTCCGTCTTTGTTTAGTGACCGGACGCGTTGGGTTGTGCGCTTCCTGTCCAAGTTTGGATAACACCGGATGGTGGAGCCCACGCCCCAATTAGAATCGACGCAGGCCTCCCAGGAGCGGAGCGTATTCTTCACAGGCCTGTCTGCGCGTCTGCTTTGGCTCACCGTTGCCTTCATCATGCTGTGTGAAGTTTTCATCTTCGCCCCGTCGATTGCGCGGTTCCGCGTCCAGTACCTTGAGATGAAGCTGGATGCTGCTCACCTGACCCTAACGGCGCTAGAAGCAGCAGACATGGTTGATCCGGAGTTGCAGCGCCGCTTGCTCAATCAAGCAGGCGTTCTTGGCATGACGGTAATTCGCCCTGGCATGCCCGCGCGGACCCTGGGCCCAGATATGCCGTCGCGTATCCCTCTGCTATTCGATCTGCGCGACGATATGCCCTTAACACTCATAGCAGATGCGTTGTCGTGTCTGATCCAGCCGAAGGATATGGTGATCGGCGCAACTGGTTGGTCGCCGAGTGACCCCACGGTATTGGTCGAGGTGATACTGCCTGAAGCACCTCTAAGAAGGGCGTTGATCGATTATGGTTTGCGCATCTTTCTTCTTAGTTTGTTGATTTCGGTCGTGACGGCTGCGTTGGTCTATCTTTCGATCCAATGGCTTGCGGTACGACCGATGCGACGTCTCACCGCGAACATGATTTCTTTTCAGGACTCACCGCAAGATGGCGACAGGGTCATGCGGCCAGGTGGTCGTAGAGACGAGGTCGGAATTGCTGAACGCGCGCTGGCCGACATGCAAACTCAGCTTCGCACGGCGCTGACACAGAAAGAGCGTCTGGTCGGGGTTGGAACCGCTGTTACCAAAGTCTCTCACGATCTTAAGAATATACTCGCCACAGCGATGTTAGAGTCTGATCGCCTTGATCAGTCGGACGATCCGGAAGTGCGGCGCATCACGTCGGGTCTCGTCAAGGCGATCGACCGTGCGATCCACCTCTGCACCAAGACTCTCCGGTTTGCCAAAGAAGGTCCGCCGCGTGTTGAGCGGTCCGACATCGAGATGACTTCGTTTCTGGGTGAGATCAAGGCTGGTTTAGCACCGGTGCTTGAGAGCTGTGAAATGGTCGTGAGCGTTCCGCCGAATTGCTACGCCCACGCGGACCCCGATCTCCTGCGCCGCGCGATTGAAAACTTAGTGCGCAATGCGGCAGAAGCGGGGGCGACCGAGCTCACGATCACAGTAGAGCCCGAATCCGGCGGTTTATGTGTTGTTGTAACCGATAACGGCCCGGGTTTACCGGCGAAAGCACTGGAACATCTGTTCGTGCCATTTTCTGGCTCGGCCCGATCTGGCGGGTCTGGGCTGGGGCTTCCCATTTCGCGAGAATCCATTCGAGCTCAAGGCGGTGACATGGTTTTGCGTCAGTCTTCCGAGGCCGGCGCGGTGTTTGAAATTCGATTACCCAACTAGCAGCGCCTTCAATCCATAGGGCTGTCCCTCTACCAAAATGACCGTAAATGGGCTAAACCCCGCGACATAAACGGAGCCTTCGCTCCGCAGCCGGAGATGAGCTATGAGCACGGTTTTGCCGACACGCCATCCACGCCTTTCGGTGCGCGATATCGCAGCCCGAAAAGGGGGCGACCCGATTGTCTGCATTACGTCCTATTCAGCGCCGATGGCGAAATTGATGGACGAGCATGTCGACGTTCTGTTGGTCGGCGACACGATGGGCATGGTTCTGTACGGGCTGGACAACACCCTCAGCGTTACTGTCGACATGATGGTCAATCACGGTGCAGCAGTGTGTCGTGGGTCGCAGAAGGCCTGCGTCATTGTTGATATGCCGTTTGGTTCGTACCAAGGATCGCCCGAAGCGGCCTTTGATGCCGCTGCACACATTATGGCCGAGACCGGTTGTGCCGGGGTGAAGCTCGAAGGCGGTTGCGTTATGGCGGAAACGATTGAGTTTCTAGTTGCTCGCGGAATCCCGGTGATGGGCCACGTCGGTATGACTCCTCAATCAGCAAATGTTTTTGGCGGCTTTAAGACTCAGGGTCGCTCTGATGAAGGTGCACGCATTGTTCTTGAAGACGCGAAGGCTGTTGAAGGGGCCGGTGCATTTTCCATGGTGATTGAGCAAACCATCGAGCCGGTCTCCCGCCGTATTACAGAAGAGGTATCCATTCCCACGATCGGCATTGGAGCCTCACCGGCCTGCGACGGCCAGATCATCGTGGCTGAGGACATCCTTGGCATATTCCAAGATTTCACGCCCAAGTTCGTTAAGCGATACGCCGAACTTGGCACCGATGTCTCAGAAGCGGTCCGTACCTATGCTGAAGAGGTCCGCGCCGGAAAGTTTCCCGGGCCCAATCATGTTTACGGCGCCAAAAAGAGCTGACCGCCTGTGTCTGAGCCCGTTTCATCCCTAACCGTCGTCCGCGATGTCGGCAGCCTGCGCCGACGCGTTAAAGCCTGGCGTGCGGCGAACCGTTCGATTGCCCTCGTACCCACCATGGGCGCTTTGCACGCCGGCCATCTCGCTCTGGTCGAGCGCGCCAAAGTGCTGGCTGACGAAGTGGTGGTGTCTATATTCGTTAACCCAGCTCAGTTCGGGCCCGATGAAGATTTGGCGGCTTATCCGCGCAGAGAGGCAGAAGATTGGGCGCTCCTCGCGGCCGCTGATGTGGACCTGCTCTATATGCCAGATGCGGCCGTGATGTATCCCGATCAGTTTCAAACAGAAGTTCACGTCACCCAGGTGAGTCAGGGTTTGTGCGGTGCCCATCGCCCCGGTCATTTCGATGGTGTCGCGACTATCGTTGCGAAATTGCTTCTACAAGCGCTGCCCGACTTCGCCGTGTTTGGTGAAAAAGATTTCCAGCAACTGGTGGTGATTCAGCGTCTTGTGGCGGACCTTGATATTCCCGTCGACATTGTCGGGTTGCCTACGGTGCGGGAAGCCAATGGCCTCGCTCTGTCGTCGCGCAATGTCTATCTCTCTGACTCAGAGCGGACGATTGCCCCGGTCTTGTATCGTGAGATATCAGCCGTCGCGACGGACATCGCAAGCGGGTCCGACATTGTGGCGCGGTGTGCCGAAGCGGCTGAGGCACTGTTGAAGGCTGGGTTTGATGCAGTTGAGTATATTGAAGCGCGGGACGCGGCGACCTTAACGCCGCTCGTAACGCACGGTGTGTCCGCGCGCGTTTTAGCCGCGGTAACCCTCGGAAAGGCCCGCCTCATAGATAACGTTGCGGTGCCTTAGTCCGTTAGCGCCAGCTAGCGAACGTAAATATGCACTTCCGAAGATTGTGCGGTCGGGCTGGCCATGGCGGACAGCATCACGCGGTCGGAGGGCAGACCCATACCGGCCAATGATCCAAGCACTTGCTCGGCATTGCGACGGGCAGACCCGGACGACAGGTTCTGACTACCGGAGCCTGGGCTCACCGCCACAAGATCAAAGATGGCGTCAGGGCGACGTTCCAGCGCGCGGCTCACCGCTTGATAAAGGGCGGGCTCATAGGCCACGTCTTGGCGATCAAAACGGATGACAACTAAAGGCCGCCGCTGAGAAAAATCTCCGGGTGCGGCCGAAGCCATTTGAGGGCTTGAGCTTGTGGTCTGCTGTGATCCGTATAGCTGGCCTGAGTTAATGTCACCGGCCAGTTCCATCAGGTTTTCACGCTCGCTGGCAACGAACTGCTGCTGACGACCGATGTCGGTGGTCAGTTCGTTGAGCAAGCGTTCGATGGTCACGGTGGTCTGATTGACCTCGTCTTCCAGGCTCCGTAAGCGGCGGTGATCATCATCGATGGCGCCGGTCAGGCTATAGGCCGCCCGCACGCTATCGAGCAGATAAGATGACATAGCCGAGTCCGCGGCCACTTGGGCGGCGAGCTGGTTCATGTTGGAGATGTCGCCTTCAATCCGGCTCAACTGTTCCTGGGACGAGCGCCACTGGCTCATCAGCTGCGGGTTGCCCGGTGTGGTGCCAACTTGCAGGCGGCTTTTGATGCCGCCCACCATGCCGTGATAGGCCGAGGCGTTGCCAACTGTCTGAGAGCGGATTGATTCCAACTGGTTGTTGCGCACCGACAATGTGCCACGCAGTTGGTTTAGTTCGGAATTAAACTGGCTGACCTTCTGGTTTACGAAGGTTCCTGTATCCATCGCCGTCAAGCCAAACTGTCCGCTAGACGCGGCGACAGGCGCGGGCCGGAATTCGCCAGAGGATGCACTAGGCGATGCACTCGAAGCGACGGGTGCTGGCGGCGCGGTCGAAACCTCGTCGTCACCAAATATCGGGAACAGGGCATCGGTTGCGAACGAACACCCCCCTAAACTCAATAGCGCGCTAGCGGCAATTATATGTCGTGCGGACAGCCCCATTACATTCATCCCTTTGTCTGTCCCCTGTCTTAATTTTACTAGACCAGACGGTTGTAGTTTTGGTCGGTTTTGCAACAGCGAAAAGAGCGTCCGTATTTTCTCAACGGGTGCCCCCAACGTGTTGAGGCAGAAACAAAAATCGGTTTTATCCCCGGCCCGGGGCGAGTGTACGCAAAGTGCGGGAATGGAACAAGCTGGATTTGGCCACCTACTGGCCGACCTCTGGCCACCTCAGATCGCCCTAAAGCAAGGCTAACCATCGAGATTATCAGTATTTTCCCTGGACAGAGGGAAAGTGGTTGAGTAGGACATCGGCTCCCGTCAGCGATGGGCGCCCGTAGCTCAACTGGATAGAGCACCTGATTACGGATCAGGAGGTTTGGGGTTCGAATCCCTACGGGCGCACCAATTCGCTAAATCAGATCAACTGGTTGGCGGATGACTTCAAAAAACCCAGCCAACATTTCCCTTATCCCTAGGCTTTGCTCTTTCGGCGTGTCGCCTGTTATTCGCGTTCGTCCTACCGAGCGGCGATCGCTTGTCCAGCGGCGACGCCCGATGACCAGGCCCATTGAAAGTTGTAACCGCCGAGCCATCCGGTCACGTCGACGGCTTCACCGATGGCATAGAGCCCGGGGACATCGTGTACTTCCATGGTTTTCGAGGATAGCGCCGCCGTACTAATACCGCCGGCCGTGACCTCGGCTTTGGCAAAGCCTTCCGTTCCTGTCGGACGGAACGTCAGGTGGGTCAAAGACTCGGCGGCTTTGTCCAGCGTGGCGTCTGCGATATTGCCCAGCTCTTTGGTGATGTCGATGCGGGTGGTGAGTGCTTCTGCTAGTCGGTTTGGCAAAAGCTCTGCAAGGGCTGCTTTTAGGTGCGCCCGCGGCATCCGTTGTTTTGCGTCGCGCAATTTAGCGGCGGCATCCTCGACCAGCATAAGAGAAATAGCCTGCCCAGGTGTCCAATAGGACGATATCTGGAGAATAGCGGGGCCGGATAGCCCTTTGTGGGTGAACAGTACAGCCTCTTCGAAGGCGGTGTCCCCTGTGCTTGCTACGGCTGGGCAGGACACGCCTGAAATCTCTCTGAACATCGTTTCTTCCGAACCGAGGGTCAGGGGTACGAGCGCCGGACGCGGCGTTATGACATCAATGCCAAATTGCTTTGCGATCTCATAGGCCCGACCCGTCGCGCCCATCTTTGGGATTGATGGGCCGCCTGTTGCGATAACAAGCTTTGGCGCCGTTGCGGGTCCAACCCGGAACTGTCCGTCAGCATGGCCGATCTCACCGGTGTCTGCGGAAAGCCGGATTTCCACACCGCCGCTGCGACATTCCTCGAGCAGCATATCCAGGATCTGTTGGGCGGAGCCGTCGCAAAAAAGTTGCCCCAGTGTTTTTTCATGCCAGGCGATGTCATGGCGCTCGACGAGCGCGAGGAAGTCCCACTGGGTGTAGCGGCTGAGTGCAGATTTTGCGAAATGCGGATTGTCGGACAGGAAGCACTCAGGTGTCGCCGCCATATTGGTGAAATTGCACCGCCCGCCGCCCGAGATCAGTATTTTCTTTCCGGGCCTGTCCGCATGATCAAGGACGAGGACGCGGGCGCCAGCCTGTCCGGCTGTTCCCGCAGCCATCAGGCCCGCACCGCCCGCACCAAGAATAATTGCATCGTAGTCATTGTTACTCATGGGGGGCGTTCTAGCTCGACGAGGCGATTGCAGGAAGCGCGTGACCCGTTATTTCCCACTCTCAGACCGTAAATTCGCGCATTTTCTCGATCGTGCCGTATGATCACTAGCGCGCCTGGCCCAATTGGGATTGGTGATGCTGTGCAGAAATAATTTCAAAAGTGGCATGGACCTAGATTCTTCACCAAACCCGCGCATTCTGTTTCTGGTCACCGAGTCCTATTACTTCGCGTCCCATAAGATGGAGCTTGCGGCGGCGGCGGTCGAAGCGGGCTATAACGTGACGGTCGCGGCGCGGTGCGACAATGTCGAGCAGTTTGCTGGAGCGGATTTTAAGGTCGTCCCGCTGGCGTGGAAAAGAACGGGCTCGATACTGAGTGCCGTGTTCGGGCTCGTTCCCGATCTCCTCCGGGTCAGAGCGGTTTTGGCTCACGAAAACCCGGACGTTGTTCATAACATTTCCCTGAAGCCAGCGATTATCGGTTCGATCGCAGCGTTCGGGCGCAAGGTTAAGGTGATCAATTCCGTCAACGGATTTGGTTATGTCTTTTATGCGCGGTCGCTGCTGGCGAAAGCCGTTCAACTCGGTTGCGGTTTTGTCTTGCGGCAGTCCGCGAAACGAAATGATGCCCGAATCGTTTTGCAAAATAGAGAAGATGCCACCTACGCCCGTGAGGGCATGGGTATTAAAGACGGCCAGGTGCGGATGATTCGGGGTTCGGGGATCGATACAGAGCGCTTTGTGCCGCAGACGGAGCCGAAAAGCCCGCCGATGCGGTTTCTAATTCTCGCTCGCTTGCTTCACATGAAAGGCATTCAGGTTGCGGTCGCGGCATTCGAGTTGCTGCGCCAGCAGGGTGTGGACGCTGAGCTTGTGGTTTGCGGCGCCCCTGATTCAGGCAACCCGTCATCCATCCCCGACGCACTCGTCAAGAAATGGTCAGATGTGTCCGGTGTCACATTTAAGGGGCAGGTCGCGGACGTCAGGTCTGAGATCGCCGAAAGCCATGTTGTTATGTTGCCGGCGCTGGGCGGCGAGGGATTGCCCCGGGCCTTGCTGGAGGCGGCTGCCATGGAACGGCCGCTGCTCGCGACGGATATCGGCGGCAATCGGGAGATCGTCATTCCTTGGGAAACTGGAATGCTGGTGCCGCCTGATGATCCAGAAGCCTTAGCCTCCGCTATGGCGTGGATGGCCAGCCATCCTGCGGATCGTGAGCGTTTGGGCAAAGCGGCACGGCAAAAGGTGCTCGGTGAATTTTCATCCGAATTGATCCGGTCCCAGCATGTGACGCTTTACCAAGATTCTATCGACCAATCGACGCGGTCCTGACGCTTATCCTGGCGAATACCGGACCCAGGAGACATGGGGCGGTAAAATGCCATAGTTTTAGGCTGAAAATGGCTTATAACCCTGGCTTCCAGCCGATCTGAAGAGACATTTGGGGCGCTTCTGCCACTGCGCCAGTGAGGACACATTGACCGTTAATGCCCCGCGCCACAAAATCGCGTTTACGAGTTTGCATCGGCATGACCGTGCAGCAGTGATTCGCGGCTAAAGAGAGCGCACGGCATGACATCTGGCAAAACAGCCGCCGCAGAGGCATCGGATAAGGAAAGCGCGTCGACCGAGGGTCTCGACGCCAGTCAGTCCCGTTTAGGCGCATACCTATCTCCGCTATCTTTTTCGGCGCCTCAGTATGTCGAGCAATCCGCTTGGCTCGATCATGGCCCTTTCGCCTTCTGGCTCATTGAAGCTCTAAAGCCGCGCTCCTTTGTCGAGCTGGGGACGCACGGCGGTTATTCCTACTTCGCGTTTTGTCAGGCCGTGAAGGCGATGAAGCTCGACACGCAATGCTACGCCGTTGACCATTGGAAAGGTGATGAGCACGCCGGTCACTACGACGAAGAGATCTATAAGCGCGTGTCATCGTACAACGAATCCCATTACGCGTCGTTTTCTCGCCTGGTCCGCGCCACCTTCGATGAAGCGGTTGAGCATTTCGAAGACGGTTCCGTTGATCTTCTGCACATTGATGGTCGGCATTTCTACGATGATGTGGTGCATGACTACGAGACCTGGCGCCCCAAACTTTCTGACAGAGCCGTGGTGCTGTTTCACGACACCAACGTCAGAGAGCAGGGGTTTGGTGTTTTCATACTCTGGGCCGAGCTAAAAGATAAATTCCCATCTTTCGAATTCTTGCACGGCCATGGCCTTGGTGTGCTGGGCTATGGCGAAAAGTTGCCGGATGGCATCACAGAGTTTTTTGCAGCGTCCGAAAACACGGACGCGACCATTGAAATTAGGCAAGCCTACAGTCGCCTCGGGTCAGCGTTTAAAGCGGCAAACGAAGCCAGCAGAACGCAGTCGCATATTATGGATCAACTGGCGCATATGACCGATCAACTGGCTACCCAGCATGAAGAAGCAAAGGCCGAAGCGGCCCGGGCTTACGCCGTTGAGATGGAGTTGACTGAGAAAGTTGCGGTGGTGGAAAGCTTGGCGCACGAGCGCCAAAAGAAAGCACTGGAAATGCTCAATGCGCAGAAGGTCTGGCGCGCTGCTCTGGAGCTCGAACTAGAGGGCCGCGAACATGTCATTAGGTCTCTAAGGAACTCTACCAGCTGGCGTATCACAGCGCCGATCCGGTTCTTCCGGCGCATGCCGCAGATGATTGTGGGCACGTCTGGCCGTGCCATTGCGCGGGCGGTGCGAACGATTTATCGCCTTGCGCCTCTTCCGGACGGGGCAAAAAGGCGCGTTGCCGAAGGTGTGTATAAGCTGACCAAGCCAGTACTTGGGCGTACGGCTGTTTATCGGGACTGGGAAATAACACGCACTACAAAAAGGAAAGCTCCGCCTAAGCGTCTACCTGAAAAAGCCGTTCCGTGGGAAGTGGCTCGGCCTATCGAGAATGATTACAGTGTGGCGGTGCCGTTCAGTTTCAAACCGATTCCGGCGCCACCGCGCCTCGCTGTCATTGTTCACCTGTACTACGAACAAATGACGCCGGAATTTCAGCGGTACTTTAAGAACATCCCTTGGCCGTTTGACGTCTTTATCACGACCGATTCTCCGGCAAAGAAATCAATCATTGAAGGATTCTTCCACGGTTGGGGCGCAGACAAAGTTTGGGGTGTGGGCAAAGTTGAGGTCCGTGTAACGGAAAACCGTGGCCGTGATATCGCGCCCAAGCTTATTGGCTTCAAGGACATATACGACAAGTACGATTTTGTTCTTCATCTCCATTCCAAGTGGTCCGACCATGCTGGCGTTCTTACCAATTGGCGCGGTTATCTTTTGGAGACTCTGCTTGGCTCGGAAGAGATCGTGTACAGTGTCTTCGAGGCTTATGGACGAACACCTGATCTCGGCATCATCGCAGCCCAGCATTTTGAACCGGTGCGTCATTGGATCAATTGGGGCGGCAATTTCAAATTGGCCAAGGCCCTCGGCAAGCGCATGGGCATTACCCTGCGCTCCGACAAGGACGTTCTGGATTTTCCGTCAGGCTCTATGTTCTGGGCGCGCACGGCGGCGCTGAAGCCGCTGCTTGATCTTCATTTGACGTTCTCAGATTTTGCCGAAGAGCAGAGTCAGATTGATGAAACCTTAGCCCACGCCATCGAACGCCTTTATTTTTACGTTTGTGAGAAGGCAGGCTTTAAATGGCTCAAGATTGCGCACCCGCCGCATCTGGCTCATACCCCGGCGATCATTCCCATTGATCACCCCGAATCTCTAGAATTGTTCATGGATGAGCAGAATTTATCACTTACAGGGCCAGACCTTCCGCCAGCCCGGGCTAGTCACCCAGAAGCGATTATTGCGCCTGCTGCCAATCTCGTGTCACGCCTGCAAGACACCGCTCTCGGCTACGATAACCCGGTCGATCCGGAGACCAGGGTCTTTGTCGGTGTCGTCACGTACGACAACACGGATAAGCAGATTCAGCGCATTGTGAAAAGTGCGCAACGATCACTCAAGCAGGCGGGTCTTGAAAGCAAGGCACGGATTTTGCTCATCGACAATGGCGCGTCTTCTGAAACCGTAACGCAAGACAATGATGCCGTCTCGCATCTTCCGAGTGCGGGGAATGTTGGATTTGGTGCCGGTCACAATAGGCTGATGAAAGACGCTTTTGAAAAAGGGGCCGATGTTTATATCGCAGCCAATCCAGACGGAGCTTTTCATTATTCCGCGATAACGGCGATGCTTCAGATGATCGACGCGAATGACAAGCGTACTTTGGTTGAAGCCCTCCAGTTCCCTTGTGAGCATCCTAAGCCGTACGACCCGTTTACATTCGACACCCCATGGGTGTCCGGGGCGTGCTTGGCTATCCCAAGATGTGCGTATGAAGAGCTTGGCGGATTCGACGAGACGTTTTTCATGTACTGTGAGGATGTTGATTTGTCTTGGCGCGCCCGGGCCAAAGGATTCGTTTTGCGAACCTGTCCCCTTGCGCTGTTCCTGCATGAAGTGAGCAACCGCCAACAGGATACGGGCGTCGTGCGCATGATATACACCTCTGGCGTTATCTTGGCGCGTCGCTGGGGTGACGAGAAATTCGAAGCAACGTTTACAAATAAACTGAGGGAGCTCGGCTTCCCACCGCCGGAAGACGAAGTGGTCAGCGTTCCTGAGGAGTGGACAAGACACGCTGATTTCGACAATCAATTTAGCTTCTCTGAAGCGCGGTGGTAACGGTATGTCAGAGCAAATTGATACAGTTGTTCGATTTCACGACGTTAGCCGCTTAGTAGAGCTGAAACGGTGCGTTTTCTCACTCATTGGTCAAAGCTATCGGCCCCTCAATATCATTCTGACAACTCAAAGATTTTCTGAAAATGATGTTTATGAAGCGCGCCAAGCTTTGGCGCCTTTGATTGATGAAGAAGAGGGTGTCACTTTAAGCGTCGTGAATTGGGATCAGGCAGAGCCTCAAGATGCGCGGTCTGAACTGCTCAATCTAGGTTTGTTGGCGGCGCGAGGCCGCTACCTTGCATTCTTGGACTACGATGATGTTCTGTACCCCGAGGCTTATGAATTGCTGGTGTCGCGTCTCAAAGAAAGCACGGCAGCGATTGCGTTTGCTGCGGTCCGTATTATGCGGCTCGATGTGTATGAGCGCTATCTCTACACGACTGAAGAAATTGTTCCTGTGTTTCGTGGAGTGGCCTTAATTGATTTGCTGCGCAACAATTTTTGCCCGCTGCATAGCTATGTCATAGATCGGCAGCAGATGGCGGGCGGTCCGATCCTCTTCGACACGACCATGACAATGCAAGAAGACTACGATTGGTTGTTGCGGTTATGTGCCCGCTACACCTCAGACTTCTCCCTCGTGAAGACAAGAATCGGTGACTACTATTATAAGACAGATGGAAGCAACACCGTGCCTACGGCGGGCGTCATAACGGATAAAGAACAAACTAAACTTGATTCTGTCATAACGGCGATAGAAGTGCAGCGACGAATGACCATCGTCTCCGAAACTGTTCAACGAACTCTTGGCATAACAGAGCCAAGCGAAACGGCCACCATTCGCGATGTTATTGATCGTGTGAAGAATGGGGTGTGAGCTAGTGTGGGTTGGTCAATGACATTGCGCAATGCCTACTCACCTCTGTCTGGTCGGCTTCTTGATATCTTGTTACCGACCCTGGTTCTTATCAGGCACCGATTGGTCTTTCAGCAATTTCTAGAGCGTGCGATTGCGCGGCGCTACCGTCTCAATGCATTAGGTCTTCTGTGGACCATAATCGTGCCTTTGTTCACTTTGATTATTTACACCTTTGTCTTCGGTGTGATCTTGCAAAGTCGGCTATCAGGTTCTGAAGGCAGCGGTGACACCACGTCCTTTGGCCTTTTTCTTTTTTCGGGATTAATTGTGTTTTGGCTGATGGCCGATGTGATGGGTGGAGCCCCTGGGGCCATTGTCGAATATACCAACCTCGTAAAGAAGTCCGTGTTCCCGTTGGAGGTCCTTCCTCCCGTTGTTGCTGGGAGCGCTGTTTTTCATGCCCTGATCAGTACGAGCGTGCTGTTGGTGGCGTTGGTTGTGATTAAGGGGCAAGTTCCGCTAACGGCTCTCTTGATTCCAATCGTATTGGTGCCATTCATTTTGCTGATGATGGGCATAAGCTGGCTTCTGTCTGCTATTGGTGTTTACTTCCGCGACATTCAGCACATTGTTGGATTGCTGATGACGGGCATTTTGTTTCTGTCACCCATTTTGTATTCGATTGATCGACTTGGACCGGGTCTGCAGCGCCTGATTATGCTCAACCCCGTGACCTTTATTGTTCTACAGATGCGCCGCGTTGTTTTAGATGGACAACAGCCGGATTGGGTTGGTCTTGCGATTTACACAGGAATCGCGTGGTTGGTCGCGTCTCTTGGTTTGGCGTTCTTCCGTTACGCGCGCAAGGGCTTTGCTGATGTCCTTTGATGGAGACTCTAACGCCCAGGATGCGCTTTCTTCATCTGGCAATGTCATAGCGGCGGTTGCTGTCTCGAAGGCGTATACGCTTTATCGCCGTTCAGCCCAACGCTTGCTGCACCTCCTTTTTCCCTGGCGGATGTATCCCAGCTTTGAAGCATTGCGCGGCGTCTCGTTCGGTGTAAAACGGGGAGAAACGGTCGGTATCATTGGGGACAATGGGGCCGGTAAGTCGACCCTTCTTCAAATTATCACGGGCACGGTCACCCCGACAGCTGGAGAGGTCACCGTTAACGGGCGCGTGGCTGCTTTGCTTGAGTTGGGCGCTGGCTTCGAGCCTGATTTTACGGGTCGCGAGAATATTTATTTGAACGGCACTATTCTTGGTCTTAGCCGCTCTCAACTCGATGACCGGCTTCAAGATATCATTGCGTTTTCAGAGCTTGAGGATTTCATCGACCGGCCGGTTAAGACGTACTCAAGCGGCATGTTCATGCGTCTTGCGTTTTCCGTCGCGGCTCATGTGGATGCCGATGTTCTTATTATTGATGAGGCCCTTTCGGTCGGTGACGCCCGGTTTACTCAAAAATGCATGCGGTTCCTGAGCGACTTTAAACAGCGCGGTTCGATCCTTTTTGTCAGCCATGATCTCGGTGCTGTTGCTGGCTTATGCGACCGCGCGCTGTGGCTCGATCACGGCCGTGTTCGGGCCGAGGGTGAGGCGGGCCGCATTTGTGAACAGTACGTTGAGTCCCTGTTTCGCGAGCCCGATCAAATAGCAGCCGTGCCAGACCTTGAGCCGGTGTTGGACGAGAGGGCGCCGCCCTCCGCTATGAACGCCGAGTTTTTCCCCGGCGGTGAAACGATACGGCTGAGTGACCAGGCCACCAATACCTTTATTCCGCCGGGCTTTACGACCTGCTCGCCGTTTAATCGCGAGGCCAATCACTTTGGCAGTGGCGGCGCGAGCGTCGTCGATGCGGGGCTATGGGATAGCAGCAGCGGCCAGCAGTTGACGAAAGTCGCCGACGGCCAGGAGGTCGATCTGCGCATTGTGGTTCATGCGGAAGAGGCGGTTGAGCAGCCGATATTTGGATTTTATATCAAGGATCGCCTCGGTCAGAATCTGTTGGGTGAGAATACGTCTGTTGATAACGGGCCCGCTGTTTCTATTGCTGCCAACGAATATGTCTCTGCTCGTTTTCGTTTCCATTGGCCAGCTCTGGCCACAGGCTCGTATGCGTTGACGGTCGCCATTGCCGACGGGTCCATGGAAGACCACAAGCAACGCCACTGGATGCACGACGCCGTGATTTTCGACGTGATTTCAAGTGCAACTCGGCATGGATTGGTTGGGCTGAATATATCCGAGGCAGCAATCGATCGCGGTTCTGTCTAACGCCGACAGGCCTATAGACGTTTAACGTTGCTTGCCCGGCTGCGAAAGTCGAACGGATTCCAGGTCAGCCATCGATTGAGCTCGAGCGCTGATGTTTTTCTTTCTGATTGAATATTGCGACGGGCACGGAGCGCCTCGCCGGTTTGCGCTAGACCTTCGCGCAAGCCCTTCATCCGCGATGATGTTGGATGTCTGATTAGTGCATAGATTTGCATCAAAATGTATCCAGGCAGGATCGCGATTAACAGAAGGGCAGGCATGTTTTTAACCAAGAGCCACCACTGATTCCGGGCTACCAGGAAATCGGCGAATTCCGATTTTCCTTCAAAGCTCGCGCCACCGACATGATCGACAACGGCCGATCGAGCAATAGCGCAACGATGGCCAGCGAGGCGCAGACGAAACGAAACGTCGACGTCTTCATAAAAACAGAAAAACCGGTCATCAAAGCCTCCAATTTGATTCAAGATCTCGGTGCGATAAAGGGCCGCGGCTGCACAAACCCCGAAACTTTCATAAAGATCGCTTTCCGCTCCGTCTTTAGGGAGGGATTGCCCGCGCCACGCGAGACCCCAAGCAAGAAGATTGTCGCCGAAACCGTCAATCTCAGCACTGTCGGCAGCGCTTATCTGTGCAGACCCAAAGGCGGCAAAGCCTTGCCTCTGATCCGCGGCGTAGACCAATTCCGCCAGCCAATTTGGATGCGGAAAGGCGTCTGGGTTTAAGGCTGCAAGAAACTCACAATCAGCGGCTTCGAGCGCCACATTCATGGCCTGAGCAAAACCAAGATTGTCCTCCATTTCCATATAGGAGGTCGGGACTGTTAACCGAGACAGCAAATCGCCGGGCTTTTCCACAGAGGCGTTATCGATCAAGACAACGGAAAAATCCCCATAAGTCTGGGCTGCTAGGCTATCAAGGCAGCGTGGAAGCGTCGCTGACGAGTTGTAGCTAACGATGGCAACGCACACACGTGGCTTTTTCTCAGCACTCATTTGTGCATTCATCATTTTTTATGTTGATTAGATAAAGCATTCAGCGACCAAGGAACGCCCAGGGAGTCCTATGACGGACGTCGACGTTGTTATCGTAAACTATAAATCTGCCGCCCACACTGTCAAATGCGTGGACGCGGTTCTTGCTGTCGCGCGCCAGGACGGAGTCACAGCTCAGGTTGTCGTGGTCAACAACGGCGACGATATCAAGGGTTTTGAGGCTGAGGTTCATGGGGCAGGTGACGCTAAAGTTGTCATGAACCCGGCCAACTTTGGTTTCGGCGCCGCGTCGAATATCGGGGCGCGTCTTGGCACCGCTCCATTTATCCTTTTCCTAAATCCCGACGCGCAGCTCTATCCCGGTTCTCTTCGTGCCTTTACATCTTTCCTGAACGCCCCAAATAACGCGGGTGTCGGTATAGCGGGCCCGGAGATTCGAGACATGAGCGGATCGGTTGTCCCGTCCTGTTCGCGACTGCCGTCTCGGTTAGACCTGATCGCCCGATCAATCGGGCTACATACCCTGCCGCGGGCGGGGGCCGGCTATCCCTATACGTCCCTTGATGAGCACGCCCAAAGTCACGCCGTTGGTCAGGTCATGGGGGCTGCCCTTATGATTCGCCGGCCTCTCTACGAGCAACTGCAAGGCTTTGATGAGCGGTTCTTTCTATACTACGAAGATGTCGATATCTCTGCCCGTGCTCTGATGCTGGGTATGCAGAGCTACTATTTGAAAGATGCTTGTGTGACGCACGCTGGGCGGATATCCAGCTCACAAGATGCCGGTTTTTCCTTGGCGCTTCACATTCGCAGTCGACTGACATACGCCGGACTGCATTTTGGTCGACTCTATCAATGTGTTCTCTTTCTGGTTTGTGCGCTGATCGAGTTTCCAGCCCGGTTGTTGCAAGCTATGCTTGGGCGCAGCGCCGTCGGTGCGCGGGGTGTGTTCCGCGCATACAGACTGTTGGCGCTCAACCTTTTCTCAGGGACGGCTCTTCCAAGACCAAGAGCCGGGGCCCATAGCCAGCGTTGACCGCGAAACCATGACGGCCTCTGTTCTTGCCCTAACCAGATACGACCGCATGGGCGCTAGCAGCCGGGTAAGGTTTCTGCAATATGTGCCGCATCTTGAACGCATGGGATTGAAGGTTTCTGTTCAGCCCCTGCTGCCACGGGAATATTTGACCCAGCTATATTCGAATGGAACGCGCTCACCGGTCACGGTGACAGCATCGCTCATCAATCGCTTATGGCGCGTACTGAGCCAGAGAGACGCAGATATTATTTGGCTGCAGAGAGAGATACTGCCGTTTTTGCCGTTCAGCCTTGAGAAGCTTCTTTTGGCGGGCAAGCCGGTTGTCGTCGACTTCGACGATGCTCACCATCTTTATTATAAAGACTCTGGCTCACGTCTGGTTCGTAGTTTTTTCGAGGACAAGATCGAGTCACTCATGACATATGCGTCTACGGTGGTTGTTGGTAATCCGACTCTTGAGGCCTATGCCCGTGCTGCCGGGGCGGACACTGTCGTTATGATTCCCAGCGCCGTTGATGTCGCTCGACTCAATGTATCATCAGGCGCGCCTAAGAAGTTTACGGTCGGCTGGATTGGGACGCCGGTGACGGCTGAACAATCGCTTCATTTGGTGCGTGCGCCACTCAAGAAGTTTATCGCTGAGACCGGATCGAGATGCATTTTATTTGGCGCAGGTGACGCGGCCCCGGATATTGAAGCTGACCGGTTGCCGTGGAGCGAAGCTGGTGAAGCGGACTTCTTTTCACAGGTCACGGTCGGTATCTGTCCGTTGGACGACACGGCATGGAACCAAGGAAAAAGCGGATACAAAATCATCCAATACATGGCTGCTGGAAAGCCGGCGCTCGTCTCCCCGGTTGGCATTGCCGGAGATTTGACCAGGCAGGACGAAACCGGTTTCCACTGTAGAACCGAGGACGATTGGTACGAGATGCTCATGCGACTCTATAACGACAACGCCCTTTGTTCTTCGATGGGTGCGCGTGCGCAATCCGAGGCTGAAGAAAAATACGACACAACCATCGCTGCCCAACAGCTCTATCAGGTTTTTGAAACATGTTTGAGAGCATGAGGTGAGTCGCACCAGCATCATGACCTTAAGCGCGTTGTTTTTCGTGCCGTTGGTGGCTTGGTTCAAAGATGCGGCCGTCGTGGTGTTGGCGCTTGGTGTGGTGGCTAGCCTGCTTTCTTCCGGACCCCTCCGACCAAAAGGCGTTCTCTCATTAGCCAAAGCCCCTGCCGGGGTTTCCGTTTGCCTATTGGTGCTGTGGTGTCTTTTTTCGATTTTATGGGCGCCTCATTTTCCCAGCACCGCGTGGCTCAAAGCGTTCTCGACGATCGTTTTGGGGGCAATTTTAGCCTCAGCTTTGGCGGGGGCTCAGCGAGGGTCGATCCGGCAAATTGCCGCGGCCACTGTGGTCGCCGTCCTTGTTTTGTTGGGGTTGTTGTTGATTGAGCGCATCACCAACGGGTTCTTTGTTGGATTGGCCCGACCAACCGAGACCACGGACCAGCTTTTCAATGTCATGAATGGTGGCTTGGTGCTGTTATGCTGCACCTCTTTCGCGGTGGCCGGCCTGCTGAGATTAAAGACCAAAACATGGCAATACCCAGTTTTGTTTCTTGCGACAGTGTTCGCAACCACCGCTAGCTACCGCATGGATGCCGTTCCTGTCGCCGTTGGTGCGGGCCTACTATCTTTTATGATCGTTCTACAATGGCGTGTCCGTGCTTTTGTAGCTGTCACTGTGCTCATCGGTATTGGTGCTGTGAGCTGGCCCGTGCTGGCGAGCTTGGCAACGTCGGCGGATTTGCATGTCTGGTTTACTGACAACGTCCACCCAAACTGGGGCTATCGGATTACCATATGGGGTCGGGTGAGCGAGTTGATCGGCCAGAATTTTTTGATCGGCTACGGTTTTGATTCATCGCGTGTGATTGGTGAAACAGCAGGTCTGCTACCCGATGCGGTTGGGCGAACATCTTTCCTCCATCCTCATAATGGCCTGCTGCAGATCTGGCTTGAGCTAGGACTCGTGGGAGTCAGTTTATTGTTGGCCGCGTGCACATATTTGCTTCGTCTGACCGTGAAATGTTCGCCGAGCCCATTATCTCTGGCGGTTGCAGCGGGCACCATGACTGCATCAGTTACCATATGGCTACTTAGCTTCGGTGTTTGGCAAGGCTGGTGGCTTGCGGTGCTCGGCCTGACGCTGAGCTCTGTTGTTTTGTGTTTTAGACTAGACGGTGATGATGGTCAGCTTCAGGCATCATCCGCAAGTTGAAGCAGATATTCGCCGTACCCGCTCTTTTTTAAAGCGGTGCCGAGTTCAACAAGGGTGTCGATATTGATCCAACCATTGGCGAAGGCAATCTCTTCGGGCACGCTGATGCGCTGGCCTTGCTGTCGCTCAATTGTTTGAACAAAGGCGCTCGCCTCTACGAGGCTGTCGCATGTGCCGGTATCGAACCACGCAAAGCCGCGGCCAAGGCGCTCCACCGAAAGTGAGCCGCGTTCAAGATACTGTCTGTTGACGTCCGTGATCTCGAGTTCACCGCGAGCGCTTGGCTTGAGGTTGTCGGCGATATCGATGACGTCATTGTCGTAGAAATAGAGCCCTGTCACAGCCCACTTTGATTTCGGAGTTTGCGGTTTTTCTTCGATAGAGGTCGCACGCCCATCTGCACCAAAGGCGACGACGCCGTAACGCTCTGGGTCCCGCACCTTAAAACCGAAGACCGATGCGCCAGCTGTGATATCTGCTGCGTTCCGCAACTTGTTTGTCAGGCCGTGGCCGTAAAAAACATTATCACCAAGAACAAGAGCGCAGGTGTCTTGGCCGATAAAGCTTTTTCCGATGATGAACGCCTGTGCCAAACCATCAGGGCTGGGTTGCTGCGCGAATTGGATGTTGATGCCCCATCGACTGCCGTCGCCAAGTAGGTGTTCAAAGCCCGCTGCATCTTGGGGCGTGGTGATGACAAGTATGTCTTGGATACCAGCTAGCATGAGGGTGCTGAGTGGGTAATAGATCATCGGTTTGTCGTAAACCGGCAGCATTTGCTTGGATATCGAATGGGTGATCGGATGTAACCGTGTCCCGGACCCACCGGCGAGGATGATCCCCTTCATCGCATTTCCTTTGCTGCGTTCGTGTTCCCAGACAATGTGATCTGGAGCATCTCAGCCAGCGCGCTTTGCCATGGCCTTAGGGTGATACCGTATGTGCGGGACAATTTGCTACAGTCTAGTACGGAATTCGCAGGGCGTTGAGCGGGTGTCGGGTATTCGGCCGTCGTGATTCCGTCAACCGTTGGCACGCGGCCTATTGTGGGGCCAGCCAACTCAAATATTTTGTGGGCGAAGTCACACCAGGTCGTTCGACCATTTCCGGTGCAGTGAAATGTGCCCAGCCCACTCGCCGGAACGTCGCCGTTAATGAGGTGATCGGAGATTTCGAGAATAGCGTTTGCTAAATCACCGGCGAAGGTCGGGCAGCCAAATTGATCCTCAACGATCCTGAGAGCGTCTTGCTTCTCAGCCAATCGCAGCATGGTTTTGACAAAATTATGCCCATGGACGCCATAGACCCAGGCGGTGCGTAGAATAATGTGGTCCACTTGGCTGTCGCGAATAGCATCTTCCCCGGCTAGTTTGCTGGCGCCATATACGCCCAAGGGCGCAACTGGATCTTCTTCTCCGTAGGCGTCCGGATTCGTTCCGTCAAAAACGTAATCTGTCGAAATATGGATCAGTGGAATGTTGTGAGCGGCACAGACCGCCGCCAAGTTGGCGGGTCCATCGCGATTGACCGAAAAAGCGGCGGTGGGCTCTGTTTCCGCTTTATCGACGGCGGTATAGGCTGCCGCGTTGATCACGACTTTGGGAAACAGCGATTCGATGGTACGCGCGACTGCATCTGCGTCCGTAATGTTCAGGTCGGTACGGACAAAGGCGCGTGCCGTGCGATCTTTCTTTTCTGCCCGTCGCCCGAGTTCCCAGCCCAGTTGACCATTAGCACCGGTGATCAAAACATCCACTGTCATGAGGGCGCTTTTTCTGAAAGACCCAAGCGCTCACCAGAGTACTGACCACTACGAATGTTGTCCCACCAGGACCGGTTATCCAAATACCACTGTACCGTCTGACGCAGTCCGCTCTCGAACGTCTCTTGCGGTTGCCAGCCAAGTTCCTGCGAAATTTTTGTGGTGTCCATGGCGTAGCGGGCGTCATGGCCGGGGCGATCGGTAACATAAGTGATTAGATCTTGTGTCGGCTGGTTCGGATTCACGAGTTCATCAAGCACGTCGCATATACCGCGTACCACATCAATATTCTTGCGTTCCGCCTCGCCACCGATGTTGTAGACCTCACCGGGGCGGCCCTTACTCACCACCAGCCAAAGCGCGCGGACGTGGTCTTCTACGTGGAGCCAGTCCCGAACATTTTCTCCTTTGCCGTAGACAGGAAGTGCTTTGCGTTCTAGGCCGTTCAAAATGACTAGCGGAATGAGTTTTTCTGGAAACTGAAAAGGCCCGTAATTGTTCGAGCAATTCGTCGTAACCACAGGTAAGCCATAGGTGTGATGCCAGGCGCGCACTAGATGGTCTGACGAGGCTTTTGAAGCAGAGTACGGCGAATTTGGTGCGTACGGCGTGGTCTCAGTAAACAGTCCGTCTTCACCTAATGAGCCATAGGCCTCGTCCGTTGAAATGTGGTGGAAACGAAAGGCATCCTTGCGTGCGGATGGCAGGCCTGACCAATAGGCCCGTGCCGCCTCAAGCATGGCGTAGGTGCCCATGATGTTGGTTTCCATGAACGCGGCAGGCCCATCGATCGACCGGTCGACATGGCTTTCTGCTGCCAAATGCATAATCACATCGGGTTGTTCCGCGTCGAAGAGCTCTGACATGCTCTGTTCGTCGCATACGTTGCCCTGGACAAAGGAATAGGCGTCGTCGTTTGAAACTGATGTGAGCGAATCTAAATTGCTGGCGTAAGTGAGGGCGTCGACATTCACAACTTGAACGCCAACGTCTTTGATCAGCATGCGAATCAGGGCCGAGCCAATGAAACCGGCTCCGCCTGTAACAATAACCTTCGTCACTCTACCTATTCTCCGTACGTGAAGTATTGCGGAAGCTCCGCAAGGGTCGGCTGAATTTTATCTTTGGCTGATAGAACCGCATCTTCTTCCGTGACCGGCCAGTCAATGTCGATATCTGGATCATTCCAGAGCACGCCTTTGTCACAGTCCGCGCTATAAATATTTGAAACCTTGTAGAGGACTTCGGTGTCGGGCTCTAGCGTCACCAAGCCGTGTGCGAACCCGACAGGCACCAATATTTGATTCCATTCATCTGCCGAAATCACAGTCGAGACGTGTTGACCATAAGTTGGTGAACCGACCCGTAAATCGACAGCGACGTCGAAAATAGCGCCCCGTGGCACCCGGACCAGTTTGTCTTGGGCGAACGGTGGGCTCTGAAAGTGTAGGCCACGCACGGTGCCTTTGTCGGCGGAGAGCGAGTGATTATCTTGCACGAACGTCATATCGATACCGACATCAGCAAAGGAAGCCTGAGAATAGGCTTCAGAAAAAAATCCGCGGTTATCGCCATGCCGCTTCGGCCGGAGAATTTTTACATCGGGAATGGCTAGGCTTTCGCAAATAACGGTCACGCGACACACTCATGCAGGGGTCAGTGGGGTGATACTACAACAGGTAGATAGTGAAACCAGGATGTTCGATTGTTTCCTGGGATAGCTCCTCGAGCACTGCAATATAGTCGGATGCCCAATTTTTAAAGCGGGATATTTCTGTCCCGTTGATCGCCCAGTCCAGGACAACGACGACTGGTGGCCTAACGTCTCGGGTTAATTCTATGGCATCGGGTATCCAATTGGGATCAAGAACGAGCATAGAGTCGTCGACATAAAAGTTCTTAAACAGCATCCGTCGTTCCGACATGAATGCAAAGCCAGGACAGTAGGGGACGCAGACGATGCGGTCCTTCGGCTCAGAATTTTGAAGGACGGCGTTCCGTACGATTTCAAGTCGCGCTTTTTCTGCGGTGGAAACGGTGACATCGATCCCATTGCCGGCCTCAAACGGCTCCGCGCGGCCGTTGGCAACGGCGATGGATCCGGTCCCGGGAGTCTGTAACCCGACCCAGAGAAAGAACGTCAAATGGATGAATGCTGCGGATAGTCCGGTCAGGGTAGCCCATCGCTGCCACGGTATGGCTGTGGCTTGTCTCGTCTGATAAAGCTGCAGAATGATTGCGGCGGCCAATATTACGTAACCGGGCATAAAATTTGCGACGTGAGATAGGTCTGGCCGATAGAAGAAGTAGTGCGGAAAAGCCGCTGCGGCGGCGAATAACGCGACAAGAGATTGCGCCACAACATCGAACCGTCCAGCGCGCCATCTCTTGGCAATTAACAGGATGTTCACCGCAACGAATCCACCAATTGCGATGACGGGCAGGTAAATCAATATGGCGAGAGACGAACGGGCAGTGTTGGCAGATCCGATGGCGGTGAGTCCGGGTCTTTGTAAGGACGTGCTCCCCGCACTATCGGGTTGGGCTACGTTGCCGCTTATTAATGCGCGGACTCCGCTCAGCGCATAGTCGACCATTGTCGCCGGGTAGCTCATGTATTGCTGTAAAACCAATCCGGCATAACCGCCATTCATTGCGCTCACGAGCAGTGGCGCCTGCACAATAAAAAACGCCGCAATGGCAGCGCCAAAAAGCTCCCATGTCCTATGCGTCGAGCTGGATTTAAACGTGGCCGCCAACAAAAGAAGGGTGAGCGGCACGGTCCAGATGTAGCCAAAATCAGGGCGAATCTGGAAGGACAGAGATAGAGCAGCCCCAGCAATTGCCGCATCTATCCATGTGACGCGGGTGATCTTGGCGGCGATGCGCATCTGTGCCGCCGCGTTCAGCAAAATGCAAAAGCCATAAAACGCGGTAGCGGGAAAAGCCGGAACGATCAATGGAACAGCAGTCATTGTGAGCGCGAATAGGCGACTGCCTGACATCACGTTGATCGTGTAGAAGATCAGGATGTTGGTTGCTGCGATCACAGCAAAGAAAAAAATTTTCACTAGGACATAGTTCACGCCAAAGACATGAAAGAGACCTTCCCCGATCTTGAACCATAAAATGCCGTAGTTAATCGCTAACTCTTCCGGCGCTCGCCCGAGATACAGTTCGTAGGCAATTTGCGCGTAGTTGCCGTCATCGGCGGCGGAAAAGCCGATGTTCAGGTAAAGTCCATAATAGAGCGCAGACAGCAGCAGAATTGCCGCCCCATAGTACCAATGCTCGGTCTCTGACTTGTCTGTGGGCATTGCTGGCTCTAGCACCGATGGTTGTTTGACGTAAGGCGATCGATTGGTCGGTATACCTTAAACCACTGATGCGGCGGAACTCAGCATTTTGGGAATTCTTTGCAAAACGGCGCTCGGCAGGGGATTCCTTGGTGCCGCTCATCGCTGTATAAGAGCCCCATGCATATCCTCTATTTGGACCAACACTTTCGCCCACCGGATGGGTCGGGCAACACCCGCTCTTACGAAATAGCGCGGCGTTGGGTCGAGTCCGGGCATGCGGTCACGATTGTTACCTCGGCGTCGAGCCTGCCGGACACCTACGGCATTGGCCAGTTCACCTTGGATGGCATCCAACTCAATGTGACACGCGCCTCCCGTCGTCTACCCACGGGGTTTGTAGGGCAGCTATGGAGATATGTTCAATTCACCATGGCTGCTATTTGGCGGGCGGCACGGGTTCCCGACGTCGATGTGATCTTTATCCCATCTCTATCGCGGCCCGTTATGATTCCAGGGCTACTCGCAAGTTTTGCGAAAGCCGCGCCAGTCGTCATTGAAGTCCCCGATTTTCAAGGCTTCGTGTCAGGTCAACGCCGCACGATCAGGCAATCTTTGGCGCAGCAGGTAGAGCGGGCGTTGGATCGGATCGCCTACAGGGCGGCGCACCGTATCGTTGCCCTCGAGCCCGGCATAAAGGACGGGCTTGTCGCGGATGGAATAGCGGAAAGCAAGGTTGCGGTCATACCGGATGGCTGTGACACAGCGTTATTCCGCGTTCCTGCGGATCATGGGTCGGTCATGTTGGAAACCTATCCACACCTTAAGGGTGGACCGCTGGTTGTTTACGCTGGTCCGCTGGATCCGGCGTGCGGGATTGAGTATCTCATCGACGCTGCTGTCGCTATGCTATCTATCGACCCAGATATTCGCATTGTTATTTGCGGTGACGGGGCAGCGCGTGAAGACATAAGGGCGCGCGCGATGCACGCCGGCGTGTTTGAACAAAACTTGTGGATGCTTCCAGCGTTGCCGCAGAATCACATGCCGGAGTTGTTGTCCGTTGCAACAGCAGTGGCATCAGTATTCCCTAGTTTGGAGAGCGGACAACACAAGTCTTTTCCTGAAATGTTTGATGCGATAGCGGCCAGCAAACCGCTTTTTATTAATCACGATGGTTGGCATGCCGATTTAATCGAAAGCCGCGGCGCTGGGATTAAAGTATCGCCCAGCGACATGGACGGTGCTGCACGTGACATTGCTGATTTTGTCCGGGACGGGGAGGCTTTGCGACGCGCTGCTGAGCAAGCTTCTGCTCTGGCCGATAGTCGCTTCAATCGAGATAAGGTGACGAATGAATTGCGCACACTCGTCGAAACGGTGGGGCAGGAACAACCGGCGCCGGCCCGTCGTCGGTTAAGGAGCTTAGCCCTCAAGCGTCTCTTTGACATGGTATTGGCTTTTACAGCTTTGATTGTTTTGTCGCCCGTCATGATCGTCGTTGCGTTGGCTATCCTGTTCACGATGGGGCGGCCCGTCGTGTTCACACACACTAGACCCGGCTTGGGCGGACAGCCATTCCGGCTCCTTAAGTTTCGAACGATGGAGGAGGTCACCGACAGTTCCGGTAATGATTTGCCCGACGGAGACCGGATGACCTCTTTGGGGCGTGTGTTGCGCCGGACTTCGCTTGATGAGTTACCTGAACTCATCAACGTGCTGATCGGTGATATGAGTCTCGTTGGACCGAGGCCGCTGATGATGGAGTATCTCCCGTACTACGATCAGAATCAGGCCCGCCGCCACACTGTTCGCCCTGGTATGACGGGGTGGGCACAGATTAACGGGCGCAACGCCCTAACCTGGGAAGAGAAATTCGAACTCGATTGTTGGTATGTGGATAATCGATCTCTCTGGCTTGATTTTAAAATTCTCTTGCGCACAGCCCGGGTTGTTATAAGCGGCAAGGGCGTTTCCGCACCCGGGCACGATAGCATGCCTCGCTTTGATGAAATCATGGCGCGCCGACAAGGCGCGGAAGACATTTGACTCTTTATTTTTTCTGCTCGGTTAGAAAGTAATCAGGCACTCCGGCACCGAGGTCGATCCACTCATGATCGACGACGTCTTCCCAGCCGCCGACCTTGTCTTCATCGCTTGGCTCCTCAAACATTTGACTATAAGAAACAAATCTTTGTGGTCGTCCGGGTCCTGGGGCTAAGGGGAGAGCGATCGCCTCGGTTGAGACTCGCTGACCAGCTGATAGTCGGAAGCGGTTGGTGGCACGAAGACCGCAGGGCATGCTCACAATGTGTGAACAGTTGGTTAGAAAGACCTTCTTCGTTTCTGCATCTTGAGTCGTAAGAAATTTCTCGCCCGTGCGGTCCGCTTTCCAGCGTTCGACCAGGGCCGTTCCCATCAGTCGGATAACAATGTCCGAGCCTGAGAATTCCAGGATGTATACGAAAGGCGCGTACCGGGGGTTCGATGCATCAAGAAAGATTTCCGACGTCGGCGCTAGGTTATGCCTCGGTAAAGACTGCCAGTATTCGTAGAATCCGCGGCATTCTGGTGTCTGGAAAGATGGTCCCGTTACATTCATCTCTCACATGCCGTTCGGATGCAGCGGTCGCCGTAGTGGCGAGAGGAGGGACGCAAGGTCTGGCAGTTCAGCAAAGTCTTCCATCGCTTTCTTAACTCGCACCGCTTCGTCTTCTGACAGGAGGCCGCTGACGCAATCATCAAATTTCCGCCAGTACTGTTCGTCTGTGAAGGGTGCGGCCTTACTGCCCAGCGGCATGGCCAAGCTCTTTTCCACGCATGTTCCAGTCTTGAGGTGAACCTCAACTGACGTCGGGAACTCGCCTTCAGATTTGTCGACGGGACGGGCTTCGATAAATTCGTACAAAGACCGTATCTCAGAGCGCATGATCGCCTCGGGTAGGAAGTCTTCAAGCGTACAGGTGCCAGTCAGTAGCGCGACAGCTAACCCGTATTGCAGCGAGAATTTCGCCTGCATCGGGTCTTGTGGATCGTGATGCATCAGATTGTTCAGATGGGTCGTTGGCAGGCGGGCGATAATTTTACTCACATCATCGACGCTAAAGCCGTGTTCTTCTTTAAGAAGCAATAACGCATCCATCGAGCGATGGGCGCTGGCACAGTTGGCAAACCGTTTGGCCTTGAGGCCATGCTCAAGAATCAGCAACGGTTCACCCACTTGTTCCGTTTTAAATCGCAGTGTTTGACCATGCTCGGGTTTGTTAATCGCGTCCCGTAACTCTTCGTAATCTGGACCCACCATCAATCGGTTCATGCCCGTCGGGCCGTCCAAAGTCTCACGCCCAGCCGTCACCCCATTGCGCGCCATACTTGCGGCAATGACACCAGCTTTAGCCGCCAGCCCGGCGTGGGTCGGTTTGGCCATCGTTCCGAACTGAGACATGAACCCTGCCGCCATGCTGGTGGCGAGAGACACGGCGTGTCCGGCTTGTTCGGCATTGAGCTTGAGGAGGCGGGCGCAGGCCGCTGCCGCGCCAAGTGCACCGACTGTAGCTGTTGCATGCCAGCCGCGATTGCGGTGGGTGGGATTCACCCCTTGCCCGACTCGCCCCATGATCTGCAGCCCACAGATATAAGCATCGAGACAGGCCTGGCCAGTGACGTGCTCCTGCTCGCCGAGAGCCAGAATGGCCGGAGCGAGAACAGCCGTGGCGTGGGCCTTGGCCGGATCGAAATTATCGTCCAGATCCAAAGCATGGGCGGCTGTGCCGTTGACCAGCGCCGCCCACGGTGCGCTTAGGGTTCGCGATTGTCCGATGACAGTGCAGGGGCCATCACCCCATTCTTGAACCGTCGCGAATACCCGGGTGGTGGCCTCGTCCACCGCACCCAAGATTGTTACACCCATGACATCGATGAGCTGTCGTTTGGCGGAATGTAAAGCTTCACCGGGCCAGGCGGCTGGCGCTTCCGCTAGCCACTTACCGTAGCTCTCGATTGGATTCATTTGGGATGCGGTGTTCGACATGTCTCTTGGTCTGACGCCTATCGCGAAATTGTCGAGGCCTAGAAAGAGTTTTTCTTTTTCTCGTACTCGACCAGCTCGTAATAGGTCTGCATGTATCCGGTACAATGCGCTTTGAGAAGCACATAATCACCATCCGCTGTGACCCATGTGTGATAGGGCGGGTGAATGTCTGCGCCCATATAGTCGTCGTCTTTGTTGGTGCCGTAACTAAAGTGATGGGCTTTGAAAGTTCCAGCCTCGACTGTCACATCTTCTTCACCGAAATAATTCATGATGAGACCGCGTTTGTGCATCAAAATTGGTCCATCAGCGCCGCGGTGATGAAACGAGCACATCAGGTGTAGCGGTGACGTATAGGTTCCCGGCCCTTGTTCCAAGGGGTACATGTTGGTGTGCATGGCGTCGGCTTGGATCGGGTGGGTTCCGAAAAAACTGGGACGGACATCTAGGTCTAATCTTTGCGAAATACGGCCTTCTTTAACCGTATAACCTTCGCACTCGGCCATCGTCTCGGTGAACCTGAACCAGGACGATCCGACAAAGGCGTCGTTGACATGAATCTGGACAAAGCCGTATGTCGGGGTCCAATTTTTGTCGACGTTGGTGACGGTGTCGCGCAATACCAGCGGTGAACCTTCGTCAATGGAACAGTGGGTGCGCAGCGAGCGCGAGCCATCGACATGGGTAGTGTAGATAAAGGTTTCGCCACCACGGACTTTATCCAGAATTTCTTTTTTCTTTGACGTGTAACGGATGCGGCCGCGAATTGTATGGTGTTCCATTGGTTTCTGCTCCCGATGAATGTGGCCTTACTTTAGTGCAATCGACCGCTAGAGACCATCAAGGGGTGCCAAGCCGTGCTCTTCCCGGTAGGCTCGTAAATCGGCCCGGCCTTCAGCAAATATTGACGCAAATGGCTGTTTGTCACGGATGTAAGACCACCATGCCTTGAGTTTTGGGTAGCCATCAGTCAAGTCCGCAATGCCGAAGTGCGGCATCATAATGCTGAGATAATCGATGGCTGGGCCGAGTGCACAGTCAGCGTGGCCGAGTTCTGACCCCAGCGCGAACGGACCAGGTGACAGGACTGTTTCTAGGACGGAAAGCCCGTCCTTAAAGGCGGTAACCTTGGTTTCGATGAAGGCTTGGTCGGGATTGTCTTGCCGCCGCAGCGGAATGAGCGGCACGTAATGGCCCATCAGATATAAATCGACGATACGAGCGACCAATCGACCGCGTGCAGCGATTGCCGGATCTGTCCGGTCGACATCTTGATCTGGGATTAAGTCGCGTAGGTAGCTGCAAATCACTTCGCCTTCCGCCAGCCACAAGTCGCCATGGACCAGTGCGGGGACGCGCCCGATGGGGTTGATCGCGCGAAACTCTGGAGACGCCGTGCCTCCGCCGGGTACGGGCTCAGGGCGCAAATCGAGGCCCAAGCGATAGGCCGTTAGGGTGACGCGGGCCACATAGGGCGACATCATCTGTCCGTAGAGATGAAGCCCTTTCGTTACATCACTTGTCATCGCTGGTCCTTTTCAAGTTCGCATAGGATGCTTTGCCCCCCAGAATGCGGGCGTGAATGGCTGCGGCTTGTCCCCCTATTTGCTCCACCAATTTTTGCGGCACAGCTTTGGTCGCGTTGCGCCACGCCATTTTCTCAATCGTCGTGGGCTCGTGAATGATTGACCCCCGTCGAACAGCTTGTTCGAGGTCAGATGAATTGCGGGCGCGCACACGCTGTCGCACCTCTGTCGCGTTTGGCACGGCACGACGTAATGCGCCTTGAAGTTCTGGATCAAGGGCATCAAACCACTCGGAATTGGCGGCATACACACCGGAGGAGTAGGCGTGACGGGTCAGAGTGTAGTGGCCCGCGACCGGGGCCAATCCATAACTGGCATAGGTCATCGCACCGGCTTCACCACCCTGAATTAATCCGGTCTGTAGGCCTGGAATGACATCCGGAAAAGGCATCGCGGCGACATCCGCGCCGAGTGCGGCCAGGAACACGGGCGACGATGGGACTTGGAAGGCACGCATACTGTATCCAGCCGTGTCAGCCGGGCTTCGCAAAGGCGTAACGCTATACAAGCTATGGAAACCTTCATCCGCCCAGCTCAGAACGGTGAGCCCTTTTGTCGCTGCTAGGGCGGACAGCGGTTCTATCAAGTGGTTGTCCAACACGTAGTCTGCTTCGTCGAGGCTGTCGAATTGGAACGGGGCCATGATAACAGCGAACTCTGGAACGACGGCGGACATACCGCTCGACGTAAATATTGCCACTTCAATACGGCCGCGCCGTACGGCCAGCATCAGGGCTTCTTCACCGCCGACTTCGCCGCGCACCAGCAATTCCGCGTCCAGCTGCTCCTTACTTTCGCGGCGAATATCATTCGCGAAGCGTTGCCATAAAATATCGTAGGGATCTCCAGGGGTACTTAGGGCGCCGGCGCGAAAAGTCTCCGCCGCGCCGCTGCTCGCCATGCACAAATTGAATACAAAGATAGAAAGAATTGATCGAAGCATGGCTAGCCTGCTCATTCATCCACAGCGATACTGGTCAGCCTACCGGGTTATTCGGGTAATCTGAACAACCGGGCGAGGATTCAGGAAAGATAAGGTATGACCCAGCCAGGTATTTATGAAACCGACCTTGATCAAACATCGGCCAATCATGAGCCGCTTAGCCCCATTTCGTTTTTACGGCGTGCAGCGGAGGTCTATCCCAATCGTGTTGCCGTCGTGCATGGCCCGGTGCGGTACACGTATCTTGAACTCTATGGGCGTTGTCGGCGTCTGGCGTCTGCTTTGGTCAAACGCGGCGTCGTCGCCGGCGATACAGTCGCCGTGCTGGCGCCAAATATCCCCGCCCATTTAGAGTCCCATTTTGGGGTGCCTATGACGGGCGCCGTGCTCAATGCCATCAACACAAGATTAGATGCCTCCGCAATCGCGTTCATTCTAGAGCATGGTGAAGCCAAGGTTCTGATGGTCGATCCAGAGCTGTCCGGTGTTGCCAAAGCGGCCCTAAAAGAATGTGGGCGCGACATGTTGGTCATCGATATCGATGATGCGCTCGCACCCGAAGAAGACCCGATCGGTGAAATCGCCTATGAGGCCTTTCTTGAAACGGGTGATGCGGACTATGCCTGCCCCACAATTGAAGATGAGTGGCAAGCGATCGCGCTTTGCTACACCTCGGGCACGACCGGAAATCCAAAAGGTGTTGTGACTCATCACCGTGGCGCCTATCTCAACGCGATCGGCAATATGATGGCGTGGGGCATGACGCCGGCCCCGGTTTATCTTTGGACACTGCCGATGTTTCACTGCAACGGCTGGTGTTTTCCGTGGACCATCACCGCGCTCTGCGGCACGCATGTCTGCTTGCGAAAGGTCGATCCCATCGCGATTTACGAATTAATGAAGACGGAAGGCATCACCCATTTTTGCGGCGCGCCGACTGTTCTCAATATGTTAGCGAATACGCCTGAGGAACACCGCGCCGGTTTGCCTCAAGGCATTAAGGCGATGACGGCCGGCGCAGCACCCCCAGCAGCGGTCATTGCGACAATGGAAGGGATGGGAATCGGTATCACTCATACCTACGGTTTAACGGAGGTCTATGGGCCCTGTGTTGTCTGCGCATGGCACGGTGAGTGGGATGACCTTCCGATGGATGAGCAGGCAGCCCTTAAAGCGCGCCAGGGTGTGCGGTATCCGGTTGTAGAGGGTCTTGATGTCATGGATCCCGACTCCATGACGCCAGTGCCAGCAGATGGTGAAACCATCGGCGAGATCATGTTCCGCGGCAATGTTGTCATGAAGGGGTATTTGAAAAACCCAACCGCGACTCAAGACTCCTTAAAGGGTGGCTGGTTTCACTCCGGTGACCTGGCCGTCAAACATCCCGATGGATATGTGGAAATTCGAGATCGATCGAAAGACATCATCATTTCTGGTGGGGAAAATATTTCGACCATCGAAGTCGAGGGCTTTTTGTATAAACACCCCGCTGTGTTGGAAGCCGCCGTGGTGGCCCGGCCGGACGATCATTGGGGGGAAACGCCTTGCGCCTTCGTTACGTTGAAGACGGGGCAATCAGCAACGGAAGACGAGATCATCGCCTTCTGCCGCGACAACATGGCCAAATTTAAAGTGCCGAAGACTGTCGTGTTCGATGATCTTCCAAAGACGTCGACTGGGAAAGTTCAGAAATTCGTTCTGAGAGAACGTGCTCGAGCATTGAGTGCAGATTAACGCTCTGGCAGGGGCCTGACTCGGGTTGCGATCTCGGCGGTTTGATCTAACAGTGTCCGTGTTGGATTGCGCGCACAGCTTTGTTTCAGGGCGCGCACAATTTTTCTTTTGTTGGCCACGGAGATAATCAATCGTGGGTGATGGCGGACGCTGACCGTGCCCTGCACAAAGGCGAAGGCCCAAAACTCAGCGGCCTCGGAAAGCGACTTTGCGTCTCCCCGACCGTCGCGCCCCTGTGAATAGGCGGCACACGAATACTGACGGGGATCGAAACCGATCGCTGTCGATGCCGGCAGCGGCTCGGGCGATGATCCTGCCGATACTGCTGCCGCATGAATGGAATTGTCCTGGTGTTCCGCGCAATATTCCTTCACCCGAGAAACAATGATGCCCTCGGCACCGGATTCGTCGTCTGAAAACTCTAGAACGGCATCCGCTTCGAAGGCGCCGGTCAAGAAGCCCACCAGCCAAAAACGGGCAAGTTCGGCCCGGTCCATATCCTTCTTGCGCGTGCTTTTATTCTCGGCGTCCATAAATGTTGTGCAGGCGTAGCGAGCGTCTTCAATCCGCCGATCGCTGATTGCCTCTGCCGACCCGGAGGTGAGTAACCCAGCGATCAATATTATAATTGAGAGTATGGGTGATTTACGGACCAAGAGTGTCATTCTGGCAGTGTCATTTCTCTGGGCCCCAGGCACAATAGCCCTCACCATATTGTGAGCCTTAGCCCACATAATAATACTGCGTCGATGCAACCAGTCTCAAGTCAATGAAAGGAAAGCGCATGAGCGTGACCCTCTACAAGTTTGGACCGATCATGGGCTTGCCAGACCCCAGTCCGTTTTGTTTCAAACTCGAGACCTATTTGCGCATAGCCGGCGTCGAATACACGGTCGCCGCCGACAAGGGCAAAAAAGCCCCCACCGGTAAGCGCCCCTTTATTGTCGATGAAGATGGCAAAGTCATGGCCGATAGCGGTTTGATCATCGCTCAGCTGGAAGCAAAGAACGGTAATCCGGTTGATGGCAAGCTCACCCTGTCAGAACGGGCGGAGAGCCTGGCTTTTCAGCGCCTTATGGAAGAGCACCTCTATTGGGCTGTGGTTTACTTCCGTTGGATTGACCCGACGGGGATCAAAAATTGGACCCCTTATCTGAAAGATGTGCTCGGGGTGCCTGGGCCGGTGGTGGCGCTGCTAAAGCCGATCGCCCAACGGATTGTCCGCAAACAGTTGGCCGGTCACGGTCTTGGTCGCCATTCGCCCAAGACCATACAGGATCTGGCCATTACCGATATCGGTGCGCTGGCCCATTGGCTTGGTCAGCGGGAATGGGGTTTCGGTGACCAGCCGACCATTTTTGATGCGTCGCTCGCTGCACACGTCGGAGAGATCGTGTCTCAGACCTGGGACAACCCGGTCACTGTGGAAACGCGCAAACATCGCAACCTCGTCTCCCATTTCGAACGCATGATGACGCGCTATTATCCCGAACTAAGAGACCCTAAATCGACCAGCACAGGAGACTCAGCATGACAGATAAGGGCTACACCAATTCTGGTCTGCTCATTGAAACCGACGTCTTAGAGGCCGACCTCGGTGCCGACGACCTCCGTGTGATCGACTGCAATGTGGTGATGGGATCGAAACCCGGCGGCGGGTATGACATCAAGTCCGGGCGCTCTGATTACGACGAGGCTCACATACCCGGCGCTATCTTTCTCGATTTTCTGACCGAATTGTCCGGCGACCATCCAAGTCTGCGATTCATGATGCCAACCCCGGAAGAGTTCGCCCGGGTTGTCGGTGAAGCAGGCATCGGCGACGAACATCGTGTCGTGGTTTACTCGCGCGGCGCAAATTTTTGGGCAACGCGTTTGTTTTTGATGTTCCGGGCATTCGGTTTCAATAACTGTCGCGTCCTCAATGGTGCCTGGGATAAATGGTCGGCGGAGAGCCGGCCCACGACGACCGGTGTGCCTGATTATTCTGATGCAACATTTACGCCGAACCCGCAGCCCGGACAGATCATCGGGAAGGATGAGGTTCTGGCGGCGGTGCAGCGGAAAGACACCTGTTTGATCAATGCGCTATCACCAGAGATATTTTCTGGCGCGACCGTTAACGCGTCCTACGGTCGGCCTGGCCATATTGCGGGCAGCGTCAATCTCTACGCCTATGATCTCATCAATAAGACAGATAATACCTTTGCTGATGCAGCCGCACTGCGTGAGAAATTTCAGGCAGTCGGGGTGCTCGATCAAAAAAACATCATCACCTATTGCGGTGGTGGTATCTCTGCGACAACCGACTCATTCGCTCTCATGCTGCTGGGTAGAGATGACGTTGCGTTGTACGACGGCTCCATGACGGAATGGGGTCCCGATGAAAGCTTGCCCATGTCGACGCTGGTAAACTAGGAAACCTAAGTGATGTTTACGAACGTTTGGTACACGGCGGCATTTTCAAAAGACGTTATTGATACACCCAAGCATGTGAAAATGCTGGATCGCGATTTTGTTCTGTTTCGTGATGCTGGCGGAACAGCTCACTGTCTGTCCAATGTCTGTTGTCATCGTGGCGCACCTCTCAATCAAGGCATCTGTCACTCGGATGGCACGCTGGCCTGTTGCCAGCATGGCTGGCGATTCGGTGGAGATGGCACATGCACCATGATGCCTGCCGCGCCGGACGGGGCGGAAATACCAAAAGCGGCGCGAGTTGATTCGTATCCGGTTGAAGAACGCTACGGCATGCTTTGGGTTTTGCTTGGCGATGACCCTGAGGCTGCGGCGCCGATTCCAGACGTCCCTGAATTCGAAGCCGAGGGGTGGCGTTGGATCGAATACGAAGAAACCTGGGACGCCAATTACCACTGGGCGAAGTTTTCTAATCTGGATTACGTTCACCTTCCTGTCGTCCATGGTCAAACGTGGAACGGCAGCGTTCGTCCGCCGGCTCATAAGGTCGAGTACCTTGACGAAACCAGCATCGGCACGGGGATTCGGGTGAAGACGAAGCGGCCCAAGGGTCTATGGTCGAAATTACGCCCGGCAGAAACCGAGGTTCAATCTCGGATGAAGTTTTATCTTTCCGGCCTCACCATCAAAGTGGACGTAGAAATAGGTGGCGCTGGAACAGGGATGCGTTTCGTTGTTCTCGACATGTCGACGCCCATCGATGAGCGCACCACCACCATGCGATTTTTATTCGGGCGCAACTTCATGCCGAAAAAATGGGCGGATAAGGGCACGCTAAAGCGCAATCTAAAAAATGTTCGAGAGGACCAGATGATTGCGGAGGCGCAATTGCCCAAGGTTCCAAAGTTGCCCGATTCCCGAACGCTTATGACCGATCCGGAAGACGAAATGGTCAAAGAGTATTGGGCGATTATGACAAAGCTTCGCGATAAGGGATGGCAAATCGATCAGCCCGCCTTGGAGCAAGCTGAGAAAAGTGGTGGCTATCATGTCATTCCATCACCGGCCAGGCGCGCAAACCCTGAAGACTGGGTCTACAAACCGGTACCACGTGTTCATCCCGAAACGCTTGCGCAAACTGCCAAATAGGACTGTTTCATGAAGATTGCCGTTGTTGGGGCGTCCGGGCAAACCGGTCCCTGTATTATCGAAGAAGCGCTCTCGCGCGGGCATGACCTCATCGCAATTTGCCGCTCGCCGGAGAAGATGCCGATTGCGGATCCAAAAGTGGAGGTCCGCAAGGCTGATGCGTATGACGCTGCTGAAGTGAAGGCCGCATTAGAGGGTGCTGACGCCGTTGTCACAACGGTCGGGGCAACCAACCTTTCAGAGAAAGGCCCACTCAATACGGCCGCGCATCGCAACGTCATTGATGCCATGAAGGCTCTAGGCCAAGACCGTCTAATCGCCATATCGTCTTTCGGTGCTGCCCGCGGCGTTAAACGCAAAGGCCTACGCCGGAAAATCTATTTGTGGATACGTCGCAAATACTATCAAGACATGATGTTGATGGAAGAGATGGTGGCGGCAGAATCGCCTGGTGCAACAATTCTACGCGTGCCGAGTTTGCACAACCGTGTTCCGTTACGAACTTACATCAAGTCGGTTGATGGCACCTTGCCAGATGGCCTGGCCTTGTCTCGCAAAGATCTCGCGCACTATGTGCTGGACGCGCTCGAGAAGGATTTGGATCGCGGTAAGGTGGCTGCGATTGTTGACGAGGGGTCGGCGTTGCCGCCCATGCGTGAAGTGATGCCGCCAAAACGCTAAACGCGTATTAGCGACCCTTGATCCATTCATCCCATTGGACACGATAAGTTTCCCGAAGCGCATTTTTGAGCACTTTGCCCATCGCATTCCGCGGGAGTTCGTTGGCGAGCACGACGCGCTTCGGCACTTTGTAGTTGGCGACGGTTTTTTTCAGAGCAGCTCGTATGATTTCTGCGTCTACGGTTGCGCCGGGTTCTGCGACGACGATGGCGAGGCCAGACTCACCAAAATCAGGATGGGGGAGGCCGATGATCGCGCATTCTTCGACGCCGTCCATTGAATCGACGACCTGCTCAATCTCTTTGGGGAATACGTTAAATCCACCTGAGATGAACATGTCCTTTGCGCGCCCGACCAACGTCAACTGACCGTCATCCTCGTAACAGCCAATATCACCTGTTTGAAAGAAACCATCGGGCGTGAACTCTTCGGCAGTCTTGTCAGGATTGTTCCAATACCCAGAGAACAAGCTCGACCCTTTTATTTGCACGCCACCGGTTTGGCCTGCGGCGACCGGTGTGTCGTTGTCGTCCGCGAGTCTTAACGTGACGCCTTCGAGGGGCCAGCCGACGGTGCCAGCTTTTCTGGGCTTATCCGGATTGGCGCTCGTTATGATTCCTGCTTCGGTCAGGCCGTAGCGTTCGACGATGGTATGCCCTGTGCGCTCCGTAAAATTCTGGAACGTTTCAGTGAGAAGAGGCGCGGATCCGGAAATGAACAAACGAACAGACTGGCAGCTCTCGTTCGTGAGTGCCCCTTTGCCGAGCAGGCGGGTGTAGTAGGTCGGCACACCCATGAAAACGGTGGCCTTCGGTAGGTCGTTGATGACCGCCGATGGGTCGAAGTGCGAATGAAAGATCATGTGCGTGCCGTTCATCAGCACCGTATTGATCGCTACAAATAGCCCGTGGGTATGGAAAATTGGTAAGGCATGCAGAAGCACATCACCGGGGCCGAAGCGCCAGGCTGCCTGTAGGGCGATGGCATTGGCCTTGAGTGCGCCATGGCTGAGCATCGCGCCTTTGGGTTTTCCGGTTGTCCCCGAAGAATAGAGAATGGCCGCTAGGTCGCTTGGCGCCGACTCAACCGTTTTGAAAGTATCGTCTTGCGCGGATGCTTGTTCTGTGGCGCTGCCTTTCCCATTGGCGTCAAGGGTGAGGCAATGACTCACGCCACATCGAGAAGCCAAGTCCACGGAACTTGTCTGAATAGAGGGGTCGCAGACAAAAAGTCGCGGCTTCGCATCGCTTAAGAAGTAATCCAGTTCCTCGCCAGTATAGGCGGTGTTTAGAGGGAGGTAGGTTGCGCCGGCTCTCAAACAGCCCAAGTAAAGGCTCACAACAGCTGGCGATTTTTCAACCTGTGCGGCGACTCTGTCGCCAGGTCGAATACCTAGGGACACGAGAAGGTTTGCAAACTGCGCCGACTGACGTTCGATCTCACCATAGGAGACGGCGGTGCCGTCTTGGGTGACGACGAATGGTTTTTCTAAGGTCTTAGGAAAGCGCCGACGAAAGGCGGCATACAGATTGGCAGACATAACTCAGGCGCACCCAAGGTTAAAAGTGTGCGCCCGTTCTCTCTAAATAAAACGTGAAGTGCAAGCCTGCTTTATACAATGATGTTGAGGTTTTGGCCGCGTTCGTCCCGCTTGGCCGCCTCATCTATACCGTCCTGCCTGGCCGCCTCATAGAATTCGTCCCGCTCGGTGGCCTCATCTATGATGTGCTGTTGAACGGCATCACCTAAAAGCTCACGGGTCCGATTACCACTATTGGGATCCTGCGCCTGAGCAGTGTCAGTGGTGGGCTGCTGCCTTACCGTCTGCGTTTGCTGCAGCGCCGGTTGATGCTGATTGATGTTGCCGACGCCATCGATCATGAAAATCGCTCCGTTTTCTACGAAACACAGTGTTACTATTCTACCACACGAGAGCAACACACAACCCCGTGAACGCTACTACATCTTATATTACAGTGGCTTAGAGGCTTTTAATCGGAACCTCGGGGTCAGCCAATCGTTGCGAATCGGGCGTTACTTTGGCGGCAATCGCCTTTTTGGCATGAATAAAGTCCTTCGGTCGGTTCAAAGCGTTCACAGCCACCAAAACACCGTCGCGCAAATAACAGACCGAGAACGACCGGCTATTGGAGTCGCCGCGCACGATGACCTGATCATCAGGATCGTTGATCCCAACCATTTGCAGTTTGATGTCGTATTGATCTGACCAAAACCACGGGATTTCAGCATAAGGCTCGGCTTTACCAAGAATCGCGTTTGCCGCGGTCTTGCCCTGGCTAAGCGCATTTTGCACGGATTCGAGTCTCAGGCGTCGGCCCAGAAGGTCATTCGGATGATTGGTGCAGTCGCCAACCGCATAAACGGTCTCGGCAGATGTCCGTGTCATTGCGTCTACGGTGATGCCGTTTTCGACCGCAAGTCCTGCCGCCTCCGCCAATTCAACATTTGGTATGATCCCAATTCCGATAATGACCACATCGGTATCAATTCTCGATCCATCGGTGCAGACGACTTGTTTTACGGTTGTATCGCCCTCGAACCCAGAGACCGTTACATCAGTCCGAATATCAACCCCGGCTTCGCGATGAACGCGTGTGTAAAAATCAGAAACCACCGGCGCGGCCACTCGATTGAGAACCCGGTTCGTCATCTCAAGAACGGTCACGGCACAGCCGAGTTTGGTTGCAACCGCCGCCACTTCGAGGCCGATGTATCCGCCACCGACAATTGCCAGCTTGGTGTTCGGCTTTAACCTATCGCGAAACGCGAGCACATCGTCGATGGTCCGCAAGAAATGGACGCCCGATAGGTCCGCACCGTCGACGGGTAGGGGGCGGACTCGGCCGCCCGTCGCCAAGACAATAGAGGCCGCCGGCTCGACTTCGCCGTCGCTCATGGCGACGCTTTGTCCGGGCGTGATGGCGTCTACCCACCCGTCAAGTTTCAGCGCAATATCTCTCTCGTCGTAAAAGGCCTCGGCCCGCAGGTACAGTCGCTCCATGTCCAGCTCACCGGCCAGAAACTGCTTGGATAACGCTGGGCGCTCGTAGGGAATATAAGGCTCATCACCAATCACGGTGATGGTGCCATCGTATCCACCTTGCCGAAGAGAGATTGCGGTTTGTCCGCCGGCTTCACCAGCGCCGACGATCACGACGGAATTTGTCATGCGGTCTCTCGCGTTGTGTCAATTGAACTCATGGATAGATGTCTATGCGCTGGTTTTGGCAGAGCGCGACATCCTAGTCCTCTGAGATATCTCCACCAGCCACGAGGCGGTCGATCTCGCTCTGGGAAAGCGCGTCGCCACTATCTTGCAGCGCCTCTTCCTCTCGGGGTGTTCCCTTGCCACGGCGTTCATCTTCAGCGGTTTCGACAACAACCGCGCGGCGGCGCCTGTCCGGACCGAAGTAGACACCAATGTCGACGAAGGGCCTTGGTCGTTCAATCACTTCCCGGATGCGTAGAAATACAGCCTTCGCAGTAATTGGCATCGCAATGTATTCGGTGACACCGGCGTTGCGTGCTTCGACAACCTTTTCCCGGCGGGTTTCGCTGGTCACCATGATGACGGGCGTAAAACGAATAGGAGATTGCTGCCCACGAATGGCCTTGAGAAAATCTAGACCACTGACGGGTTTCATGCGCCAGCCGGTGAGGACAATATCGGGCTCAAGGCCTTTTACTGCTGCAAGGCCATCGGCGCCATCACGCGCTTCCTCAATACGTTTTGCGCCAAGCGTCTCCAAGACGTTCTTCAGCATTCTGCGCATATACGTCTTGTTGTCGATCACGAGGAACGTGATTGGCTTGAGGTAATCTGAGGTCGGATGAACCATACGTCGAGCAATAGCCTCGCGAACATGCCCATCTGTGACCTGGGCCGCTTCCCTATACTGTAAACTATTGCTAATTCACCGAAAAATCAAAACCAAGGATTAGATTCTTCACCAGACGAAGGGCGCATGGGCTAGGCGGCCGGTAGAGAAACGCAGAAGGTCGATCCCTTGCCCGGCGTCGACTCAACGTTCAGAGACCCATTTTGAAGTTCCACAAGGCTCTTAACGACGGCCAACCCCAGTCCCGTTCCTTCACTTTCCGGTTTGCCGGGCTCAATGATTCTCTCGAACGGGTTAAAGATGCGGCCAATATCAGCCGGTGCGATTCCTATACCGGTGTCTGAAACGCAGATTTCGATCGCGCCACTATCTTGCCCGGCGACTGTAACCTCAATTTCTCCACCCGGCTCGGTAAACTGAATGGCATTGGACACCAGGTTGAACAGTATTTGCTTGAGCGCACGAAAGTCTGCATGAATCGTTATCGCGTCATCAGGCAGGGCTGCCGTTAGCGAATGCTGTTTGGCAGTCGCGCGTGGCTGCATAAGATTTAGTGTGCTTGCGATGACCGTATTGAGAACCAAATCTTTAGGGGTAAGTGTGATTTGACCTTCTTCGACCTTGGCCAAATCCAGAATGTCATTGATGAGATCGAGGAGGTGTTCTCCGCTCGAGTGAATGTCGCCTGCGTAATCTTCGTAAGATCGCGTACTTTCCCGGCCCAGTAAATTATCTCTAATGACTTCCGAGAATCCTAGGATCGCATTGAGAGGCGTTCGGAGCTCGTGGCTCATGGTTGAAAGGAAAGTTGATTTAGCGCGGCTCGCTGCCTCGGCGTCCCGCAAGGCTGCGTCAAGTTTCTTTTGCGAACGCGTGAGTTCTGAAATCGTATCTTTCAGCTCATTTTCTTTAGCTCGTCGTCGCTCTTCTTCTTTTTTACGGGGCGTAATGTCCGTGACCGATCCAATGGTTCTGATTGGGTTGCCTTGCTCATCACGGTCGGTATTCGCGGTTGAGTAAATCCAAACAACCGAATCGTCGGGGCGCACAAACCTGAATTCTTCGGAGTAGGGCTCGTCCAATTTTATATGCGCAGTTAGTGCTCGAAAGATGCGGTCTTGATCCTCCGGATGCACAATCATCTCAATATTGTGTTCGCTATCCCCAGTTAGGTGTGTGTTTGGGTCAAGGCCGGACAATGCCCACATTTGTTCTGACCAAATTATTTTATCGCTTTGGTAATCGCGTTCCCAAAACCCAACACCAGCCACTCGGACAACGCGATCATAACGGTTGCGACTTATCTCGAGGTCAGACGTAATTGATTGCGCCAAATTGCGGGCTTGCTCGCGGGTGGTGGCCTCGTACCAAAGTATACCCCCCAGCAGAGCCGTGATGATCAGGCCGAGAGGTATGATGATGCCGAACGGCACCGCTAAGGGCTCAATATAGAATCCCTGTTCCGCCTTCAGGCACAACGTTAAGGCTCTGCCCCCGACCGTGACGACTCGTATGTCTTCGTAGTAGGGGGTCTCAATTTTGTTGTCGCCGCGGCAATACTCGGACACCAAGGTCTCTGGCGACATTGTCTCGCCATCGTAGAGATCGACACAGACCGGAAAACCGGCATCACGCATGATGGCGTCCAACAATTGATCCGTTGAGAAACTCAAGAAGACAAGTGTATCGACCGCAGACTCCAACTCGGGTTGACGGGTCGTTGCTGGGGCGATCAGAGCGTAGCCGGCGGTAATTGCGGATCGGTAGGCATTCCGCATAACTAAAGACAAAGAGGTCTCGCCCGTTGCCATGGCTCTGCGTAATGGCAGACCTACCTCAAGATCGTTGAGAACATTGCGGCCTGAGGATTGAATCGTTCTCCCAGAGACCAAGGTCACAAACCGAGCGACGACAGCTACGTCCTCTCCTTCCGCCTCGAAAGACTCTGAATCGGTTGATGCGCCTAAAGTAGACTGGTCGGCCCCACCGTTGGGTAAAGAGCTTTTAGCGACAACATCAAAGAGACCGACATCCCAAATTTCTGGCGCTAAGTCTTGGCTTTGAATCGCAGCAATATAATTGCTCCAATCTTGCAGCGTAATTTCGTCGCTGCCTGCAACAAACCCGGCCATGCCAAGTAGTCGTTGCTCATAGGACTCACTCACTCGGATCGTGCGAACGCTGATGCTGTCGAGAATGCCATCGTACAGAGCCTGCTCGCGGCTTGCGATTTCCTTTTGTGCAAAGAAAGCCGTTCCCACTGTGCCGACAAGGCATAGCAGGACCACGGCGATAGCTGGAAAAAGCCGGCTCCGAGGCAGGGTGGTCGTGTCTAGCTCCGTGATACCTTCATTCACGATGGTTTAGTCTTCCCCCGTCAGCTGCGATGATTTGCGCAACCGCCCCCTCACGAAACCTCGGTTGCAGCCTGGGCATTTGCCGAAGTCGCGATTAGTTTACCCGACGCCATCATACGTTAAAGTCGATCTGTTCTAGCACTTTTTCCTCACGATAGGTTTCACCCATGAGCGCTTCCTCAGAGAGCAAATCGGCAGCCTTGGCCGCGCGCTTGGCGGATCATGCGCCACGAACCTGGCAGCGTATGTTATCTGGTCGCCGCCTCAACTTGCTCGATCCCTCTCCTCTGGATATTGAGATCGAGGATATCGCGTTGGGCCTTGCCCGGAACACGCGCTGGAACGGTCAGACTCAGGGCGCACATGCCTGGAGCGTGGCGCAGCATTCAGATTTAGTGGTCGATATTGTCAGACGCTTGAGTCCTAAGGCGTCGGCGGACGTGCTCATGGCGGCCAAGTTGCATGACGCCTCGGAATACGTGACCCACGATTTAATCACACCCCTTAAGGCCGTCGTTGGCGACGTTTTTGCGGAAGTGGAAGCGCGCTTGCTTCAGGCGATCCGCTTGCGGTTTGGCCTTACTGCGACTCTACCGAAGTCGACCCAGACGTTGATCAAGAGTGCGGATAAGATCGCAGCCGCCACGGAAGCCGTTCAACTGGCCGGATTTTCTGAGCAAGAAGCCCGCTCCGTCCTCGGGTTTAGGGAAAAACCCTTGAGCGATGTTAAGCTTACGCCTGTTCCTGTGGCTGACGCTGAGAAGGCGTTTCTGGATGGTTTTCGCACGCTCGAAGCAGCCATGACTCTACAAAACCGATGATAAAACCAAAGGAGGGTAGGTTATGTATCTCAGTCGCACAGCAATTTATTTAATCGTTTTCGCCGCTTTGAACGGGTTGGTTGCTGTTATCACCGGGTCGCTAGCCGCCCATGGTATTGAGGCTATGGCGCCGGCCGGTGAACAAGCGGTGAGCTGGTTTTACGACGGCAGCGATTTCCAAATGAAAATGGCAATTGGCATTGTCTTGGTCGCACTTTTGCACGATCGCGTCGCAGAAGGTCGCCCACGCAAACTTATGCTCGCCGCCGGCGTACTATTCGGTATTGGCATTCTCTGTTTCTCTGGTGCGCTGTATTCCCTTTCCTTCAATGGCCCAGGAATTTTCGCACCCTTCGGTGGTCTAGCCGCCATGATCGGTTTTATTTGTCTGACCATTGGCGCGATCTCTTCTGGTGCTAAGTCTCTTGAGCGCGGGGCCTCTGAATGATCGCCGCCATTTTTGAAGGCGTAACCTGGCTCGGCGTATTGCTTGGCATGGTTGGTGCGATGGCCTGGGGCTCGCTGTACTATTCGCCCGTACTGTTCATGAAGTCCTGGATCGCCGCCATGGGCAAGACGCCTGAAGAACTAGGCAATCCGGTTAAGGCGCTGATCAACGCAGCGATCATGAATCTCATCGTCGCAACCGGCATCAACATCGTTATGGTCATGCACGGCGTCACGTCCATCGGTGGCGCTATTGGCAATGCTGCGTTTCTTTGGGTGGTTTTCTGCCTGTCGACCGAACTGCTCCACGACCGCTACAACGGCATGTCCGTCAAGTTATCGGTTATTAACGCCGGCAACACTCTGGGCGCTTATGTGGTGATGGGCGTTATTATCCAGCTTCTTCGCTAGGGCCGGATGCATTAGGCGGTGGAGGCGTCGGCTGTTCCGGTGCCTCCTTCTCCAAGCCCACAGATAAGACGTAGAGCAGAAACGCCATAACCATTAGCAGTGGCATGACGATGCGGATTAAGCCCTGCGGCATTGAGTATCCCTCACGAAATTAGGAGCGCCAGTTTGGTGCTCGTTTCTCGACAAAGGCAGCGATGCCTTCCGTGCAATCATCCTCAAGCATATTTTGCGCCATTACGGCGGAGGCGTAGACGTAGCTGTCTGCCATAGGTTTTTCGATTTGCTCGTAAAACGCCTTCTTCCCGATCGACAGAATATGGGCTGATTTCGACGTGATCAGTTTCGCTAGAGCGTCAACTGTGTCGTCCAACTCGCTATCGGGTACGGCAGAATTAATTAAGCCCATCGCTTCGGCCGCTGTTGCCTTAACGGGCTTGCCAGTGAGCAGCATTTCCATAGCCTTCTTGCGTGAGACGGTGCGACTGACGGCGACCGACGGCGTCGTACAAAACAAACCGATGTTAACTCCGGGCGTCGCGAAGGTGGCGGACTTACCGGCAATGGCCAGGTCTGCCGTTGCAACCAATTGGCATCCAGCGGCGGTCGCCACGCCATGCACCTTGGCGATCACGGGCTGGGGGAGGCGAACCAATTGCATCATCAAATCCGAACACTGGCTGAACAAGGTTTGAGTTGTTGCCGAGTCGGGATTGTCCTTGAGTTCTTTTAAATCGTGTCCTGCGCAAAAGGCCGGGCCCGCTCCTGCAAGCACGACGACACGTACAGACAGATCCTCAGAAATAGCCCTGAGGTGGTCCATCGCCGCCCCGATCATGGCCAGTGATAGAGCGTTGCGCGCTTTAGGTCGGTTCAGCGTCAGCGTGCAGACACCGCTGCTATCGTGTCGCAGTACGAGTGCAGTTGTGTCTGTGGTCACCGACTAGGACCGTTTGTCTTCGATCAGTTCAGTCAGCTCGCCCGTTGGGCCACCAAAGACGGCAGAACGCTTGCCGTCGTATTCCATTATTGGCTTGGTGATGAACTCAAGATCGATGGCGTCCAAGTCATCGCAGTTGAAGGTCGTCATGGCGCAGCCTTGCGGCAACTGACCAGCGACGGGTTGGCGCGGGCCGGTATCAGGCGGATATTCATCGAGTTCGATGTTATTGCCCTTCTCGCCGCAGCGCACCAAGCCAATGTTGTAAATGAGATCATCCGACCGATTTTGCATTTGCGAAATTAAACCACCGGTCGATGTAAAGCGGTAACCGCCGCCGCCCATATTAAATGTCTCGCCGTAGAATCGTTCCATTTCGTCGAGGTTGGTTCCGGCCAGGACCATAATAAAAGGCCGGTCGACCGGGCCGCGGGGCAACGGCAAATTAGACGTGCTGCGATCACCCGTCTCACAAGTTAGGTAGATCACTTCCTCGGCCGGTCCTTTGTACTGAACCGCCCGAATAGAAGACGTGCCGCCCATGAGGTTCGCCGGTCCGGCGAGGTGAGTGAACGCTGATGTCTTTAGCTCTTCGTGTAATGCATCAACATCATCACAAATAATCTCAATGGCATTCCAACCCCAGGTCGTCATCGCCTTATAGTCGGGAATGGGATCGACTTCGACTACGCGAATGTAGACGTCATCGCCGGCCGCTGACTGCAGCAATAGATAGGGCCGGCCTGCCGTATTGGGTGTGCCCCAGGAGGCGGCCAAGGCCTCACTGATGGTGCCGCGCTCATGCACGGTGTAGTGCAGCCACGTTGTGTACCAGCGTTCAACGGCATCGAGGCTAGGGGCGCCAATGGTCGCCATTTTGATTCGGCTCAGCAAAGGTTTGGTCTCCTGGGCAAGGGGGCTGCGGGGCAGCGCCGCTGTTGCAGCGGCAGCCCCAGATAGAGTGAGAAAGGTTTTGCGGCTTAAGTCGCTGCTGCGTGCGTCAGTCATATCTAGCGATCCGCTTCAATTAATTCGGTTAGCTCGCCCGCCGGTCCTTTGAAGACCGCAGAGCGCATGCCGCCGTATTCTGTGATCGGTTCAGACACAAAGTCAGCATCAACGGCATCTAAGTTGTCGACATTGAAAGAAACCATGGCGCACGCCTGTGGCAACATACCGTCCGCAGTTTGGCGCGGTGCGCTACCATCCGTGTACTCGTCAAAATGAATGGCGTTGCCGCGTTCGCGTAGAGTGATAAAGCCGAGGCGGAATTTGGCGTCGTCACCCAGGCCTTGGGCTTCGGCCACTAAATGGTTTGCAGATGGCATGACAAAGCCTTGGCCCAGGCCGAACGCCTTCCGATAAACCGGCATGGTCTCGTCCAGGTCTTTGCTCGCAAGAATAACGATGTTAGTGCGACCGACATCTTCCCCAGGGAGCGGAAGATTGGATTTTTCCCGGTCGCCGGTTTCGCTGTTGAAATACAGAATTTCACCCGCCGGTCCAATATACTGAGCGGCGCGGATGGTTGATCCGCCGCCTAAGTTTGCAGGTCCGCCGATGTGCACAAACGGCGAGCCGTCGGTCAGTCGCTCATGTAAATCATCGGGGTCGTTGACGATAATTTCAAACGCGTTCCACCCGAGCGTTGTCATCGGTTTGTAGCCTGGAACGGCGTCCGTTTCGACTGCGCGGATCATGACGTTTTCGCCTGTCATGGGGCGCATAAGCACAAAGGGTCGCCCCGCCATTTTGGGTGTGCCCCAGGATTTAGCCATGGTCTCGCTCACAGTTGAGCGCTCAACCACAGTGTGTCCCAACCACTTTGTATAGGCCTGCTCCAACGCGTCGAGATCCGGAGCGCCGAGTGTAGCGTATTTGATCCGGCTCATGATGGTCGCCGGAGCCTGGGCGTGTAGTCGGCCCGGACGCACGAGAGCTGCAGCGCTGGCGAGGGTCAGGAATTGTTTGCGGGAAAGCGTCATGGTTGCGTCCTTGTTTTTCTAGGTATGTGTTGTGCCAAATTTATTTGGTGTTTTAGTCGTTGGCCACAATCGCGCGCACATTGATTTCCATTTTTAACTCTGGAATCGCGAGCGCACTAACGCCTATGACCATCGAGACAGGTTTGTGTCCGGCAGGAAAGAAATCCCGGACATCTTGATAGGCGGGATTAGGATCTATATTGGCGAGATCAACGATAAAAATTTGAATTTCGACGACGTCTTCACGGGTGGCTCCGGCCGCTTTCAAGGCCAGGTCAATATTTTCCCATGTCAGCTTCGATTGTTCAGCCAAGGTCTCGGGAATGAAGTCATCTGCCGTCAATCCGGCTTTGCCCCCGAGCAGTACCATTTTGCCTGCGCCTTCGATGGTCACGACTTGAGAATATCCGACCGGTTGCCCTAAGCCTTCTGGGTTCCATCGTTTGATCTCGACATCAGCCAAAGCGGCAACTGGTGCCAGAGCAAATGCTGCGAATAGAGCGGCGCATGTTCTTAGTGTCATGGGAGTTCTCCTCACTAAAGTGTTCTAGCTTTCTTCAATAATCTCGACCCATTCGCCCGAAGGTCCAACGAATGTTGCGGCTCGGCCGCCGCCGTATAGCACGGCGGGCGGGGCTGCGTAGGACACATCAATGGCATCAAAGTCGTCGGTTGCCATGCTGATCATAGAGACGCCAGGCGGCAGCTGCCCGGCGGCCCGTGGGCGCGGGCCTGACAAGCCAACCGGGTAGGCATCAAATTCGAGCGAGCTGCCCGGCCGTTGGCCGCGCGCTCCGCCCATTTCGATCGCTCGATCACGGGAATAGCCTAGGGCATCCGCAACCATCCGAACTTTAAATTCTTGAACGTTGCCTAAGCTCATGCCGAGCGTCTGATTGTAGAAGTTGCGGCTGGCGCGAATGTTGGGTGTGCCAATGACGGCGTTGAAGATGCGATCAACCAGAGACTTCGGTGTGATCAAGCCAAACTCGTTCTCTCCCGTCATGTCACTTGCGTAATAGAAGAGTTCCTCGCCGGGGCCTCTGACTTGCATGGCATGAACGCTGGCATAGGCTTCGCTTAATGGCCGTGGCTCACCGATAACGTCAAAGCCCGCAGCGAGCACGCGTTCGTTCACCGCATAAATATCCTCGGAAATCATCTCGATGGCATTCAGACCCCAAGTCGCCATGGTGCGATACCCGGGTACCGGATCGACTTCGACAATGCGAATGCGGAACGTTGGGTCACTGCTTTCGCAGCGCATCATCACCCATGGCCGTCCGACCATGCCCGGTGCACCCCAGGATGTTGCAACGCCCTCGCTGACCGTGCCTTTGTTGACTTCGTAAAGACCGATGCCCGCTTCATACATTGCTTGCGCGGCCGCTACATCGGGCACCCCGATGGTGGCGATGGCATGGCCAATGATTAGGTTTTTACCCTCGGGTTCTTGCGCTTGCGCGGTTGATGCTGCCACAGCGGTTGCCGCTCCCACGCCGGTGATGACGCCCCGTCTCGATAGATCGGAGTCCGTTGTCATTATGTTTCTTCGATAAGTTCTATGAGTTCACCGACCGGGCCGCGCGCGGTGCGGGTCCGCCCGCCGTTATAGGCCATGGAAGAGTCACTGACGGCATCGCCGACATAGTCCAAGTCCAGCGCGTCGATACTGTCGACCGTAATCGAAACGGTCGAGCAGCCGGGTGGCAATTGTCCATCCGTGCAGGGTCGGGGGCCGTAGGTATCAGCATAGCCATCGAACTCAATAAAGTTGCCGGTCTCGGCCAGCCCCATGAATCCCATGTCAAAAATATGATCGCTGGGAAGTCCCTGGGCATCAGCGACCACACCGATGGCGGTCTGCATGTCGTCTTCCCGTTTCATGGCAAAGGTTTCGCTGTAATAACGTTGTGTTTCCATAACACCGTTGCCGGCGAGAATGACAATGAACGGCCGACCGATAAAAGCGCCGGCTGGCGGCAGCAATGTATCCGGTGCGCGGACCCGGTCGCAGGTTAGGTACAGCACATCGCCGGCTGGTCCTTCGACCTGCATGGCGTGAATGAAATCTAGGTCGCCGCCCAAGCTGGCCGGCTCGCCGATGATCTTGAATGGGCTTTTTAGGAGTTTCTCGTTCAATTCGTAGACGTCATCGATAATGATCTCAAACGCGTTCCAGCCCAGCGTATTCATGGGCTTGTAGCCGGACACCGCATCAATTTCACAGACACGCAAAAATACGTCGGCACCGCTTTCCGGTTGGAGCAATATGGTTGGGCGCCCGGCCATCGCTGGTGTGCCCCATGAGTTCGCCAGGTCAGCGCTGATCGTGCTGCGTTCACAGACGCTGTACCCCAGCCATTCCGTGTACCAACTTTCAACCAAACCAATATCCGGTGCAGCAACCGTGTTGATCTTGAGTCGCTTGAGCAGCGGGGTGGGTGCGTCGGTCATGGTGTGTCCTATCGGTTAAGTGGGCTCTTCAATCAGTTCTAGCAATTCCCCGGCTGGGCCGATTACGGTCGCGGCGCGACCGTAGGGGGTGGCAACAGGCTCGGTGATGAAATCAAGATCTATGTCGTCCAGGTTCTCAGTGGTGACGCTGGTTATGGCGACTCCCGGCGGTAGCTGCCCGTCGTTATTTGACCGTGGACCCGTGTGATCGCCGTAGCCGTCCAGTTCGAACAGGTTGCCGTGCTGCGCCAAACGCAACGTGGTGAGGGGACGCTCACTGCCAAGCGGCAAGCCCTGCGCTACATTGATGAGGTCGACCGGTGAATTGCGGATCGGGCCGCGCTCCATATCGAAGGCATCGGCATAAAAATCCTGCAACGCCTGAATGTCCGGCCCGGCCACCACCATGATAAAAATGCGGCCAACAAAAGCCCCCGGCCGCGGCAGAAGAGAATTCGTGCGATCGCCGGTTTCGGCTGTCAGATACAGCACGTCTTCCGCCACGCCTTTGAACTGCGTCGCGCGAATAGACGGGTAGTTCGTTAAACCCGCTGGCCCACCCAAGTGCGTAAAAGGCGAGTCGATCAGCTTGTCGTATGCCGCATCCGGGTCGTCGCAGATGATCTCGATGGCATTCCAGCCCCAGGTGGTCATTGCCTTGTATTCGGGGACCGGATCGATCTCGACCGCACGGATAAAGACATCCGTGCCGCTTTCCGGTTGCATGACGATATAGGGTCGCCCGCCTGACTTGGGTGCGCCCCATGAGGCTGCGAGATCGTTGGGCACTGTGCCGCGCTCAACGACGGCGTATCCTAGCCAGTCATTGTACAATGGCTCAATCGCATCGACGTCGGGTACGGCGATGGTCGCTATCTTAAAGCGTTTGAGTTTTGGTGTGGCTTTGGTCACGGGCGCCTCCTGTGAACACGATGCAGTAGACGTCACGATGGCTGCAGCGGCTCCTGCTGTGCCGAGGGCGGATCGTCTTGAAACGCTAGAGGTGCTGTCCGTCATGTCTTTATGCCTGTTCCTTGAACGCGCTCAGAATTTCTGAGCCATTGGCCGACCACACACCCTCATGTCCCATGATCCATCCCAAGACTTTGTCGAGGTATTTGACCCGGTAATGTTGGCCCATAATGTATGGTGTCAGCACGATTGATAGAACGCGTCCGCCATACTGGTCGGTTTCGCCATAGAGCACGGTGAAGGCGTCTTCGACTTCTTCGACGAATTCTTCCTCGCTGTGCTTCTTATCCATGATGATGGTGCGATCCCAAATTTCGTCACCGTGGGGCATCGCCCAGATATTCCCAGCCGCTTCGTTCATTTGATAGGGCATGTCGTCATTGCCCCAGTCGCAGCTGTAGTCGACACCATTGGCGGTGAGGTGTTTCCCGGTATTCCAGCTTTCTGATTTTCCAGGAGACCACCAGCCTGTGACCGGTTGGCCGGAGGCCTTACGTAGTACGTCGAGGCTTTCTTTGATGAGCGCTTGTTCTTCCGCATCATCCATCCCGCCGTAATGCACCTTCCCCATGTCGACGCCATGGCCGATGATCTCATCGCCACGTTCGTTGATCTTGTTGATCAAGTACGGATAGCGTTCCGCGATCTTGGAGTTGACCGCTGCCGATGCTTTGATGCCGTGCTTATTTAACACGTTCCAAATGCGCTGAATTCCAACCCGGTTGCCGTAATCTCGCGTCGTGTAGTGCCGCAGGTCGGGGTAGGGGGTGACCATCCCGCCCGGTGCTTTGAAAGGCTTCGACGGTTGGTCGAGGGGAAAGTACTCTAGCGAATAGCTGATCCACAAGGCGAGCTTCGCGCCATTGGGCCAGGTAACGTTAGGGCGTCTGTCGAGCATCGAAAAATCATAGAGATCGTGGTCCATGCCCAGGTGACGGTTGGGGTATTCAAGATAGTCTTTATCAAGGGTCATGATTCAGCCCCCCTTCCGTGCGGCAATATCGGCGGCGCACGCGTCGTAATAATTTTCGTAATAGTACTCGGCGATTTCACGGCCGGTGGCGACCCAGACATCTTCTTTGGCGTGCCCGGTAATGTATTCCAGCGCGTCTTCGAAACCTTTGATGCGATGGGGGTGGCCGACGGCGTAGGCGTGAAGTGGAATGCACATCACTGTGCCGCAATCTGCGCCCTCGATTAGCAGCTGATCAAATTGATCTTTGATCATCTGGCCATACCGGCGCGGTGTGCCGAGGTAGGCGTTGTAGACAATGATGTCGTTAATTTCCAAAGAGTAGGGCATGGAAATCAATCGCCCGCTTTTCACGTTAATGGGCTGCGGCATATCGTCTTGGAAGAGATCGCAGCTGTAGAGAAACCCGTACTCAGCCAGAAGATCAATGGTGCGTTCGGTGTGGGTTAGGGCTGGAGCGAGGTAACCGGCAAGCTTTTGCCCGGTCGCTTTCATTACGGATTCAAGGCTGTCTTCAAGGATCGCCCGCTCTTGCGACTCATCCATTTCATAGGAGTACCGGGTGTTGTAGATCCCGTGAGAGAAAAACTCCCAATCCCGCTCTTTGGCTTCTTCAATCAATTCGGGATGGTGATCGATAAGACCAATGTTGAGTGAGACAGAGCCGCGGACATTATATTTGTCCATGACATCCATCACCCGTCGGTGACCGGCCCGGTTACCGTAATCTCGGCTGGCCGCCATCAGCACATCCGGGCTTGGGCGTGGCCAGGCTTTGCGGGTCGGGTTGACCGGAGGATCAAGTTCGTAGAACTCAATATTGGGCGCAACCCAAAAGGCGACTTTGGCCCCGTTGGGCCAAGTAATTTTCGGGCGGCCTTCGTAGGGCCAATAATCGTAGAGTTCGAGATCGGGCTTCACGCACCCCTCCCTATATATCGTGATGGATTAAAAACGTTCTTAGCGAGTTAGCTCTGACTGCGCAGCCAGTCCTTGACCGTATCCACAGGCTCAACATCGCAATACTTGAGAAGAAGGTCGGTCAAATTTGCAAAGTGATAGCTCTCATGTTTATCGGCGACGCACTCTTCAACAATGGTTGTGCGGTATCCCCGCGATAAACTGTCGACACCCATGGCGCGGACGCAGCCTGACGTGGAACCACCAGTGACCAAGAGCGTATCGATTTGGTGATAAACCAAAAGCGATTGCAGGTTGGTTTCGAAGAACGGCGACGGCATTTTTTTGTCCATGATGATGTCGCTGTCTTTAATGTCAGCGCGATCATCAAACTCGGAGCGATCTGAGCCATACTTGATGTTCTGCAAGCTGTCTGGCGTGTCTGTTCGGGTGCCCCAGACTCCAGCATCTTCTCCGGACTCTACATAGGCAACATAGGTCCAGATCACGGGCCAGCCGTTTGCGCGGACCAACTCTGACACCTCGTTAATATACTTGATTTGATCGGGGTCGTTTTCGTAAGCCGTTTTGAACAGATCAGTTCGGGTGTAGGCCTTCTGAACATCGATGTTGATCAAGGCGGCCTTTTTACCGAAGCCGAAGCTGGCGCGGGCCGGATTGGCCTTTACGCCTTCGTAGAGCTGACGAGCTGTCTTATCTGACATCTCCATAGTGATGCATCCCCTTTACCATTTATGGCGTGCGTTACTTTGTTTTCACCGCAGGCGCGGTGCGCTTGAGATGGAGAATAGCGCTGAGTCCCAGGGAATCAAACCATCCTGGTGGGTCGCTGGGACGGTTCTGCGCGGGCCCGTTCGCGTCGCGAAGCCGCTATTCGGCGGCTTTCTTGACGTCCGGGTCGTACCGTTTGCCGCTTTCAAGGAGTTCGGCAGTGCCCAGGAGGTCGTTGAGACCGTTAAAATCGAACATCCGGTCTCGCACTTGGGCGGTTGAGCCGTCTTCTTTAAGGGCGCGGAGGTAGTCCTGTCCCGCTTTGGCAATGATGCGCACCATAGCGCCCGGGAAAATGATAAATTTGAAGCCCAATGCCCCGAGGTCCTCGGCTGACGACAACGGCGTTTTGCCCCCCTCGACCATATTGGCCAGCAGCGGCACACGACCGGCGAAACGGTCGCCAATGGTTTTCAGCTCTTCCATGGATCGCGGCGCTTCGATGAACAGCATGTCGGCCCCGGCTTCCATGTAGGCCTCGGCCCGGTCCAGCGCCGCATCAAATCCTTCGACGGCTATGGCATCGGTCCGGCCGACAATCACCGTGTTGTCGTCCAGCCGTGCGTCCAACGCCGCTTTAATCTTGCCGGTCATTTCGTCGGTCGGGATTAATGTCTTACCGTCGAGATGTCCGCATCGTTTTGGCATCGTCTGATCTTCCAGCTGAATGCCTGAGGCCCCGGCGCGCTCAAACATGCGCACGGTCCGTTGGGTGTTTAAGGCGTTGCCGAACCCAGTGTCGGCGTCTACCACAAACGGAATCTCAATCCGGTCGCGAATTTTCGAAACCGTGTCAGCGACCTCGGTGCAGGTGGTGAGGCCAATGTCGGAGCGACCAAGGCGGGAATAGGCGATGCTGGCGCCGCCAATATAGGCGCACTCAAAACCTGCTTGCTCGACCAACAAGCCGGTCAGACCATCATACATGCCCGGCGCGATCGCAGTTTCGGGCGCTGCGAGAATCTCTCTGAGGCGTTTCGTGTGGCTCCCAGTGGCAGTCATGTCGGCATCGCTCCTGTCTTTAGTTCCCCGGCGTCGATCTTCTTCTTTAAGTAAGGCATTAGGCCACCCAAAGAAATCATCTCCATAAGATGCTCTGGAATTGGAGAGACCGAATAGTTTTTTCCGGTGGTTTTGTTTTCGATTGTCCCGGCAATGGCATCAACCGTGATTTCGTCTTTGGCGTTGATCTCATCCGCTTCGGGAAAAATCAGAGCCGGAACACCGAAGTTCAACATATTACGGTAAAAAATTCTGGCATAGGACTTGGCTAAGATTGCGCCGACTTTCATATGGGCAAAAGACAGGGCGGCCTGTTCACGGGCAGAGCCAACACCGAACGCGCGACCTGCGACAACAATGTCACCGGGCTTCACGTTGGGGGCGAAATCAGGATCAATGGCTTCCAGGCAATGGCTGGCCATGACCTCCATGGACTCTTTGAAATAAATGCCCGGTGCCATCACGTCAGAATTGACTTCGTCACCAAAGACCCAGGCCTTGCCTGTGACCGCGCTCATGACGGTGTCTCCCCCAACATTTCACGAGGATCGATGATGTGCCCAGCCACGGCGGCGGCTGCGACTGTGTAGGGCGAACCGAGATACACGGAAGACTCGTTCGATCCCATTCGGCCCTGGAAGTTACGATTGGTCGACGAAATGCACACCTCGCCCGCGGCAATAATGCCAGCGCCTAATCCTGCGCAGGCACCGCAGCCAGAGGGTAAGAGCAGGCCGCCCGCCTCTGTAATGGTTGCAAGCGTCCCGTCAGCCGCGGCCTCCTTCATGATTTTCTTTGAGGATGGAGCAACCATCAAACGGGTGCCAGATTTAACCTGACGTCCTTTTAGGACTGCGGCGACCATATGAAGGTCGGTCAGCTTGGCGCCGACACAGGCTCCGATATATGCCTGATCAACATGAATCTGATCTTTCTCATACTCTTCCGCGGGTGCGGAGTTTGACGGTTTGTGTGGGGCAGCGACTTGCGGTGGAAGGGTGCTCGCATCAAAGGCATGTTCTGCACAGAACGTTGCGTCGTCATCGCTGCGCCATTCAAGGGCATCCTTAGCCGGCTCTGTTCCGCCCGCGCGCATGGCGTCTAGAGTGATTTGATCTGGCGCGATGAGTCCGGTCTCGGCGCCCAGTTCAGCGGCCATATTGGTTAGCACCATGCGTTCCATCATCGACATGTTGCGAATTGTTTCGCCGCCGTATTCGACGACCTTGAACGCATTCTCCATACCCAATTCGCGGGCCAGGAAAAGCATGATGTCTTTTGCAGCGACGCCTTCACCGAAAGCTCCAGACCAATCCACCTTGATGGTTTCCGGTACGACCGACCATATGTCGCCGGTCACCACAACGCCGCTCATCTCAATGGCTCCGAATCCCGCCATGTAGCAACCGAAGGCGCCGCCCATGGTTGAATGGCTGTCGCCGCCACAGCAAAACATGCCCGGTTGGAGGTGGCCGTTCTCGGCCATTAGGACATGGCAAATGCCTTCCATGTCGTAGAAGTGCTTGATGTCGAATTTTTTAACAAAGTCACGGGTCAGTTTCAGGATCGCGGCGCTTTGCGGATCTGCCGCCGGGACAAAGTGATCTGCGACCACGATGACTTTTTCGTTGTCGTAGACGCCGACGCCGAGCTGCTCCAGGCGCGGCCAGATTTTGCGTGGCCCGCCAGAATCGAGAATCATCGCGAGATCTACGGCGCAGGTCACAATTTCCCCGGGCGTGACCGAGTCCTTGCCGGATGCCCGCGCCATGATTTTTTGTATCAGTGTCTCGCCCATACTATCCCTGTGTTTTCTTAATATTCGGGGGCGACTGTAATCCCTTCAACGCAAGCGTCCAACAGGCAGCCTTTATTAACGACCGGGCAGGAAACGCGCTCGACGCGAGTACAGGCGGGCTGAATTTGCTTGAGATCAAAGCCTAAAGGTTCATATTTCTTAGTATATGTAAGTTGCGTACACGCCTCTTTTGAAAGCTGAGCACGCCATGAGTAGTTCTGTCCCTTTGCCACCGCCCTATGACCGCCTGGGCCGCCACTCACTTCTGCCAGTGCCGAGCCATGATGATTCTGCTCGGATGAACTTCCTCGCCAATATGAATGTCCACGTCGGTGCGGTTCTGTTTCCGGGTGTCTCGGCGTCTTACGAAGCAAAAGTGAAGCCAGAATTTGAGAAAGAGCGTGGGCGGGCACCAGAGTCCTCGGTCGAGGTGCGTGATGCCATGAAAAGCGATCCTGCGTATCAGACGTGGTCAGCTCTTCGTCGCAATACGCAAGAAGCACGCCAACAAGTTGGTCGTTCCTTTGTCTATAAGCAGCTCGATACTTTGGTTGAGCGGGCAAAAACAATAAATGCCGGCAGCAATCGATTGCGGTTGGACGAGTCTGTTAAGATTCCCCGGTATCTTTCGGCGGCCGATAATCACGTTATGCCAGGGAGCTATTACACCGAGGTTGTGCCCGACGACATATCGGCCCCAGCCAATTACGAGTCCGGCCACTACACAACTGTTGCTGGCGGCACGGGCCCAAAAAGTGATTTAGTCGGCCGAACGATGGCGGCATGGCTGAAAGAAAATTATCCAGACATCAAGCCTCAGCGCATTGTAGATATCGGCGCTGGTGCTGGCTTCAATACGATTCCGCTTGCCCAGGCCTACTCAGATGCTGAGGTCTGGGTCGTCGATGTTGCGGCGCCCATGCTCCGTTATGGCCATGCCCGTGCGAAAGAGATGGGTGTGGAGAATATGATATTCCAACAAGCTGATGCGGAGTCGGTCGACATTGAACCGGGCAGTGTTGATGTCGTGATCTCTGCCATGTTCTTCCATGAAACGTCGACCAAGGCGATGCGTTCCATTCTCGAGAAGGCGCGCGCCATGCTCAAGCCGGGCGGCCTGATGTTGCATATGGAACAACCAAATTTTGATCCCGATACCACGCCCTTTGAAAAGTTCGTGCGCGATTGGGATTGTTGGTACAACGCCGAACCGTTTTGGGCCAAATTGCATACCATTGATGTTGTTGACGAAATGGTCGCCGCTGGCTTTGACCGCGATGACACATTCGAAACATCACAGCCGATTGATCGCTTTGATCCCTCGTACCCTAAATGGGTTGGGTCGTTCAGCCGCCATGCCCATGAAGCGAAAATGCGGGAAGGGGCGGAAAAGCCCAATCCGAAGAAAGCAGGCGGCATGTATATGTTTGGGGCGACCAAACAGTCCTAATCGCTTCGTTACGCTTGTTTGCGGCGTGTGATCCCCGCTAAAGTCGGGCCAACAGCACTTCATCTGCCCGGGCGTAAAACAGTGCGCGGTCCACGGGTGATGACAGCATATAAGGGAAGCACCACATGGCCGCAGATGCGTCAGCGGAGGCGCAATCCGTCTCCTACGCCACCAAATGGGGAAAGTTTGTCTGGGAAGACCCGCTTCTCCTTGAAGACCAATTCACCGCCGAAGAACGCATGGTGCGCGACAGCGCCCGCGCTTTCGCCCAAGAAAAACTTCTGCCCCGCATTACCGAAGCCTATCGGAATGAAACCTACGATCCATCGCTTTACCCAGAAATGGGAGCTCTCGGCTTACTCGGCGCGACGGCACCGGAAGCATACGGCGGCTCGGCCCTAGGCCATGTTGCCTATGGATTGATTGCGCGGGAATTGGAAAAGGTCGATTCCGGTTATCGTTCGATGATCAGCGTTCAGTCGTCCCTGGTTGCCTATCCCATTGCGGCGTATGGCACCGAAGAGCAGCGCCAGAAATATCTCCCAGGATTGATCAAGGGTGAGTTGGTTGGCTGTTTTGGGCTGACCGAGCCGGACTCTGGCTCTGATCCGGGTAGCATGGCGACCAAAGCGGTTAAGACGGACGGCGGTTACGTTCTTTCAGGCACGAAGACGTGGATTTCAAATGCCCCGATCGCTGATGTCTTTGTCATTTGGGCGAAAACGGAAGACGGCATCATTCGTGGGTTTATTCTCGAAAAGGGAATGAAGGGCCTGTCGGCGCCCAAGATTGAAGGCAAGCTCAGTCTGCGCGCTTCGGTCACAGGTCAGGTTGTCATGGAGGACGTTGAAGTTGGTGATGATGCGCTGATGCCCAACGTCCAAGGCCTCAAGGGGCCGTTCGGTTGTCTCAATAAGGCGCGCTTCGGGATCGCCTGGGGCACTATGGGTGCGGCGGAAGCGTGTTGGCATGCCGCGCGGCAATACACATTGGATCGCAAACAATTTGGCAAACCTCTGGCGCAGACGCAGCTTATTCAAAAGAAGCTTGCCGACATGCAGACGGAAATCACACTTGGTCTGACAGCGGCTCTTCATGTCGGTCGCAAAGTTGATGCCGGAACATGTGCGCCGGAAGACATCTCTCTGATCAAACGCAACAATGCGGGTAAGGCGTTGGACATCGCGCGCATGGCGCGGGATATGCATGGCGGTAACGGTATCGTCGATGAGTTTCATGTCATGCGCCATTCCATGAACCTTGAAACCGTGAACACCTATGAAGGCACCCACGATGTGCACGCCCTTATCCTTGGACGAGCGCAAACTGGGCTGCAGGCATTCTTTTAGGAGTTGGGAATGAAATTCGTTTTTATATGTACAGACGACGGCAATCAGGACGAAACCCGCGCCCGTCACTTGATAGAGCACCTGCGCTACGTCGAGAGTGTGCTCGATAAGGTCGTTGTGGCAGGGCCGTGCGCCTCATCCGATGAAAGTGATGATCGTCAGTATCAGGGCTCGATTATGGTGTACCAAGCCGACAATGAAGCAGAGGCGCAAGCGTTGTTCGATGCGGATCCTTACGTCAAAAATGGGGTCTGGAAAAAAGTACGGGTGATGCCGTTTGCACCAGTCGCCGGAAGATTGATCGGTGGCAAAACCTGGCGGATCGAAGACAATGAAATGGTTCGGGCCGAGCCCCACGGGCTCTAGCGCCAACAAACATATGAGATTGGGAGCACGACAATGAACGCTGACCCTTCTGCTAAGAACGACCGGTTGGTTGAGACGCTGACTGATATCCTCGGCGCCGACCAAGTCATTACAGATGAGGCCGAACGCGCCTTCTATGCGACGGACGTATACTCTGTTGGAGCCACGCCCACGGTGGCGATTAAGCCCACTGACAAAGGCAAGCTAGCTCAAGCCGTCGCGGCAGCAACCAAAGAAGGCTACGCGGTGGTGCCTCGGGGTGGCGGCATGTCTTACACCGGCGGCTATCGACCGGTGCGGGAAGACACGGTCACTTTAGATTTAAGCGCGATGAATAAGATCATCGAGGTCAATGAAGAAGACCTCTACATCACCGTGCAGGCCGGCGTGACCTGGCTACAAATTTACGAAGAGTTGAAGCCGCGCGGACTTCGGCTGCCGTTTTTTGGCACGTTCTCTGGCTCACGCGCGACCATTGGTGGTGGCTTGTCCAACGGGGCTTTGTTTATGGGCACCGGACGTTACGGCACGTCGGCTGAGATTGTTCAGTGCATGGAAGTGGTGCTGGCTGACGGCTCATTGCTGAAAACCGGTCAGCCCGGTTTCAAAAATGTCGACAAACCTTTTTATCGGACCTACGGACCCGACCTCACTGGCTTGTTTGTCCATGATGCTGGGTCGCTCGGTTTTAAAGTCCAGGCGACGTTCAGGATGATCCGCCCGCCCGCCATAACAGATTTTGGATCCTTCTGTTTTCCCGACATGGAATCGACGGCGAAAGCCTTGTCGGAAGTAGCCCGCACGGGCGCTGCCGAAGAAGCCTACGTGTTCGATCCGGGCTCAACCAAAAAGAACATGGCGGCCGCCGATATTGTCGAGGACATCAAAACCCTCGGTGCGGTGGTCAAGGGGCAGTCCGGTTGGCTTAAGGGGTTGGTCGAAGGCGCCAAGCTTGTGGTTGCCGGCCGCGACTTCATGAAAGAAGGCGCGTTCTCCATGCACGTCGTTGTGTCGGGCAATTGCCGCGCAGCGACCGATACGGATTTGGAGACGATTCGCGCCGCGACGGCTAAGTTCGGTGGCGAAGAGATTCCCAATTCCATCCCGAAAGCGGTGCGAGCAGATCCGTTCAAGCCATTGAATGGCATCCTTGGCCCCGATGGAGATCGCTGGGCCGCGCTGAACGCCAAGCTTGGGCATTCCGGTGCGATTGCTCTGATGCAGGATACCGAAGCGCTGCTCGACAGCTACAAGGATAGAATGGAAGCCCACGGCGTGTTTATGACCCGCCTGATGATCGCCATTGGCCAGAATTTCTTTTCCTACGAGCCCGTTTTCCATTGGTTTGATGAATGGTTTCCGGTGCACAAGCGCACGCCGGAACCGAGCCATCTTAAAACTTTGAAGGAACCGGAACCCAATCCAGAAGCGTCAGCACTCGTCGCGGAGATGCGGGAAAAGGTAGTGGCCATCTTTACGAAACACGGCGCAGCGTCGAACCAGATCGGCAAGACCTACCCGTATCATGACTCTTTATTGCCTGAGACGGCGCGGGTGATCGACGGCATCAAAAATCTGCTTGATCCCGAAGGCACGGTGAATCCGGGCGCGCTCGGATTTAAAGAGCACTAGAGCCGCGCTGGTCGTCTACCGGTTTTGAAATTTGGTGAGGGCGCGTCGGACGGCGCGTCCAGCGGCATACGCGCGATCGTCTTCTTTAGCGATGTGTTTGGCTTCCTCAACGACGCGCTGCGCCGCTTTGGCCGCCATCGCCCGCGCTTTTGGGTCGGAGGCCACTTTTTGAGTCACGTAACGGGTGAGTTGGCGAAACAGCAATGACATGATGGCACAGTATCCAATCCGGTCGGTATTCGCCAGCGAGCACTTATAAGACCGTGTTTTAAGAAATTCAGGTTTGGAGTAAATTTATGGAACCGCGCATCAGCCTCATCACTCTCGGCGTGACTGACATGGCCCGCAGTCGTGGGTTCTATGAAACGCTTGGGTGGAAAGCATCAAAGCAAAGTAATGATGACGTTACGTTCTTCCAGGCCGGCGGCTCAATCTTTGGCCTCTATGGCCGGGCGGCTTTAGCCAAGGATGCGACCGTTGAAGAAACCCCGGCTGGGTTCCGTGGGGTCGCGTTGGCTTGCAACGCTCGCGATCGCGCTGAGGTCGACTCTGTTCTTGCTGAGGCGGTCGCGGCTGGGGCTGATCTCGTCAAAGACGCAGAGGAAGCCTTTTGGGGCGGCTACTCAGGATACTTCGCTGATCCAGATGGTCATTTGTGGGAGGTCGCCCACAACCCGTTTTGGACCATCGGTGAAGACGGGTCGATCGTTCTCGATTCTGAATCCTAGTCGCCACCGTCATTTCGGCGGCAGGCTTTCCACAAACGTCAGTCCAAGGCTGATCCATCGGGCAAGATCGCGTTTGGTGCTTAGGCCTGCAGCATGCACGGTGACAAAGCCACGCATCGGTTTACCGGTGAACTCCATGGTCGTTGCATGTTTGCGTTTTAGCGCATTGTCGTATTGATCCGGGCCCACCCGCACCATTAAATCTTTCTCGAGCGGTCCGCAGCACATATGGCCATCGACCATGAACGCAATGCCGCCGAACATTTTCTTTTCTTCGACGTCATGGCGCTCACTGAGGACATCGCGAATGCGCGAGACCAATTTTTCATCGATTGCCATTGGTTTAGGTTTACATGTTTGGGGGCATGCCAGGGAATGTGGGTAGGGTAGGGTCGACGGTGTCCCACGCGGCACCGCTATCCGTGTAGACAACAAATTGCGGTTTAAAGACGTCGACGTCATCTAAACTGGATGCGCGCAGGAAGATCAGATCGGGCATGCCAGAATTGTAGGTATAAACCGAAGACCCGCAGGTGGGGCAGAAGCATCGGGTCACCACATTACCGCTGTCGGCCGGTTTATCGAAGGATGTCACGTCGCCGGTTAGGGTGACGGCGTCTTTCAGAACTCCCATATGAGAGCCATGCCCGGTTCCGCTGTTCTTGCGGCAATCGATACATTGGCAGTGTCCGGCAAGCGCCGGTGCAGCCCCGCTTTTGTACCGTACGGCGCCGCATAGACAGCCGCCTTCAAACGCTTCGCTCATAGATTTGTCCCCCTGGTTAGGCGTGGTAACTTGCTTTTTGCAAGCCAGTTTTGCACTGTAAACCCAGTAACTTTAAATATGCAAGTGACTAATCATGCCAGATGAGAAATTCCCGATGTCGCCCTTGCCTGAAGGGGCAAAGCGGTCGCCCTGTCCCATCGCGACAGCGCTTGATTTGGTTGGGGACAAATGGACGCTGCTGGTCATGCGCGACCTTTTCGTCGGCAAATCCAAGTTCGGTGAATTTGAAGACTCGCCTGAGGGCATTCCGACCAACATTCTGGCCGAACGTCTCAAGCGCCTGGAAGCCGGAGGCATGATTGAGCGTCAGCCCTATCAAGAGCGGCCGGTTCGGCACGCCTATGCGCTGACCAAAAAGGGCCGGGGATTCTTACCCGTTTTGCAAACCATGAGTCAGTGGGGCAACGATTTCGTCTCCGGGACCTGGGTGCCGCCCGCTTTCTTTATGGAGATGAAAGTTTAGAAAAATTTTCCAAGCGACAGGTGTGGTCAAACTCGGTGTGTGGTTCCACACTCCGGAAACGAGAAAGCGGTCCCAGGGGAAAAATGACTAACGCCGAGCCAACAGACACGCACCTTAAGCGCACCACTATCCTGGTCAACGACGCGGCGCGCTCCATCGCCTTCTACCGCGATGTTGTGGGTATGACCGAGTATTACAACCAAACCATGTCCGTTGGCGGCAAGATCATCCCGGCCGGTGAACCGGGGGCCATGGTCCATCTCGGCATTATGGAGGGCAATCGGTCTACCATCGCCAAGCTCGGTATCCTCGAGTGGACCGGGCCACGTTTGCCGGAGAATCCGGGCTTCGCCGATCGCACCCGTCTCGGCATCGGCGACACAGTCTTCGTTTGCGAAACACCGGACATGGACCCGCTGATTAAACGTCTCGAGGCCTCGCCCGATTGCCGCATAGATTGCCCGCCACATGATTGGGCGGTGCCGACCCCCGGCGGTAAGGGCGAGATTGAAATGACCACGTTGTCGTTTTTTGATCCCGATGGTTTGTTCTTTGAGGTCAATCACAAACGCAACGCGCCAAACATTGATGCCTTCGGCATCAAGCGCACCACTCTCATTGTCCGCGACATTCAAAGGTCGATTAATTTCTATAAGCACGTGATGGGCATGGCCGTGTGGTACGACCAGGAAATGCCCGTTGGCGGTGAAGTTTTACCGGCGGGCGAACCGGGTGCCCAAGTGCGGGTGGTAATCATGCAGGGCAACGACCCCGAAGTCGGCATGCTCGGCCTGATGCAATATCTTGATCCGGTGGTCGCCGATCCCGGGCCCTATCCGCGCACCATTGGCATCGGCACGGCGATGTTTGTCGCCAGCGCGGAAAACGTGAACGATATCAACCGCCGCATGATCGAAGTCGGCGATACCTATAATCACACCATCCACTGTCCGCCCGATCACGATGAAGTGCCCGGCGCCGATGGCAAAACCATTCAGCTCACCACCATGTCGTTCTTCGACCCCGATGGTTACTTTTATGAACTCAACACCCGCAAAGAAGTGGGTTAGGCCGGAACAGGACGCGCGCGATGACCGACTCTCTTTCCGATATCATTCTTAAACGCACCACCCTGATTGTCCGCGATGCCGATCGCATGAAGGACTTTTACGAACAGGTCCTCGGCTGGACCGTGTCCTATAGCTCCGAGATGGAACTCACTGGCGGCCTCTTGCCCTGCGGCAAGAAGGGCGACCGGGTGAAGCTCTACATGATGCAAGGCGCTGACCCGGACATTGCAAAAATTGGATTGTTGGAGTGGCTTGATCCCAAGTTGTCTGATCCTGGCTCGCCGACTCACCGGCTCGGCATTGGCAATATCGTGTTGGTGGCTGACGTTCCTGACATGACCGTGTTGATGGAAAAGGTTGAAGCGTTTCCCGGGGCCAAGGTTCACTTTGCGCCGGAAGACGGCACCTTCCCGGACCCACGGGGTGAAGGCACCATCGAATTTTCCAACGCGGCAATGTTTGATCCGGAAGGGTTCTTTTACGAACTGTACTACCGCTACAACCGGCCCAACCCAGAACAGTTCCTTATTCGCCGCACCACCTGCATTGTCCGGGACATTGATCAAACCCTCGATTTCTTCACCAACACATTAGGTCTGACCAAAATTCAGGACTCGACCATGGACCTGGAAGGCATGCTTGCCGCTGGGAAGGCGGGCGACACCGTGCGCTTCGCCGTGTGCAAAGCCGACCACGACTACTACGGCATGGCCGCTGGATTACAGTTTATCAAAGACCCGCTGGATGATCCCGGTGATGCGACCTGGAATACCGGCATAGGTTCCGCCGTGTTTGTCGGCGGCACACAAGATGCGGCTGGTCTGTTCGACAAGGTCAAAGCCTCAGGCCTAAAAGTAACGCGCGACCTGTTCAGCCGTACGGTGCCCAAAACCGGCGGCCAGGGCGAAACCCAAATGCATTCCATGGGCTTCCAAGATCACGATGGCTTTGTCTGGGAAGTGAACCAGCGCGAGGACGGGAAGTAAGGCTTGCTCTCACGGTCCACCATCACCAGTTGAACGATTCCATCTGCGAGCGCGATTCTGCACGGCCCGCCGCCAGAATATCTTATACTCCGCCAAAGCACTTCGTAGGGGATGACCGCCATGCGCTATAGCGCCGCTTGCCTGACTGACGGCCCCAAGCCCACAGGCGAAGATTGGGGAGAACGGATCGCTGGCCTCGCCGAAGATTACGCGGATCTAAAACTCGTGGTGTTGGCGCAATTGCCTGAGGCCACGGACGGCGGTGTGGATGGTTTCGCCGAAGTCGCGCGGGACTATGGGGTGCACCTGGCCGGGGCGATTGGGTCGATAGCATTTTTGCTGTCACCGGAAGGCAAAAACCTGCTGGCTGATTCAGCGGACGCCTACCCTGTGGTTCGGTCTGATATTGGCGATCTTGCGGTCGTCGTTGGCGATGACATTCGCAGCCATGAAGTGGTGCGCGGTCACACGCTCGGCGGCGCGGAAATCATTCTGAACCCGACGCGGGAGCGGCCCGATGCCCTATCGGATGCTCGCACGTTGGCCCGGTCCGCCCGGGCCTATGAGACTTTGTCGGCGCTGTTAACGGCCTCGGCCGGCGGCACGTCCGGGGCGTGGGACTCACATGGAGAGTTGCTCGTATCCGGCGGTGCAGAAACTGATGCGATCGTGACAAAAGTTGATTTAGAAACATTGCGCACCTCACGCACCGCGCCGATGCTCAATTTCCCGGCCCAATTGCGGACCAAGTTATATGCGGTCGAGTATGACCGGGCTGCTGCCCGAGCCAAAGATTGGGCGACGGAACCACAGAAACCGATAGCGCCTTACCAAGTGCTTATCGCGCAGGCGCACATCACCACGGTGCCGAGCGTCGAACAGGCTGACGAGGTGATTTCCGCCAATCTGGATCGCAGTCTTGGCCTCGCGGGTAAATTTGCCATGCAGCCCGGCATCAAGCTTGTGGTCTTTCCCGAGTATTGGATGACCGGCGCTTCGTTCGGGAAGTCGGTGGATGATTTCTGGCCCAAGGTCGGCATCCGCATGGACGGCCCGCACTTTGCGCGGCTGCAAGAGTTCGCTTCCAAGGTTGGTTCGTTTGTTGGCGGCGCGATTTTTGAATACGACCCGGACTGGCCCCGGCGCTGGTTCAACACCGCGTTTATTATCAACCCCTCGGGCGATGTCATTCACAAGTATCGCAAGCTGCAGTGCGGCGACATCAATGGTCTGCTCAACAACACCACGCCGGGCAACGTCTACTCTGAATACGTCGAGCGCTACGGCGAAGATGGGTTGTTCCCGGTGGTGGATACGGAGATCGGCCGCCTCGCCACGTGCATTTGCTACGACACCAACTTCCCTGAGCTATGGCGGTCCCTCACTTTGCGCGGGGCTGAGATGATTGTTTATCCCACCGGCGAGCCGCACAACGGCCATCGCACCGCCTGGGATGTGGCCAAGCGCGCCCATGCGGCGGAGAACCAAATTTATATCGCCAGCGCCAATGCCGGATGCGAAGCTGTCGCCCCCGGTGCACCGACTACCTTCTTCCATCGCGGCTTTTCCAAGCTGATCGGACCCGACGGTCGCGCGGTTGCGGTCGCCGATACCGGAGGTGAAGTGCCGCTGGTTGCAAAAGTGGACATTGAAGCGCTACGCCGCGCCCGACGCGATGCTGATCTTTCGGTGATTGATAAAATCGATTTTGAAAAAGCGGCGGCGATGTATCGCGGCCACGATGGGTTCCCCATGGATTGGGCCCTTGAGAAACCAACCGAAACCGCCGATGAAGGCATTAAGATCGTTCTAGAAACCATGGCCCGTTATCGCGAAACGGGCGTTTACCGTGCGCCATCCAAGGCCGCATAGCACACCAATAAAAGGACTATCCCTATGACTAAACCCATGCTCGAGCGTCGTGAAATTCTGGCGTCTATCGCCATGGCCGGTGCGACCACCGCCGCCGTGTCGCTTGGTGGTGCCATGCCGGCGCAGGCATCAACCAGCAAGATCGAAGGCGCCAATCTGACCGGCCCTTATATCGATCTGACCGACAAGACCGGCAACATGATCGCCGCCGCGCGCATGCACGGAAATATCGACCCCAACAAAAGTCGTTACGGTTGGTACGACGGTATTGTGATGGGCGTCGCACCTGGCGGGCCGCTGCAAAACATCTGCGGCTTTCGCGGGTTTGGTGCAACCAAGCTCGTCCCCTTAACGGATCGCCCAGGCTGGCAGAAACTGCATCGTGAGGTTGGCTACTATTACGACCTAGCCTCTGGCGAAATCATCGAAGAAATGGAAAACCCCTACACCCAAGAGAAGGTGCGGGTGGTGCATGTCGCTAATGATCCGTTCAACACGATCTACGAAGAGTTTTACCCGCTGCCGCCCAACTACGGCGGGCTGAATGATGACAATGTGGAACGCAAGCCCTACATAAAGTCATGGCGTGTCGAAGGTGACCGTCTCATGCTCGAGGAGCACATTCACCTCTATTACAAAAACGCGCTCAATCCGAAGAAATGGATTCGGGAAAGTTCTGGTCCGATGAACCGGGTGTCTGAAATGTTCCTCCACGTTATCTCGCTCGACGACATGCAAAACGAAGAGCTGACGGCGGTGCGGGATTACGGGTCTTGGAACCGGGTGACACCGTGGCTGCCGTGGATGCTCATGGGCCAAGCGCCCGGCCATTGCGTCTACAACTGCCTCACCGCCGGTGGTGTTGAGACGGTGGATGAGTTGCCAGCTAACATCGTCGAATACACGGCTAAGAATTTCCCGAAATACCTAGAACCACCGGCAACGCTTAAAGAGCCGAGCCTGTCGAGCCTGGAAATGTACGCCATTGAGCAAGAGCCGGTTCAGCCGGGCGGCAGCTAAAGCTTACGTCCGCTCTAGAAGGTTTGCGTAGCGGCTGCGTTTGGGCAGCATGGCTACCGCGACCAGTGCGGTGAATAGACCGGCAACAATCAGCGGTGGGCCGAAGCCGTAAAGCTCTGCCATAGAGCCAAGGATCAGCGCGCCAAGGGCTTGCCCTCCGCCGATCACCGTGTACCAAACACTGAGGGCGCGACCGCGATAGGATTCGTCGACGGCGGTCTGTACCAGGGTCTGTGACGTTGTGCCGAGGGCGACGCCAAAGAGCCCGAGCACGCCGATCATCACATAGGCGAAAAATTCCGTATGGGTTGCCGCGAACCCGGCTGTCGCCAAGCCACAAAACACGGTGGCGATCATTGTCATGCGGGTTAGGCCGCGGGGCCCAGATCGTTGCGCCATGTATACACCGGTGATGACGGCGGTGATGCCCATGGTCGCGGTGAAAGTCGCCAGCATTTCCGGCCCACCGCCGTAATAGATATCGATAATGCCGGGCAGCAGGTGTTGCAGCGGCAAGGCGAACACACAGGCGATCCCCCACAACAGGAGGAGCGGCCCGAGAGCCTTATGACGGGCCATGTAGCGCCAGCCTTCAAGCAGGTCTGCGAAGATGCTAGTGCTTTCGGCTTCCTTCTTTTCCATCTTTGGAATCTTGAGGGCAAGCAAGGCAAAGATCACAGCAAAGTAACTGACGGCGTTGAGACCGAAGGCCGGCGCGATACCCAGGGTCGAAATCACCACGCCGGCGATGGCCGGGCCGGCAACTCGGGTGACATTGAACGACACAGCCGTGATCGCAATCGCCGAGGTGTAATCCTGTTTGTCCAACAGTGAGGGAATCAACGTAAGGCGCGCAGTCTGCACCAGCGGGTAGACAATGCCGCCAATCATCGCGAGGCCGAAGATTAGTTCCGGTGTGGCCAGCCCCAGTGCCGTCACCGCGCACAGCGCAATGGCTTGCAGGCAGGCTAGAATCTGTCCGATCACCGCGAGGAGGCGTCGGTCGAAGCGGTCGGCGAGGGCGCCGGTGATCGGGGTGACGATCAGCGTCGGCAGAAACTCCGCCATAGCAACGGCGCCAAGCCAGGTCGCGGACCCGGTGAGTTGCCAAACCAGCCAGCCCTGGGCCAGCCGTTGAATCCACGTGCCGACCAGAGAGACAAAGTTACCAGCGGTGTAGAGCGCGAAATTGCGGTTGGAAAGAACCCGCCGGGTGGCAGAAAAATCAGGGATCAGGGAAGCCATCCCGTTTTATGACATGGACGCGTTAATGCGTCGTTATCCGACTAGTTGGCGGCATTGAGGGCGCGGAAGTCTGCTTTGGCGGCCATGACCATGTCGTACAGCTCTTGAGCTCGCCCGCCAACTTCATCGATGAGGGCCTGATGCGTGGAAAGGCCGACAGCGCGCCACAGGGCCAGTTGCTCCGTGGTGGGTTCAATAACGGTGACGTGACTGGCCGCCGCTTCCGCTAGCAGGCGTTCTTCATCGGCGCGCAATGCGGTTCCAGACTCCACCATGGACGGGTGAGCGGTCATCACGCGTTGCTGTTGAGCCGGCGTCAGTTCATCGAACCACGGTTTGTTCGCCAAAATCGCGATCACTGTTGGTGTGTTTCGTGTGCGGGTAAAGAACGGCGCATCATTCGACGTACCTGTAATATTGTATACGTGGGAGTTGGTTTCACCGGCTTCGATCAGGCCCGTTTGCAATGCTGTCACCACTTCCGTTGACGCGACCTGAAAGGTATCGGCACCCAACGCCCGTACAAACAGTTGGGATGCCGGATCAATCAAGGCGCGGAAGCGCCGACCGACCGCATCGGTTGGAACATAAATCGGGGTCTTGGCGTAAATGCCATGCCACGCGGCCCCGAACAGGCGGAGGCCGACAATACCGTGCTCCGCGAGGAGCGCATTGATAAAGGGCACGACTGCGGTTTCGTAAACGAAATCGACTTCGGGCCAGGACTCAAGAAGGTAAGCGGCATTGAGAACGGTGAGTTCCGGCACCGCGGTCGCGACCGACTGAAAGCCAACCCCGGCAATTTGAATCCGCCCGCGGCGCAGGGCGTAGAAGTGTGCTTCGTCTGACCCCAGTTCGCCGCGCACCAAAAGTTTGACATCAAATGGCTCATCGGGAGCGTCAGCTATGTACGCACCCATGTTTCGATAAAATTGGTCGGAGGCCAGCGCCGGCGTGGAGAAGGCGGCAATTGTCATAGGTATTTTGTCTGCTGCCATACTCGGCACCGGCAACACGGCTAGCATTACGATGATGGCGAACCGGCGCACGATAAATCTCCCAATACCCACATTCATAAACCCAGTGATCCTGGGTTCATGCGGCCCTGCGGGTCAAGCTGTGCTTTAAGGGCCTTGAGCAGCGCTTGCACCGCTGGGCTGCGACTCTCCAGATAGGGATAAACCCGCCCGATTTGCAAATGGGCCGCGCCCAAAGCGCGAAAGACGTCGATCATACCTTCCCGCAGTTGGCGCACCGCGGCCCTGGCGCTCGCATCGGCCGCGTATTTTTGTTTTTGATCGAGGTAACTCTCTGACAAATAGCTTTCCGTCAAGGCTGAGCGTTCGTCGCGCCAGTACAAATTCGGTTCGACCAATACACCGGATGGTCCGGCCGGAACCGTTGTGATTGCCCAGGCGATGTCGTGTGAATCGATGATGTCTTTCTGGCCGTCCATATACTGATCTAGATTTTTCAGCAGCGTTTTGAGTTGAGAGTGGGGCACGACACCATGCATCGGCACCCAGAGTTCACCATTGTGCCCAAGGATAATTGTCGGGTCAGGAAATGGTGTGCCGCGCATCACTTTGGGCACGCTGGCTTCAATCTCTGTTCCCTGCTTACCTAGAACCTGCTTCGCGACACTCATGCGTGACGCTGCATCCTCCTCATCGCGACCATCGACAGTAATGTGAATCGAATACTGGATACCCTCGAGATAGGTGCGTCCCGCCGCGGCGATTTTGAACGCTTCTTTCAAGCCCTGACCAAGAGACGCCGCTGATTTTGCGACGCCGCCCAGAAGTTTGAGGCCGTCTTTGATCCCCGCGTAGGTGGTCCTCATAGAAGTAAAGCCAGGATCAAAACCAAAGCACTCCGACACCACTTGGCAGCGGGCGATGTTGCTCAGCGCGTCACAGAAAAGATCCGATGACTCATATTCGTAAGCCGCATAACGTGTGACGGCCGGACGCTGGATCAATTGCAATGTTGCTTTGGCTTTGACGCCAAGGGCGCCGCAGTCACCGATGAAGAGACCCGTGAGGTCTGGTCCATAGTGGCGCAGAAAAGGTGTTGCACTTTGGTCGTTGCCGCCAGACCCGGTTGTCATAAGGCCGCCGTCCGCGGTCACGATGTCCAGGCCGATGACGGATTGCGCGGCGAAGCCATACTGGCCGGAGCCGTAGTTAATTCCATTTTGTGAAAGCGTCGCACCGACTGTTGCATGCTTGCCTGAGCCGGTGCCCCAGAAAGGCGTACGTAAACCGCGTGCCGCTAAGGCTGCGTCGAGGACTGCCCACGTCACCCCGGTTTCGACGGTGACAAACATGTCCTCTTCATTGATTTCGAGAATATGGTTGAGACGCCGGGTGTCGATCACCACCGCATCACTGCGGTCAGCGAGGTAACCGGCGGAGTAGGACAGGCCGCCTCCGCGTGGCACGACGGCCAACCCAGCGCCGGTGATTTCGCGCACGGCATCAGCCAGTTGCTCAACTGATCCTGGGCGAATGACTGCGCAGGGCGGCGCTCCCTCATAAAACAAGTCGGTCGAGACATACGCCAGGGCCGCATCGTCTGTCAGCACATGGTCAACGCCGAGCGAGTTCGCTAGCGCAGCAAGGACGGTCTCAACAGGCGGGGTATTCACGAAAAGGGCTTAGCTGGATCTTGTGCCGCAGAGATAACTCATGCCGCGTGCGCCGCGTGATGCGCCCATCACTTTTTCCGCTTCCACTTCGGGTTGGATGCTATGGGCTTCGGCGGGACCAAAACCGATTTCCGAAAACACGTCGTCGTCGTTCCAGCCTTGGGTCTTGGCGACAGCGGGCAAATCCATATCCAGAATGGTGCCCCAGAATGGTTCGTTGTTGTTGAAGGAATCCCAATCGCGGGTGAAATCAAGCCAGGGGTCTTCATGGCGGTAGGGTTGGATTTCCTGATGGACCATTATGCCGCCTGGCTTGAGAAGCCGTCGGCTTTCCTTGAGCACGTTTAATGTCGCTTGGTGCCCGGTCTCGTGCAGCACGCCGGCGGAAACCACCAGATCAAAGGATTGATCATCGAAATCCGTATGCTCGGCATTTTGTTGTGAGTAGTTCACTGCAACACCGAGGTGCTCTGCCCGGCCGTGGCCGTAGCGCAAGCATGGTCCACCGGTATCGATGCCCCAAACTTCTGCGTCGGGGAATCCTTCCTTCAACGCCACGGTCGAGGCGCCGACGGTGCAGCCCATATCAAGAATGCGGGTTGGTTTAAAACCCCTAAACCGCGTTTGGATGTATTTGGTGAGAGCGACACCCAGGCCATCATTGCGCGGCCCAAAATTGCCGTCGACATAAATGAACGCGCCGCGGTCATAGACGGCCCCCATGCCAACGTCGTCCTCTGTGACTTCCGTATGATAGCCGCCGGCCATGCAGTGATGATGATTCTCATCAAGGTAAGAGGGGATCGGCATCTCTGGATTAAGCGTCAGACTGCCTTTCACCGGACCTCCAGCAATGTTGCGAAAATGGGTAATCATATCGGGCAGCTGCCGTTCCACCGTTTCTGCCACAGAGCTCCACATCATTTCTTGCGAGCAGCGTTGCAACGCGCTGGACATGCGGTATTCGCGCGTCGGCAGCATCGCCTTCCGCACTTCCTGACGAGTCTTGGGCGCGCGACCATGGCTTTTTACGAAGGCGGGCCGCACGGTTTGCTCGTACACAGTTTTGTTATGCGGTGTGATGTCGCTGCGAATGAAGTTGGACAGGTGATAGACGAAGTCCGTACGTGCCGCCTCATCATGGGTCGGTACCGGCATCATCGGGTGGGCGGCTTGTTCGCGCATTGTCACTGATCTCCGATTGAGAAAGGCCGTGCACTTCGGGCGCAAAGGTAAGCCATTGCGCCGATGCATGAAACCCTACGGAAAAGGCGCCTACACAGGGCTCAAGAGAGAGGCTCAAACACCTCCAGAAAGTAACCATCGGGGTCTTGGGCCATAAACAGCCGGACGGGGACAAAATCCCCGGCCTCGTCGCCCAGGTTGCGGGCTTCGGTGACGGGCATGAGGATTTCTCCGCCCAGCTCCGTGACCGCACTTGCCGCGGCGTCCGCGTTTGATGTTGATAAAACCAAAGCGACGCTGCCGATGCCGAGGCGACGGATATTGTGGTCAGGTTCTGGCAATGGCGGGTCTTGCATCTCCATGAGGCCGATCATGCCCACCAGCGGGTTCTCGCCCTTAAGAATGACAAAGCGACCATTGCCGCCGCGTGGTTCTGCGCCAACGGGGAAGAACGGCACGCGATCTAATCCGACGGTCAGCTCGGCGTAGGGCGATAAACCAAACACACCGCTATAGAAGGCAAGAGACCGTTCTATATCACGCACCAGCAAAGTCGCCCGGCGCAGGGTGCTGGTGGTGTCTGTCATCGGTGGATTCCGACGAACTGGCGATAGACGACCAACCTTAGTCTTTGCACCGCATTATCCTTCTAGGAAACTAAGGACCGCACGTGCTCTGGCGGTCGGATCAGCCGGCCGTGTCGCTTGTATGCCGTTCGATAGACCTTTCACGGCCTCACCCGCCCAGCGGTAGCGGGCATCGTCTTCGGTTTCGAACACCATCGTTGGTGCAGAGATATCTTTAAGGCTGCCTCGGCCGTCCGCATCGAGCGCGGCCGCGATGGCATCACCCGCGTGGTCCCATTGTTTCATTGTGTCGACGAGACGCATATGCAGTGTCTGGGGGTCGAGGTCCGGTGCTATTTTGCGGATGGCATCGACTCCACCGTCGTACCACGGCCAATGCACCGATTGATCGCGCAGCATGTGCCAGCAGCGGTGCAGGTGCGTACCGTCCATCTGCGGGCGCAAGTCAGGTAGGTAATTCACTTTCATTTCCGCGCTGAGATCGGACTCCGGTAAAGCAACGGCATCGAGCACTAGACGACGGACGCGGCTCCCCGATTGTTTGGCGAGAGTGAGGGCGATGGGTGTGCTGAGACCATCCGCCACCAAGTCGAAGTCTTTTAATCCTAGGGCGTCGATCGCGGCCAGGAGTGTGGCGGCGTAGCTGCTCGCGTCAGCTTGGTCCAAGGCGTCGGAGTCGTTGCACCCCGGAAGATCAAGACCGAACGCCGGTCGTCCCTGACCGAGTGCTTTAAGATAGGTTTCATCGGCGCGCGCGCTGCCCGGCAAGTCGTGCAAGAACACCACCGGTGTTCCCGTTCCGTGACCGGCGCGACGCACCAAAATCTGACCAGACCCGGCGTCCACATAACCTCTGGTGACGGCACCGCCGCTAAGCGGGTCTTTTAAGGGGTCCGGCGGAGCAAAATCGCCGGCGCCGTCAAAGTCTGCATATTCGTTGAACAGCTCGCCCATCCGCGCTTTCCAGGCATCGCGGTCTGGCGACATGCGTTCAATGGTGCTGCCGTCAGGCAGAGGATCGGGAAGGCTGTCGAGAAAGGAATAAAGCACGTCATCTTCGCGAGCCATGAACACACAGCGGGCCGATAATGTCGGCACCACGGAAACAGCCTTGTAGCGCATCGCCGCAGAGTAGGCGTCGGAGAAGTGAGGCCCAGCCATAAACAAATCCATGCTGTAGCTCTGCATGTATTTCATATCCCGCTGCGCCATGGGCAAACGTGTCGCCTTTGATTTTGCAAACCAAGGGAACCAGCGTTGGAAGTCGCGCACCCGTGTCCATTCTTCTGCCAGGTAACTACCTGTACCTGTGACTTTAAACGGCTGCATGTAGCTATTGATGAAGGCATGGTCCGTGTCGCCGGCGGGTAGCGACAATCCGTCCATGATGGCGACGGCGACGCGTTCTGGGTGGTTGGCGGCAAAGTCGAGAAGGATTTTTGAGCTAGTGTGAAACCCATAGACCGGGCAGCGCTCGACGCCGAACCCAAGAATGGTATCGGCCAAGGCGTTTGAGAAATCGGCAATTTCAGGGCGCGGCTCTGGCGGCAGAGCGGTCGAATTGCCGTATCCCGGAGTATCGATAGCAATGGTCGTGAAACGGTCTGAAAAATGCTCGACCAAAGGCAGGTGGAGAACAGAAGAGCGTGGCGAGTCATGTAGTAGAATGACCGGAGGTCCTGACCCTGCCGCCCGATAATGGACCTGCCCAGCCCCGACGTTGACGAAACCTTTGCGGACTTTTGCGGCCATGATGCGCTCCCCTTTATGCGATTCTGGCAGGCAGACTAGCCTTCTCAGTCGCTCGGGGCGAGTGTCACGTTACGCAGCGAAAACAGACGCCTCGAAAGTCCCAATTACAAAGAATTGACTAGTAAGGCTGGGTCGCGTCGTAGTCCGGCGAAAGACTCGCCGCAACCGCCTCGGGGAGAATGGGATCGTAGGGCGCATTCCATTGAACCGGGTGGGCGTCCTCGGACCACTCAGTCGTCAGCGGACCACCTTTGCAGCGGAATAGGCCCAGCGCGCCGGTTTTTGTCCCCACCGGCCCGTGAGAAATGCCGGGTGGCCGCCAGAAGTAGGCGCCCTTCTTTAGAACACCCATCGGCATGTGCATTTCGCCGGACACCACAAAGACTTCCTCGACAACCGGGTGTGTTTCTAGCCGGTTGACCTCTCCAGTCATGCCTGTTTCATCGATATCCAGCAGCCATGTGGTGTCGCCGGTGTCCGGGTCCCGCGAAAGGGCCAAATACTTCACGCCCGCTGACGCGACTTTGGGGTCGTTTGCGCCACCCCAGGCCACTGACTTGGATTGAACACGGGCGACCAGCTTGCGCCCGTCGTAGAGTCCATCCGGGGCCGTTCCGGCAACACGGTTATGGGCCCCTTCGAAAAAGGTCATAACATCGGCACCGTCACTCGTCGCCATTGTCGAGCGCGGAAACCCGGCCGGCAGAAAAGCGTAATCGCCTTCTTCGTAGAGTGTGTCGTTGATCGTCAACGTGCCTGACAGGACGTAGAGCTCTTCGTCGCTGTCCACATGATGCTCTTGATCCAAAGACCAGCCCGCGGGGTAGCGCAAAATCACCGTGACTGCTTTGGAATCGGTGTCATGACTCAGCAGCTTAACCTCGGTGCCGGGTCGGGCAGAGTCATCGCCGAGCGTGCTCCAGCTAACAGCCTGGGTTTGAATAAACTCAATATGTGGTCGGGCCATAGCCAACGATCCTTCTGTTACTCGTCCGCCGGGCCGTCTTGGCCTTCTAGCGTTGTGCGGGATTCACGGGTGCTGCGGAAAAGTCGTCGGATGAGTTGATCTCTTTTCTCGCGACGATCTTCCCAGGCGTCTTCATCTGGTTCCCAACCTTCGATGTCGGCACGGCTGACAGCTCCTTTGTCTTCGAGCACGCGCTCAATGGTGTCGAACCGATCCGTCAGCACGGAGACTTCCGTCGCCAGAGCAATAATCATGGCGTGCATTTGATCCATATTGGGATCATCGAAGTATTGAGGGCGCTTGCCTTGAGCGGGTCTGGGCGTGGTGATTTTTTCAGTCATCGGGTTGGTGTATTAACTCGCGCGCTTTGTCATGTGGGCGTACCAGGCCTGACCACCACCACGGGTGGAGCCCATAAACTTCTTGTTCTGCACTTCAACGGCACCGGTCAGTTGATTGGCTTCGGCGATGCCGGGTCCTGTGCCCTCCCAATAGTCGGCGCGATCAAAGCCCGCAGTTTCTGCGACTTCGGCGAAGTTCATTTCATGGAGGGTGCCCCAGAACGGCTCGTTGTTGTTGTAAGTATCCCAATCGCGAACAAACTGGGTCCACGGATCCACACCTTCGTACGGAGGCAGCTCAGACAATAAGAACACACCACCGGGCTTCAAGACGCGAAAAGCCTCTTTGAAGACGTTGTAGACCGCGCTGCGTGACATTTCGTGGAACGACGCTGGGCAATTGACCAAGTCGAAGCTCGCGTCGTCAAAGGTCAAGGCTTCTCCACTCATTTGATGAAAGTGAATGGCCACCCCCATGCTTTCCGCTCGGGCATGGGCATAGCGTAAGACCGATGGTCCGACATCAATGGCGTGGACTTCCGCATCGGGGAATCCCATTTTTAGTCCGGTGGTTGACCCGCCGGCCGTGCACCCGATCTCCAGAATCTTCTTCGGCTGCAATTTAGGAAAGGAACAGGCGGTCATCAGCGCCGTGGCTCTGCCAATGCCATCCATGCGCGGACCGAATAAGCCTTGTGTGTAAATAAAGGCGCCTTTGTCGTAGAGCGCGCCCGCAGTGATGTCGTCATCGACCAAGTCACCCGAATATCCGCCAGGCATACAATGGTGATCGTTCTCGGCAATGTAAGGTGGAATCTCAAAACCTGGCTCGAGGTTCAGAGATCCGAGCGTTTCGCCGTCGCGAATGGTTTTCGCCGTCGCAATCAATTCAGGGAGCTGACGCTGAATCGTGTCGTCGACCGAGTTCCACATCATTTCCTGAACGGTGCGTTGGAACGAACTTGTCATTTGATAATAGGGGTCGCGCACCATCTCCTTGCGAATCTCATGGCGGCTTTCTGGATCTCGCCCTTTTTCGGTTTTGATCCGGGGCAAAACCCTTTTTTGATAGGCGGCTGCGTTTCCCGGTGTGATCTCGTTGAGAACATGCTTTCCCAATTGATTGAGAAAATCCTGCCGCGACTGTTCGTTTACAGACGATTGCGGCAAGACGGCGTGTGGCTCTTGGCGAAGCATGGCACTCTCCGGGGTTCAGCGTCCGGATACACTAGCGCTGCAGGCCCGTCTTGGCAAAGCACGCGCAGTGGAAAATGCCGCCGAATCGACGTTAGGACGGCTCGATGATGTGGTGTACCACGCCATGTGGCCCGCGAACGGTGAAGGAGAGAATTTGGCCATACGGGGCGAGCTCGACTTCAGTCAAAGCAGACAAAGTATCAGCCCCGTGAGACTCGGCATTACGGGCCACGTCCGCCGCGTCGTCGACGATGACCGTTGCGCCGACCAGGCCCCGATTGGGCATCACGGCCCGGTCGCGCAAGGAGTCGTAGGCTGTTTCCGGTAAGCCATAGTGAATAAGCCCGAAGTAGGGCTCGGTGCGGACCAGCCCGACGTTCTTGGCGCGCAATTTCATTTTGTGCTGAGTGCCGACCAGATCGGCGAAGCTTTCATGATCAATGCCATATTCATGGATGACGCTCAGGCCGAGGACGGCTTCGTAAAATGCCAACACGGCTGGCATGTCAGATACCGGCGCAGAGATGCTTTGCACTTCTGAGAATAATTTCTCGGTCGTTGTTGCAAAATTGCGGAAAAAACCTTTCGGACCGCTGACCAGGGCCGTCACGACGGCGTCTGGTCCCCATAGGTGTCCTTCGAGGAACGCGCCGTTGTCTAATTCGTACTCGGCCACTTCATCTTTGAGGTGATACCCCTTGGCCTCTAGATGCGTTTTCGCTGCATAGAAATCTGGCGCGTAGAAATCAATCACCTTGAGGGCGTCGCTGTTGTAGCCCGACGGCTTATGGCGAATCACAATGTCGGACTGGGGATCAAACTGAACCAAGCGAATGCCGAATCGAGTGCCCGGAGTCTCCAGCACGACAGTGAGCGCGGTACGGCCCGAGAGACCCCAAAGGGCTGCCACCGAGTCGGCGGTCAGAGTCTCTTCGGCCACGGCGACCAGGCCGTATACCTTTTCAAAGACGTCTCTTTGCGCCGCCAGATCACCACAACTGATGATGGGGCCATGGATTGATGTAACGGCCACGGTCACGTCTCCACATGCAATAGTTGAGCCAAGTCGAGCCTTGCTAACCCGGGTCATGGTGATACCATTTTTGGAACGGAGGCAAGTGAGCGAGCCCCCAATAAAAAGAATAAACATGACGGTAGGGACTGAGGGCTTTGGTATTCGATCTTAATCGATTCGTACGAGACTGCGAGCAAGCGGGCGGCGAATTAAATTGTGCAGACTATGTCAGTGCGCGCTTGCGCTATGAGTTAAGCAACCCTGTCTCAATGACCGCTGCTCTGCCGCAGTACGACGACGAGGAAGTGCTGTTGCATGCGGATGATAACATCACGATTTTTCTGATTCAGCTGAGTCCCAATCTCAAATACCCACCCCACAATCACAACATGGCGACGACCATTGCGTTATGCAGCGGTACGGAGTCGGCGGCTTATTTTCGTCTACGTCAGGGTCAGCCTCAGGCGACGGTGACACGGATATATACGGCTGGGGATATGGTGTTTCTGCCAGCCGACGTGATTCACGCGGTGGGGAATCCAGGCACCGAACGGTCCGTAGCCCTGCACGTGTACTACGGAAATCTGCCGGTGGTGCATCGTAGCGTATGGAATTCTGAGACCGGTGAGGCATTGCCCTTCACCGACGAGAATTATTTTCGCTTGGCGCAACCGTTAGATCCGAATCAGGCTTATACCCCGCCGGATCAAACCCAATGGGCAGCTACTCAATAGCGTTCGCGCGTTCGAGCGAGTCCATGAGTGAGGACTCCCGCATAAATTTATAGGCCCTCGCTTCGTCCGCGATGATGTCCTGCATCTCTTTGAGCGCGGCCATACGTTTTGTGGTGTCCTTCTCGCGATGCCGTTTGTGATTGGCGTCCGAGGTTTTCTGAATATCCGAGCTCGCTGCGTGATGACGTTGTCGGGCATAGCGATCAAGCAATGCGTCGTCTTCACCGTTCCAAACACGAGTCAACTTGTCGGTGAGATTGAACGCGTCATGAACACCGCCATTCATTCCGAATCCGCCGGATGGACTGTTCAAATGAGCGGCATCACCCGCTAAGAGGATGCGGCCGACACGCATGCGCTCGACCAATCGGCGGTGCACACTGTAAAGCCGCGCGGTGACAATCTCGAAGGGGCCGCAGCCCGGCAGAATCCGAGACAGCCGGGCCTGCACCTCTTGATCGGAGACCGCTGTCTCATCATCCAAATCTACGGGCGGTGAGTAGCCGACGCGCCACATGTTTTTGGTTTGGAACATGCTGAACGACCAGCCATCGGCCCAGAAGTAATTGACGCCGCACAAGCCGTCGACGTGCTCTTCAAAGGGAAAGGGCGTGCCAATGGAAATCGAAACAGTGGGATAGGTTTCGCCGTCAAAGGCCAGCCCCAAATCCTTGCGCACAACGCTGCTGGCTCCGTCCGCGCCAATCAACCAGAGTCCGTGTAACCGTGTTGCCTCGCCTTCAATCTCGGCATCGACAACAACACCATCTTCGGTTTGGCTGACCTGCGTCACTTTGGCTTTGTGAATCAGGGCGCCGGGTTGCTCCGCCTCGAGCATTTTGGTGGCTTCGATCACCAGATTGAGCTGTTCGCATTGCAGGCGGTACGGGTGATTGGTGTCTTTAGCGAGAACACCAAGGTCAAACACAGCCCGATCGCCGGTTTCGAACATGCAGTACTGCCAGGTTCGCGCCGGCCGCCCCAAGGCAACGAGTCGCTCGCCGAGGCCCAGCTCATCCAATAGATCAACGGTCGGTGGGTGAAAGGTAGACGCCCGCGGTTCCGCATGGGGCAAGTCGGCGGCCTCAAGAACGACCACGGTAATTCCTGCACGGGCCAGCCGCAAGGCCGCAACGAGGCCGACTGGCCCAGCGCCGACGATGATGACGCGGTCACGGTTCGAGGGGTCTAAACTTGTCATCTTTTAAAATCCCACGCGCCTGTGAACGTCTGGTGGCGGACATTAGCTACGCCTTGTGAAATACTCTAACAAAGTTTTACTCAATCACGACCTCTGGAAAAACCGCCGTGTTATTTGCCCGTTTTCTCAAACCTCTCATGAAGCGAGGAACTTTAGTCATCATCGATCACACCGGCCGTCGACACGACGTCGGTAGCGGATCGGATCCTAAGGTGACAGTCACGTTCCATGATCCCAATCTCGGCACCAAGCTGTTCCTCAATCCTGCGCTCTACGCCGGCGAGGGCTATATGGATGGCACTTTGACGATTGAAGATGGCGACTTGTTCGACATGCTTGATCTGGTCATGTCGAATATCCGCGCAACGCACGGCCATTGGGCTGCGCGGACATTAAAATCAATCGAACGCTTTGGTGGACTGCTGCGCACCTATAACCCGATTTCCCGTGCCGCTACCAATGTTTCTCACCACTACGACTTGTCGTCGACCTTGTACGAACGCTTCCTCGATGAGGACATGCAGTACTCCATGGCCTACTACAAGTCGCCCAATGAGACGCTAGAGCAAGCGCAACGCGACAAGGTCGATCACATCGCGGCGAAGCTTTGTCTAAAGCCCGGAATGTCGGTGTTGGATGTCGGCTGTGGTTGGGGTGGCCTAGGCCTTGCGCTGCATCAGCGCCATGGCGTCAATGTGACTGGAATCAGCTTATCGGAAGAACAATTGAAGGTCGCCAATCGGCGCGCTTCGGAAGCCGACGTCGGAGATGGGGTACAGTTTCTTTATAAAGATTACCGGGAGGTTGAGGGCACCTTTGATCGCATCGTCTCGGTCGGGATGTTTGAGCATGTCGGCCTGCCCATGTATCGCACCTTCTTCAAAACCATGCGGCAGCTCTTGGTCGATGATGGGGTGGCGTTGCTCCACACCATCGGCCGAGCCGACGGTCCCGGCGCCTCTGATTCCTGGACCTTGAAGTATATCTTCCCGGGCGGTTATGCGCCGGCGTTGTCTGAAATCGTACCCCATGTGGAGAAGGCTGGTTTCTACATCACGGATGTCGAGACGTTGCGGCTTCACTACGCCTATACGCTGCGGGAATGGCGTCGCCGGTTTATGGAGCATCGCGATGAAATGGAAAAAATCTACGACGCCCGTTTCTGCCGCATGTGGGAGTTCTTCTTGGCCAGTGCGGAATCAAGTTTCCACCACGCCTATCACGTCAATTTCCATATTCAGATGAGCCCAGAGCTCGAGTCTGTACCGTTGACCCGCGACTATATGTACGCGGACGCGTAAGGCCGCTTAGCGCGCGCTGAAAATCAACAAAGACCCGCAGGCATCGGCCGGGCTCACCCATAGATCACCCGTATCGGTTTCATGAACCGCGACATCGCTGCGCTCGAGAACAGCCCGTGTTGTTGCGATGTCGGCCACCCTCACTGTGAAGCCAGCGAAGGCCGGCGGGGCGAGTCCAGGAGATGCCTCGAAGTGGTCGGTAAATGTAGATTGATCGAGAAAGGTGAGAACTTGTCCGTCGAAGTCGAGTTGAGTTTCGTTTAAAGGCGCCGCACCCGGATAGGCCTCAAATCGCTTGATCGATTCAGCCGGGTCGTCACTCAAGAGTGTCACGCCGGTTACGCTGAGAGCGCCGTTCGGATGACCATTCTCTGGCGGCTGGAACACAAGGTCCGGTGTGACTTGCTCAACCAAGCAGACGAAACCTTCGTCGCCCAAGCTGTCGGGGGCCTTGAACCATTTGAACTTGGCGTCCCCGTGGCGCGTTCCATAGGTGACGTGACGACTTGCACCTTGCACTGCTGGGACCTCTAAGCCCTGCTGCGTTAGCATCGCGTGGGCGGTATCGGCATCGCTACTGCCGAAGGCAAGAATGTGGAGGCCGTGACGGCGCTCTAGCCAAGGCGCAAGATGATGGTTGGGGTCCGTGCTGGTCACCCCTGATAGCTCGACATAACTATCGGCAAAAATGAGATGGGCCGAGTCTTGCCCCAAGGGCACTGGTTCTCCGTCGACGAGACCCATCAACGGCACTGGCTCGGTCGGCGTAAATCCAAGTCTCGTGTAGGTCGTTACAAGCGCGCCGATATCTCGGCCGACCACACCAAGGTGATCGATCGCCGAAGTTTTGATTTGCGGGGCCGACTCCATGCCTGATTGGTGCCATACTTGAGCCTGCTTTGGAAAGCCCTCCGCAGCGCGGGCCATGACAACAGTTGGGGAAACGCACATGAAAACCGATGTTTCTTATCCCGGCTACATCGGGATTTCCGATGTTAGTTCACAGTCCTTCGAGCAGATGCGTGTTGAAGGATACTTCGAAGGCCAAACATCCATCATGTATGACGAGCCGGAAGGGTTCGACATCGGTGATCCGCCAGATTTACAAGGGAAGTCCCGTGGTTGGAGCCCCGTTCACGCCCAACTTTCCGCGTTGGCAGCGTGTACATCGATCACGGTACGCGTGGTCGCCCGCGATCAGGGCTTTAAATATAAGGGCATCCGCACTGACGTTCGGTCTCTTATCGATATTCGCGGCTTCTTTTTCGACCTCCACCTTCAGCCACAATACGAACAGATCAACTTCGATCTTTATGTCGATAGCAAGGAAAGTGTTGCGCGGGTTAAGGAGCTCGCCCGCGAGACGGACCGCCGCTGCCCCCAAATCGGATTGTTCCGCAAAGCGGGTATCCCCATGCTGATGAGCTGGTATCGCGAAGGGGCGAAAAAACCTCTGTTCGAAGAGCGCTTCCATATCGGTCGCAGCGCGACCCCCGAAGACAAGCTGATCAATAAACAGAAAAAGACCGAAGCTCGCGAAGCCAAGGCCGCCAAGAAAAAGAAGTAGCCCTGCGGTCACCCTTTATGGTGCTTCGGATCTCTCTGGGGTAAAACCGTCACTGCTGTGTTTGATCGATGAGAGAGCTTGAATGCCCGACGATGCCATTTATCTAGATAGAACAGGCCCCCATGCGGTGCTGCGTCTTAACCGCCCCGAAAAGCGCAACGCTCTCAATTTGGGAATGTGGCAGCGCATGATTGAGCTGTTGGCTGAGGCAGAGGCCGATCCCACAGTTCGTCTACTCATCGTCACCGGGGAAGGGCCTGCTTTTGCAGCCGGCGCCGACATTGACGAGATGAAAGCGGTGTTCGACGATCCAAAAACGGCCGACACCATCGCTGAAGTCACCTACCAATCTCAAAAAGCCCTGCATCGTTTTCCCAAGCCGACCATCGCGATGATCCGCGGCGCCTGTGTCGGCGGCGGCTGTGGCATTGCCCTATGTTGTGATCTTCGGTTTGGCGACACCAGCGCGAAGCTCGGCATCACGCCGGGGAAACTTGGTTTGGTTTACAGCCTAGTCGACACTAAGCGACTGGTTGACGCGGTCGGTGCGTCCACGGCCAAAGACATTCTGTACACGGGCCGCATTATTGAGGCCGACGAAGCCAAGGCATTAGGCCTTTTAGACTGCTTGGTTGAGAGCGATCAGCTCGAGTCCGAAGTAAAGGGTTTCGCGGATCAGATTTGCGCGGCCTCTCAGTACTCCGCCGAGGCTACCAAAAAAATCGCTCATATGATCCTTGATGGTGCGACAGATGATACGCCGGAAACGCGCGCGCTTTTTGTCGATGCATTTTCTAGCGAGGACTTTCGTGAAGGGTTCGAAGCCTTTACCGCCAAGCGCAAGCCCAATTTCAACAAACGCTGAGACGCTGCGATTTTCTGAGGAACCTGCGTGTCCACGACAGTTGAAGCCACTTTCCAAGCCGGTGTCGCAGCGTTGCGTGATGGCCATACCGAAGACGCACAACGCCATTTTAGGGCCGTGCTGGAGCGTGATCCCAACAACGCGCCGGCGCTTTACAATTTAGGTGCCCTTGCGTTCCACGACGGGCGTTCGGCTGACGCGGAACCACTGCTTTTCAAAGCGGCAGAGTCTCGTCCAGATCATGTTGACACTGGGGCGGTCCTCGCTGCGGTTTTGGTTGACCTTAAGAAACTCAATGACGCAATTCCCCATGCGCGGTTTATCGCCGGTCGTTCTGATTCAGATGCGGCCGCATGCAATACCGCCGGGCATGTCTTGGCGTTGGCGGGCTGGTCCGATGAGGCGGAGGCAGTTTACCGCCAGGCCTTGTCGCAGAAGGCGGCCTACCGTCCATCCGCGCTGGCTCTCATCACTTTGCTGATGGACCGGCGGGCTTTTGTCGACGTCGTTGCTGTGTGTGAAGGTTTCTTGGCACATAAGCCAACCGATCAGGCGTTCCACCTCAAGCGGGCGCAGGCTTTATGGGAAGGTGGAAACACCGAAGCGGCCCGGCATGCGTTGCTCGACCTCTTAGATTTCGCGCCAGACCATATGACCGCGCACCACAATTTGGCGCTCTTCGCCAACCCACCTGATCCAAACACAACCATCACCCGCCTGATCGCTTTACTTGGCGAAGGCGTGCTCGAAAAGTCAGACGCCATCAAAGCGTGGTTTACGCTAGGGAACACTTTTGCAGCTACGGACTCAGTCGAAGACTCTTTGGTCTGTTTCATTGAAGGCAATCGGCTGCGCTCTCTCGAAGCCAAAAGGGCGCATGCGCAATCGATCGCAGCCTTCGAGCACCGCGTCGAAACCGTCGTGGCGACACCCCTTCCAGCAGTGGGCACTATTGCGTCCGACGGTCCGACGCCGCTGATCATTGCCGGGCCATCTCGTTCCGGAAAGTCTCTCCTTCAATCTTGGCTGTCGGGCCACCCCGACATCGCTGCGGCTGACGAGGTGGGGTTGTTGCCGCGTTTCGCTGAAATCGACTTCGCCGGTGACGCCGCTCGGTTGGAGGAAGCGGCTGCAAGTTATCGAACAACACTGCGGCGGCTTGGCGGCTCGGCTCGGTTCGTTATTGATACCCATCCAACCAACACTCTTTATCTTGACCTCCTTCTGCAACTTTGCCCTGACGCGAAGATCATTCAAATTCAACGCGATCCTCTGGATTTGGCCGTCAGCATCTTTGCGCGGAACTTCGTAACCGGCGGGCATTGGGCCGATACTTGGCAAGGCATTGCAACGCGACTGAAATGTTATGACCGACTTCGCGCACACTGGAGCCCATGGGACCCAGTCATTGCCAGCGTGTCCTATGAGGATTTAGTCGCAGACCCGGATTCAGTTCTATCGAATATCGTCGATGCTTTAGGCTTGCCCAAGGTCGAGACTCTTGCGCCACCGGCCGTCGCGTCGGCCCATGCGCCCCTTCCGATGCCCTGGGCCAGTTTCGCCGACCGTCCGGCTGTGAACTCTGATGCGATTGGGCTTTGGAGACCTTTCGCACCGTGGCTCACCCAATTTGCAGAGGCCTATGGGAGGGATGCCCTGGATGGGCAAAGCAATATTCCGACGGAAGACCGCGCACCTCAGAGTGTCGTTGTTAAAGCGTTGCGCGCGCTTAAGGATGGGCAAGCTCTCGATGCGGACAGTCAGGCTGCGCTTGCGAATGTTCCAGCCTTTCATGCTGCTGTCGGCCAGGGTGAGGCGCAGAATAATCATTGGTCAGACGCAGTCGCTGCGCGTTGGAGGGCGGCGTCCTGCCGGCCTTTCACCCATCGTATCCGCGACCATGTCGACGCCTTGCAAAGCACGCTTAAAGATTCGGCGGAGCACAGTGACCTCGCCTTGCTGCATGATGATATTCAAACCCAGTGGGCGGCGTACCGCGAATCATCGGCGTTAAAATTCGGTGATTTCGGTTTGCCCTACCAGAGCTGCACGCCGGTGTTGATTGCTGGTAGTCGAGATACGGATGTGCGCACCGCCGCCTATGACCTGGAACATTTATGCAAAGGGAAGCGTGTTCTTGATCTCGGCTGTAACACCGGCTTTCTCACGCTCGCCGCCGCTAGTTATGGTCAAAGCGCGCTTGGTCTTGAACATGTTCAGGCCTTGGTCGACATCGGCAGTCGTGTCACCGCGTTTCTTGGTGTCTCCAATTGCGATCTCCAATGCGGCGATGCCGAGACCTTTACCAGAGACACACCTTTTGACGTTGTCATCGCGGCCGCCATCCACGGTTGGATGACAATGCCGCTGCCTGATCTTGGTCGACATTTTGCGTCGTTAACATCCGCGGGTGGGGCTGTGCTTTTTGAAAGCCAAGGCCAAAGGTCAACCACGGTTGTTGAAGAGGGTTTCCAAGATAAAGTCGCGGCCGTGGCCGCAGCGGGATTCCAGGTCGAACGGCAGGGCCTGCTCTGCGATGATGCCGTCAACAAGCGCGCCTTCGTGATCTTGAGAAAGGATGCCTAATGGGCTCACGCGAATTCTGTAACTACGTCCTTGATATGCTGTCCCACGTCGACGGTGTGTCAGCGCGCGGCATGTTCGGCGGGTTCGGCTTGTACAAGGGGGGCGTGATGTTTGCTCTGCTCGCGGGCGACGTCGTGTACTACAAAACCGGCCCATCCAACATCGCGGATTACGAGAACGCCGGGTCCGAGCCCTTTACCTATTCTGGCAAGAACAAGCCCATCCAGATGTCTTACTGGCAGGTGCCCGAAGACGTGTTCGAGGATCAAGACGAACTCAAAGAATGGACGATTAAGGCCTACGACGTCGCGCTTAAGGCGAAGAAACCCAAACCAAAAGCCAAGGCGAAGCCCAAAACAAAGGCGCGCAAGAAGAAGGCGTAAGCGAGCTCTAGTCTTCGTGCGGGATGATGCGGTCGACCTGGGTCATTTCAATGACCCATCCATCCGGATCCTGCAGGAACATGATCGACCCGAATTTTTTGCCGACGACGGAGTTCGACGTGTAGGGATGCGGTCCATCGAGAATAGTTGCGCCCTGCGCCACCGCATTTTCATGCGCCGTTTCGATGTCGTCGGTCACAATCACCAACACCGCGTCTGACGTGCCGATGGTTTTGTCGTCGGGGTCGCGGGTCCAGGGCAGGGGTGGGTTGTCGAATTGCAGCAGGCCAATCATCGCCCAGTCCGGATGCTGGCCCGAGAGGATGACAATCCGCGACGTCGTCGATTTTTCGTTGAGGGGCATGCCGACGGCGCCATTGGGACTGCGAGGTCCAGCGCGGTCAAGCCAAGGTGAAAAGCCGATGCTCTTATAAAAGGCAATGGACCGTTCGATGTCGGAGACCAACAGAGTGGTTCGTTTAACAACGGATTCGAGCGCGTCGGCTGGCGATGACACCAAGGCGGCGAATAGGAAACACAGCCCTAGGCCTTCTCTGATCCAACGTCGCGTCATGGCTTCGCTCCCCGTTATTTGTTGTCCTGTTGTGCCGCAAAAGCGGCCTTGCCCTCTTGTACAAGATCCCAAATCAATTGCGCATCGCCACCGATTCCATCAATCAGACGACGGGACACCGGCGCCACGGCTTCTTTCCAAACATCGCGTTGCTCGGTTGCAATGCGATGGGTGGTGAAGCCCCACTTTTCATTTTCGTCTAAGAACGTTTTCCATTCGTCGCGAGTCCACTCTCGGCCATCGTTCACATCAATAAACGAGTCCAACAGAATGCGTTTTTGAGCCTCGGGCCTTCTCTCGATCCAACTCTTTTTCATCACGATGATGGAGGTCGCGAAGGAATGATCCGTTAGCGTGAGATGGTTTGCTTCGCCGGAGATGCCAGTCGGCACATACATGATGATGGCGCTTTCGCCCGAGTCGACCAACCCCGTTTGTAGCCCCGTGACAATATCCATAAAGCCGAGCGGGATGGCATCGGCGCCAATGGCCTCTGCAAACAGCCGAGCAGACTCGCTGGACGATGTGCGGAAGCGCACCCCTTGTGCGTCGACCGGCGCGATGATGGGCGTCTTGCCGTATACCTGGTTAAAGCCAATCTCGTCCCATTGAATAAGATGAACATCCTGTTCCGCCAGTAGCTTCGAGTAGGCGGCGAACAGGTAGTTATCCATGATGAAATCGGCTTCGGAGTAATTGTCGAAGAGAAACGGCGTATACAACATGGCCATTTCAGGCACGACAATCGTGGTTGCGAGACCAGACCAGTTGGCCACTTGAATACGCCCACGGCGAATCCCGTTTACAAGAACGTCTTCAGAGCCAAGTTCGCCATAGATCAGCATCCGCATTTCGAGGTCGGCGTCGCCAGCAGCTTCCACATTGGCTTGATAGGTCAGCCATTTCTTATCGCCGGCCGTGTCTTTCACGCCAGTCCCGCCAACCGTGACAACGACGGCGTGGCTTTCAAGCGGAAGTATAGAAACAAGAACGAAGCCGATGATCGCGGCGAGGCGGTGCAATATATGCATGAGCGTCCTAAGTGTTTTTGCTGTTATGGAGTCAGCATAGCGGGCCTGACACGCCATGGAAACGGCAGCCCAAGAGCGTGAGTGTTACTCGGCCGGTTGAGCAGCTGGGCGTCCGAATCCTAGGCTCGCCTTAAGTCCATCGGCCTGAATCATTGCCAAGGCCGGAACAATAAGCAGTTGGACGGCAGTACCGAACAACACGCCGAATCCGATACTGCAGGCGACCGGCACCAGGAATTGCGCCTGGATGCTGCGTTCGATGATCAAGGGAAACACGCCAAGGAACGTGGTCATCGCCGTTAGCATGATGGGCCGAAAGCGCGACTTGGTGCCGTCAATGATGGCCAGGCGGGCCGGTTTACCATTGGCTCGTTCTTCATTGATGAAGTCCATCATCACCAAAGCGCCATTTACGATGACTCCCGCAAGACCGACAATGCCAAAGATGCCGGGCAAGGTGAGATTGATGCCAAGAATGAGGTGACCCAGGATTGCACCGATCGCGCCAAAGGGAATCGCCGCCATGATGATGATTGGCTGGAAGTAGGAGCGAAAGGCAATGGCCAACAAGGCGTATATCGCGAACAAGGCCATGACGAAGTTTCGCGCGAGCACGGGTAGGGTGCGACGCTGCTCGCGCTGTTCACCGCCGAAGTCGTACTTCATTCCCGGCAATGCCTGCGCCAGTTGGGGTAGAATCACATCTTCCAACTCAGCGGTCACTTCCTGACCCGTGATCGACACATTGTCGACGTTGGCGGTGATGGCGACGATGCGTCTGCCATTACGGCGTTTGATCATGGATGGGCTGAGGCCTTCGCTGAGATCGGCGACCACGCCCAACGGTACAAAGCCGCTGCCCGGAATTTGAACCCGGTAGTCGAGGAGGTCAGCAATGGAGTTGCGCTGCTCTTTGGGCAGACGCACATAAACGCGAACCTCTTCCCGACCGCGTTGCACCCGCAGGGATTCGGCACCGAAGAACGCGGCCCGCACTTGTTGCGCTAGGCTCTCCAGCGTCAGTCCGTAAACCCGGGCTTGCGGTTTTAGCCGCACTTCAATCTCGCGTTTGCCTTCGTCCATATCGTTGCGCACGTCATAGACGCCTGCGATTTGCAGCAGATCGTTCTGCACTGAGTTCACCGCGCGGCTCAAGGTGTCAGGGGAGTCGGCAGAGATCTCAACTTGAACCGGCTCGCCCAGGTTGAAAAGCTGAGACGAAAAGAACAGCCGACTTATACCTGGTGGGGTACCGACGGCTTCGCGCCAACGGTCTTGAAAAACCTGAGCGGGAAAATCACGCAGTTCCGGATCCAACAATTCAAGAACGACGGACGCTTTGTTGGCATCGGGAAGAATGCTCACCCCACCAAAGGGTGGCGCGGCAAAATCTTGACTGCCGACAAGGACGTAGGCCGCGCTCACTAGCGGGTCGCTGTCTTCCGGGAGACGGGTTTGCATCTCCGCTTCAATCTCGCGGCCGATGCTTAGAATATGCGCCGCCATCTCCTCGGTCTGTGCCAATGGTGTGCCCGGTTTTAGCTCCATGCTGGCGGTGACGTAGCGGCCTTCGACCACCGGGAAGAACTGCACTTTAACGTAGCCCCCGGCAACGAACCCGAAGGACAGCAAAATCATGGCGACGCCTGATGCAACAATCACCCATGGGTGTCCGGTGACAAACCGCAAGGCGCGGTCCAATGGGCCGTTAACAAACCGCTTCAATGCGCCCGAGAAGATCGCCTGGATATTTTGGATGCGGTTGAGCAACGAGCCCGGCTTGGTTGGGGCGCTGAAGTTTTGATGAGACAGGTGATAGGGCAGAACCAGCATGGCTTCGACCAGAGACAGCAGGAGCAGAATGATCACCACCGTTGGCATCTGTCCCAGGAATTTACCGCCAACCCCCGGCACCAGCATCAAGGGCGAGAAAGCGGCAATCGTGGTGGCGACGGCAAACAGCACCGGCACCGCGACCCGCTGCGCACCGCGAATCGCGGCCTCTAAGGGGTCGCCGCCTTTTTCGTTGGCGGTATAGATATTCTCTCCTATGACAATCGCATCATCGACGACGATCCCGATGGCCAGAATAAAACCAAACAAAGCAATCTGGTTGATCGTGTTGTCGATGCCATTAATCACGCCGATGGCGGCAACAAATGCAACGAGAATGCCGAGTGATGTCCAAAACGCCAGGCGTATGTCGAGAAACAGCGTCAGGGTGACGATGACCAGGATAAGACCGATGGCGCCGTTCTTGAGCAGCAGACTCAGGCGGCTCTCAAGCTCTTCCGCATCGTTGCGCCAGACGATGACGCTGGTATCCGGCGGCAACATCGGCGTGAGTTCTTCTTCCAGATAGGTGTTAACCACGTCGACGACGGAGAGGACCTGTTCGTCTCCCGTGCGGAACACTTTCACAAACGTGGCCGGCACGCCGTCGAACATGCTGATCAAGTCTTGATCACGGAAACCGTCGTTCACCGTGGCGAGGTCGCCCAGTTTCACCTGGGCGCCGTTGCGGCCAGTGATCACGACAATTTCATTGAAGTCCTTGCGGTCATAGTTGCGGCCCAAGGTGCGCAGCACGACATCTTCGTCGAGGGATTCAATCTCGCCGCCTGGTAGGTCGAGGCTTTCTTGGCGGACCGTGTTGGCAATCTCAGGTAGGGACAGATCGTAAGCCCGCAACGTTGCGTTATCGATTTCGATAGACACTTCGTAGTCGCGCACCGAGCTGACTTCGACGATTGAAATGTCATCGCTAAGAGTCAGATCGTCTTTAACCTTATTGGCCAGTTCCTTGAGGGCCCGCTCGTCGATGTCGCCGACAATGGCGATCTCGATCACCCGCTGGCGGTTGGTCGATTCGCGCACCTCCGGCTGTTCCGCGCCCGCCGGGAAGGTGGTGATGCGGTCAATCTCGGCTTTGATTTCATCCAGCTTGCTGGCGCTGTCTTCACCAATGGCGAGTTCGACGGCGACCGTGCCGCGGTTTTCGATGGCGGTGGAGGTGATGTCTTGCAGACCGTCGAGGCCGTCGATTCGTTCTTCAATACGCTGCAGAATTGATTCTTCGATCTCGGCCGGCGATGCACCCAGGTACTCAACCTCAACGGTGATGGTGTCGAGTTTAAGTTCGGGGAAAACTTCCACGGGAATGGTGAAGGCATTGAGAATGCCGGTCGCCAGCATGAAGATCATCAGCAGGTTGGCGGCGACCCCATGGCGGGTCATCCATTCGATCATGGTTCTCATTGAGGCGCACTCATTGCGATAGCGGCGCGTCGTCGATGGCGCGCACACTCAAGCCGTCGGTCGCGATTCCAAGGTCACTGACCACGACACGTGCGCCCGTTGTCAGGCCTGGGCCGCGCACTGCAACACGGTCTCCTTGATCCTGCACAACTTCAATGGTCACGACGTCTAGGGTGTCATCATCCTTTACCAACCAAATCGTATCGTTTGCACGCAGGGCTGGGCGCGGGATAAAGGCGTGGGCCAGGGCCAGGCCTTCGATCTCTACGGCGGCATAGGTGCCGGTCAAAAGCGGCGGCGCTTCGGCCAAGGGATCAACGCCGTCATCGGCCGCCCGGGTTAGGCGTCCCCGTTGGGTTGGGTTGGGAATACGGACGACCACATCAATAGTGCGGGTGTCGGGATCGATACCGGCTTCCACACGGGCGACATAGCCATCCCACGTATAAAGATTGCCACGGTAGGAAAGGGTCGCGCGGGCGGGGGTGCGATTGATCATGGTGTCATCCCACAGCCCCGGAATAAGCGATGCCTCGCGGTCCGACAGCGGTACAACAATCTCAAAAATATCGTTGGCGTAGATTCGCGCGATCTCTGCGCCCGGCTGAACCACTGACCCGACATCAATGCTCTCCGTAAAGACGGTTCCGTCGAAGGGCGCGACAATGGATGTGCGCTCTAAATCAATCGCGCGTATCGCGATGAGGGCGTTTAGGCCGGCAATCTGAGATCGCGCACGGTCCCGCTGATTGAGAGTTTCATCACGCCGTCGTTCACTGGCGGCTCCGCTTTTGGCGAGTTTGTTATCGCGCTCTAACTGACGCTCGGCGAAATCAAGGTCCGCTTGCCGAGCAGCGCGATCGGCTCTCGCCTGATTGAGCGCTGCTTGATAGGAGCGTGGATCGATCTGGGCGAGGGTGTCACCCTTTTTAAAGTTTCCCCCGGTCACCAGGGTCGCGCTGGTCTCGGCGACTTCGCCGGACACCTGGGCAATCACCGTCACTTGTGCCCGTGGCCGCACGGGGCCGTCGCCACGCACCGGCACGGGTCTGTTTTCCACCATCAGCGGAACGACTTGCACCAGCGGTGCCCGACTTTCGCGCGGTACCTGAACAGGGGTGGACGCCAAAACTTGCAACAAAAAGAAACCAAGGAGACCGGCCGCGAGGATGCCAGCCGCGATCAAACCCCATTTGCCATGGGGTTCGGTGCCCGAGGTAAGGTCGTCCATGCGTTGCGCATAGGACGCATCCGCCGGCAAACCGCTGTCGTTCATGGTGGTCCCTTTCGTCTCACTAGCACTTGCTGACTGACTGGTTAGTCAGTAAGATAGTGGCTCTGGCTCAAAAGGCAATGGGAAATAGAGGCTATGTCGCCGTTGGAGACACAGAAAAAAGGGATAAGGGCGGCGCAAAAGGAAGCCCGGCCCCGCGAAATCGTCGAAGCGGCCCTGGCGATCTTTGCGCGTGATGGCTTTGCAGGCACCCGTTTGGAAGATGTGGCTGAGCGAGTCGGCATCAGCAAAGGCACGATTTATCTCTATTTTGAGAACAAGGAAGAGCTGTTCAAAGCCTGTGTCCGCGAAACATTAGGATCCCATCTTCAACAAACCATGGAGATGGCCGCGACGTTCGAAGGGTCTACGTCTGATCTCCTGCGCGAAGTTTTCCGGCGTGTCAGCGCCATGCTCTCTCAGCATGCCTACCGCACGATCCTGTTGTTGCTCATTTCAGAAGGTCAGCGCTTTCCTGAACTGGTGAGTTTTTATCACGCCGAGGTGCTCGCCCCCGGAGTTCGCGGGTTAAAGGCCGTGTTGCAGCGCGGCGTCGAGAGCGGCGAATTCAAAGACACCGGGCTGTCTGAATTTCCAATGATGCTGATGAGTCCGGTCATCGCGTCCGTGATCTGGAATCATCTGTTCGGCAAATTTACGCCCATTGATCTTGAGGTCGCCATGTCCACGCATCTCAACACAATGTTGGATGGTCTCAAGGCGTAGCGGCTAGCTCTCGTAGGCCATCACGGTCCACGTAAAACCGTCCGGGGCGACAAAGGAAAACGTCGGCGTGCCAAATTCATCAGGAACGATGTCGCCCACGGCGCTGGCGTCGGATGCGCTGACGCGCCCATGCATGTTTTTTAAGTCTCTGACGCGGACGGAATAAAACGAGTAACCCAAGTTGCCCGGTTGTGCCCGGGCTATTCTGTCATCAGGCGCGACTGGTGAGCGCATCAGGAAGCAGCGCAGCCGCCCGGGTAAATGTTCGGCGTAATCATCACCGGCTTTTGGGTCATCGAAATCTACTTCCGAGAAACTTTCCTCAGGCGTCAGTTCAAACATATCGCTCGGCATATAGCCTGGTTGGTAGGCGATATCGACTTGGTGATAGCGTTTGAAGCCGATGATCTCTTCATAGAAATCGAAAATCGAAAGATCATCACCCTGGACCACCACAGCCATGTGACAACCTTCGCTGAGGCGCAAAGGTGAGTCTTCATTGATGGTGCCGTACTTCGGGACAGAGAAATTCATCCGCGTCATCGCCACCAGCTGCGCTTCCGGCTGGAACAGCAGCACGTCGCCGGACGCCGGGACATGCTCTTCAAACGGTTTCTTATCCTCGGCCTTTTTCGCCAGATTGAAATTGTAGTGGGGGCCGACCAGGTGAATCGGTTTGCCCTGGCGGCGCAAAACTTCACCATGAACATAGGCATTGGCAATGTTGTCGGTGCGATGGACGGACCAACGGCAGCCGTGGGTGCGCAAGGGGGCCATCTGTAAGCCAGGCCCGGTGGGGTGATCCCACTTCATTAATCGGATCAATCCGGCGGTCGCGTCCTGATGCAGCATGCGCATGCAGGTCACCGCGGAGTCGACGCCGTATAACGCCTTCGCAGCAGGTGCCTCTAATCGGCCTTCCGGCCCCGGCCGGTATCCGCAGGATCTCCAAAAGGTTTGCGCCGCATCCATATCACTGACGCCAACGCCGATGTCATAGATGCCGCCGACCAAGCCGGACTCTGTGTTGCTCATCATTGTTCTCCTGGCGCGACTGTGCGGTCTCTCGCTGTGAAGTCAAGCGCCTCGCCTTGACAACCAATGGGCCTGACCGGTCTGGTGTTGTTTAGGAGTATAAGACGTCATGGTTTTTCCGGTCATCCACTCAACGCTCGATCCCAGAGCACTCGAACAAGAACTCAGCGAGCGCTATGCGCTATCAAAGCCGTTGCGCTGTCAGCTCATAAGTCGGGCTAATAATGATTTCTATGAGGTCGCTGCTGGGACCGACCGCTACGCCCTGCGGGTGGCGAAGGCTGACTTCAGATCCCGCGAGGCTTACGCCTTTGAAGCGGCTTATGTGCACCACATCCACGACAAAGGCTGTCGGGTTCCCGGTCCTGTGCCGGCGAAAGACGGCAGCTTGTTTTTTGAAGTTGAGGCGCCCGAAGGCATCCGCACGATCACTTTGATGCACTGGCTCGATGGCGCGCTCTTCACGAACGCTTTGGCTGTTGATGATGCTCGAGTGATCGGTCGGTCGTTAGCCGAGCTTCATCTTGCCGGGGCCGACTTCACATCCGACGCGGCGCGATCAATCAGCGCCTCGGAGATGGTGGAGGAACGCATGCCCCATTTGCTCGGCATGCTAAAATCTGATCCTGATCATCATGATTTTTATGTCACTGCGACCAAAGCCGTACAGTCGGCCTACGCGGACATGGAAAAAGCGGGGCTGCCGCGCGGACCGGTTCATGGCGATTACCAGTTTGCCAATGTCATGCGCACCCAATCCGGCGATCTCGCCGCCTTGGATTTTGATTCCTGTGGCATCGGATATTTAGCGGAAGATCTTTTTACGTTTATCTGGCGCAGCGATATGGAAATCAAAGATGAGTCCGTCAATGAGGCCTTCATCAGCGGCTACGAAGATCTTCGCCCGTTGTCCGATGACGAGCGCGCTTATCTTGGTTTGTTCCGGGTCGCGCGGGATTTGGTCATGTCCTCGACCTTTGCCATTTTGATCAACCGTGTTGGTCCCGTTCCTGGTTTTGACGGGGATTTCGAGCCATTCACGGCGCTCACCCGTAAGCATCTCGCAGCAGCTGGGTTAGCATGACCTTTCCGGTCAGTCAGTCGGTGCTCGATGCCGACGCGTTGGCGGCCGAGCTGAAGCGCCGCTACGGGTTCGACGGTGACGTGCGTTGCAAGTTGCTCAGTCGCGGCATGAATGACATCTATCGCATTGAACACGCGGGCGGCCCTCACGCGTTAAAGGTCTCGCGATCGGGCAAGAGCAATGATGATGAATTCGCCTATGAGCAGAACTATGTGAACCATCTCTCGACGGCAGGCATCGAGGTGCCCAATGCAATTCCACTGGCTGATGGTTCCTTGTTCTTTTCTGTCGAAGCGCCGGAGGGTAAACGCCAGATCGTGATGATGCGCTGGCTTGACGGTGAACCCTTCGGTATCACCACAAATGAAGACGACGCGCACCGTCTCGGCGTCTTTCTTGCGGAGATGCATCGCGCCGCTGCTAATTTCAGCACACTTCACCGTAAAACTGTCGCGTCTGAACCGAAGCTCGCGGATCGTTTGCCCTACCTGTTGGACATGGTGAGGGACCGGCCTTCAGATCACGCCTTTCTTGAGCGCGCCGGCGCGACCGTTCTCGATCGTATGTTGGCGCTTGATCCGAAAGCGGTCCCGTCCGGGGCGTGCCACGGTGATATGCAATGCGCCAATGTCATGCAGTTGGCATCCGGTGGCCTTGCCGTGTTTGATTTTTCAGATTGCGGTACGGACCCGCTGGCCAAAGACATCGCCGCGTTTTATTGGCGTAATGATTTTGAGGGTCGGCCCGAATCCGTCAATCGGGCGTTCGTTGTGGGGTACGATTCCGCCCGGCCCTTATCGCCGGAAGAAAAAGCAGCGCAGCCGTTATTCCGGCTTTTGCGGCATTTCTTGATCACGTCGACTATGGCGCTATACGTCAATCGCATCGGACCGGTGCCCGGCTTCGATAAAAACATCGACTTTTATATCGATATGATTCGCCGTTATGGCGAAGGGGCGGGCATCACCTGAGGCGCGTCACCCTCAATACCCTTTGTCGATGTCTACGACAGACAGCATTTTATCACCCGCGACATAGCGGCGTAGATTTTCACGGAATATAACCCAGAACACATCGCGTCCGGCATCATTGAAGCTCGACATATGAGGGGTAATCAACAGGTTCGGGGCATCCCACAAGGGGTGATCTGCGGGCACTGGCTCTGGGTCCTGCACATCTAGGGCGGCACCGGCGATGGTTCCGTTTTCCAGTGCGGCAATGAGGTCTTCGGTCACCGCGCTGCCGCCCCGCCCGACGTTGATAAACAAGGCCGATGGTTTCATGCGAGCGAAAAATGCGGCGTCGAACACGCCACGGGTTGAGTCTGTCAGTGGCATGGCGTTGATCACCACGTCGGCTTGTTCCGCCAACACAGGCAATTCATCAGCAAGACCAACGTAATCGACAAAGTCCGGTCCCTCGCGGCTGGAATTGCGAGTCGCGATGACTCGCATGCCGAGTCCGTTTGCCAGGCGTGCCGTCTGGGTGCCGATGCCGCCGAGGCCGGCAACCAACATGGTTTTGGTGTTCACCGCCCAGAGGTCTGCCGGGGAGGCCGCGAAGCGGTTCCATTTTTTCTCGGCTTGAGCGGCGGCGTAATGATCTAGCCCGCGGGCGAAATACAACATCATCGCCAGGACATGCTCGGCAATTTGCGGACCGGCGAGACGCTGCATGTTGGTCACCAAATATCCGCCATCGGCGACTTCGGGAATGGACACGCACGGCGCCACCCCGGCGAAGGGCACGTGTAGCCAATGAATGTTAGGTCCGGCACTTATAATGCCTGCACTGCAAAACCCGACCACGGCTTTCACTGTGTCGGCGTTGTCTGCGGCAAGCTGCGCCGCTTCCCTGTTGCTGCGGGCCGGCAGCAGTGTGATGTCGTCGGGCAGGACCTCTTGATACCAAGCGAGACGGTCGGGGCCGTCGACCATCACGATCACCGCCTGCGGCGGGGTCCAGCCGGGCATGTCTCGTGCCGCAAGGTCACTCTCTTCCAGGCCGAGGCGCGCAATCACCTCGTATGCGGCGGGCTGGGCGTATGCTGATGTCAGCCCCGATGTCACAACAATAAGGACGAGGGAAACAAAGCGAGGAAGCGTCATTCGTGAACTCCGTGGCAGGCGTAATGGGGCGACGAGAAGCGGTTCTCTTGTCTCACAGAAATTCAGCCGCAAGGCGAGTCCTCTCAACCCCATGGAGATCGCTCATTCACAGCGCGGAGGCCGGGAATCTCCTTTAAAACTGCCGAAAATTTGCGCTGAATTCAGTTTTTCAGGCGGGGCTTGTTTGTATTTCTGTTGAGGTCATTGAATCTAAACGAGAAATTCCCAAAAACCCGATGGTGCATGGGCTCGTTCCTCGCAAAATCGCGTTCTGCTTTTTCCCGAAAAGAGCCTACTCGCGCTTTCGGCGATTCGCCGCAAGACTTTTGGCCCTAAGTTAAAGAGTTCGGAGCTTCGGAATTGGGATTGACCAATGATGTTAGAACGTGGTCGCGCCAGTCGCCGTCGATGAACAAGTACTTTTTCGCGAGGCCTTCGACATTAAAGTCCAATGCTTCGAGGGTTTTGGCACTTCGCGTATTGCTGGGCTGGTAGTTGGCCATGATGCGATGCAACGTCATTTCGTTGAACGCATAATCGATGGCGAGCGCGAGCGCTTCTTGCATCAGCCCTTTGCCTTCATGCGCCTGATCGATGCTGTAGCCGAGGTAGCAGGCTTGGAATGCATCCCGGGTAATTTCTGAAAAACTAAACATGCCGATCACTGTGCCGCCGGATGAGCTTTGCTCACGCACGATGAACTCTAGCGCCTTATCGTCGCCTTCTTTTTCTGCCGCCTCGGCAACCGCCGTCGCCCAGTAGTCTTTGGAATAGTAGTTATGCTTGCGCGTTGGCGACCATCGCTCAAGGTGATCTTTGTTGCGTTCAAAATACGCCAGTAAATGTTCTGCATCGGCCTCGTATTGACCGGGACGATCAAGTCGGACGCGTTGTCCGATCAGTGATTGCCTTACTGTCACAAGCTCTCCGTCAACTCCACCAGCTCATAGTGGGTCTGCATGTAACCATCGACCTGACCTTTGAGGAAAATGTAGTCGCCGTCGGTTGTCGTCCACACGTCGTAAATCGGATGTTCTTCTGGCAAGCCTTCGACCGCGACGAATTGAAAGTGATGCGCCTTGAATGATCCCGCACCGACCGTAATGTCTTCATCGCCGACATAAACCACCGTCGGGCGCGCTTCAGAAATGTAAGGTCCGGTTGCGCCACGATGATCCGTCGACGAGATCAGTTGGGTGTAGGTTTGTGGTTCGCCGGGCTTGCTCAAATCCACTGAGGCACACACCCAACCATCGTTTTGAATCGCATGACCGCCAAAGCCGGGGCAGGTTCCGGTGTAGGGCACCCGCTGCGATAGACGGCCTTCCAGCGCTGTGACGGTTTCACATTCTGCGACGCCATCGGCAAAGCGAAACCAGCCCGAGCCGCGGAATTCATCGCCCACAGTGATGCGAACAAAAGCATCCACCGGCGACCAGTCGGCATTGGCGGTGACATGCACAAAGCGCAGCACGCTTGGGCGATCATCGATCTCACCGTGAGACATGATCGAGCGACGGCCGTCTTTATGCCGGGTCATGGTCCAGTTTTCACGACCGCGCTCCTCGTCCATACGATCAGGCTTCTTCGACGTGTATAGAAGTCGTCCGGTCCGGGTGACGTGATCGCGCTGGTGATACTCTTTAGTCATGTTTCTGCTCCGCCCTATCCGACTGTTTTCTCGAATTCCATCAACTCGTAGTGAGTCTGCATGTAGCCTGCCACGCCGCCCTTGAGGAACGTGTAGTCCCCATCTGTGGTGGTGAAGACTTGGTAAGGCGGATGCTCTTCGGGGAGGTCGTTGTTGGTCGGTACCTGAAAGTGGTGGGCGTCGAAGGTGCCTGCGCCGACGGTTATTTTTTCATCGCCGAGGTATTCCATGTCGAGGCGCAATGGGTAGAGCATCGGGCCGGTTGCACCTCGGTGATCGGGGGAGCACAGCAGCAATTCATCAACACTTTGAATACCCGGGCCTTTGCTCAGGTCGTAGTGGGCGAAATGCCAACTGTCGCAGGCGATGGCGTGGTTCTGAAAAGACTTTAGTGGTCCGTGTTTGTGCGCCATGCGCTGTGAGACTCGGCCCTCGAGGGCCGTGAAGGTTTCGCACTCCGTATAGTCGGCGTACATTTTGAACCAGCCGGTCCCCATGAATTTGTCGGCCACGGTGAGGCGGACAAAACAGTCTTGCGGCATCCAGCTCTGATCGACCGTATAGGTCGCGTCGCGCATCACGGACGGGCGGTCGTCGATCTCCGTATGCACGCCGATGGTGCGGCTGTCATCGCCGTACTTGGTGATGGTGTAGAACTCACGGCCGCGTTCTTGATCCATGCGCTCGGGCTTCTTCGATGTATAGCCGATGACCCCGCGCACAACGGTATGGTCGATCTGAGTGATGGGCTGATTTGGATCGGATGCTGACATGTCGTCCCCCGCATAGTTAAGCGCACTTGTTGATTGGTTGTGGCCGCCATCATACGCTGGCCGTTATCGTTGTCTACGCCGCCGGGGGTCTGAAAACTCGGCGTATGGGGAAGCTACAGATGTTGTTTATCGCCCGATTCGAAGACCGCCCGGCAGGCCTTCATCTGCGCCGCGCCAATCAAGAGGCACACGACGCCTTCATCGCCGCCAACAGAAAGCAGATTCTGACATCAGGACCGCTTCGTCGGGATGATTTTGACAATCCCATTGGCGGGCTGTGGTACGTCGAGGCTAAGGATCGCCGTTCGGCAGAGGCGTTATGTCATGCCGATCCGTTCTGGGCGGCGGGCGTCCACACATCAGTCACACTCATGCCACAACAGATTCCTACAAATCCCTATGCGAGTATGCGCGTCACCTGTCTATAAGAATGCGACCCCGTCGCCCAATAAAGGAATTTCCATGAGTCGTTTGTTGACCACCCTTTTTTGCCTTGTTTTGGCAGCGCCCACTCTGGCAGCAGACCCGCTAAGCGGGCGCGCGGCCGGCAGCGTGCCCAAGGGTTCGGTCTGGGATGAACATTGGCAGTTCCGCAAAAGCGTGCTGATGGGCAGTCCCGAGGTCGACTTCGAATATTACATCTACGGCGAGCTGGGCAACGAAGAGGCCATGGTCAACAGCTTGCGCCGCGACCGAGTGCAGGTTTCGTCGTCGTCGCTGTGGGGGTTATCGTCAACGATTCCCGAAGCCGCCGTTCTGTCGCTGCCCTATTTGTTCGAAAGCGCCGAAGAGGCAGATTATTTTTATGACTGCTGCGCCGGAGACATCATCAAGCCGTATTTGGAAGCCATCGGTATTGCGTTCCTCGGTTGGTCCGAAGCGGGCTGGACCGGCTTCTACGGCCCTAAAGGATATGCCGATCCAGCTCTCGTCAATGGCGAGAAATTACGTACACCGTCAACACCATCCGTCGCGGTGTTCTTTCAATCGCTTGGGGTGGACACGGTATTTCTTGGCATAGGAGATGTGGTGCCCGCGTTGCAAACCGGGCTGGTTGAGGGCGGCGCCTCCAGTCTGCCGTGGTACGTCAACGCGTTCAAACAGCACGCGCCTCACTACACCCTAACCGGCCATCACTATGAGAGTACGATTATCATGGCGTCGAAAAAGTGGCTCGATACCGCAACGCCAGCGCAGAGCGCGGTGCTTGATAAAGCGTTCAACGTGTTTCCGAGTCAGCGGGTCGGTGTGCGTGAGGATGCCGCAAAGAAAATCGCGGGTCTGCGGGCCGATGGCGCTTTCGTCTATGACCTGACTCCTGATCAGCGGGCGCGGTGGATTGCTGCGGCGCAGGCGGTGCATCCGGCAATCTTGCGTGACATCGGCGGCGATGCCGAGGCGATCTATGCGCAAGTGTTGGCAGCGAAAGCCGAATTCAAGGCCCGCAGCGACCAAGACGTTCAGGCGAATGACTGAAGGGTCTTTAATTAAGAAGGTTGCCGCGGCGCGCGTGTTCGTTGCGAATATAGACAAGGCGGTGCGGTTTTATCGTGACACCCTGGGCCTGCCCTTGTCGGGCCAGACCTCTGACTCTGCGGTGTTCACGCCCAAAGATATCGATTTCATTATTGAACGGGCGGATCCAGCTGACCCGGACGCCGCTGAGATGATTGGTCGCTTCACGGCGTTGTCTCTCGCGGTTGAAGACTGCATGGCGGCGGTCGGTGTGCTCACCGGTAAGAGTGTGCAGTTCCTCGGTCCGGCGCAGAAGCAGGCTTGGGGCGGGACAATTGCGCACTTTCTCGACCCCGATGGCAACGTCTTGACCTTGGTTGAGTACCCGAAAGTGGAGCCAGCGTGAAAAGCGTCATCACCAACGTCTGCATTGTTGTGGTGTCTATCGTTGTTGCTGCTGGGCTGGGTGTCGCCATGCTTGAAGGCGTTCTGCGCGGTGGTGGTTTGAAGTCGGGCGGTGTGCCGTGGATCGCGCCCGAGGATGCCGCGCGAGATGCGGAGATCGACAAAGTCAGCGGAGCCCTTGCCGCGCTGCACCCCTTTTCCTTCACGGATCTCATTCATGCCGGACTGGGTTCGAATGAAACCGGGTATAGAGTCGCCGTTCTGAGTGACTCCTTTGTCTGGGGCGATGGGCTGCTGCCCGGACAGCCCTGGCCACACAAACTCCAGCGCAAGTTGCGTGACTCTGGCGCCAATGTCTCGGTCCAAAGTTGGGGGGTCAACGGCTGGTCAACCCGCGATCAGCTCACCTTCCTTAAGGCGCTCAAACGAGACCATGGCAGTCTCGATATTGATGAGGCGCTGATCGGGTTTGTTACCAACGATCTCGACATGGGTGATATCGAGCAACGGCAAACGCCGAAGATTCCGATTCCGATCCCGTATTTTTCTGATTGGTTTCCGTTGGCTGATGCCTTCCTGACGGCGCACCTGCAGGGTGTGTACGAACGTGTCATCGATCCTGGCGCCGGCTATGGCTCGTGGGAAGCGGCTCTGTGGACTGAGGGGAATTTAGAGTCCTACCGCTCGGTCCTAACCGAGCTTCGAGCGTTTTCGTTAGAAAATGATCTCCCCATCACCTTTGTCTTAACGCCCCACCGTCCTGAAGCGGCGTTCTTCGCGCCCAAGTATCAAGCGCTAAAAACACTGCTAGCCGATGTTGGTTTACCGGTTATCGATTTGCTTCCGGCCGTTATGGATCAGCTTGTCGAGGCGGGGACGCCGCCCCTGTATCGCGAGCTGTGGGCCAACCCGGGCGACGGGCATCCCGGTGATCCATTGACGAACGTCTATGCAGAGGAAGTGGCTGCGGTGCTGAGAACACGCGGTACAGACCGAGCCACTGCAAGTCCTGTGTTGGCGGTTGCACAACAGCCCTGCGACGTCGGTCAAATCACTGCCGTGATACCGCAGCCTGTTCAGTTCAACTTCGGTCCGGAGTCCTACTTGCGTCTGGTTGGCACCGTCTCCTATTCGGGCGGGACGGAGGAGGAAAGTGCTAGCAGGGCCTCTGTTCATTGGCCTGGTGGTCAAAGCACCGTGTATCAGCGGGATGTTTTGGCCGGAGACGCACCCCGCGTGTACGACCGTGCCAATTCCGCTCGTACGGAGCCGGCCTCGAAATTTTGGGCCGATGTTCCTGCGGCTGCTGATTTCTCCGCCCTGTCCCTTCGAGTGGGCACTATGGCAGGCTGTTTCTATGTGGCACCCCTTGAGCTTCAAGCACCGCCGGTTAATCTGACGGATAGAGGTTAGCGCTTTGAGATCTGCCGCGAAGGCTGGATTTTTATTGCATCCAATTAACGGGGTCCGCGCATCTCATACGTATCGGGGCCGTGTAAGAGCGGGATTAACCAAGGAGATAGACCACATGAAATGGATTTTGATCGTCGCGGCGTTAGCGCCGGGCAGTGATGAAAAGGGCGTTGACGCGCTGACTTTACAAACAATCGGATTTGGCTCGGAGGCGTCTTGTCAGGCCGCCAGGTCCGGGGTGGTGCGTCAAGTTGAAGACGTTATGGAGCCCGACGTGATTAAACAGTTTGTCACCGAAGAAATCCGTAAGTCCGGCAATGTTCCAAACCCAGAGGTCTTTGCTGATCTGTTTCTCGGTCGCGTCAGCGCGGCGTGCTATCGCGGGGACTAGTCTTTCAAACTATTCTCAAATGCCGACCCAATACGAAGAGCTGTCGCTTCTTCGCGCTTCGGCGTCACGACCTGTAGTCCAAGGGGGAGGCCGTCTTCGGTCTTCCCCATAGGGACTGAGAGCGCTGGGCAGCCGGCATAGTTGGCGAAGGCGGTGAAGGTGGTGATGGTCTTTGGCATCGCCGCGTCGAAGGAAAAGGCTGGCACAGGTGTTGTCGGAGTTACCAAAGCGTCGACGCTGGCGAATAAACGCCGCGCGACAGGCCTGACCTGTTCAATGATTCGCATAGCCTTCGCCAACTTCGGCGCGGATTGAGCCAGACCGAAATCGATGCCGGCCCGGAATGTCGGCGTGAATCCGTCCGGGTTACTGTCCAATGCATCGGCGTGGATGTTGGCGAGATCCGCTTCAATAAGCAGTAATGCCTTGGGGCGGACTACTGCTGGATCGTAGCCATCCCAAGTCACCGGCTCCAAAGTTGCGCCGAGGTCTCGCAACCGATCTAACGACTTTGCATAGGCCATCGACATTGCGGGGTCGACGGTATCGCCGTTGATTCTATTGAGATCGCTGAAGTATCCAAGGGTGAGTCCAGTGAGGGATGAAGAGGTGTTGAGCGCCGATGAGAAATCCGTTGGGCCGTGTCGTCCAGCTGGGTCATCTGCATCGAACCCAGCGAGGACTGAGAGCATCACCGTCAAATCTTCACAGGACCTCGCCATGGGTCCGACATGATCGAGGGCGTAGGACAACGGCATAACACCGCGCGTACTAACCAAACCATACGTCGGCTTGAGTCCAGCAATACCGCAGAACGATGCGGGGATGCGCACGGACCCGAGGGTGTCTGTTCCTAGGGCACCAGCGCATAAGCCGGCGGCCAAAGCTGCGCCAGACCCGCCGGATGACCCGCCGGGTGTGAATCCAGGTTTATGTGGGTTTTGGCAGTAGCCGAAGGCGTCGTTGGCGGTGGTCGCGCCATGGGCGGCTTCATGCATATTGAGCTTGCCGAGGATCACGGCGCCGGCCTCGCGCAAACGCCGGACCACGTCTGCGTCTTTTTCCGGAACACTGCGTCGATAGGCTTCGATTCCACCGGTGGTTGGAACGCCCGCGACATCGATGTTGTCTTTCAGTGCAATGGGGATCCCGTCGAGGGGGCCAAGCGCTTTGCCTTCAGCGCGCCGTTTGTCGGATGCGCTCGCGTCTTGTCTCGCTGCGTCGGCCATAACGGTGATGAACGCGTTGAGAGCGCCGTTCTGATTCGCAATGCGATCGAGATATGTGTTGGTGGCTGTGGCGGATGTGGTTTTACCGGCATCAAAGGCCTGGGTTAGCTCGGCAATATCGAGGGCAACAATATCAGTGGTCATGGAGCAACCCGTCTATATTTTGGTAGCGCCTTTCCGGCACCTTTGGTTGTCCATAGCACACTGTCGGCGGAATGATGTCGCCAATCGAGAAATTAGCGTGGACCGTCGGAGTCCTCTCGGCATTGCGTTTCGTGGTTTCGTATTAATTTTTCTCAGCTAAACCGTTCGTCACTCAGGCGTTTGGCTTTTTGACGCTTATCGATCTCGGTAAACTTGGTCAGTTCGCCGGGCTTGTAAAATTCGACAGGCATATCCACCCCGATGCGGGATTTGATCAGTGCTTTGAACGCTTGCTCCAGCTCGGCGGACGGACTGTCTGTTATTTCTGCCATCACGATCATATCGTCTCGGCCCTGTGTATCTCGCACCGCGCGACAGAAGTATTCGCCATTAAACTCGGGCCGCTCCAAAAGTACGCCGCCAACGCCGTGCGGAAAGACATTGATCCCGCGCAGCTTCACCATGTTGTCCGAACGCCCGAAAATACCCTGCATGCGCTTGAATACCAGGCCGGTATCGTTTGTTCCGGTATGAAACGCCGACACGTCATGAGTGTTGAAACGGATCATCGGGTAAAGATCGTCCTTGAACAAAACCGTATCGATGACGTCGCCTTGTTCCCCATCGGGCAACGGTTCGCCCGTGTCGACATCTGCGATTTCGACGTAATGGGCGTCTTCCCAGACATGCATGCCAGTGTGATCGGGCCCCTCCGCGCAGATGGTGCCGGTGTCACCGACCCCGTACCAATCAAAGGTTTCCGCACCACCCCACAACCGCGAGATTTCATCCCGGTCTTCACGGCCGAAGTGACCGGAGATCATGCGGATCGGGATGTCCTTGCCCGGCTCTAACCCTTCTTCCGCGGCGACGGCTGCGAGTTTTCGCAGGTAATCTACAAAACCGACGATCACCGTTGTTTTGAAGCGGTTCATAATGTGGACTTGCTGAACGGACCGGGTTTCAAGCCCCGTACCCGCTGAACAAAAAATCGCATTGGTGAAATGAATTACCGCTTCGCGCATGTAGTGTCCGGCATTGACCATGCCGTGCCCGTATATTGAGTGGACCACATCAGAGCCCGTCATGCCCTGAAACAAGTAAGCGCGGGCGACCAGCAGGTTCTGCATCTCGCGGGTCTTTGGACTAAACAGCAGGACTTGCGGTGTTCCTGTTGTGCCTGATGTCGTGTGCATCACCGCATGCATGTGGTTATCGTCAGCAAAATCTGTGCCTGCGAAATCTCCAAAAGGTGGGTTCTCAGCAATGGACGCCATCAGATCTGATTTGCTAAACGCGGGAATCTTTTTGATGTCTTCGAGGGTGGTGATATCGCCGGTCTCAAGCCCGACGTTGCCCCAATGCCGTTGATAGAACGGGATTTCCCAAGCTCGCTTGACGCATTTCAAGAACCGTTCTTGCTGAAGCGCGTGAAGTTCGTCCCGACTCATATTCGTGAAGGCCGGCAGAAAGTCATCGCCGATGGGATGGTCGGTCAACATCTGATCGATATCGAAACCGGCGAAGTAGGGAGGGCGCGTCACCATAAGATTAAAGACTCAGTCTTAATACGACCGCGGCAAGCCGAGGACATTTTGGCCGATATAGGCCAAGATCAAATTGGTTGAGACCGGTGCCACTTGATAGAGCCGCGTCTCCCGGAATTTGCGTTCGATATCGTATTCCTCGGCGAAGGCGAAGCCGCCGAAGGTTTGCACGCACATCTCAGCCGCTTCCCATGACGCTTCTGAAGCGAGCATTTTTCCGATGTTGGCTTCCTCGGCGCATTTCTCGCCGGCATCGAACTTGGATGAGGCTTCGCTGACCATTAGGGCGGCGGCCCGATAGGACGCATAGGCGCGGGCGATGGGGAATTGCACCCCTTGGTTTTTACCGATCGGCGCGCCAAAGACTTTGCGCTCGCTGGCGTAGTCCGTGGCTTTTTTAATGAACCATTGGGCATCACCTAGGCATTCTGACGCGATCAATGTGCGTTCGGCGTTCATACCATCAAGGATGTGGCGAAACCCTTTGCCTTCTTCGCCGATCAAATTCTCTACCGGGACCTTAACGTCGTCGAAGAACACTTCCGTGGTGGCGTGGTTCATCATGGTGCGGATCGGGCGAATGGTCATGCCGTCCTTTAGAGCGTCGCGCATGTCGACCATGAACACCGAGAGGCCGTCGCCCTTCTTCTCAACTTTGTCTTTTGGTGTGGTGCGCGCGAGCAAGACCATGAAGTCAGAATGTTCGGCGCGGCTAGTCCAAATCTTTTGGCCGTTGACGACATAGTGGTCGCCCTTTTTCACAGCGGTGGTTTGAAGTGAAAGTGTGTCGGTGCCGGACGTCGGCTCGGTCACGCCAAAAGCCTGCAAGCGAATCTCGCCCGATGCCACTTTCGGTAACCAGGCTTGTTTTTGTTCGGCGCTGCCATGTTTGAGCACGGTCCCCATGGTGTACATCTGCGCGTGGCAAGCCCCGGCGTTGCAGCCGCTTTTGTGAATTTCTTCGAGAATCGCGCAGGCCGCGGTTAGGCCGAGGCCAGACCCGCCGTATTCTTCAGGAATTAATGCGGCCATAAAGCCGGCTTCGGTCATGGCGGTGACGAAGGCGGTGGGGTATTCGCGCTTTTCGTCCAACTCGCGCCAGTACTCGCCTGGAAAATCTTGGCAGAGGGCGCGAACGGAATCGCGGATCGCTTCAAGTTCGTCGTCGGACAGGTCCGATGCGGCGTGGTCGTCCCGCATAGGGGAGGCTCCTTACTTGGTATAAACAGTATTCTTCGAGCGGCACTCTAGTCATGGCCCAGGTCAAAGCAACGGGCAAGGCGTTGATGCGCAGTTTGCGGTCGATTTTGACCGAACATTGGTCGGACCCCAGCCAATATTAGGAGCTTCCAGTCGGAGTCCGTGCTTTTAGGTGCGGTTGCCGACTATGATGAGTTTTCACAGTGGATCAGGAGGGCGTAATGAACAGGACTTGGATTTCGACACTCAAAATTGCGACGGCCGCGGCATGTTTGGCTGGGTTTTCGGTGACGGCGAACGCGCACGTTATTATTGAAACCTTTGAGGGCCGGGCGAACTACAACGAATTTCTCAATCTGATGGTGCCGCACGGCTGCGGCACGTTAGATACAACAGAAATACGCATGAAAATTCCTGCCTCCGTGCCGTTGTTTGCACCGGAAGAAAAAGACGGCTGGGAAACGGAACTGGTGATGCGCCAGCTCGACGAACCAATCAAGCGCGGCCGCCAAACAATTACGGAAGTGTACGATGAAGTCATTTGGCGCGGAAACTTACCGACGCTTCATCTGGGCGTGTTCAAGTTTCTGGCCAGGATCACTGGCCCAGTCGGGTCTGTCGTGCCGTTTAAGCTGATTCAAGTTTGCGGTGATAAACAGGATCGCTGGGTTGACGTTGTCGACGATGGTGAGCCGGGCTGGAAAATGTGGGCTCTGGAAGCACCGGCTCCATTTGTTGTTGTGGTCGAAGGCGATGGCCCGCAGCTGGGTGCGTCAATGCAAGAGATCGGCGCTGAGCGGGCGCGACTAGGTCAAGGCGCAGGAAGCCAATAAACACATCTCATTCGGATAGCGGTCTCGATGGCCGCTATCCGAACCGGGGTGGCTGCCCAGTTGTCGACATCAAAGATGTCTGGTGTGGGGCGTTAAATTAGTACCCTGCGGCATCTTCTACGTTGTTGTCGCGGCCCATTACCAAAACCGTACGTTCGTATGTGCAGATGATGTCGTGCTTTTGATTAAAGCCCATCGTTTTGACTTTTACGATGCCTTGGCCCGGCCGCGATTTGCTCGGTCGCGTCGAGAGCACTTCAGACTCCGCGTAGATCGTATCGTCTGCATAAACCGGGTGCGGCAGCATGATATCGGTCCAGCCTAAGTTAGCGATGGCCTTTTGGCTGATGTCCGAAACGCTCATGCCGGTGATGATGGCTAACGTTAAAGTGGAGACGATGAGCGGCTGTCCGAACTCTGTATGTTTGGCGTACTCAGCGTCGAAGTGAACAGGATGGGTGTTCATGGTGAGTGTCGTGAACCAGATATTGTCGGTCAATGTCACCGTACGTCCGGGCCGGTGCTCGTAAATGTCTCCGACTTTAAAATCTTCAAAATACCGACCACCGCGCTCGCGGTAACGATTCTCTCCAACCTTGGCAGCTTCAACAACCATGGTGCGCTCCTTACGTCTTGTCTGTGAAAATTAAACCGGGGCCGGGACTTGCGCGGCGTAGGCGTCCGCAATCTCTTTGCGGGTGGCGAACCACACTTCATCTTTTGCGGATGCGTGGGCCAAGAAATTCTCGAATGCTTTCATGCGTCCGGGCCGGCCGATGATGCGGAGGTGGACACCGACCGACATCATTTTGTTGGGAGACTCGGCGCATTCCGCATACAGCCAGTCAAAGGTGTCGATGAGGTATTTTTCCCATTGATCGGGTGTGTAGGCCGGATCCATCCACATTTTCATATCGTTGGTGTCTAGCGCGTAGGGTGAAATCAGGATCGGCTTGCCATCGACAACATCCCATCGCGGCACGTCGTCGGAATAATCATCCATGTGATAGGTGTAGCCTTCCTCCACCAACAAGCGCCGGGTGTTTTCTGTCAGGACATAGCGGGAGAGCCAGCCGGATGGGCGTTCGCCGCACGTTTTCTCAATGGAGTCGGCGGCATCACGGATGAAGGCGCGCTCCATATCCTCTTTCATCCAGTGCTGGTGGGCCCAGCGATGTCCGTGGGCGCACACTTCATGTCCGTCCGCGATGATTTCTTTGGCGAGATCCGGGGCTCTTTCCAGAGCAAGGGCCGCCGCCGTAAATGTTCCGGTTACGCCATAATCGCGTAAGAGCCTTAGAACGCGCGGCGCACCGGCCCGGATGCCATATTGGTAATTGGACTCGTTGCCGAGATTCCGGCCCTTCGTCATGACGACTTGGAGTTCATCAACCGGTTCTGGGGCGCGGTCGCCGTCGGCCACGCTTTCTTCCGCGCCTTCTTCGACATTCACAACAAGGGAGACGGCAATGCGTTTTTCATCGGGCCAGGAAAAAGACGGGTCTGACATGCTTAGTGGTACTCCTCGCCGCCCGAAACGTTCATTGCTTCGGCGGTAATGTAATCGGCTTGATCGGAACAAAGGAAGGCGCAGGCTTTGGCGATATCGTCGACGAGGCCAACCCGGCCTGTTGGAATACGCCCGCGCATGTCGTTGAGGTATTCCTCTTCGGTTTTGCCCTGGGCTTTAGACATAAAGTCATTTTGCCAGGCGCCAAGGCCGGTCGTAACGTGGTTGGGACAAATCGCGTTCACAGTAATTTTATGCGGCGCCAGTTCAATCCCGGCGACCCGGGTTAAGCCGAGCAGGCCATGCTTAGAGGAGGTGTAGGCGGCCGTGTTGCCGAAGCCCGACTTCGCGGCTTGGCTGGCAATGTTGATGACGCGCCCGCCTTCGCCCTGTTTAATCATCTGCTTGGCGGCGTGTTTGATGCCGAAGAAACAGCCGCGGAGGTTGACACCAAGCACCGCATCCCATTGTTCCTGGGTCATCTCGATCAAGGGGCCGAATAGGTATCCAATGCCGGCGTTGTTAACCAAAATATCGATCCGGCCATAGGTCTTCACGGCGAAGGCAATGAGACCTTCGACTTCTTCTTCTATCAGCATGTCGGCGGCATAGCCGACGGCGTCGCCGCCGTTCGCCTTAATGGCATCGACCACCTGATCGATTTCATCAGTTGTGCCCACGCCATGCTTTGGTGCGATGTCACCTTTAACTTTTCCGATGTCATGAATCACTACCTTGCAGCCTTCTTGAGCAAGGCGCACGGCCATGGCTTCACCCAGGCCTTTGGGGCGGCCAGCGCCAGTGATCACAGCGACTTTCCCGTCTAGGTCATACATGTGCGTCATCCTTCAATATGTTAGACGTCAAAATGGCTTCCACATCCCAATCGCGCCTGCCAATGCAACCAGACCCCAAATGGTCAGGATGGGGATGCGCGTGATGTAAAGAGCGCGCTTCATCTGAGCCAAGTCTTCCGGCGTTTCGCCTTCGGCCATGACGCGAGCAGATGCAGGACGGAACGGTTTCATGGTGGTGCGCGAAATGATGCCGCAGTAAACAGTGCCCGCCCAGATCAGCATTTTTGCGGCGAGCCAGTTGAATTCTGTCAAGCCAGTGCCCATCAGGGACGTCACACCAATCACTGTAATTGTAATTGCAATCACCCAACGCATAAGCATGTCGACTTTGCGAATCCATGCGATTTTCTCTGGGCTACCGGTATTGAGAAAGAGGGTCAAAACGAAGTAGATCCATATTAGGGTGATGGCCCAAATCACGACCAGCCACGCAGTCGCCAGTTCGAAAAACTGCATGCTGCCCATCGTAAATCCGAGGGCAATGACCAACGGCATGCAGACGCGGGGAAACTGGTCCAGCCAGTGAAATATTTTCATGATCCATGTGCGCGCGTCTTTGCTTATTCCGGGCTTGAGAAGCTGACCAGACGCATAGAACACGCCCAGGTCGCCACCGAGCCAGTAAACAAAGCAAAGTGCGTGTAGATAGAGCAGAATTTCGTAAAGACCGATGTCCATCGACACCCCCCGCATTTCATCTGCGCGCTGGTTTGCGCGCTAACCTGACACGGGGTATAGCATCCGAAATTGGAGGGGACCAAGGTGCGCAAGGTTTGTTGTGTCTTTTTTGTTGGACTGATGTGGGTCTCAGCCGCGTCAGCCGATACCGGCATCACTGGGTGTGACCGTTTGGCCGCTAATCCGCCAGATCCAGACCGTGTTGCGGATGGTATCGCCAGAGAAGACGTTGATATTCCGGCGGCTATCGCAGCCTGCCGTCTTGCGGTGAAGGCGCACCCGCAGGTCGCGCGCCTGTCTTATCAGCTGGGCCGCGTGCTTTTTTACGATGGTCAAACCGCATTGGCTTTGGAGTCGTTCGATAGAGCGATTGAACTGAACTACCGTCAGGCAAAATTCCTCAAGGGCTTAATTATCGCGCGAGGCTATGCGGACGTGCCGAGCGATATTTGTCGAGTCGAGCAGTTGTGGCGGTCATCCGCGCAGCAAAATCACAGTAATGCTCAGGTGAGTTACGTGCAGTATGCGCTGAACGGGCGTTTCGATGATTGCCAAGAGCGCGCATCTAAGCAGGATTTAGTGGTGTTTCTCAACCGTGCGTCTTCGCAGCTTGGATACGTTGGTGGTTTGCTCATTGCCAACCTAAGGCAAGACCTGGAAAACTAGGCCGGAAATCAAAGCGCTATTGGGAGGGACGATATGCGAGCAATTCTAATGCCGGCAATATTTGTGCTGGCGGCGATCACAGGTTTGGCGTCTGCCACCATAGCGGCGCCGGATCCCGAAGCTGTGACGGAGTGCGACAAGCTCGCTTCCCATGGCTCTGATCCGGAGCGTGTGGCGCCAGGTGTCGGCCAATCGAGCATGCGTAAGGCGGCCGCGATCTCGGCCTGTCTCGCTGATACGTCCATGCAGCCAGAAAATCGGCGCCTGCAGTATCTGTTGGGCCGTGCCTATTTTTATTCAGGCCGTGCGGCAGATGCCATGCCGCACCTTATTTTTTCAGCGGAAGCGGGGCATCGGCAATCCCAATTTGTCCTCGGCTACATTTATGACAGTGGCCTCCAGGGCGTTGAGCAGGATCGATGTAAGACGGAAGCTCTGTGGTTGCGGTCAGCACGGCAAGGCCGCTTTGCCGCCTTGGTGAGTTATCCCCATCACGTCGTGCGCGGAAAGTTTGACGATTGCGACGTCAACGCAAGCACCGATGAGATGGCCGGCTTTCTCGATACGGCCAAAGGCATGGCGTCAGATTATTACCGCCGTGCATGGACAGCGGACGTAACGGACGATTTCAATGTTTATAGAAAAGGAAAACGATGATGAGATATTTATCTTTAATAACGGCACTATTTGCGTTTGCTCTATCCGGTCCGGCTGCCGCTGAAGGCGATTTTATCACCGAGTGCGATGCGCTGGTCTCTCATCCTGAAGATCCGGATCGCATTGCGCCTGGCGTCGGCGATGTTTTGCTGCTGGCTGGTCGCGCGGCCTGCGAAGCCGCCGTGGCCGAAGATCCAGAGAACCGACGTTTGCGGTACCAGTTGGGCCGGGTGCTTTTCTATTCTGCAGATACATCTGAATCGATGCCACACCTCGAGTTCGCGGCTGAAGCGGGCTCTAAACAGGCCCAGTTTGTGTTGGGTTATATCATCGATGAAGCTCTACAAGGCCTGAAACGTGACGCGTGCAAGGTGGAAGATTTGTGGGTGCGGTCAGCTCGTCAGGGCCGCTTCGCGGCTCGTGTGAGTTATCCGCGCAACGTAGCGCTCGGTAAATTCGATGGCTGTGATATCCAAGCGAACACGTCAGAGATTCAGAGCTTTATTGACGCAGCCCGTGGACAAGCTGATGGATATTACCAAGGGCTCCTTGTTGCTGAAGTCGCGGCGACCTACGCCGCGTCAGATCACGCTAAGTAAGACTATGCGTGCTGCTTTCGCGGCCGTTGCCTTTTCTCTGTGTTGCTTCGCTGGTTCTCCCAGCGAAGCGGCACGAGCGACGGCTACTTTTTGTGATCGCCTTGCCGCTCATCCGGAAGATCCAGATCGCATTGTCGACGGAGTGCCGACAGCGGCTGTCGATCAAGCCGCTGCCATTGCCGCGTGTGAAGCTGGGTTGGCCGCAGACCCAGGTAATCCGCGTCTAACTTACCAATTGTCGCGGGTCTATTTCTATAGTGGGCGCAGTGCAGATGCAGTCTCGACCATGGAGAAATCTGCCGCCGCTGGGTACCGACAAGCCCAGTTCGTGATGGGGGCAATGATTTCGAATAACCGCCCAGATGCGTCAGATGACATTTGTGACGCGGAATCCTGGTGGGCGAAGTCGGCAGCGGCAGGCCGTCTGGCGGCGCAGGTGTCTTACGTGCGGCATGTTACAAAAGGGCTGTTCAATGGCTGCACACTTCACGTCAGCGAAGATGATATGAGCGCCTTTCTGGAGAATGTTCGCGCCACGGGAGGCCGGGATTATTATCTGCGGCTGCTCATGGCAGATTTAACCGAAGACCTAGCCGCTTATCGCGGCGACTGATAAAAACACCCACACACCAACTATCGATATAATAGTTTAATAAGACCAAACGCGGGGATCGCATGGCCGATACAAACAAACAGATTCAACTTGCACGTCAACCGGACGGCGAGCCAAAGGTAAGTGACTTTCAGGTCGCGGAGACTGATATCCCGACCGCTGGGCCCGGCGAGTTTCTTGCTCGGAATATTTATCTCTCACTTGACCCTTACATGCGCGGCGCTATCTCAGGCCGCCATATGGGCCACAACCGACTGAATCAGGGTGATCTCATCGGCGGTCGCTGTGTTGCTCAGGTTGTCGAATCCAAACACGCTGACTATGCCGAAGGGGATTACATCGTCATCGAGTCCGGATGGCAAAAATTCTGTGTGTCGGATGGGGGCGACAAAGATCAAGTGCGCAAGCTTGATCCCAATGCGGGCCCTTTGTCTGCGGCGCTCGGTGTTCTTGGTATGCCAGGGCTTACCGCATGGGCCGGCGTTGAACGCCTTGCACAGCCAGGCCTGGGCGACACGTTTGTTGTCACTGCCGCGGCTGGTCCCGTTGGGGGAACTGCGGGTCAGCTCGCCAAGGCCAAAGGCTGCCGCGCAGTCGGTATCGCTGGCTCCGATGAAAAATGCCGTATTGTTGTCGAGGAATACGGCTTTGATGCCTGCGTGAATTATAAGAAAGATGATTTTGAGGAGGCCCTCAAGGCGGCCTGCCCCGACGGTATCGATGTTTACTTTGATAATGTCGGTGGTCCGATCCTCGATACGATTACGAAGCAGCTTAATCTCTACGGCAAGATCGTGTTGTGCGGTCTTGTGTCGCAATACAACCGGAGCGGTGATGGCGATTTCCATGGTCACAACATGGGGCCCTTTGTCGGCAAGCGCGCTCAGCTGCTTGGTCTTGTCGTGTACGACTATTACGACCAGATCGATGAGTTCCTCAAAGCGGCTGTACCCCTCGTGAAAGCGGGCCGTCTGAATTTTCATGAAGACCGCGTAGACGGACTAGAAAACACACCTGCTCATTTCTCTAAACTGATGAGTGGTCAGAACGTTGGTAAGGCTATGGTGACCATCGGTTCTGAAAAGGGCTAACGGAGAAAACGGCAACCGTGGCGGCAAATCTACAAGTTCAATTGGCGATGCAGCGGGATGGCATGCCCGAGGCCGGCGACTTTCACGTTGTGGAGGCGCCGATTCCCCGCCCGGCGCCTGGGCAGATGCTGGTGCGCACGGTCTACCTGTCCCTCGACCCTTATGTTCGTAAGGCCATTCGTGGCGACCATCCGGGACATAAGGCACTGGTCGAGGGCGACGTTATCTACGGCCGCAGTGTCTGCCGTGTCGTCCGAAGTCATGATGATTCCTATCGAGTGGGTGACTATCTGGTCGCGGAAACGGGGTGGCGGCAACACGCGGCAATCGGTGCTGAAAAAGTTGTGCAGAGGATTGATCCTTCCGCAGGCCCGTTGTCAGCGGCAATTGGAACCCTAGGCATGCCCGGGCTCACGGCATGGGGCTCGGTTGAGCACCTCGGCAAGCCGTCACTCGGTGAAACACTTGTGGTATCGGCTGCAGCCGGCCCAGTTGGCGGCTGTGTTGGCCAACTCGCCAAGTTGCGTGGTGCACGAGTGGTCGGTATCGCCGGTTCACCAGAGAAGTGCGACTTGGTCACGAAAACCTACGGCTTTGATGCGTGTGTCAATTATAAAGAAACGGGTTGGGAAGAAAAACTGAAGGCGGTTTGCCCTAACGGCGTTGATGTCTATCACGACAATGTCGGCGGTGCTTTGCTGGTGGATATGGCAAAGCATTTATCGCTGTACGGCCGCGTTATTATGTGTGGCCGGCCTGCCGACTATCATTCCTCGAAGTTTCATGGTGTGGGACTGGGGCCGTTTATTGGCCGGCGAGCGAAGCTCTATGGGCTTGTTGTTTACGACTATGAACATGATCTCGAACGATACCTGCGCTTGGCATCAGCGTGGATGCGTGAAGGCAAGTTGAAGGTAAAAGAAGATCGCGCTGACAGGTTGGAGAACGCGCCCGCACAGTTTCTTAAGTTGATGCGTGGCGAAAATGTCGGCAAGGCCATCGTTGCGGTCGGCCCGGAAAAGGCCTGATTGCACTCATCGCTAAATTCAAAAACCCAGGAGAAATTTTATGACAGTCTATGTTGTTGGTCAGGCGCGAGTGACAGACCCTGCAGGCTTTAAGAAGTACGCTGAAACGGTTGCCGGATTGGCCGAACAATTTGGCGGCAAGTTGATTGGCGCTGGCGGGCCAGACGAAAAGACGATCATCGAAGGCGATCAGTTCAGTGAAGGCCGGGTCGTGATATTCGAGTATCCGTCCCTCGAGGCCTACCAACAATACATCGCGTCCGAGAAGTATCAGGAAGGTAAGGGCTATCGGCTTGAATCGGGTGCGCTGGATGTTTGTGTTGTTCCGGCTGTCGGAAAGTAATCGGTCCGAGGCGACTGACGTTACGGCGTTGCAATTACGCTCAAAGAGATCCGTTCGTCGAGATAAATGATCTCACTTGAGTCAGTAAAAAGACCGAAAGATTTGACCTGTGTGGCGGCACTGAAGCCTGCTGCGATAAGGCTTTCCTGAAGCAAAGCGAAGCTGAATCCGGTTTTGTGGAAGTCATAGGCGTCGATTTGCCCTCCGAACATCATCCGCATCACAAGGCGGCGCTGTTCCATGTCGAGATCAGGTTTGGCGAACAGACGACATAGAACGTCTAGATCGGGAACGCTAACCATAAGTTTGCCGCTGGATCGCAACACCCGATGGAATCCGCGAAGTGTCTCGATGAGTTCGTTGTTGTGCGACAGATGCTCCAGCACGTGGGAGCAGTAGATTTCACTACAGCTTGCTTTGGGGAATCGTGACAGGTCCGAGCACGCGCCGATAAAATCGACGACATCGCTGTCGAGACTGTCGAAAATATGCCAGTCCGCGCGTTTCTCTTTCCCTCCAATATGGAGTTTCAACGGATTCACAAGCGATATCGCGTTGCCATTTTTGTCGACGAGAGAGTCGTGGGGCTGGGCGAAGGGCACGGTCGCTGTTACTTCGCTACATCATTCTGATCGGCGGTCGTCTTGGAGGCTGCCACAAAGCCGCGGCACGCCGAAACCTTAGTCGGTTCTTCTGTCAGCTTCCAGGCTTTGAGGTCTTTGAACCCTGCTGCGGCGACCATGTTGCCCAAACAGTTCAATGTCGGAGCCCACCAATTGGTTGTGTTTCCACCGTAGTTTTTGGCCGGATAAAATTCCATGACCATCTGCTTGCCAGAGTATCCGTGGTTAAGGCCGCCATTGTAGGGGCTGTAATCATCAAGAATCGCGCTTTCTATAAAGATTGAATCTCGGCAAAGGGCCGATAACTTATCTAAGGCGAGTAGTGGGTAACGGAGGTGATAGAGCGTCCCAAAAAAGAAGACGACATCGAAGGTCCCGAGAATCTCCGGTGACACATCGTAGACGGTCATTTCCATGCGTTTGCAAACCGTCTCATCGTATCCGAACGCATCGCGGCAAATATCAAAGGTATCCCAAGCCGTCCGTGCCACGCCCTCGCCACCTAAATGATCTGAGAAATCATCGATAGCAACAACTTCAGCAGCCCCTCGTTTTAAGGCTTCGAACGTCCAGTATCCGTCCCAGGCACCGACATCAAGCACACGCTTACCCGTAAGGTCTTCCGGAATACCGTACATCTCGGAGGACATTGGAGCCCACCCTGGTGTGATAATGCCGTCCGGAAGTTCAATGCGATGATACCAAAAATCAAAGGCATCGATTTTGGCTTGAATATCTGACGTCGACATGACGGTTAGCTCAGCTGATTAGGAATAACGAGAGCCACGGCACAAACATTACGACGACCAGGCAGAGCAACATCAAAATGATAAAGGGGATGACGCCTTTGATGATGGTCAGGAAATCTTCCCGGAATGCCCCCATGGCGATGATGATATTCAGTCCCATCGGTGGTGTCAGGTAGCCGATTTCTAGGTTCACAATCATCATGATTCCGAAGTGAATCGTATCCATGCCGTAATCCGCAGCCATTGGCGGCAGCAGCGGGCTGAGGATTAGGATCGCCGCGCCGATGTCGAGGAATAGCCCGACGGCTAGCAGCAACAGATTGGTCATCAACAGGAACAGCAATTTTGAATCGATGAATAATGTCATCGCTTCGACGATGCGGCCTGGCACCTGTTCATAAGTCATGAACACGTTCAGCGAGAGTGCGATGGCAAGGATGGGGAACAGACTGCCCATGAGTGTGGAAGTGTCACCGACAACGCGCCAGACCAGCCCGGCGGCTTCTTTTATGGTCACCCAAAGGTCCGCAAATCGCCCCGTAACAAGATTCAAGACTCCCCGCTTATGCGCAAGAATTTCAACTGCGAGCGCGGTGAGGACAGCGACCGAAGCCGATTCCGTTGGTGTGAAGTATCCCGAATAGATACCACCCAGAATGACCACCGGTGTCATGAGGGCAAAGATAGCGCCCTTGAAAGTGCTCCAGATTTCTTCACCATCCCAAATCGCACCGCGCTTCGACCAGTTCACTGTCATTGCGTATAGGCTCAGCACAATCAGTAACAATGCGGCAGGTCCTGTTCCGGCTAGGAACAGATCAGCGATCGATGTTTGAGTCATTACGCCGTAGAGAATCAGCGGTATGGACGGCGGGATGATGATGCCCAGAGTACCCCCGGCGCAAAGCATGCCGATCGAGAAGGGGCGCGAATATCCTTCTTGGATGAGCGCCGGGTACATGATGGAGCCGACGGCCAACAATGTGACGGCAGATGATCCGGAGATCGCTGCGAACACACCGCATGACAGCAAGCCGGCTATCGCTAGGCCGCCAGGAATGGGTTTGGTTATGGATCGCATCAGCAAAATCAGACGCTCAGCAATGGAGCCCTGAGACATGATCGAACCGGCAAGGATATACAGCGGAATCGATAGCAGAACTTCGCGATTAGATGCGTCCCACATATCGTAGACGACGTTCATCAATTCGCCGCCGCCATAGAAATAGTACGCCCAGTATGTAGCGACCCCGAGGATGACGATAATGTTCATGCGCAGGATCAGAAGGGCGATCAATATGACCGCAAGCAAGAGACCGCTCATGTCTTGGTTTCCTGCTGAAGGTCTTGTTCACCGTCAGCAATCTTTGACGCTTCTTTGCCTGTTGCTATCTCCACCCCTTCAAGGGCTTCCGGCGGCAATGGGCGTAGATCGACATAGATGCCATAAAGTGTATGGCGAATGGCGACGAGGCCGAAGCCCATGACGATGACGCCTTGGACCGGCCAGATTGGCCAACGCAAAACCGCAGAAACGTCATCCAACTCGTAACTTTCGACGGAGACGCTAAAAGCTATGTAGGCCATGAAGTAACAAAACGCCGCGAAGCCAAACTCACCGACCCTGTTGGCGAGGCGGTCCCAGCGGCGCAGAACAATGTCGGCAAACTTAGGTCGGAAGTGAGACCCATTGGCAGACGCCAAGGAAATCCCCATGTACGCGACGACAATCATCCCGACGACGCCCACTTGAGGTGCGCCGAACCAGCCTGAGCCGGTGAACTCACGCCGCAGTACGTCACCCATGAGCGCGCCGGCCATCACCAGAAAGGCAAGGAAGCATAGGCTTTGCTCAAAGATGCGGAGGTAGTGCAGAAAGGCCTTTGCTTTTTGCAAGGCGGGTCCCCAAAACGCTGTCACGGTTATTGCTTGGGCAGCATCTTATCCACTGCGGTCAAGGTTGCAAACCGGAACCCTGAGTCGCAGCGCCCAGAACAGTTGAGCCTTAGTCTATGGCTGTGGATTGGTCGGCAAAGGCTCGCTTGCCTTCTTGAATGGCGGCGTAGACTTCGTCGGCTCTTCCGCCGATCTCGTCAAGAATAATGCGATGAGAGGGTGCTGTGGCTTCAACCCACTGTGCGCGCTGATCAGCTGTCAGGCTATGTATGCTGAGTCCACGGGAAACGAGATCTAATCTCAACTCTTTGATCAATTCTCTGACGTCGGCTCTGGCCGGCACAATCGGGAAGAACGCGCCTTTGATGACGTTTTTCTGATCAGTCGACAGCGTATCCCACCACTGCTTATTGGCCATTTGAACGCCTTGATCGTAGGATTGATGGGTCTCGGTCACGTCGGTCGCAAACCCCGACAGCGCATAATAGAAGAACACCATGCTAGAGAGGCCGCCATCGACCAAACCAGTTTGCAACGCCGGGGCAATGTCAGCTGTGCCCAGTGGAATCGAATCAGCACCAACCGATTGCAAAAAAGCCTGGGCGGCAAAATTTGGTGACCCTCTTATTTTCAGGCCGTCCGCATCCGCAGGCGTAAGTACGGGAGTGTTGGCATACAAGTTGCTCCAACCCACTTCCGACCAGTCCATAAACACCAGTCCACGTTCAGCGAGAAAGTCCGTGAACAAATCCTGCAAATAATTGTCAAAGACGAAGTCGACCTCTTCCGTTGACTCAAATAGGAACGGAATCATTGGCACGGCGGACTCCGGGATGATTCCAGCAAGCCCCCACATGGTAACGCCGCCAATTTGAATGCGATTGCGTCGTAAAGCCGTCAGCATCTGTTCTTCGGTGCCGACTTCGCCGCGGATGTAATATTCCATCTCCACGTCGGGAGATTCATCAATCTTGGCTTTGAAGTAATCCCAATGGCGATCCCAGGGCGAGTTCACCTGGGCTAGAGCCGTGACTTTGCCTCGGGCAACGTCGTCTGCGGCGGATGGCGCGACGACAGCAAAGAGCACAAACAGAAAAATGAAACGGCCCATCGGGATCTCCTCAAGGGGGATGCTTAACCAGTGTTGGTGCAGAAGACGGCCACAGTGTGGCATTCTTTATTCGTGAGTCCCAACCGTTGGCTCAGCCATCGGTTCTTTGTGAGGTCCCGGGTAGGGCTGGGTGCGCCAAACCACGGCACAGAAGAAGCCGTGCGAGATTCCGAAGAACAGCCAAACTGGCCAAGGGGGTATGGCTCTCAGCAACACGGTTGTCATAGCCATAAGAACGACAAGGACAGCGACCGTCATCCATAGGATGACGCGCTTTCGATTCATCGAATTGTTTGCTCGCTTTTTCATGACCCAAACAATACCTCCGCAATTCATCAGCGCCAAGGCTGGGTTAGCGGCTGACAGCGGCGTGAGAACCGGTAGAATGCCCACCACGCGCAGCGGAAGGATTTCAGATGATTGATCTATATTATTGGCCGACACCGAACGGCCACAAGGTTCCCATCATGCTTGAGGAGTGTGGCCTTGAGTACGAGGTTCACCCCATCAATATGTTAAAGGGGGACCAGTTCGATGAAGCTTATCTAAAGATCAATCCGAACAATAAGATTCCGGCGATTGTTGATCGCGACGGTCCGGGAGGGCAGCCCTACACAGCGTTTGAGTCGGGCGCGATCCTGTTGTACCTCGCTGACAAGACTAAGAAGTTCATCCCGAGCGACCCCGCTGGACGATACGACACGATTCAATGGCTGTTCTTTCAAATGGCCAACGTGGGCCCAATGTTTGGTCAGTGCGGTCACTTCTTGCAGTACGCACCGGAGCGAATTCAGTACGGCATCGACCGCTACCAGGGGGAAACCAAACGCCTTTATCGGGTGATGGATAAACGACTTGGAGAGGTCGAGTATCTTGCTGGGGATTATTCCATTGCTGACATGGCGACTTATCCATGGGTCAAGATTAACCACTTTCATGAAATCGAAATTGACGAATATCCCAACGTCAAACGCTGGCGCGAGGCTGTTGGTGCCCGACCGAGCGTTGTCGCGGGATGTGCCGTGCTTGAGGATATAATGAAGTTGGGTGACCCGGATGACGAAGCGTTTGAGAATTTGTTCAAGAATCAAAACGTAGACCGGAGATAGCGCCGTGATTCTTGATCGCGAACGCTCCCAGGTTGTGATCGTCGACGTGCAAGAGCGCTTGCTGCCGGCCATGTATGAGGGCGACCGTATGGTCGACCGCTGCAGTGTTTTGATGCAGGGCGCCATTGAGCTCGGTGTGCCGATCACAGTCTCTGAACAATACCGCAAAGGCCTTGGCCCGACGGTTGCGCAGCTCGACAATATAAAGGGCGATGCTGTCGTCCGAGAGAAAATGCATTTCTCAAGCTCTGCGGACCCGGACATTCTCGCTGATGTGTCTAATCACGCCAACGCCGGTCGGCGGCAAATGGTGATCGCCGGTATTGAGGCGCATGTATGTGTTTTGCAGTCCGCTCTCGGATTCAAGAAAGCTGGGTTCGACGTGTATGTGGCAATGGATGCGACGACGTCACGCCGCCAAGACAGTGTTGATCTGGCGCGCGATCGTTTATTGGCCAATCGCGTGACACCGGTCAATGTCGAGATGGTTTTGTTCGAGTGGCTGGATGTTTCGGGTACGCCCGAATTCAAAGCCGTGAGCAAGTTGGTCAAATAACGTGTGTCTTGCCGTGAGCCTTAGGGCTCAGTCGGGTCCTTAATACGGATCGTGAAGCCAGCCTCGGTTAATCGAGTGATAACCAATTGCGCGTGGGCCTCATCACGAGTCTCAATGGTGATGTTAAGGCGTGCTGCGCTGGCCGATAGGTCCATGGCAAAGCGAGTGTGGGCCACTTCAAGGACGTTGGCCCCGAGGTCGGCACAAATGCTGGCCACCGCATTGAGCTGACCCGGCTTGTCTGGCATGGCGATCGATAGGGTCAGCACTTGGCCGAGGCGCAACAAGTCGCGCATCAAAACAGACGACAACATACGGGCATCGATGTTGCCGCCAGAGAGCACAAGGCCGACGCGACGGCCTGCGAACAATGCTGGGTGTTCAATCAAGGCGGCAAGAGAAGCTGCGCCGGCGCCTTCAGCTACAACCTTGTCACGGGACAGAAACATGGAGACGGCGCGTTCCATGCTGGTCTCGGAAACTGTAACGACGTCTTTGACGTGTTCCTCAATGAGCGGCAGCGCGGTTGCTCCGATCGCTCGTACTGCGATGCCTTCCCCGATGGTCGAGCCCTCGCAAGGGATGTTTCCCCGCTTTAGGGCATTGGTTAGGGACGGGTAGAGGTCTGGCTCAACACCGATGACTTCAATGCTCGGTTTCAATCCCTTGGCGGCCACCGCGCAACCCGCAATCATACCACCGCCACCAACCGGCACGACGAGGACATCTAACTCAGGATCATCTTCGATCATCTCCAGGCCGATGGTGCCTTGTCCGGCAATCACGTCCGCATCGTCATAGGGGTGGATAAACGTTAGCCCTTGGTCCGAAGCCAGAGCACGAGCATGAGCAGCAGCCTCTTCTAGTGTGTCGCCTTCCAGTTCCACCTTTGCGCCGTACTCCGTGGTTTTACGGACTTTCACGAACGGTGTGCCCTTTGGCATGACGATGGTCGCCGGGGCGTGAAGACGTTGCGCCTGGTAAGCGACTCCTTGCGCATGATTGCCGGCGGACATAGCGACGACGCCTCGGCTGCGTTCTTCGTCGGTTAAGGTTGTCAGGCACGATAAGGCGCCGCGAGCTTTAAAGGCGCCGGTGTGTTGAAGGTTTTCATATTTAACAACGACGGTTGTTCCGAGGCGCCGCGATAGGCCCTCAGACTCAAGGCAAGGCGTACGTACCACGCCATCTTTTATGCGATCAGCGGCAGCCTTTACGTCGGACAAGGTGATGGTCATAACGTCACCTTTGACAAGCGGCGGTCAGGGGCTAATGAATTCGTTATTTGAGGGACCATGATCGTCGGTCTCCTTGGTACGATTAGAAAGAGGGAACATACGTATGGCTAACGCCCGGATCTCCTTAGAGAACCGGGTTCATAATTCGTGCAATGGCGTTCCTGACGATCATGGGTATTGATTAGCAGTCTCGCTATCTTCCGTCCAGGGAGAGTCCGACGCTGTGGCTTAACCAGGACCTCTTGCCGTAGCCCAGAGTGGCGTATAGGACAGCAGGTGCATCTTTGATGAGGACGCTTCGATGACGCCGGCCCCAGTGACGGAAAACCGCTCAATAGGCATCGGTCTTTTGATCACCGCCATGTTCACCATGACGGCCATGGACGCGGCCGTAAAATGGGCTGTCGCTGACTACAGTCTCCAACAGGTGAACTTCATTCGCAGCATCGCAGCGATAGCTGTTCTTACGCCACTGCTCTGGAAAAATGGCGGCCTGCGCGCCCTTCATACAACGCGGCCTTGGGTTCACGTCTGGCGGGCCAGTTTGATGCTGATCATCAGTTATACGTGGTTCTATGCACTTGGCCGGATGAAGCTCGCGGACATTGGTGCGATTGTCATGGTGTCGCCGCTAATGATCACCGCGTTGTCAGCGCCCTTGCTTGGCGAAAAGGTTGGGCTAAGGCGCTGGATCGCGGTCGGCATTGGCTTTGCCGGTATGCTGACTATCGTTCGACCTGGTGCCGGCGTATTTCAACCTGTCGCATTGCTCGCGGTTACTGTCGCGTTCGGCTACGCGCTGCTTATTCTTTCCAATCGAGCCAATAGGGCGAAGGAGAGTCTCGCGGCGCTCACTTATTACCCCCTTATCGGTATCTTTATCGTCTCCGGCGCGCTGACGCCCTTGGATTGGACTCAGCCGACGGCGGGGGCTTGGACCGCGATGGTCTTTATCGGTGTCTGTGCCGGCATCGGCCACGTTTGCCTAACTCTGGCCTTTCGATATGCGTCGCCTCCGGTGCTGGCACCTTTGGAATACACCGGCCTCATTTGGGCGATTCTGTTCGGCTATTGGTTTTTCGATGAACTGCCGGATCAGTGGACCGTGGTCGGCATGGTCATGATCGCAAGTGCAGGGGTGTTCGTTGTTTACCGTGAGGCGTCGGTATCGGACGCTCCGGTGCCCGATACGCCGGCGGCAAACGCGGATCTGCCTTCTTGAATGAGATCATAGAGCACGGCAGTTTCGCCGCCGATCTCGTCAATCAAAATGCGATGGCTGTTGGCTGACGCTCTTTTCCACAAGGCTCGTTCCGTGTCGCTCAGCGTAATGATCGTCGCACCCCGCGCAGCTGAATAGGTGACGGCTTCTTCATCTTCAGCTCTGACGGCGGATCGGAGGACTTTCGTTGTTGCGATCCCGCCCATGACCAATTTCTGATCGGCTTTGGATTGCGCGTCGAACCAGGCTTTGTTGGCGAACGTCGTGCCTGGGTTAATGCCGTGACGGGTCAAGGTGACGTAGGGCGCCAGTTCGTAGAGTGCCACCGTACGGTACATAGACGTGTTGGTTGCGCCACCGACCAGAAGGCCAGTTTGTAGTCCGGGAACAAGGTCGGCGAAGGGCAGTTGTGCAACATCGGCCCCGACTTCTTGCAGAAATACCCGCGCAGCGGGGCCGCCTGCCGCACGCATCCGCATATCGACGACGTCGTTAGGGACGCGTACGGGGACTTGGCTAAAAAGATTGAACCAGCCCGAATCGATCCATTGAATAAAGTGCAGGCCCTTTTCCGCGAACAGGGCTTTCACTTTGTCTAAGACAATGTTGTCGAGGACGAAGTCCGCTTCTTCAAAGGAGTCGAATAAATACGGAGCCATCAGTAGGCTCATTTCCGGCACCACCGAAGATGTGCCAGCGGTCGTTAACATCCCGATTTGGGCACGGTCACGCCGCACTGTGGCGGCCATGCTTTCTTCCGTGCCGACCTGACCATCTATCAAGAGCACGACATCGACGGCCTCGGACCATCCGGCCTCAAGGCGTTGCTCTGTCGCAAGAAATTTATCGCGCAATTGGCCTTCGCCTGGGACTAGCGAAACGAGATTAATCGTTTCAGCACCGAACGCGGGAATGGCGCCGAGGGCAGCGACGCTAAGGAGGGCGCCCCAGCGCCGGATGAAGGCCGTCACTTTTGTGCGCTAATCACCAGATAGCCGTAGACCGGCTTATCGTCGGTTGCTTTGCCGACGAATTGAGGCTCTGCGTCGCCCAACTTCACTTTTTCAGCGTCGAACCCGGCTTGGGTGCAGATTCCAACAAAGTCCTCATCTTGGACCGTGCCGAGATAGGGTTCATTGTTATTGATCGACATCCAGTCCGAATAGTATTTGTCGAATGGTTTGTCCGGGGTGATGCCATCCATATGAATCATCAAGCCGCCCGGCGCGAGAAGGCGGTGGCATTCTTTGAAGATAGCGCGAATGGCGCGACGCGACGTTTCGTGAAGAATGGCGTGAGAAACAACAAGGTCGAAGCTGCCGTCTTCGAAGTTCGTGTGTTCCGCATTCTGTTGCGAAAAATGGACTTCTTTGTCCATGGAGACGGCGCGGGCGTGCCCATACCGCAAGCAGGTTGCTGCGACATCAATGGCGTGAATCTCAGCATCGGGAAATAAATCGCAATAGGGCAGGGTGGAATGTCCGACGGTGCACCCCAAATCGAGGACACGTTTTGGACCGACGTCGCCGAACTGTTGGCGCATCCACGCGGCGAGGGTAAAGCCCATATCGTCGAGGTTCGGGCCGAGCCCGCCCATGGAATATAGCCGGAACGTGCGATCAAACTCTGCGCCGGAAAAAACGTCGTCCGCTATCATTTCTTGCTGATAGCTGCCCGGCTTGCAGTGCATATCGACGGCCGACAAATACGGTGGAGTTTTAACCGAGTCATCAAGTGTCAGAGACCCCAATTTTCCGCGTAAAGACTTGGCGCGGTCAATGAGATCAGGTAATTGCCGCTCGATGCTTGGACCAACGGTGTCGTAGAGCATTTCTTGCGTGGTGCGCATCATCGAGCTCCACCACTTGTGGTGGGGTTCGTTCTCTAGGGCCTCCCGCATCTCGCGGCGAGGGGGGCACGAGTCATCAGTCCGTTTTGATAGGACCTTCTCGGTCAGGATGGCTTCGTTGCCACGGTGGAAGTTACGCGTGCTGAACACTCGGAGCGTTTTAATAAAACTTTGCGCGCTTTGTTCGTCGTGGGTCGCGTCGGCGAACATGGCGTGATCTGAGTTATTGCGCATCACGGCTCTCCTTTGGGTGTCTTTGGGGGGTGACAGAGTCACCAGACCTATAGTCATAATACAGTATTACTGGACGAAAACTCAAAGGCCGGGTGAACCGGACCCAATTCGGAGTGCGACATGGCCACAAAATCCCGTAAACCGCGGCAAAAGACGGCTAAAGGGCGCCGCCCCTTTTTCCTCGAGAGTGCCGATTCCGACAAGCTTCTGTCTATGATTACGGCGCTTGTCGGTGAAATTTCCATCCTCAAGGATCGGGTTGATACCCATGAACGCCTTGCTGTAGCCGGAAAAATCGCGACACCGGAAGAAATAGAAGCGTATAGGCCCGATGAGCCCGTTGAAGATGAACGGGAAGCATTGCGCGCGGCGATGCTGGATCGGGTGTTTCGCATTATTTCTGCAACCCGAGATCAATCTCCGTCGGGGAATGATTCAGAATACGATGCGCTGATCGACCAATTCGCCAACGACGATAAGACGGGATAGAGGCCTTAAGGAGACTGCCGAGCGAAGGCGGCACGACCGACGGCGATAAGATCCATAATCTCCTGCGCTCGTCCACCAATCTCATCAACCAGTACGCGTTGATTGGGAAGGGCGCGATCACGAAACCGCATACGCTTATCGCCTGTCAGTTCATGCACAGTTGCGCCGAGTTCGGAGAGTCGTGCTTCTTCATCCCGCAGAAGGTCGACAGCCATACCGCGCTGTGCCGACTCAGGCCCAAAGCTGGTGGCAATGATGTCTCGGTTTGCTTCTGACAAACGTTCAAACCAGCGCCGGTTGACGACGCTAAAGCCGAACTGGCGGGCATGGCGGGTGCGAGTCATATGCCCGGCATACTCAGCTTCGCCGCCGCTGGCGTAGAGCACTAAGCTCGACTCGCCGCCTTCAACTAAGCCGGTTTGCAGGCTTGAAACTAATTCGGTGCGCTGGATGTGAATGACATCGGCGCCAATCGCTTGAAGAAAGAGGACGGAGGCTGAGGACTGAAGGGAGCGCATGCGGTAGCCAGCAGTATCGACCGGTGTGAGTAAAGGTTTGCCGCCGTAGATGTTCAACCAACCAACATCCTGCCAATTCAAAACAACGAATCCTTTGTCCTCAGCAAGCTCGGCGTAGGGTTGCTTTAGATAATTGTCGACGACGAAGTGAACTTCTTCGAGGCTGTTAAATAGGAAGGGAGCCGCGAGCAAGCCGAACTCTGGTACGACCCGTGACATCCCCGAGTCGCTAAAGCTAGAAACATGAACGCGGCCGCGCAGCAGTGACGGCATCCTACTTTCTTCGCCACCGGTTTCACCGCGTATCAGCATGCGCAGGCGGATTTCACCGTTAGAGCGCTCCAATACGGTTTTTTCGTAATCGAGCCAGATGCGTTCGCCGATATCGCCGGGGAAGGTTGCTGCGCCTACGGTGCCTAGATAGTCGTCTTCCGCGCTCTCACTCGGAACGGAGACAATGAGAACAATGGTGAAGAGGATCACAAGACCCATGTACCAGACGAAAGAATGCATAGGACGGATGATCTCGCTCTGCTTCTGTCTATTTTTTGACAGACATGATTGCTGATCTTGGCATGGCGCTATGAGCGTCTACAATGCCACCTAATCAATCAGACGGTGTATCGGCTTTTTGTGGTTTGCCGCAAGCACCTGAACTTATGGAGGGATGTATGCAGATCAAGGCAGCGGTCTTGCGCGAAGTCGGGGCGAAAATGCCCTATGCGGAAAGCAAACCCCTCAAAATTGAGTCTCTCGAATTAGATCCGCCCGGTCCAGGCGAACTGCTTGTTCAGGTCAAGGCTGCCGGTCTTTGCCATTCGGATCTGTCGGTCATTAATGGGAGTCGATTGCGCCCGACGCCAATGGCGCTGGGTCATGAAGCGGCCGGAATCGTGAAAGAAGTCGGAATTGGTGTGACCCGCTTTTCCGTTGGTGATCATGTCGTGCTGGTATTTGTGCCAAGTTGCGGTCATTGCGTGCCCTGTGCCGAAGGTCGGCCGGCGCTGTGTGAACCCGGAGCCGCTGCAAACGTTGCCGGCACCTTGGTTTCCGGTGAGCGTCGATTGCATGTCGATAATGGCGACGTTCATCACCATCTCGGTGTATCCGCTTTTGCGGATCACGCTGTCGTCAGCGAAACCTCCTGCGTCAAAGTCGACTCATCCCTATCGTTTGAAGAGGCGGCACTATTTGGGTGCGCTGTTATCACCGGTGTCGGTGCGGTCCTCAACACGGCGAAGGTCGAGCCGGGTTCTCGGGTTGCCGTTATTGGTCTGGGTGGTGTTGGCCTCAACTCGCTCTTAGGTGCGGTCGTGGCGGGTGCCAAGCAAATCGTCGCGATTGATCTACGTGAAGACAAGCTTGCCTTGGCCCGGCAACTAGGAGCGACGGACGCAGTCAACGCTAGCGATGAAAATGCGATTGAGGCGATCAGAGAGCTTACCGGTGGAGGTGTTGATTATGCCTTTGAGATGGCTGGCTCTGTCCCGGCGTTGGAACTGGCCTGGGCCATTACCGCCCGCGGCGGTGAAACAATAACGGCTGGTTTGCCGCATCCCGATAAGCGGATGAGTTTGCCGCCGGTTCAACTGGTCGGTGAAGAACGGACACTAAAGGGAAGTTATTTGGGGAGTTGCGTCCCCGTTCGCGACATTCCGACTTACATCGACCTTTATAAGAACGGCAAGCTTCCCGTTGATCGTTTGATGTCAGATCGAATCGCACTTGAAGATATCAATGCCGCGTTTGATCGGCTCGCGGCCGGCGAGACCGTGCGCCAAGTTATCGTTTTTGATTCCTAATCTACGCTCTCTGCTGAAAGACCAATTATGCTGTTGAACAAAGCCCGCGCCTACGAGGTGATGGATAAACATGGTCTCGACGGACTGGTCGCGGTCAATCAGATCAATATTTATTACCTAACGGATTACTGGGGTCCGCTGATGCGGATGCGGCGGATGTTTTTTAATTACGCTGTCCTGCCGCGTAATGAAGACGCGCCTGCGGCCCTGGTTGAAACTGCGGTTGGCTTACTGCGTTTATTTGAAGACAAGTCCCTGACTTGGGTACCCAACGTTTGTGGCTACACCCATCCGATCTATTCAGATCGCCGCGATTTCGACCCCGACGTGGAAGAGCCCGAAGCAGTGCAGGAGGGCATTAAGTGGCCCGTGAATAAGGCGCTGCTCTCCGGCACCGACGAGGAGTATCTCAAATATGCGGAGGACTTTAAGGGGCAATATTCCGTCAATCCGCTTTACGCTCTCAAGAAAGCCATAAAGGACGCAGGCCTGGAGAAGGCGACCGTGGGCTGCGACGACCCTCGCGTTATTGATTGGCTCAATGAAATCGGTTTGCCCGATCTCAAGGGCAAAGAGGCGACGACCATATTTCGTGAAATCCGCATGGTCAAAACACCGGACGAGTTATCGATTTTACGTGACGCGGCTGCGATGAACGAAATTGCTGTTAACACGGCGATTGAATCCCTGCATGTCGGGATGGAACAAAGCGAGTTGGAGGTTATCTACAACACCGAACTCGCCAAGCGCGGTGGCAGGGGGGTGTACCTGTCGACGGGTTCCATGGGCAGGCGAAAATCTCAGGTCAAAGAAGGTCAGCTGATCACCTTCGATGGGTTGTGCGAGCACAAGCATTATCACGGTGATATGGGACGCACGGCCATCTGCGGTGAACCGACAGACGAAATGCTTAAGCGCAACCAGATCATGCGGAAGGGGTGTGAAATTGCCTACGACATGATCAAGCCCGGTGTGAAGGGCCGAGAGATGACGACGCGAGTCATCGACGAAATGCGCAAGATGGGTTTCCCAGGCTTCTTTATTTGTACGCCCCATTCCGTTGGCTTGGAACACACCGATCATCCTTTGCCTATAGGCCCGATGTTGCCCGGGTCGCAGGGCGAGTTCGTGTTCGAAGAGAACATGGTCTTCACTGTCGACATGCCCTACTACGAAGTGGGTTGGGGCAACATGCACCTGGAAGACACCGTGCGTGTGTCGGCGGACGGCTGTGATCCTTTTAACAGCTGCGAGGTTGGTTTGCGGATCGTTCCGCCGCAAGGCGGCGCAGTGTCGATTGCCGGAGAGTAGGACACCCAGTGGCAGGTCAGAAAAAAAGAAAAGCGAAATCTAAAACCAACCGTATGAATGGTGGCGAGGTTATCGCCACCGCGCTTGCTGGGTACGGCGTGTGTACGGTCGCGTGTTTGTCGGGCACGGCCCACACCCATCTGTTGTTTGCTTTTGAGAATCATGACATCGAAATTGTGTCTGGCCGGCATGAGACGGCGACGGTTGCGGTTGCGGATGGTTACGCTCGCATTGCCGGACGCCTCGGGGTTGCGTTGATAAAGGCCGATCAGGGTTTGCCTAACGCGATGTCCGGCATCATTACCGCCAACCAGGCTTGTTCCCCCGTTGTGGTCTTGGTCTCCATGCTACCTGATCCAAAGCGCGAGGCGGCGGACGAATGGCCCAACGACTGGCTTGATATGGTTAAGCCTTATGCCAAGTGGGTGCGTAGTGTGCCATCCGCTGACCGGTTGGAGGAATTTGTCCATGCCGCTGCACGACATGCGTTGACCGGACGACCCGGCGTCGCGGTGCTTGGTATTCCGCAGCACTTCGAAGGCCAGGCAGTCGACGCGGCCAAATTCTATGCGCCAGTCGTGACCGATCCACCGGCACCCAGCTTGGACTCAATCGAACGCGCCGCTGATATTCTGGCGAAGGCGAAGCGTCCTATGGTGTTGGCTGGCAGCGGCGCCGCGTTATCTGGTGCCGGCCCAGCCCTGCGTAAATTTGCCAAAGCTTTTGACGTTCCGGTGCTGGCCAATGCCCTTGGCCGTGGGCTTGTCCCTGAAGATATGACCCTCGGATTCTCCTGGCCCCTAGCGCAAGTGGCGGCGAAAGACGCGGATGTTGTTGTGGTTGTTGGTATGCGTTTAACCGAACGCATGGGTTACGGCCTGGCCCCAAGGTTTAACGGCAAGGCTAAGTTTATTCAGATCGATGTTGAGGCTGAAGAGATCGGCCGTAACCGCATCGTTGATGCGCCGGTGTGCGGTGACGCCCGCCTATCGGTGGAGGCGCTTCATAAAGCGTTGAAGAAGCGCAAAGTCGTCAGCAAGGGATCGCCGACATGGGTCAACAAGGCGTTGAAGGTGCGGCTTGCCCGTATCGAGGAGTTGGGCAAGGACGCTACTGGCCCCATTCACCCTTATCGCATCGGTCGTGATCTCATGGCGTTGATGCCGTCTGATGCCGTGTATGTCGGCGACGGTGCTGATGTTCAAAATTGGATGCATGCGATTCTACGCATTCGGTCGGACCGTGGCTTCATGGATCACTATCCGCTGGGCTCGATGGGCATCGGGACGCCCCTGGCGATCGGTGCCGCGGCGGCAGCCCGCGATTTGGCCCGTGAGAACGGCACTAAAGCAAGGCCGGTTGTTCTCGTGACCGGTGATGGGGCTTTCGGGTTTTACGCGGCCGAGTTCAACGCAGCGGCATTGGCGGGCCTTAAGATTATATGTGTCATTTCCAACGACGGCGCATGGGGTACGGAAAAACACGGCCAACTCAACGCGGTCGGAAAATCCATTAACTGCGAGCTTGGGCAATGGGACTATCATTTAATCGGACAGATGTTTGGCGGGCACGGCGAAAAGGTTGAATCCCCAAACGATGTTAAACCCGCTCTAAAGCGCGCCTTCGCCGCAGACACGTTCTCGGTCATCAATGTATTGACTGACCCCATGGCGGGCCTCGTCCGCAAACAGGACCCGCGCGTGCAGACCGTAGCCTTTGAAGATTTGGTTTCCAGCTTAAAGACACATCACACGCCTGACGTCGCTTGAATGCAACGTCTCGAACAGAGAGGTCGCAATGCCCGCTAAAACGAATCGCATGACAGGCGCGCAACTGATGCTGCGAGCGCTCAAGAAACACGACCTTACGACCGCATTTTGCCTTGCGGGCACAGCGCATGGGCCGCTGCTCATGGAGATTGCCAAGGAAAAAATAGCGATTGTGTCCGGGCGCAATGAGTCAGCAACGGTTGGTGAAGCGGACGGATATGCGCGGGTTACCGGTAAACTTGGTGTGGCGCTGATCAACGCAGAGCACGGGCTACCGAATGCCATGACGGGCATATTGACGGCCAACGAAGCCTGCTCGCCAGTCCTTGTGTTGTTAACCATGCCCTCTGGCAACCGCGCCGATGCGCAAGGCGGATACCCCTCAAATGTCTTGGAGATGGTCTCGCCGTTCGTCAAGTATTGCCAGTTAGTGCCCGATGCAAACCGCTTGCAGGAATATATCGAAGTGGCTGCCCGCCATGCTCTATCGGGTCGTCCGGGCGTTGCCGTTCTCGGCATACCTAACGGGTTTCAAACGCAGGCCATCGACTATGCCGAAGGCATCAACCCTACCGCTACACTTTCGCCGGCGCCGGAACCCGATGCCGCGGCGATCACAGAGGCGGCCTCGTTGTTGGCCAAAGCAAAACGGCCTCTCATTCTGGCTGGGTCGGGCGCGGCTCTATCAGGGGCTGGCGCTGCGCTGCGTAAGTTGACGACGGCCTACAATATTCCGATCTTCGCGAATGCGCTTGGTCGCGGGCTCGTGCCTGAGGATGACAACCTTAGTTATTCCTGGCCGCTTGCGAATATGTCTGCGGGCCCGGCGGATGTCGTGCTCGTGCTCGGCATGCGTTTAACTCAGCGCATGGGATATGGTCTTGCGCCACGGTTCGACAAAAAAGCGAAATTTATCCAGATCGATATAGAGCCTGAGGAAATCGGACGGAATCGGCCGATCCACCTCCCCATTGCCAGCGATGCCCGGCGGGCCATCGAACTGCTGCACAAGGCGCTGAATAAATTGAAAGCGAAACCGAAGGCGCAACCGAGATGGATCAACAAAGGTCTCAAGCCGCGACTCGCCCGTATCGCTGAATTGGCTAGGAGCCCGAAAGGCGGTCCGATCCAAGCCTTTGATATGGCGCGGGCGGTCACCGCTCACATGCCAAAGAACGCCATATACGCTGGTGACGGTGCGGACACCCAAAATTGGATGCATGGCTTTCTTCGGGTGCGGACTGAGCGCGCATTTCTTGATCACTATCCGGTTGGCTGCATGGGCACGGCATTGCCGCTTGCCGTTGGTGCGGCGGCGGCGGCGAAAGAAGAGGCCTTAGAGAGCGGTAAGAAAGCGCGGCCCGTGGTTCTTGTGTCCGGCGACGGCGCATTCGGTTTCTATTGCAGCGAAATCAACGGTGCGGTTCAGGCTGGGCTCCCATTGATCATCGTAATTTGCAATGACGGGGCTTGGGGGACGGAGAAACACGGCCAGATCATGCAGATGGGAAAGGTTGTGAACTGTGAGCTCGGCCACAATGATTATCAGTTGATCGGTGAAGCTTATGGCGCACTCGGGCTCAAGGTTGAGGACCCTGCAGACCTAGATGCAACGATGAAAAAGGCCTTCAAGGCCGTACACAATGGTCCGGTAGTCGTAAACGTGGTCGTCGACGAGATGGCGGGGCTGGTGAGGAAGAAAGAACCGTTAATTCAGACCATCTCATTCAGTGATCTACTCGCGGGTCAGAAAGCGCAATACGATCTTGATTGAATGCGTCGCTAGAACCAAGCCGATGCCAATACCCAGAAAATTCCGACCGGACAGACGAAGCGAACGAGGAACCGCCACGTTTTAAAGACGGTCTCGCTCATGCCCAGCTCTTTGGTCAGTACGTCAGGTTTCATCCACCAGCCTGCGAAGACGGCGATGAGCATGCCGCCCAGAGGCAGTAGGGCTTGTCCGGTGATGTAATCGACCAAATCAAGAATGCCAGTGGTTTTGAATTTCTCGACAAAGCCCAAGAGATAAACGTCAGACCATACGCTCGTAGAGAGCGCGGATCCGACCCCGACCAGCCATATCGCACCGCCGATCGTCAGTGTGGCCGTGCGCCGGGTCCATCCGCTGCGCTCTTCCAGCCAAGACACGGGCACTTCAAGAAGCGAGATCGCGGAAGTTAAGGCGGCGAACGCGAGCAGAACAAAGAAGGCGGTTCCGATGATCGCCCCGCCCGTCATTTGTCCGAACGCCAGCGGCAGGGTGACGAAGACAAGCCCGGGACCCGTATCTGGATCGAGGCCGTTGGCAAAGACAATGGGGAAAATCGCGAGACCCGCGAGGATCGCAACCAGAGTATCGGCAATGGCGATCATGACGCATGCCCGTGGCAATGGAATATCGTCGGGGAGGTAGGCGCCATATGTAAACATGATTCCGATGCCGACCCCGATCGAGAAAAACGCCTGACCGATTGCGGCTAATATGACTTCCGCTGTAATTTTTGAGAAGTCTGGCGCGAACAAGAACGAAAGCCCGGCCGAAAAATCTCCTGCCGCGATGGCGTAACCGACAATCAACAACAGCATGACAAACAGGGCGGGCATCATGATGCTGACGGCTCGCTCTAAACCAGATTTTATGCCTTGCAAGACGATTGCTACGGTCACAGCGATAAAGACCGTATGCCAGAACAACACGGACGTTGGATTGCCGAGCAGGGCATTGAAGTCTGCGTTGACGCCAGCCGCATCCATACCGGCGAACGTGCCTGAAATGGTTTTTGGAACGTACGCGATCACCCAGCCGCCGATCACGCTATAGAACGACAGAATAAGAAAGGCGGCAGCAACGCCGAACCACCCGACGATGCCCCAACTTTTCGACGCCCCCACCTCCGCAGCCGCTTTTTGCATCGATACAGGGGCGCTCATGTGACCGTGACGGCCGATCATGGTCTCGGAAATAAGAACGGGAATCGCGATGAGGGCGACCGCTGCCAGATAAATTAGAACGAAAGCTCCACCGCCATTGGTGCCGGTCATATAGGGGAAGCGCCAGATGTTACCAAGGCCGACAGCTGCCCCGACAGCGGCCATCAAAAATGTTGTGCGTGAGGACCAGGACTCGTGCTTGAACGCCATCGTGCGCTCCCCTGTGCTTTAGGTGGTGTAACAGTAATGCTAGCGGATAAGCGGCTAGGGCAAAACCTTTGCCAGTTCAGCCAGCACCCGTTTGGCAGTGGGCGCTGGGGCATAGTGCTCAAGAGCCCAGGCTCGGCCTGCTGCAGCGATGTCTTTCCACTCGGCGCGGCGGTCCCATATGGCCTCCGCTGATGCGGATAAGTTTTCAAGATCGACCGGTATATAGTGTGTCCAGGCTTCAGGTTGCACGGGAAGCTCGAAGCCATATTTGTCGAAGTCGAGGTGTATGGTTACACAGCCCGCGACCAAGGACTCCCAGAATCGCCAACTGTCCCACCGTAAAATAAGGGCGTCCCGGTCAAGCCGTGAAAAGGAATGCAATTCGTGAACGTCTTTTTGATGTTTGGCGAACCACTCGCTGTTCATGATAGGCGCATAGAAATCCCCGCCATAGGCTAAGACGGCGGAAGCGGATTTAAGGGCCTCCAGGTAACCGTTGGGGGAATAAATAGTACGGTCAACTTGCATTCGGGCAGCCAAGAGCGGCACGAAAGAGATGTCGAGCATCGCCCGCACACCCTGACTCAGAGTTGGTCGAAAATTGTGCAGAATTCGTCCATCTCGATCAGCGTAGTTGGGCTGTGCAGCGGTTACTGCAAACAACCAATTTGTTGGACCGAATGCAATGGGACGTCGATTGCCGCCTTTATCAGCGAACCGATTGGCATGTGTTGAAAAAAGTAGAAATTCTTTAGGAACATCGCAGAACATGCTGGAGTCGCTTGTGGTCAAGTAGGCGACGGGCGTATCGCTAATGCCTTCAAGCGGAAAAAACGTGTTGGAATGAGTGATGTCGACGATGTAAGCCGAAAAGTTTCGATGCGGCTCTTACACGAATTCACTTAGATCTTTGCCGTTCATTGGCATTGACACATGCCGAGACGTTATCTCCGTCGCGTTGGTGTGTACTGGCACGTTTAAATCAATGAGCCCTTCCATAATGCAGCCTGCGTTATGGGTCAGCAGGCCCTCGGGCGATAAAATGTATACCCCGTTAGGGAAAAGGTTAGCTATGTCATCCATGTCGGGGTGCTTGGCCTTCATGCTTCTGGCTAGTCCTGGGTTCTAAAAAACACATTATTATACCCACCGCGCTCAAACACGCGGTCCATTACAAACCCACGATCTTTAAACCATGATGCGACCTGCTCATGGGTTGCTTGTATGGTCTCAATCATCACGATCGGCCGAGACTCTTCGATTAATCGCGTCGCCCCTTTAAGAAGCTCTAGTTCCCCACCGTCAACATCTACCTTCAGGAAGTCGACTTTTCTGTCGACTACGCTATCGAGTGTGACCTGCTCAACGTCTTGGCCATACAATTTAATCGTGCCCGTTGTTCCAGCAACGAAAGCGTTGTGAATTTCTATTTCTGCGCCGTTATTTTGATCATTGTTGTAGGCCGTAGTTCTCTCAATAAACGGAATATTCATGGGGTCTGCATCGAACAGAAATAAATGTGATGGGGAGAGGTTTTTCAAAAAGTAGGCCGAATGATTCCCCATTAAAACACCCACCTCGACAATACTGTCGACCGGTTTTTCGTTCAGTAAAGATTTAGCATGGAGCAGTTCGTCCATTTCAGTAAGAAGGCCGACGCTGTGGTATGCGCTGGATTCGATCGCTTCGGCGCAATGGGTGGTTAAATCAAACTTATAGCGCAATCCATCTAACTCGAATGCGATTGGGCTGACGTTCCGCATAAGAAATTTCGATAGGCTGCGAAAATTTTCATAATTATTTTCTTGGCTAACGCCCAGTGCAGCTGAGAAAGTAATGTAGGCGTCAAGATATTCTCCACGACTCAAGTAGGCGAATCCAAGGATGCGATATCCGTCCAATAAATCTGGCGCGCTTTTTATCGCTTTGCGTGCGCTGTCGATGGCGCGGCGGGCACTTGGGTCGCGTTGATCTGCAATCCATGCGAGCTGAGCGTGAGCAAGTGTCAACTCAAGGTCTTCGTCAGCCTTAATAACGAGTCCGTCAATGATAAGGTCGAGAAGGCTAAGTAGGCGCCTGTCGATACTTCCGACGCGAAAGAGTTTTAGCGCTGACTGTCTGGCATCATCTGAAGATGGATCGAGGGTGTTAAGCCTCTGCAGCAAGTTGTTCACCGCTTTGACTTGCTCGCCTTGGCTAAGGAGCAGGTCAAACTCTTCGAGTGGTTTCATTCTGTCCGCGCATTCTATTCAACAGGATTGCATCCTAGGTCGTGACAATGTTTTGGTCTACGGGGTCGACCACCGGGTCGGGCTGGTTTAGCGCTGACGGTGCAGACAGCTGGGTGTTGGGCCCGCCCACCTGCTGCCAGTTTACGCGGTTAAATTTGGGTGATCGGCTGTTTGGCCAACGCGTCCTCGGTCAAGGAGTAGCGCGAAAGGCAATAACAGCTCACGGCCATCGTGACTGTCGGGACGAGCATCGCGATATCGATCGCCATCAACGCCTGCGCCGACTGTTCGACACGCACACCGCCTTGCGCTTCGACCCAGCCTAGAGCGCCGAGTAGTAAGCCTAGACTCGCCGGGCCAAAAGCGAACGAGAATTTCTCGACGGTGGTATAGACACCGGAAAAAATTCCTTCACGGCGCAAACCCGTGCGGCGGAAATCGTTTTCAATTGTGTCTGGCAATAGAGATTGTCCGATGAGTAGCAAGCCGCCAGCTCCAACGCCCGTGACCAGAGCACGCACGTTGATATACCAGTCCGGATCACTCGCGGTACCGACGACCCAGGATGCCGAGGCGACGGCAAAAATCACGGATGTCACGTAGTAGCACGCGGTCTTCCCATATTTGCGACTTAAGGAGACCCACATTGGCTGTGACGCGATGACTGCTCCCGCTTGGAACAAGTAGTAGGTGCCGAGATAAACGTAAGAAACATCAAGGATGCGTGTGAACAGCAAGGGCAGTGCGGCGATAAAAATTGAGAAACCGAAGAGCTGAGTAAATTTTACCATCAGCAAAACAAAGAACGGTTTGTTCTCGAGGGCGAGCCGTACTTGATCTCGAAAGGTATAGCTGTGGTTAGTAACATTAACCGTGAACTTCGCGTCGTGTGTGGTCCAGAAACAAAGCGCACAGATGGCAATGATTGCGACGCCGACCACAATGCCCATCACGGAATGGCCGAATAACCCACCGCCGTAGTGCGCGATTATGACGGGTCCCAACACTGATGACAGAAGTTGTCCACCGGCAATTCCCGTGACGCGGAATGACATCAACGCCGTTCGCTCGTGATAGCTATCAGTCATCTCGGCGGGCATGGCCAAGTAGGGAACATTGAAAACAGTGTAGGCCGTGGCATTCAAGAGAAGCGCAACAAAGATGTATAAAATTAAGCTGTTCTGACTATCAAAAGACGGCACAGTGAAAATCATTGCGAATGAGACGCCAGCGAGAATGCCGCCAAGCATTAGATAAGGTCGCCGCCGGCCCCAGCGGCTTCTGGTGCGGTCGCTGAGCACACCAATCAACGGATCGGTAACCGCGTCGTAGATCTTGGATACCAGGATAAGGGCGCCGGCCGTTACTGCGGGAATGCCCACGAATTCGATGAGAAAGGTTAGAAATAGTAAACTGATCGCGTTGAACATCGCCGACATGGGCAAGCTGCCCAGGCCCCAGCCCATGCGAAGCCGTAACGACATAGAATTCACCGGTTGGATGACATCAGCCATAGTTTTGATCCAGTTGTGATTGATGCCGGTCAATCGGAAAGAAAGTCGGGGTCAACGTTGGACGCGTAATATTTTTGAAGGTGTAGCATAGGGGCTGCGGGCGCTTCCACATAGTGGCAGATCAGCCAGCGGTCATCTCGTTTGCGAAACAAAGCTGTGACCCGACTATCAATCCCGAATAGATGGTCAAATCCCTTGATCTCTCCGTTCCAATGCATTTGGTAAAGCGCGACAGCGAGGTCGGGTGACAGAAGTTTTGCGTGAATATCCCAGGTGCGCATCGAACAGCGTACCAGTCGTGCTTGAGCGGTGGCGTAGTACGCAGCAAGTCCATCCCATCCGATGATCGGTTCCTTGATCTCTTGGGGCAAAAAATAGGGCTCTGTTTCCTCGGAATCCCATAGGTCCCGGATCGCAGGTTGATCCAGTCTGTTCCAGCAGCCGCACAGCTCTGCTAGCGTTGCCGCAATATCTTCTGTCGGTGTGCCCATGCCATGGTCCCTCGAAGGTGACGCCGCATTGTTCCATAGGTGATTTGATAACGCGAATGCCCAACAGTTGTCCTGCCGTGCCAGGTAGGAAATGATGCATGCGGCACAAGCAGAATAGGCGAGGGGCTAAGATGAAATCTTGCGACACCCTTTTGCGCGGTACCGTCATCTCAATGGATGCCAACCGCACGGCTTATCTCGACGGCTATGTCGCTGTGGACGGAGGCCGCATCGTTGGTGTGGGTTCGGCGAGCGAATGCGAGTTCGAGGGCAAGGAGACCGCTGGTGGCGATGGCCATATCGTTATTCCAGGTCTCGTTAATGTTCACGGTCATCTTGTGCAGGGTTGCATTCGCGGGATGGCTGACGGAACGACCTTCGAAGAGCGTTTGTTCGGATTTTATTATCCGATGACGGGCGCGTGCGATGAGGAACGTTCATACATCTCCGCGATGCCCCCTATTCTAGATCTCGTCCGTCGTGGTGTTACGACGACGGCAGATGACCATTTCACCCATATTCACAAGCGGTCGATTGATGGTGTTCTAAAAGCCGTTCGCGATTCGGGGATGCGCTGCCGTATGGCACGATTGATCCTCAGTGACCCAGATAATGCGCCGGACGGGTTCCGTGAAGATCTGGATGTTGGATTAGCTGAAACTGAGCGGGTCAAAGCTGAATGGGAGAACGATTTTACGACAGTCACGGCATCCACCATCGGCATTACCTATTGCACACCCGATGAGTTTAAAGAGATTTGGCAGTGGACCATGGACAATGATCGGCAGTTCGATGTCCATGCGCCATCGGTCCTTGATACACGCTACCTAAAAGAGCGCCGTGGATGGGAAGGGGGATCTTTCGAATGGATGGATCATGAAGGCATTCTTGGACCTAACGTCATCGCCGCCCACGCCCAAACCTTACAGCCTGGAGAGGCTGACCTCATTAGTCAATGTGGTGCGCATATTGCTCTGGTGCCAGATATGGAACAGGTGCTCGGGTTGGTGGAGTTTGACTCCCGAAAGTTTCTTGATGCGGGCGTGACCTGTGGCATTGGGTTGGATGGCCCTGTTGTCGCGTACGGCCATGATTTATGGACCGCTCTACGCGCCTTTCTCATTGCTCAACGCTTGGGTGACCAGCACCGCAAGCAGATGAGCGATTCGGATGAGCAATGGACGGGATACGAAATGTTGTTCGGAAGTGCGGAGCTGGCTCTAGAGCTCGCGACCATTGGCGGGGCCAAGGCTCTGAATATGGATGACAAGATCGGCTCACTCGAAGTCGGGAAGGACGCCGACATCGTGCTGATCGATCGCCGCGGCGAGACCCAGTTGTCTCCTCCCGCGGCGTTGATCCCAAATCTCATTTATGGCAATGGCCCGTCGCCCGATGCGGTGGCACGGGTCATGGTGCGCGGAAAAACACTGGTCGAGAATGGCGAGCACGTATCGTTGGATCGGCATGATGCGGTCCGCAAGTCTGACGCCTTACAGGAAACGCTGCTCGATGAGGTTGATGCCCGAAAGTTTGTCCGTATGCGTTCACCGTATACATGGGTCGACGGCTAAGAGGCTTGGGGGTAGAAGTGGGCCTATAATTACTGCCTACCCTAGGAAGTCTCTCCATGGCCCTAAAACGTAACCCACTCAAACTCAACGCGCTTCAATTGAAAACGCTAACTATTGTCCAAGCGTTAACCGCGCCTGACGAGCCCGATGGGACAGTCAGCGGTGACCGCGCGATACCAATGCTACCACCGGCTCACGGCAATCACTTTCACGTCGGGCCGCACCTGGTTAGTGGCAGTGATGCGACGGGGTTGCATAACCCTGCGGTCTGGGCGGCGCTCAATCGCAAAGGATTGGTCGAGGGGTCTCCGCCAGGACATGCTGTTTTAACCAGCGCTGGCGCAGACTATGAAACGGGCCTTGCTGAAAAAATTCTCCATTCCCACGATCACTAAGCCTTTAGCCTTATTTATGTCGGGGTTGTTCGTCACCATGAGGCTCGCACTGGACGTGCGTGATGAATTGTTGGGGTCCTTTAAAGTGAAGCGCGCAAGCCTATCGTTGATAGCCGCTCTCGTCGTCTTGATCGGTCAAGGGGGTCAAGCCCTTGTAGCTGAAGACAGGGTTTTACGCATTGCCGTGGAGGCTCGACCACCGACATATGGCAATCCGTATACCCAGGCGATGCCGAGTATTTTGCATACGCTGTTTCCGGTGTTCGATGCTTTGACCCAGCTTGGCGATAATGGTCAGGTTCTTCCAAACTTGGCTGAGTCCCACGAGCGCCTTGATGACCTGACCTGGCGGTTTATTCTTCGCTCCGATGTAACGTTTGCCAATGGCGAGCCGTTTAGCGCGGCGGCCTTCAAGCGAAATTTAGACTACCTATTAAGCGATGAAGGCCAGGCCACCTACGCGTCTTCTCTTATCCCAACGGTGAGCCGGGTCGAGGTGGAAGATGAATTTTCTCTTCTTATCGTGACCAAAACACGCGACGCAATTTTACCGCGCCGCATGAGCACCATTGTCGCTGTTGCGCCAGACGCCTGGGCTGACCTTGGGCCGTCCGAGTTTGGGCTCTCGCCTGTTGGTACGGGGCCTTATCAAATTGTTGATTGGGGCGAGTCAGACGGCGTCTTGGACTATGAGGCGTTCGCGGAAAATTGGCGTGGTGCACCTCATATTCCACGTGTTGAAGCCTATATACAGGCGGAAGGCGTGGCGCGCAGCCAGGCACTGTTGTCGGGCCAAATCGACATGGCCATGAACGCTGGCATCGATGAGTTGGACTATCTGGACTCGCTCGGTATGACTATTAAATCGGTGGTGACGCCGGTGGTCGGATCGCTCGCTTTTTCCAATCAAGATCCTAGTTCCCCTTTCTCGGACGTGCGTGTGCGGCGGGCTTTTAACTACGCCATTGATCGTGAGGGGATCGCCAAGTTTATCTTTGCTGGCCTTGTTGAGCCGACTGGCCAGGGCACGATCTCCGGGGTCTATGGTCATAACCCCGATGTGGAGTCTTATCCCTACGATCCAGACCGTGCGCGGGGCTTGCTTGCTGATGCCGGCTACCAAGATGGCTTGGCGCTAAGTGCGCGAGTCACGCCCGGGCCTCCGGTGTTGAGTATTTTGTATCAAAAAGTCGCACAAGATTTGGCGGCCATTGGGGTGCGGTTGGACATTCAATTTGCCCAAGGCCCGAGCTGGGTGCAGATGTGGTTTTCAGGTGACTGGAAGGGTGCAGATTTACTCTCGTCCGCTTGGTCCAACACGACGTTCATGGATGCCGCGCGCGGGTTTGAAACCTATTCCTGTTTGAGGCCCAACCCGTTTTTTTGCGAGCCAGGAATCACAAAAGCGATAGAGGCGGTCTCTGGGGAGTTCGATGCCGACGTGCGCCTCGCGCTGCTTAAAGATATCTCTAAACGCATGCATGATTTGGCGCCGGTCATTTATCTGTTTCCGACCACTAACAATCTTGTCTATACGTCAGAAATAACGGGCCTTGAGTTTATTGGTATTCGCGCCCAGCTCGAAAGTTTGCGTTTCACCGTCAAATAAAAAGGGCGACCCGAAGGTCGCCCTTTTAAATTAGAATGTCGAAGCGATTTATTTGGCCATCGCTTCCTGCTGTACGGCTGTGCCGCTGGCCTGCTCTGTCGTCCACTCCCACGGATACTGTTTCTTTTCGGGGGCGCGGATCACCAGGAACGGTGCCGGTGTCGCTGTTGCGGTCATGAAGGCCCAAGTCTTCTTGGCGAACTCGGGGTCATTGATATCCAGAACCATTTCGGGCAGATCGACATAGGGGTCGGTGCCTTCTTCACAGACGGTGATGTTCTGGACATGAAAAACCTTGCCGGGCTCGTCGGGCAGTGTCATGCGGAAATTGAACGGATACCAACCATTGGCCGGAACGACTTTGACCGGGTTCTTCCAAATGATTTCTCCAACAACTTCGTTAATCGCGCGACCATGAGCCATGACTGGTGTTTCCAGCTTGCGCATTTTGTATTCAATATCCCAAGCCGGGTCGAAGGCGGCCTTGGCATCGGTCACCCCATCGGGAACTTTAATACGAAGGCCAACAACCGGGCTGCCGTGGCAGCCGTGGTTGACACTCAAGACCATGGGTGTCGAGTAACCGGCATAGCCCTCTTTAAGGTTGAGCGCGTTGTGCGCGCTGACCGGCGCGGATGCACCAAAGCTGAGGCCTAGAACGGCGGCGGTTGTGAACAGAACTTTTTTGAACATCTAACACTCTCCCTGAAGGCGGTATGAAGGTTTGAATTTCGAAATGGTGTGTGTTTCACGAGATTTTCAATTCCGTGCCCAAATTATAGCATTTCCGCCACAATCCATCGAGTCCCTTTGACTCAAAGCGAATAGCCTAACGCGGGGCACTATGGTATCCGGTCCGCCTTATGTTGACCTTGCAAGATATTACAGTGCGTTTGGGCGGAAATGTCATTCTGGATCGCGCATCCGCGGCGTTGCCCTCTAGGAGTCGCGTTGGGCTGGTTGGGCGCAATGGGGCTGGAAAATCGACCCTGTTGAAGGTCATGACCGGTCAAATCGAGTCCGATGGCGGAACCTTTAAGGTCCCGAATAATACGCGCATCGGATATCTCGCCCAGGACGCGCCCGGCGGCTCAGCGACGCCGATCGAGACCGTGCTCGCCGCTGATCAGGAACGCCTGGCGCTCCTAAAAGAAGCAGATACGGCGGAAGACCCGCATCGCATCGCGGATATTCATGACCGCCTCACCCTTATCGATGCCCATGGCGCGCCAGCGCGGGCGGCCCGTATTCTTGCTGGATTGGGTTTCGATGAAGAAACCCAGAACCAAGCGATGGATTCATTCTCTGGTGGGTGGCGTATGCGTGTCGCGCTCGGTGCCCTGTTATTCTCAGAGCCTGATCTGTTGCTTCTCGATGAGCCCTCGAACCATTTGGATCTCGAGGCCGAACTGTGGCTTGAATCGTTTTTAAAGACCTATCCGGCAATGCTTGTCGTCGTTAGCCATGAACGGGATCTTTTGAACACCGTTGTCGATCACATTCTCCATGTGCAAAGCGGCCGAGCGACTCTGTACCCGGGCAATTACGATGCCTTCGAACGGCAGCGGCGGGAGCGTCAGGCGCAGGTTGAAGCGATGCGGGTTAAGCAAGATAGCAAGCGCAAAGAACTTCAGGCCTATGTCGACCGCTGGCGGTATAAGGCGCATACCGCCAAGCAAGCGCAGAGCCGGATGAAGGCGCTGGCGCGGATGGAACCGATTGCGGCGGCTGCCGAAGACCCGTCTCTAAGTTTTGATTTTCCGAGCCCCGGCGAATTGCGCCCTCCGTTGATCTCACTCGAAGATGCTGAGGTCGGGTACGTCGCCGATACGCCAGTCCTGTCTCAATTGAATTTGAGGATCGACCCTGACGATCGCATCGCTTTCGTCGGACGTAATGGCAACGGTAAAACCACACTGGCGCGTCTGTTGGCGGGGCATCTGAAACCGTTCCACGGCGAAGTCGGTGTCAGCACCAAATTACGGGTTGGGTATTTTGCCCAGCATCAGATCGAAGACCTGGTGACGGATCAAACAGCAATCCAGCATATGGCGCGGGTGATGCCCGACGCTAAGCCCGGCGCGGTTCGGTCACAGTTGGGCCGTTTTGGATTTTCAGGCGATATGGCGAACCGCGCGGTCGGTGGGTTGTCGGGCGGGGAACGCGCGCGTCTGGCGCTCGCCCTTATTACGCGCGACGCCCCTCACATTCTCTTGCTCGATGAGCCAACCAACCACCTTGATGTCGACGCCCGGGAAGCGTTGGTCCAAGCGCTGAACGCGTATAGTGGTGCGGTCATTATCGTCAGTCACGATCGGCACCTCCTTGAACTGACTGCGGACCGCCTCGTGTATGTGGCAGACGGCACCGCCAAGGAATTTCCCGGCACGCTTGATGATTATCAGGATTTAGTAATGGGACGAGGGCCAGCCATTGCGAAATCGTCAGACTCCGTGGTGTCCGATAACAGGGCGGGTAAGTCGTCTAATAAGAAAGAGCAACGTCGGGCTGCCGCCCAACAGCGCGAACAAAACAAGAGTTTGCGGCAGGCCGTCACGAAAGCGGAGGCGGAAATGTCCAAGCTGTCTGATCAACGTTCGGCCATCGATCAGGCATTGTTTAAACCGACTGAGGCCAGTGGTCCGTTTAAAGACAAGCCGACGTCCGATTTGATGAAAATTCGCGCTGATGTTGACCGCGATTTGGTTGGGGCTGAGGCCCGCTGGCTCAAAGCCAGTGAGGCGTTAGAGCAGGCAGGGTCGCCGTAAAAATCCGTCGGTAAATCAAGCAACGGTTGACCTTTGCGGCCGATTAGCCCTCACTCTATGCAAATATAATAAGTGAGTTGGGGTATTTCATGGCGACGATCCAGATTGTCTATTGGTTGGCGATACTAGGGGTCTTCTCAGTCCTGTATTGGCTTGGGGCCAAGAAGGGCGTCACCTTATGGGTGCGCGTTTTAACGGCGCTTGCCGTTGGAATTATTGCCGGCTTTTTGTTTGGTGATGCGGTCGAGTCCACCAAATGGATCGGCGATCTGTTTGTGCGCCTTATTCGGATGCTTGTTGTACCGATCATTTTCACCACCTTGGTCGCTGGGCTTCTGTCCATGGGTGACCCCAAGAAACTTGGATCGATCGGTGGCAAAGCGGTCATTCTTTACATGCTGACGACAGCCGTCGCGATTTGCATCGGGCTGTTTCTCGGCGTTGTTTTTCAGCCTGGTGTGGGCATCGAATTGGCAGCGGTCTCGTCTCAGAGCGTACAACCGGCAGCTGACGTTGTTGATCGCTTCCTCGGCATCATTCCGACAAACCCTGTCGCCGCACTTGCTGAAGGTGATGTGCTCGCGATCATCGTGTTCTCTCTTCTGTTTGGTACCGGCATTGTTTTAGCGGGTGACAAAGGTCGCCCGGTCGGTGACGCGATTGCGTCTGCAGCTGAAGCGATGCTCAAGGTCGCTCACATTGTTATGGAGCTGGCGCCCTACGGTGTGTTCGCTTTGGTCGCCTGGGTGGCGGGCACTATGGGGACAGAAACCATCCTTAAACTGCTCACGCTGGTCGTGATCGTTTACGTGGCCTGCGTCATTCATGCTGGACTGGTTTATGGCGGCTTGATCAAATTTATCTTCAAGTTGCCGGCGGTTCGGTTCTTCCGCGGCATTATTGATGCTCAGGCCGTTGCATACTCAACGGCATCCAGCTCGGCGACACTGCCGGTAACGCTGACCTGCGTTGAAGAGAATCTCGGCGTTAAGTCCAGCGTGGCGTCATCGGTGTTGCCCCTGGGCGCGACCATCAACATGGACGGGACAGCTTTGTATCTCGGAGTGGTTGCCGTGTTCTCAGCTCAGGTGTTTGGTATTGATCTGGTAATGACGGATTACGTCATGATCGCGGTGACGGTAACGCTTGCGTCTATTGGTACCGCGGGCGTTCCCTCCGCATCTCTCTTTCTGCTGTCCACCATACTGCCGGTGATCGGTATTACCGTTGAGCAGACGGCTTTGATCGTCGGCCTCATTCTGCCGATTGACCGCATCCTCGACATGGCGAGAACGACAGTCAATGTCACTGGCGATGCCGCCGTTGCGGTTGCTGTCGCGAAGCTTGAGGGTGAGTTGGACGAAGAAACGTTTAGGAAAGTCGCGACGGTTTAGAAGATGGACCTACGACTGACGCCGATTGCCGGACTCGGCGAGTATCTCGGCTAGGGGCGTCCCAGACTTGATGCGGTCATTACGGCTTTGTTCGTCAGCCCGCAGCCGTGCCGCTTCGTTAAGCACGTCGTCGATTTGATCGGCTGGGATGACCACCACACCGTCCGCATCACCACAAATGAAATCGCCTGGTCGAATACGGATGTCGCCAATGACGATGTTCATATTCGTTTCGCCGGGCTGCCCTTTCGTTGATCCACGAAGCGATAGACCGGCGGAAAAAACTGGAAACCCTGATGACACGATGGCGTCGATATCCCGGACGGCGCCATTCGTCACACAACCCGCGATGCCTTTGACCTGACTGGCGAACGTCGCCGTTTCACCCCACATCGCTGTGCGAGGGGGTCCACCGCAGTCGATCACAATGACGTCACCCGGCTGAGCTTGATCGACGGCGCGGGTTACGGCGGTGTTATCGCCGAGGGGGCAGCGCACGGTAAAGGCTGGGCCGACAACGCGCGCGCCTGGCACAACGCGATGAACTATCGGCGGCAAATCGCAGGGTTGGGCGGTCGCCTCCGACAAAGTTGCCGTTGGCAGGTCTTTCAGAGCGTCGAGTATCTCTTGATGAGTCAACGGAAAGTCCCTTCTTGCGGCACTATAATGGCGGGTAATTGGAGTTGTGGTGTTGGCTGGGGGACGTGGATTCGAACCACGACCGGCGGAGTCAGAGTCCGCAGTTCTACCGTTAAACTATCCCCCACCAGGGTCGATCACTGTCTATCACACGACTAATATAAAGTGAGATTGGCAGCTTCGCACGGGCATTTTCTATATTTTTGGCCACGTACCGCTCGAAGGCCGCGCATCCTAAGCATTCGGCCTCTGTTTTCAAGTCCCTCAGATGCCCGCTGTCGCACCGTAACGGCTTTGTTTCTCTTCGGTGCATGGCTTGATGGTCGAGTGCCTATGGCTCATTATTTTCCTGGCTGATCGTTTCGTCCCAACTGTAAAACCCTAGGCAAACGCGCGATGGCATCTGACACACAGTCCGACGAAAACTTCTGGCGACCGCACCCTGGTGTTAAACGCCGTTTTGTCGATTGGGCGGACCGGCAGTTGCACGTTCGTATTAAGAGTCCCACCTCCCAAACTGAACAGCCGCCGCTCTATTGTATTCACCAAAGTCCCTCTTCAAGTGTTGCGATGGCGGCTGTGGTCGCAGCCATGGGTGAGGATCGGCCGTGTGCTGCCGGCGACACCCCCGGGTTTGGTGAGTCGGACCCACCGACAGAACCGCCCGAAATTGAAGATTATGCGGCCGCCCATGGCGCGATCATCGACGCGTTGGGGTGGGCCGGGCCGATTGACGTCATGGGATTTTTCACGGGGTCTAAGATCGCCGTGTCCCTTGCGTTGTCTCAGCCACAAAAAATTAGGCGTCTTATTCTGCTCGGTGCCCCTTTGTATAGCGATGCTGAACTGGAAGAAGAACGCACCACATATAAGCCAGACGTATACGACTGGGATGCGGGACATTTAATGAAGTGGTGGTCACACTTGAAGAAGGGGGCGCCGCAGCCGTACCCGCTGTCTCTCTTCACCCGACATTTTGCGGAAATACAGCGCGGCGGACCAGAGTCCTGGTGGGGTCATAAAGCGGCTTTCAACGTGGACTTGCGCATACAACTGCCCAACCTGACCCAGCCGACGATGGTGTTTTGTACGGCCGACCCACAAGGGCAGAAATCTATCGCGGCTATCGATCTTCTTAAGAATGGGTCACGCGTCGACCTGCCCTATATGGGGCAGGGTGTGCTTGATCTGCATACGGAGACCGTGTGCGGCCACATTCACTCGTTCCTCGATACCTAACAAAACGGATCGGGCCTTGCCGCACCCTCTCGCACGGCGGTACGATGAAGCACAACGACAACTCTGCAGCCTAAAGTCTAATATGGCGCAGTTGTATAGAGAGGAATTCCGTGGCCCGTTCGCATACACGCGGGGGCAAACGGTCGAACGAACCGTTTGATCGGGGACTTAACCGCCCCGAGGCTGTTCTTGCCGCAGTTGATCTGGGCACGAACAACTGCCGCATGCTTGTCGCCCATCCTCAAGACGATAATTTTGCGGTGGTCGATTCCTTTTCACGCATCACTCGCCTTGGCGAAGGCTTAAGCGCGTCGCGCCAGCTGTCAAAACCGGCGATGGACAGGACAATTGACGCTTTAAAGTGCTGCGCTGAAAAAATGGAAAAATGCGGCGTTACGATTTCTCGCAACGTCACGACAGAAGCCTGTCGCCGGGCAGAAAATTGCGACGTTTTTATTGATCGTGTGCACGATGAAACAGGCATTGCGCTGGAAATTATTTCTGCCGATGAAGAGGCAGGCCTCGCCCTCAAAGGGTGTTCTTCTTTAATCGATCCAAGCGTTCCCTATGCGGTGATTTTTGACATCGGTGGCGGCAGCACGGAAGTGTTATTCGTACGTGTTGGCAATGCAGTGACGATGGAAATACTCGGCTGCATCTCAATGCCGCTCGGGGTTGTCACGGTTGCGGAAGATTGCGGCGGCGGCGATTTGTGTGAACGAACCTATGAAGAGGTCGCAATCCGGGTCGAACGGCTGTTGGCCCCGTTCGAGCGGCAGCATGACATTCGAGGTCGCGTTGAGGCGGGCGAAGCGCAGATGATCGGCACGTCCGGCACGGTCACAACTCTCGGCGGCATTCATCTCGGCTTGCCTCGATATGACAGAACGGCAGTCGATGGCATCACCCTAGATTTCGATACACTGACAAGTCATAGCCGGTCCCTCTGCCAGATGAGTTTGCAGCAACGTGCCGCTGAGCCCTGTATTGGGTGGCAGCGCGCGGATTTGGTTCTAGGCGGCTGCGCGATTTTGGAGGCGATCTGTAGGCTGTGGCCCGTTGGGCATCTGCGGGTCGCCGACCGTGGGCTGCGCGAGGGTATGTTAATGGATATGCTTCACGCCACCCGAGCGTCGGCCCCTGCTAAATTGTCCGCGGGTTAACGAGGGCGGTCTCACACTATGGCAAAAAAACCAGTGTCCTCGGCGAAGTCTGGGGGCGGCAGTGGCCGCGGACTTAGCGTCAGAGTCAAAACGGCGCGTGGCCGCAAATCCTCATCAACCCGTTGGTTGCAACGCCAACTCAATGATCCTTATGTCCGCCAAGCTCATGCCGCCGGATACCGGTCCCGCGCGGCGTTCAAGCTGATCGAGTTGGATGACAAATACGGTGTTCTAAAAAAAGGGTCTCGGGTGATCGACCTCGGAGCTGCACCAGGGGGGTGGACTCAGGTCGCTGTGGAGCGGGTCGGCACCAAAGGCGAGGTGGTCGCGCTTGATATCCGGGAATGGGAAGAGGTGGCCGGTGCCACCTGCATGACTTTTGATTTTATGGACCCGGACGCGCCCGAACGGCTCAAAGAAGCCCTTGGCGGCCCGGTCGATGTTGTGCTGTCGGATATGGCGGCCCCGGCGATGGGGCATTCCCAGACAGATCACATCCGTATCGTCGCGCTAATGGAAGCGGCCTGGGCTTTTGCCGAAGAGGTCTTGGCCCCGGGTGGCGCCTTCATTTGCAAGGTGTTCCAGGGCGGGACAGAGGCGCAATTGCTCAAGGCAATGAAGACCCGGTGTACCAAGGTCGCCCATGCCAAACCGCCGTCCAGCCGCAAAGAGTCGGCGGAAATGTACGTCGTCGCAAAGGGTTTTAAAGAATAGCCAACAAGGCCAATACGGTGCCTTGAGGGGCGGAGAGAAGTGTGCGATAACCCGCCAACTTTTTCAGGTGGTGCCCCATGAAATTCGCCGAAGCATATACGTTTGACGACGTGCTTCTGGTGCCCGGTGCCTCCTCAGTGCTCCCAAATCAAGCCAATACGTCGACCCGCCTGACCAAGACGATAACGCTTGGCATCCCCCTCATTTCTGCTGCCATGGATACCGTGACCGAGCACCGCTTGGCGATTGCAATGGCCCAGGCAGGTGGAATCGGGGTTATTCATAAGAATTTGAATGTTGCAGAGCAGGCCTCGGAGGTCCGCAAGGTCAAAAAATTTGAATCTGGGATGGTCGTTGATCCGGTCACGATTTACCCCGATCAGACGTTGAGTGATGCCTTGACCCTGATGTCTGAGCAAAAGATTTCAGGCATTCCCGTGGTTGAACGTGACACCGGTAAGTTGGTCGGCATTCTGACCAACCGGGATGTTCGGTTCGCATCTAATCCTGATGAGCCTGTGAGTCAGCTTATGACCAAAGAGAATCTGGTCACGGTGCCAGATTCAGTGGACCGCGAAGAAGCCAAACGTCTCTTGCATCGCCATCGCATCGAGAAGCTGCTGGTGGTCGATGATGATTACCGCTGCATCGGTTTGGTCACCGTCAAAGATATGGAAAAAGCGCAAGCTCACCCGGATGCCTCGAAGGATGATCAAGGCCGTCTTCGTGTTGCCGCTGCAACGGGCGTTGGCGACGACGGCTTGGCCCGGGCAGAAGCGTTACTTGATGCCGGCGTTGACGTGGTTGTTGTCGATACCGCGCACGGTCATTCAGCTGGTGTGCTTGATGCGGTTCAAGCGATCAAACGGCAAAGTAACCATGCGCAGGTGCTGGCAGGCAACATCGCCACACCGGATGGCGCTAAGGCGTTGATCGACGCAGGCGCTGACGCAGTTAAGGTCGGGATTGGACCTGGTTCAATTTGTACGACACGGATTGTTGCTGGCGTCGGTGTGCCTCAGCTTACTGCCGTGATGGAAGTGGCTGAAGTGGCGCGCAAAGCGGGTATTCCTGTTGTGGCTGATGGCGGCATCAAACAATCCGGTGATATCGCAAAGGCCATCGCCGGTGGGGCCGATTGCGTGATGATCGGGTCTCTGTTGGCCGGTACGGAAGAAAGCCCAGGTGATGTCATTTTGTTCCAGGGCCGGACTTACAAAGGCTATCGCGGTATGGGCTCGCTCGGCGCCATGGCCCGTGGCTCCGCAGACCGCTATTTCCAACAGGATGTCGCTGACAATATGAAGCTGGTGCCGGAAGGCGTCGAAGGCCGTGTGCCTTACAAGGGCCCTGTTCAACCGGTCGTGCATCAGTTGATCGGCGGGCTAAAGGCAGCGATGGGATACACGGGCAATGAGTCCGTTGCCCGTATGCAGAGCAACTGCACATTCCGGCGAATCACGGCTTCTGGCTTCCGCGAAAGTCATGTGCATGACGTGGCGATTACCCACGAGCCGCCCAACTACCGGATCGATTTTGACTAGCCCGGCAATTCAGCCGACACGGATTTTCTGCTTATGACACCGGGTGCGCGCCTTCAGGCTGCCGTAGAGGTTCTATCGGCGATGGTTGCTGACCCCGCCGCCGGGGATGGCGTCGTGCGCAGTTACTTCCGCATGCGGCGTTACATTGGCTCAGGAGATCGGCGCGATATCTCAGGCCGCTTGTGGCGCACCGTTCGACATCGCAGTCGGTTGTCTTGGCAGCTCGATCAAGATCAACCCTCGCCGCGCCTTCTGATCCTTGGTGACAGCCTCCTCAATGAGGGCCAAGAGCTGGCGACCCTGGATGGTTTGTGTAGCGGTGATACCTATGCGCCCGCGCCGTTAGATGAGACGGAGCGCTCTGCGTTATCTGATGCCTCTGCGCGTGCGATTGATGACATGCCGGCTCATGTTGCGACAGAATGTCCCGATTGGTTATGGCCCTACTTCACCGATCTTTTCGGTGATCAGGCTGAAACCGAACTGTCCGCCTTGTCGGAGGAAGCGCCAGTTGATCTGCGGGTTAACACGCTCAAAACCGACCGCGCCACGGCAAAGGCAGCGCTCGAGGCTGAAGGTTTGACCGTTGAGAATACAGGCTTTGCGCCCTATGGCTTGAGGATGTCGGGCCGCACCGTGCTAGGCAACAGCAAGGCTTTTACCGACGGATTTATTGAAGTGCAGGACGAAGGGTCGCAGCTCGCTGCCGCGCTGGTCGACGCTAGGCCAGAGCAAGACGTGCTCGACCTCTGTGCCGGCGGTGGCGGGAAGACGCTCGCGATGGCGGCTGCCATGGGTGGTCACGGCCGGATTGTCGCCACAGATAATGAAGCGCGGCGTTTGAACCGGGCCAAGCCAAGGCTTAAACGGGCCGGAGTCTATTCGGTGACGACACGGGTGCTAGAGCCTGACAACACGAACTGGCTGCACAAGAAGCGCAAAAGCTTTGACCGGGTTCTCGTGGACGCACCCTGCTCAGGTACCGGGGCGTGGCGACGTAGCCCTGATGCTCGGTGGCGTTTTACACCGAAAGATTTGAGCAGGTATATTGAAGCGCAGGACTCGTTGCTCACCCAGGGCGGTCGCATGACCAAGCCTGGCGGCCGCCTTGTTTATGTCACCTGTTCTCTGCTGCGGCAGGAAAATGAGGATCGCATCGAGCATTTTCTCGAGCGCCACGAACACTTCCGGGGGGTGTCGGTGGCTGATATCTGGAAAGCTGTGCTTGGCACCCGCTATCCGGGCCGCGGCAAATTTCTGCGTTTGTCGCCGCGTCGACATCAAACCGACGGCTTCTTCATCGCCATTCTCCAGCGCAAAGTCGAAGGGTGACGGGGTTTTGACCTTCCGTTCTGCAGCTTTTAAAATCTCCATTCATTCTGTTTCACTGTCGTGTTCCTATGACTGACCGCGTTCTCATCATCGACTTTGGTTCTCAAGTGACCCAGCTCATCGCGCGCCGGGTGCGGGAAAGCGGGGTCTACTCAGAAATTCATCCGTTCAACAAAGTGACGGAAGAGAGCATTCGCGCTTATGACCCCAAAGGTGTGATTCTCTCAGGCGGACCAGCGTCGGTGATCGGCGAAGACACGCCGCATGCGCCTCAGGGTTTATTTGAAATGGGCTTGCCCATCCTTGGAATCTGCTACGGCCAGCAAACTATGGTCGCGCAATTGGGCGGCCATGTTGAGGATGCGGACCATCGGGAATTCGGCCGCGCCTTCGTCGAGGTGACGGACACTTGTGCACTGTTTGACGGTGTGTGGAAGACGAGTAGTCGCGAACAGGTGTGGATGAGTCATGGCGATCGAGTCAACGCACTTCCGGCTGGGTTTAAGGTAATCGGAACGTCTGATGGCGCGCCCTTCGCGGCTATCGCTGACGAAGCCCGCAAGTTCTATGGCGTTCAATTCCACCCCGAAGTGGTCCATACCCCCCACGGCGCGGCACTCATCAAGAATTTTACTCATAAGGTTTGCGGCGCAGCGGGCGACTGGACCATGGCCGCCTTCAAGGATCAGGCGATCGCTGCTGTGCGTGAGCAAGTTGGCGATGGCCAAGTGATTTGCGGACTGTCTGGTGGTGTTGATTCCTCCGTGGTCGCCGCCCTGTTGCACGAGGCGATCGGTGATCAGCTGACCTGTGTACTGGTCGATCACGGCCTGATGCGGGCCGGCGAGACAGAACAGGTGATCGAGGTTTTTCGCGACCGGTTCAACATCAATCTGGTCTTGAACAATGCTGAAGACCTATTCCTCGGCAAGTTGGCCGGAAAAACCGACCCTGAAGAAAAACGTAAAATTATCGGGGCCACGTTTATCGACGTCTTTGAGGCCGAAGCGAAAAAGATTGGTGGGGCCGATTTCCTGGCGCAAGGCACGTTGTATCCAGACGTGATTGAAAGTGTGTCCTTTGCCGGTGGGCCGAGCGTCACGATCAAGTCTCACCACAATGTCGGTGGCTTGCCAGAGCGCATGAACATGTCGCTAGTCGAACCACTGCGTGAGTTGTTTAAAGACGAGGTCCGCGACCTCGGCCGCGAGCTTGGCTTGCCCGACACAATGGTCGGGCGGCATCCGTTCCCAGGGCCCGGTCTTGCAATCCGTATCCCCGGGCAGGAGATCACCAAGGACAGGCTCGACACGCTTCGCAAGGCTGACGCGATTTATCTGGAAGAGATTAGAAACGCTGGATTGTACGACGCGATCTGGCAGGCTTTTGCCGTTTTGCTGCCGGTGCGCACTGTCGGGGTGATGGGAGACAGCCGCTCCTACGACTATGCCTTGGCGCTGCGGGCCGTCACGTCAACCGACGGTATGACAGCGGATTTCTATCACTTCGATATGGAATTTCTCGGGCGGGTGACCAACCGCATTATCAACGAAGTCAAAGGCATCAATCGCGTGACCTACGACGTCACGTCGAAGCCGCCAGGCACGATTGAGTGGGAGTAGTTGGTATGAAAAGCAATGAATAATTGAAAGCTCCAAAGTAACAGCTTGAACAGCAGGTGGTTGAGGCTAAGAAGCGTGACGGTGCAGAAACACTGAAGAAGTTGAAAGAGGGCTGCAAAAAGTTCGGCATAACGGCTGGGATGCTGAAACGTGCATTTGCTGAAGGGCGAAAAAAGAAAATGAAAATTAGACGCCTACTTGCGGGATCGAATATTCTGCGGCGTTTATTTTTCCCTCTGCTGTCATTGTTTGATTTTGAAATTCGAATACGACATGACATTACGAACCGACCATTCCACTTATTGTCATGGCGACATAAGGGGTGCTGGTTTCACGGACGTAGTAGAGAAGAGAACGAAATAACGTTCTTCAGAAAGTTGATCAAAAAAGGCCATAACGTATTAGAAATCGGCGGGCATATTGGATATGTAACGCAATACTTTGAGCACTTAGTTGGTGATAAGGGTAGAGTGATTGTCGCCGAGCCAACGCCTCAAAGCAGAAAATTACTTACAAAAAATGTTCACAAAAACACTGTAATACTGCCAGTGGCGGCATCCGATTCGGATGGCGAAATGGATTTCTTCGTCGAAGAGTTTGGGGGTTTTACGAACTCTCTTGAACAAGAGTTTACCGAAACAACCAATATCAGCCATAGCGACACACAACACAAAAACAATGCCCAAGTGCGAAAAATAAAAGTCGATGTGCGGTCAACAGATTCGATTTGCGAAGAACTGGGCTTAACGCCAGATTTCATTAAAATTGATGTTGAGGGGGCCGAGCTTCGAGTGTTGCGTGGAGCGACAGGTACATTGCGAAGCGTCGAATCGCTAATGGTTGAAGTATCAAGGCATCATGAATTGGTATACGAGCTTCTGATGGAAGTTGGATTTCAGCCATACGATTCACAAGGAAATGCGATTCAGGACGGTGTATTTGAGGGCGGAAACATATTCTTTTCTAAGAATAGAAAAGCTCTTGGTGGCTGAACTAAATCGCCTAATTAGTTCAAATTATAACAGAGCTAAATGAGTGGGTGGTACGACAAGAAAAAAAGCCACAGTCTAATTGGCAATCTCGGCTGAAAGCGCGGGCAGAACAAGTGAAGCGAAAATGTTACCACTTCGATATGGAGTTTCGGGTGTGGGTGATCAGCGGTCTCGTCAACGAGGTCAAGGGCTTCAATGGCGTGACCTGCGATGTCACATCAAAGGCGCTCTGAACGATTGAGCGGGGGTAGATTGAGGTGCTTAGGTGGAGGTATATTCATGAAGGCGATTATTAGCCGCGGTAAAACAGCTTCAAGCTATATTACAAAGAATATCGAGGCGGTGGGTTTTAGGGCCATTCACGCGCTAAGCGCAGAACTAAACAAAAGATTCATCAAATCAATAGGTCTCGATACGCTGAATAAGTTCGCCGCGGACATTTCTAATAAACGAAACATCACTGCGTATATCGACTTCGTAACTGGCGAGTTAGGAAACTTAGAAGACGTTGTGTTTGTTCACAACGGAATTTTAAACCAAACTCAGTATTTGACACCGCTCTTGGATAGCACGAACGTGCCGGTTTTATTTTCGTTTAGAAACCCTATCATGCAATCTCTCTCAATGGTGAGGTCTAAACAAAAAAAGGAATCCACCTCGGTTCTGAGGATGGAAAGAGGTCTGGCTGAAAAGTTTATTCGTGAGACGTCTCATGTGGCCGGGTATAATCCGGTAAGGGCGGACCTCGAGTTCCTTCAATATTTTTCTGAGATTGTTTCTTTGATGATAGTTGCGAAGAACCGGAAGAATCGCTTTATCAGGTATGAAGATATGGTTGAGCAAACGGGTCTTGTTGAAGCAGAAATATCTTGGCTGCTTGGCGTCGAATTCTCATTCACGATGAAAAGCATTGTTAATAAACTGACGGAGAGTGACTACATCAGCATATTAGCTCCGCAATTTACGCCGACTTTTATCGAGTGGTTTGATCTAAGTTTCCGTACTGAGATATCTGACGTGCTTGCCTATTACAGGTACGATTGTCAATTGGGCGATATTCTTCGGGGTGTCTAGAGGGGCCTGCCTGAGGGAAAGAAAACGATATTAGTTGGACAGAAAGTTGATGCGCTTAGAAGCGCAACTGAAGCAAATAACTCAAACAGAAGAGTCTAAAATATCTAAGCAAAAGAAAGACCGTATATTTAAAGACAAGCATAAGAAGCCTGCTGAAAGTAAAGAAAAGAAGATGGCTAAAAACCCGTCCCATACAGAACTAAACAGCCTTTTAGCGCACTATCAAAGCCGGCGATATGATGATGCTGAGAAGTTAGCGGTATCTATCACTGAACAATTTCCACACCATCAATATAGCTGGAAAGTGCTTGGAGCGGTGCTCAAGCAAACGGGCAGGATATCTGAGTCATTAGATGCCAGCCAAAAAGCGGTCGAATTAGACTCCCAAGATACCGAAGCCCATTACAACTTGGGTAACACGCTAAAGAAACTTGGCAGGTATACAGAGGCTGAAGCAAGCTACAGACAAGCGATAGCATTGACGCCAGGCTATGTTGAAGCCCATAGCAACTTAGGTAATACGCTAAAGGAACTTGGCAGATTAGAAGAGGCTGAGGCGAGTTGCAGACAAGTGATAGAGCTGAAACCAGACTTTGCTGAAGCTCATAGCAACTTGGGTGTTACGCTGAAAGAACTTGGCAGATTAAAAGAGGCTGAAGCAAGCTACAGACAAGCGATAGCGTTGAAGCCAGATTATGTTGAGGCCCAAAACAACTTGGGTAACACGCTAAAGGAACTTGGCAGATTAGAAGAAGCTGAAGCGATCTGCAGACAAGCGATAGGGCTGAAACCAAGCTTTGCCGAAGCCCATAGCAACTTGGGTGTTACCTTGCAAAAACTTGGCAGATTAGAAGAGGCTGAGGCGAGTTGCAGACAAGCGATAGCGCTGAAGCCAGGCTTTGCCGAAGCTCAGAGCAACTTGGGCAACACGCTGAAAGATCTTGGTAGGTATGCGGAGGCTGTAGCTTGCTTTGAAAAAGCGATAGCACTGAAGTCAGATTTTCCCGAGGTGCGTTACAATCTAGGAATAATTCTATTTGAGAGTGCGGAATACCAAAAAGCAGCAGAGCAGTTTAAGTTAACTGATATTCATCACAGTAAAAGTTATGCGATTAGATGTTCGTATCTGCAGGACGAAAAAACCACTTTCTATGACCAATTAGATTCTTTGATAAGCCAAGGCGAAATCAATGCCGTCATTGGTTCGTTAAGTTGTCGCTCTGAAATTAGATATGGAATCAACAAACCGAATCCATTTTGCAACGACCCATTAAAATATGTTCTAGAGACTGACTTAAATGGACAGTGTGATTTTGAAAATATTTTTACTAAAGCTGCGAGAGACATCTTAACGGACGATACGGTTTCATATAAGAGCCAAGGTCATTTAACTAACGGAAGCCAAACTGCGGGCAATTTATTTGCCCTAGAAGAAAAATTCATAAATGAAATTGAAAATATTATTCATGCTGAAATTGAAAAATATCGCGTTCATTTTAAGGATAGTGAAGAAGGCTTTATAAAGAATTGGCCAACTTCCTATAGCATTTATGGTTGGCTTGTCAGCATGCAAAGCGGTGGTGAATTAGCTGCTCATATGCATGACGCTGGTTGGATTACTGGCAGCATATACATAAACGTGCCCCCAAAATCAAAGGCTGACAGTGGCAATCTTGTTGTGTGCTTAGATGATCAAGAATGTGAAGGGGGGGTAAAGAAAAATCAAAAAAGCACTATCGATGTGGTGACTGGGAGTTTGTGTCTTTTCCCATCTTCTTTACTTCACTACACGATCCCATTTGAAGCAGAAGAAGATCGGATAGTGCTAGCATTTGATGTCATTCCAAAATAGAACTTTCCGTTAGGGTCGATGCGCCACCCGATTTACGAAAATTACCCCGGCAGTTCAGCACTCTAGAAAATTTACAAACTAGTGTGGTTTAAGAGCCTCTCGTAAGCCGCTGAGTTGATGCGGGGGTGTGCGTTTTAATAAGCATTATGCCTAACGAACGGTAGCGCGCCGTTGCACCTTTATCTCATCGCCGATACTGACCGACATGAGGTCCTCACCGACCTCTAGCGCCCCCCTGAAGGCTTTGCCGGCATCGCGCCGCAGCTCGGCGGCAAACGCTTCGCCCGGATCGATGTGATAGAACACCGCTAGTCTGGGGTTTACGGCGGCGAAAATTTCTCCAGCTTGTGTTGGCGTCGTGTGCACGCTTTCAATCGCTTTAATCACCAAATACGGAACGTCTGGGTGCGCTGCTGAGTAGGCCTCGGGGGCGAAGGCTTCATGGAACAGCACATCGACATCTCGCGTATGGGCGATGAGATTGTCGCTGGGTCGGGTGTCGCCCGATATAGCAAGGGAGCGACCAGCATAGTCGACGCGGAACCCGAAAGCCGGTTGTACAGGGCCGTGATCCACGGTGAAGGCGGTGACGATGACGCCATTGGCCTCATACACAACGCCTTCAGTGAAATTCGTGGCATCTATGGTTGCGCCCGCGGCGGCGTAGCGGGTGTGTTTATCGCGGCGAATGGTGATGTCGAAATCAAAGGCGTCAACAAGGTGACGAGCCATATGGGCGGTGCCTGTTGGTCCCCAAAGGTGCAACGGCGTATCGCGCCGTCCAAGCACCCAGCCCGTGAGGTAAAGGTCGGGCAAACCGACCACGTGGTCGGAATGGAGGTGGGTGAGGAACACTTTATCAACCACGTCGAACCCAACCGGAATTTGGTTGAGGCGGATTGTTGTTCCGCGCCCGACATCGAACAGCAATGTCTCGCTCCCGGCTTCGACCAGGATACTGGCACCATATTTGTCGGGTAGCGGCTCGACATAACCAGACCCGAGGATGGTTGCTTTGAGGGTTGGCGCTTCTTCCTCAGCTTTGAGTGTGGCCGCGAAAGTTGCAAGCCAAATTAAACTCAGCGTGGCGGCGCGTACGACGTTCGGTGCCATGATGTCTTGTCTCGACTAATTAAATCAATTTTCCTTGATCACACTGTACTGGAGTATGGACGTGAATGGAAAAGAGCCAAGCGTCGACCTATCTATGAGTTGATGGCCTGTGACAAGATGCGCTGTATGACCAAAGAGGTTCCCACATTAGACGCAGAGGTAACCAAATCGTTGATCGCGCGTCGCGATTTATTGTCCGGTACCGCTGCAGCGATGGCGACTGCGGCGCTCGCTCCCACGGCATTGCGCACCGGGGAAGTAGAGGCAGCCTCATCAACCGATTTAGATTTCGTAGAGCTCCCACACGGTATTGATGAAACACATCATGTCTCGCCAGGATTCACGGCTGATGTGTTGGTGCGATGGGGTGACCCGTTGTTCGCTGACTCTCCGGACTTCAAGCCCGACTCATTGACAGCTTCGAGCCAGGCCAAACAGTTCGGCTACAACTGTGATTTTATCGGCTACTTCCCGTTGCCCTATGGGTCAGCATCTTCCGACCACGGATTGTTGTGCGTCAATCACGAATACACGACTAGCAGTCTCATGTTCACCGATGTGCGCGGATCCAATCCCTATCCAGCGCCGACCCGGCGTCACGTCGATGTGGAAATGGCGGCGCATGGCCACACGGTTGTCGAGGTCAAACGGCAAACAGATGGCCAGTGGTCCTATGTTCAAGACAGCCTCTACAACCGCCGCATCACGGCGTCAGAAACGCAAATGAAGCTTACTGGCCCCGCCGCTGGGCATGACCGCCTTAAGACCAGCGCCGATCCCACCGGCCGATTGGTCATCGGCACGTTGAACAACTGTGCAGGGGGGCAAACGCCGTGGGGCACCTGCCTGACGGCGGAAGAAAACGTTCACTATTACTTCGCCGGTGATCCCCGCGGTACCGCAGAGGCGGGCAATCATCTGTCCATGGGCTTCAACCAGAGTCTGTTCTTCTCTTGGAGCGAATATCTTGATCGCTTTAATGTGGAGAAGGAGCCCCACGAACCGAACCGCTTCGGCTGGGTGGTTGAATTCGACCCCTATGATCCGGAGTCCGTGCCGATGAAGCGTACGGCGTTGGGGCGGTTTCGTCATGAAGGTGCGACCACCGCGATCAGCTCTGACGGCCGCGTGGTCGTCTATTCCGGTGACGACCAATTGTTTCAATACATCTACAAGTTTGTATCGGCCGGGATCTATGATCCGGACAACCGCGATCACAATCGTGACCTTCTCGACGACGGGATTCTGACCGTGGCGCGTTTCGAAGAAGACGGCACGCTAGAGTGGCTGCCTCTGGTGTGGGGTGATGGGCCGCTAACGCCGGAAAACGGCTTTGCCGATCAAGCCGGAGTGCTGATTGAGACTAGGCGGGCGGCCTCATTCCTGGGTGCGACCCCCATGGACCGGCCGGAAGACGTTGAGACCAATCTGATCACTGGCTCGGTCTTCGTGGCCCTGTCTAAAAATCCGTTCCGTCGGGACTTTCGAACTGATGGAGCCAATCCTAGGTCACGTAATCGTGCGGGTCATATTCTTGAGTTGATTCCTCCGGGTGGAGAGGGCATGCACGCGGACCACGCCGCGACGACGTTCTCATGGAACGTATTTTTGCAAGCCGGCGATCCCTCGGATCCAAGTTCTGGGGCCCAGTATCACGCGGACGTTTCGGAGAGCGGCTGGCTCGCCAATCCAGACAATCTGGCGTTCGACCCTAAAGGCCGATTGTGGATCGCGACCGACGGGGCGTCTGACTTTGATACCGCTGACGGTGTGTGGGCGACGGAGGTGCGCGGCACCGCACGGGCGTTGACCCGCCACTTCTTTAAGGTCCCCGTTGGAGCCGAATTGACGGGCCCTGCGTTTACGCCCGATGGAGAAACCTTGTTTTGTTCCGTACAGCACCCGGCGCAGGTGAGTGGGTCGACCTTTGATAATCCGGCAACCCGCTGGCCAGATTTTGAGGACGGTGTTCCACCGCGGCCATCGGTCGTTGCCATTACCCGCAAGGGCGGCGGTACTATTGGGTGAGGTGGCCCAAATCCGGGTTTCACGATCCCGTTTGAGTTGCGGTTTTTGAACCGGTTTCATCGGATTACTATTGAACAGGGCCACTAAACCTCTGATATAAGCGTCAGAGATATTGCGGGGAGCGATCCCGTTTTGGTCCAGCAGAGGTCTTTATGTACCGGGAAGAAAAAGCATCTGGGGAAGCGGCGCTGCCGTCTATCGACAGCATACCGCGCGCAACCCATGACGAAGCAGCAAGACAAAAGTATGTCGCGTTCCTGCGTAAGTTTGTCATGGCCGATTTGGCCCAGGACATGCGTGCCATTTACGACAAAGCGATTGAGCCCACCTTTCGAGCAAAAAATGGCGAGAGCCCTGAGGATGCGCGCGCTGTCCGAAAGGCAATGGAGCCCAATACGTTTTATCGGACGTGGTCTTCGCTGCGCTATAATGCCCAAGAAATGACCTGGAGTTCCGTGCAGGGTGAAGTTGAGCGCGCGTTACCTGATCTCATAGATGCGGCTGACCAGGCAGCCGGCCAATCGCCCGCCGGTGGGACCTTGCGCCTAAACCCGGACTTGCCGATCCCTAAAGCAGTCAGCGCTTTGGATATCCATTTGATGCCCGGTTGTTTTCACACGGAGTATCTCGAAGAAGACGTCGCCGTTGGCGCAGTTTATGCCCACGGCACCAAAGTGTTTTCCGGTGCGCTTAAGATGTCGAAAAATCCAGGAAAGGGCGGCGTCGCTGATTCCATTGGTCACTACCTGAAGCTCAAGTATCCCAACTTTAAGCCGAAACGTATTTTAGATTTAGGCTGCACGATTGGCTCGAACCTTCTGCCGTTCCATCGTGCCTTTCCCGACGCTGAGTTGTACGGCGTTGATGTGGGTGCGCCGGTTCTGCGTTACGGGCATGCCCGTGCTGAATCACAAGGCATTGCGGCGCATTATTCCCAGCAAAATGCAGAATCGATGGATTTCGAGGACGGCATGTTTGACCTCGTGGTGTCGAGCTTCTTTTTCCACGAGATCGCCGTGCCGTCGACTAAGAAAATTCTCAAAGAGGTTAATCGTGTTTTGGCGCCGGGCGGCGTGACGATCCATATGGAGTTGCCGCCGTCCAAAGCGATGGACCCCTATTACAATTTCTTTCTCGATTGGGACGCTTACCACAATCATGAGCCGCACTACGCCGCCTTCCGGCAGCAAGATCCAGTTGGCCTGATGACGGAAGCCGGGTTTTCTGCCGAGTCCAGTAGTCTCATCCGAATCCCGGACCGGGGCGGCCTGAGTGACGAAGATTTTGCCGCCTTCGCTCGAGGCGAGTCTGAAGCGCCTCAGCACAGCAACTTCTCAAGTTATTATTTGTTCGGTGCGGGAAAGTAGCGCCAGGCCCCCATTGCGCATCGGTCCGATGGCGCGGATACTTCATGGAATAGATGGTTCCTAAGGAGGCCGATATGAACGCAATTCGCGATATCGATAGTCTAGTTGATCCGACCCACGATGAACTGGCCCGTCAGGGTTTTGTTTCGCGCCTGCGTAAGCACGTCATGAAAGATGTCGCTGATACGATGCGCGACGCTTATGACAACGCGGTCATGCCATCCTTTGTCACCACCCATGGCCGTGAGCCCGAAACCGGTGAAGAAGTACGCGATGCCATCTCGAACAATTTGACGTATCGGGTATGGAGTAGCCTGCGCTACAACGCGCAAGAAATGGTGTGGGAATCGGTGCGTGAAGAGGTCGAACGGCAGTTGCCTGACATGATCTCTATCGCCGATCAGGCGTCCCATTCGAATTCTCATGGCGGGTCTTTGACCCTCGACCCCGAACTCGCGATGCCCGACTACGTCGATACGATGGACGTTCATCTTATGCCTGGGTGTTGGCAGGACGAGCATGCAGAGGGAGATGTGGCTCAGGGTGCGATCTACGCCCATGGCGGCCAAGTGTTTCGCGGCTCTTTGCTGCCGAGCAAGACCCGCAGTGGCGTGGCAGCATCGGTCAGCAAATGGCTATCGATCCGCTATCCCGAATTCAAACCGGAAAAGATTCTGGAAACCGGCTGCACTATCGGTAACAACCTGTTTCCCTACAAAGACATTTATCCGGACGCAGAACTCACGGGCGTTGATGTTGCAGCGCCCTGCCTCCGCTACGCCAATGCCCGCGCGGTTGCGCGCGGTGTTGATGCACATTTCTCCCAGCAGAATGCAGAAACGCTCGACTTCACCGACAATTCCTTTGACCTCGTTGTGTCGAGCTTCTTCTTCCACGAGCTTTCTGTGGAGGCGACCAAGCGGGTGTTGGCAGAGTGCCGCCGTGTGCTTAAGCCCGGCGGAATGATGGTTCACATGGAACTGCCGCCCTCATCCCAAGTCGATGCCTATTACAATTTCTTTCTCGACTGGGATAATGAGCACAACAACGAGCCCCACTATCGCGATTTCAGATCGCGTGAATGCGCTGACTTGATGGCCAGTGCTGGGTTCAGCGCAGACGAATATTTCACCGCGTCGATTCCCGATGTCGGCGGGGCCGATCCCGCGTATTTCCGGCAGGTTGCACTGGGTGAGGCTGAGCCACCCAAGCACGGTATCTACACCTCATGGGGATTGTTTGGCGCGGTCAAAGCCGCGTAAATCTGCGGATTCTTATCGAAGGCTTGTTAAGCCCCGCCATTCAGGGCTAGCGTTTCCCCAATAGAAAAAAGGGACGCGTTATGACTGATCTTTCTTCGCGGGCAATCGCCCGCCGCCGTACACCTGTAACACTTATTTTGATGGCGTCGACGGCTTTGGTGCTGGCTTCCTTTGCCGTTGCCAGTGGGGCACGGTCTCAAGACTCTGCCTATGAACCGCTACCGATCTTAAAGGCGTCGGATCTTTTGTCTGCCGAGCTTCTGCGTGGTGACTTGCACGAAATTTTGGAGACGGTCGAGAACGACGGCTACGAGAACAGCTATACCATCACATCTGAGTTTGGGACTTTTACCGCACACCGAACGGACTATGTTGCTGAGCGCGTGCAAGAAGTCTATGCCCTCAAAGAACTCAGCGAGATTACGAAAACGGACGCGTTTGCGGCCGGCGTAGCCCAAGCGGCAACGAGTCCTTTTCGTGCTCTTAAAAGTTTAGCAACGGAACCGGTTGGAACGGTAACCGGTGCTGTCCGTGGGATTGGAGCCCTGTTCTCCCAAGCGGGTGAAATGGTGACGGGCTCGCGCGGCGAGCAGGAAGACTCCGCCGCCGGGGAGCTTGTTGGCTACGGTCTCGTGAAACGCGAAGTGGCCAATTTGCTGGAGGTCGATCCCTATACCACCAATGTGGCGCTGCAAGATGGGATGGGTGAGGTGGCCTGGGCTGGGTTTGCTGGCGGTTTTAGTCTCCTGCCGTTGACTGCATCCGTCGGCGGCGGCGCGGGGATCGCGCTTTCCGGTTTGCAAAACAGCCAGACTTTGAACTCGCTGCTCACCTCACAATCTCCTGAGGCCTTGCGCGAACTCAACCGTGCTCGACTCCTGGCGATGATGGTCGATGACGAGGTTGCCGAAGCCTTTGTCGAGAATCAGTGGCTGTCGCCCCGGCATGAGACCACGATTGTGGCCGCGCTGGTTGGCCTCGAAGGTGCAAAAAATATTAGCGCCATGGTTGAACATGCGACCGTTTCGGAAAGCGAAAACCAGTCCATATTCTTGATGCGTCAAGCCGAAGCGACACTTGGCTTTCATCAAAACGTCGCGGCGATTGTCAGTCTTTCTCTAGAAGATGGCGCAGTGACCGGGATAACAACGGACAATCGTACCGTCAGCGCTGTGCCCGCGGATCACCTAATCTGGAGCGCTGGAGCTAAGGCGCTGGCTGACCAATCGGTGTCTGGTGATGCGACCCGGGAACTGTGGTTAACGGGTTCGATCAGTGATCGGGCGAAGGCTGAGTTCGAGCAGCGCGGCTGGGCAGTAGTGGCGGAGGAGAGCGATAGGCTCGCTCCCGATCTTGATGCTGGCCTCGTGGAAGACGAGGACTCTGGGGACGAATAGTCCCCGGGACCAGGAGCAAGCCTCTGCCGGCGAATAGCCGGTCGGCCTATGCGTGGCGCACGGTCCCTAGAAGAGGACGTGAGCGCTGGACGCAAAGATAACGCCCGTTGACAGCACAGTCGAAATTAAGACTGTGATGTGCAGATACTTCGTTATGCGATCCATATCATTTCTCCTTTGCTGCGATGCCGACACAACCTGCGCCGACCTTCATCGCGGTACGCATACGTAATAATATTACTTCTTCACGAAATAAATGGATATTGCTGCATAACAGCAATGCTCATGCTGCATGGCAGCAGAGGATGTCATTTATATTATAAAACAAGACCTTATCCGGCGGCCTTTAAAGGTTCAGTGAGAGACCAACTTGAGGTCAGATTTGAACACGTCCAGGGCGTCGAGCAGGGAGTGGCCTTGTCGCAAGGTGCGGTGTCGGGTGCTCACCACATACTTTCCTTTGCGGGCCTGGGCGCTCCGGGCTTTGCCTTCTGTGGCCAGTTTGGTGATCGTAAATAGGGGTTCTTCGCGGCTGCTGCGATAGATGCAAAACCGCGCAAACCCTGGTGTTGCGCCGATTGCGTAGTCGCGCCATTCCCCGGTGATGACGCGGGAGGAGTAGACAGCCAGCAATTGGGTGAGTTCTGAACGGGTAAAGTGAAGGGCTGACGCTTTGCGCCGGTAATCGGAAATCCGCACCAATTGATTCACTGGCCGATTAGCCCCTTGGAGTCATTGTCGATACCCGTATCTTTTCACTGATTCAGGGGGCTCGCAAGGCGACGATGGCGGCTGGCTGCTCGTATTATAGGCGGCAAGGGCCTTCGGACTAGTATCCGGCTGAACCCACGGGCGCGTTCTGGCGGTCTGGATCGGGGCGGTCGAGACAATTGATTTCACCGAGAGTGGCGTAGCAATACCGGCTGCGCTGGCCAACGGGCTGATCGCTCTCAGAGCATAGCATGCCGCCCACGGTGCCATCGGCCCCGGTGCACTCATAACCAACAGACTGACGCAGCAGCCGGTCACTGGTGGCACCACAGGCGGTTAACAGGGCCAGTGAAGCCAGAACGAGGGTAAGGCGGATCATGAAAGACTCTCCGTGGGCCGATTTCGGTGGTCCCGATGACCCCGCCCCATGGCGTGGATATAGGGAACCAAGGTGAGTTTGGGTCTGACCCTTTAACAAATGCTGAATCTCCAGATTTTGCCCTGGTTTCTGGCGCAATATCGCGAATTGCAACAGTGCGGCCGCGTAGGTAAGGTACGCGCCGATTCGTCTACTCTTACCCCCGGTCGTCCGTTGTCCGGACCAGACCGATGAGGATCCATCCTGTGACCAAGAATAAGGTTGGCAGCCAAAAGGCAGCCAAAGCCAAAAAAGAGTCCAAGCCGTCGCCTGACGATGAAGAAGAGGGTGCGGTTGATGCGTTCTTGACTGAAGTCGAGTCCGAACTTCGTGACGAGCAGATACAAAAGCTGTGGGACCGCTACAAAGTATGGATTTACGGGGCCATGGCCGGATTGGTTGTTGCCGTCGCGGCCTTTCAGTATTGGCAAGGTCAGGTTGAGGAACGTTTGACCCAACAGGCCGATTCCTTTGCTCGGGCGACTGAGCAGTTGGTCGACGGCAATCCTGATGCCGCCCTAGCTGAGTTGACCGCTGTTGTTGAGCAAGGTGGTCCCTACGGGGCCTTGGCTGATCTGCAGCGCGCTGGAATTCTCCTTGAGCAGGATAAGCTGCAAGATGCGATCTCGATTTATCGGACGTTGAGCACCGACTCCAGTATTGATTTCGTGTTTAGCGATCTTGCGACTTTGCTCTGGGGCATTCACGGCCTGGATAGCGAAGATCCGGCAGTTCTAGAGGACGCGATCGGATCGCTCACGGATCCGAGCAATGCGTATAGTTACTCAGCCCTCGAGCTCATGGCGCTGCTGTCGGCGCGTCGCGGCGATCTGGATGAGGCCCGCACGATCCTCGAACAACTGCTTGAAGACACCAATACACCCGCCGCGATCAAAGCGCGCGCTGGCGAATTGGCTGCGGTATACAACAGTCCATTAGGGGCAGCGCCACCGCGCCCTGTCGTCGAACCGGATACGACGATGCCGGATTCGGATAACCAGGCGGAAGCGCCATAAGCGACGATCGGCTTTAGCCATGACGAAGCAGCTTTCTCATATTAATCGAATGTGCGCAGTGGCGGTGTTGTCTGGCGTATTTCTCTCAGGGTGTAGCGACCTCAACCCGTTTGATGGCGGCGAAGACGACGAAATACTGCCGGGAACACGCATTTCGGTGCTGGCTCTCGAACGGGCTTTGAGGCCGGACCTCAACGCAGTTGATACACAGATTGTCCTACCGGCTCCGGAAGATACGGCGACCTGGAGTCAGGCGGGCGGGTTCTCCCATCACGCTATGCACCATATGATCATCGGCCCAGCACCCCGTGTGCTCTGGCGTGCAGATGCGGGTGCTGCATCAGGAGAACGCAACCGCACCCTTGGTGAGCCGGTGGTCGCTGGTGGCCGCGTGTTTGTTCTTGATGCCAAGTCGTATGTGGCTGCGTTTAACGCCAGCAATGGCACGCGGTTGTGGCGCCGAGAGTTGGTGCCAAAGAATGAAGACGACGCCCATTTTCTGGGTGGCGGCTTGGCTTATGAAGAAGGTTTGATCTTCGCGACCACGGGGTTTGGAGAGGTCATCGCGCTCAACGCTCAGTCGGGCCGGACCGTGTGGCGCGCCAAAGTTGATTCACCAATCCGGTCTGCGCCGACCGTCAACGGTGGCCGTGTGTTTGTCACCACCGTCGACAACCAGGTGTTTGCCCTGTCGGCTCGTGAAGGCGAACGCTTGTGGAACTATTCCGGTGTCAGTTCGCAAACGATCTTGCTTGGCGGCGGTAGCCCCGCAGTCGATGGCGGGGTGGTGATCGCGCCTTTCACCAATGGTGAAATCGCCGCGCTCCGTGTGGATAATGGCTCTGTGCTCTGGAGTGACTCGGTGATCGCGGTCCGTCGCACCGAAGCTGCGGCCAGCTTGACGGATATTCGCGGTCGCCCGGTGATTGACCGCGGCCGAGTCTACGCCGTCGGGCATTCGGGCATACTTGTCTCTATTGATTTGCGCACCGGGCAACGGGTTTGGGACGTACCAGTCCCTGGCGTGTATCAGCCATGGATTTCGGGCGATTTCCTGTATGCCACCACCATTGATTCTGAAGTGGTCTGTATCGATGTGCGGACCGGGCAAATCATGTGGGTCACCCAATTGCGCAGATTTGAAGACCTTGATAGTCAGGAAGATCGCATCATTTGGACCGGCCCGTCGATCGCCAGCGATCGGCTGATCGTCTTTAGTTCTAATGAAGAAGCGTTATCGCTGTCGCCATACAGTGGCGCCGTTTTGGGCGATATAGAACTCCGGGCGCCGGTGACGATCTCGCCGGTCTTCGCCAACTCGACCATGTATGTCTACGACGACGACGGCACGCTGCTCGCGTACCGCTAACAGATAACCAGGGCCTCTGCCCCCATGTCTTTCTCGCTTGTTATTGTCGGACGCCCCAACGTGGGTAAGTCCACCCTGTTCAATCGGCTCGTCGGACGCCGTTTGGCGCTGGTGCATGATCGTCCCGGAGTGACCCGCGATCGGCGGGAAGGGGATGGCCACCTTGGTGATTTGGCTTTTCGGATCATTGATACAGCCGGTTTGGAAGATAGTGATTCCGGGACCTTAGAAGGCCGCATGCGGGAGCAAACCGAGCGCGCCGTTGCCGACGCTGATGTCGCGCTAATGGTGATCGATGCCCGTGCTGGGGTCACACCGATTGACGAACATTTTGCGGATCTGCTGCGGCGTGGTTCCACGCCAATCATTCTAGTCGCCAACAAATGCGAGGGAAACGCGGCGCAGGCAGGCATGTACGAAGCCTTCAGCTTGGGTTTGGGTGAACCCATTGCGCTGTCAGCGGAGCATGGCCAGGGCTTAAACGAGCTCTACGACGCGTTGCTTCCGTTCGGCAAACCAACGGACTTACAAGACGACGTGCCTGATCAGCCGGGCGACGAGGATATCGAAGTGCTAGGGGAAGACGGCGAAGACGTGGACGAGGGGCCCGAGCGTCCGTTGCAGCTCGCCATTGTCGGTCGCCCCAATACGGGCAAGTCGACCCTGGTCAACAGGTTGCTCGGCGAAGACCGGGTGCTCACCGGGCCCGAGCCAGGCGTGACTCGCGACGCCATTCCCATCGACTGGGAATATAAGGGTCGACCGGTGCGTCTGGTTGATACCGCCGGGCTGCGCAAGAAAGCCAAGGTCAATGACGTTGTCGAAAAACTGTCAGCACTCGACACGCTTCGTGCCGTCGATCTCGCGGAAGTGGTTGTGCTTGTTCTCGATGCCGACGCCATTCTTGATAAACAGGACCTGACGATCGCAGCGCGGGTCATCGAAGAAGGTCGGGCCTTAATAATTGCAGTGAACAAGTGGGACGTCGCAACGGACCGCAAAGAGTCTTTGCTGCAGCTACAGGAAAAATTGGCAAAGTCCCTCACACAGGTGCGGGGTGTGCCGACCATCACGATGTCGGCGAAAACCGGAAGTCGCGTGCCTAATTTGATGGACACTGTATTCAAAACCCGTGAAATCTGGAACACACGCGTACCGACGGCGGCCCTCAACCAATGGCTCGATGATGTGACTCAAAAACATCCGCCACCGCTGTCGAAACAGAAACGCCGGATTAAGTTGCGCTATATCACTCAAGTGAAAGCACGGCCGCCGACGTTTATCTTATTTACGTCCCGTCCGGTCGACCTACCAACCAGTTATCATCGCTATTTGATGAACGACCTACGCGACACGTTTGGATTCGATGGTGTGCCGTTGCGCCTCTATGTGCGCAAGCCCGACAACCCGTACGATCCCAAGTCCTAACGTTCGAAGACCGTCCGTCCACCGACGATCGTTCTGACCACGGGGATATCAGCGAGTTCCAGTGGTGGCACGGTCAATGGGTTGCGCTCCAGTACGACCAAATCGGCAAGCTTCCCCGGCTCAAGTGTACCTTTGTCATTTTCTTCAAAAGCCTGGTAGGCCGCGTAGGTGGTGATGCCCTTCAGCGCTTCAATCACCGAAATGCGCTGATCGGCACCAATCACCCGCCCTCCCGATGACAATCGATTAACGGCCGACCAAACAATGCGCATCGGCTCCATCGGTACGACTGGCGTATCCGCGTGCAGAGTGTAGGCCATGTTGCGTTTGACCGCAGAGGCGGCCGGGCTCATTTGTGCGGCCCGTTCGGGGCCCATGAAAATGTCCCAATGGCGGTCGCCCCAGTAATAGGTGTGAAGATTGAAGAAGGAGGGAATGATGCCTGCCGCAGCCATCCGGTCCAGTTGGTCTTCTCGAGCCATCTGTGCATGGATCACGATATGCCGGGCATCGTTGCGGGGGTCAGCGTCTAAGGCCCGGTCAAAGGCATAGAGCACGTCGTCAATGGCGGCGTCTCCGTTGCCGTGGATCGCAATCTGATACCCAGCCTTGTGAACGGTCGCGATCTGTTTGGCGAGCGCCTCCCGATCCATGCGCGGATAGCCACGATAGCGCGGGTCGTTGTGGCTATGGCTGTGGTAGGGCTGGCTGAGATAGCCGGTGTAGCCTTGGATCGATCCGTCGGCGAAGCCCTTAACGGCGCGGAACGTGACCATGCCGTTTGCATCCGGTTGCTCTAGTGTGCCGCCGTTCTCAATCAGGGCAACCATGGCCTGCAATACCGGCCAGACATGGACGCGAATCGGGAGCACGCCTTGTTGGTATGCCTTGACGAAAACCGCTGCGCCGTTTGGTCCGGTTGCGCCTTGTTGCGCCGTAGTAACACCGACTGCGGCGTATCCCGCGGCGGCTGCCGCGATGGCATTGATCATGTCTTCTTCAGAGAACTGCGGGAGCAAGGTACCGACGCGGCCCATCGCCGGCGGCTCTTCTAGAACGCCGTTCGGTTCACCGGTTTCCTCATCCATGCGAATTTTGCCGCCGAAGGGCTGCGGGGTATCTCGGGTGATCTCCGCCATTTCAAGGGCCAGGCTATTGGCAACGCTCAAGTGTCCGGAAATGTGGCCGATATAAATGGGGTGCTCGGTCGATACTTTATCGAGGTCCCAGCGCGTGGGGTGCCGCATTTCTGTGATCAAGGTGTCGTCATATCCCCGGCCTTGAATCCACTCTCCGGCCGGTGTGTTCGCCGCCTTTGCGGCGAGTGCGGTAATCATCTCATCAATAGTGATGATGTTGCCAATGGGTGGGCTGTTGAGATCGACAAAGTGTTTTTCGATCAAGCCGGAACTGGGGAAATGGCCATGGGCGTCAATAAATCCCGGAAGCAAAGCCTTGCCGTTCAGATCGATGATGTTGGTTTTGGGTCCGGCAAGGGCGGATAAGTCGGCCGTCTTGCCGACGGCCGTAATTCGATCTCCCGTGACCGCCAGTGCTTCTGCGACGGCACTGTCATCTGGGCCGGCTAGGGTAACGACCGCACCGTTAATGAAGAGGATGTCAGGCGGACTGTCAGCTGTCGCAGTGGCCGGTATAAGCAGCACAACAATAAAGGTGAATAGAAGGGCGAACGGCATGGGACCTCCGAAGACTAATCGTCGATGGTAACCCGTTCTCCGGTTTTGTCATGTGCCGGATCGGCGAGGTCGACAAAGGCATCGGTCACGTCTTCCGGCGCACGAAGAGAGTCTTGATCTTCACCAGGAAATGCTTTGAGGCGGAGCGCTGAGCGGACCGGTCCGGGGTCAATGAGGTTGGCGCAGATTTTCGACTCTGTCATTTCAGCGGCATAAATGCGGACCATTTGTTCGAGGGCCGCTTTTGACGCGCCGTACCCGCCCCAGTAGGGCGCAGGAAGTGATCCTTGGCTGCAGGTGACGAAGATCGCACGTCCCGCATCAGACTGCCGCAACAGGGGGTCGACACTGCGGAGCAGCCGCCAATTGGCGGTGACATTGAGGGCAAACACTTGATCCCAAAACTTTGGTGGGATGTGTCCGACCGGTGAAAGTTGCCCTAACGTCGCTGCGGCGCCGACCACGACATCGATCTTGCCATAGCGGGTGAACAGAGCTTCCCCAACTTTATCAATAGTGTCGAAGGCGGTGAGATCTTCGTCGACCAGGACAGCGCTTTGTCCGGTCGAATCCGTGATTTCGTCATCCAGAGAAAGCAGTTCTTTTTTACTGCGGGCGATGGCGATAACAGTCGCGCCTTCAAGGGCAAACCGTTTAGCGACCGCTCGGCCGATTCCTTTGGAGGCACCTGTGACGAGAGCGATGCGTCCGGCAAGCCGGTCGCCCATTGCTCCAACCATGAGGTTTAAGCCCGCCCTTCGGTGAGCAGGGAAAGCTGATGGGGTAACTCTTTGGCGTTGAGGTCCGTGAGCGCCGAGGGGTATTCGCCGGTAAAGCAGGCATCACAGAATTGTGGATTATCGGAATCGCGTTTGGCTTTACCGACCGCGCGATAGAGACCATCCACGGAGATAAAGGCGAGACTGTCGACACCGAGACGTTTGGCCATCCCCGCTACGTCATGTTGAGCAGCCAGGAGTTGATCCCGTTCCGGGGTGTCGATGCCGAAATAGCAGGGATGGGCAGTCGGCGGTGAGGAGATGCGCAAGTGCACTTCTTTGGCACCGGCTTGTCTGACCATGTCGACGATCTTGGTCGATGTTGTCCCACGCACGATCGAGTCATCAACGAGCACAACCCGTTTGCCCTCGATCTGCGCGCGGTTGATGTTGTGTTTGCGCTTTACCCCAAGGTGGCGGGTTTTTTCGGTCGGCTGAATAAAGGTGCGCCCGACATAGTGATTGCGGATGATGCCGTATTCGAATGGAATCTGAACCTCGGCTGCATACCCAAGTGCGGCTGGTACGCCGGAATCGGGCACCGGCACAATCACATCGCAAGGCACGTGGCTTTCACGGGCCAGTTCTTCGCCGATGCGCTTGCGCACTTCGTATACACTTGAGCCTTCACACACACTGTCTGGCCGCGCGAAGTATATGTACTCAAAAATACAAAACCGCGGGCTTGCATCTGGGAACGGCCGAACTGAGCGCAATCCGTCCTCATCAATAATGACCATTTCGCCGGGCTCAACATCGCGGACGAACGCAGCGCCGATAATGTCGAGCGCGCAAGTTTCGGAGCAAAGAATGTAGGCGTTATCCAGCTTGCCGATAACGAGCGGTCGAACACCGAGGGGGTCACGGACGCCGTAGAGGGCTGTGTTGGTCATCGCGACCATGGAGTAAGCGCCTTCAATTTGCCTCAGGGCATCAATGACTCGCTCTTCCACGGTTGCTTGCTGGCTAATGGCGATGAGATGGATGACCACTTCCGTATCCGATGTGGATTGGAAGATGCAGCCACGGCGGACCAAGTCTTGGCGCACGGTCAGCGCATTGGTCAGATTGCCGTTATGGCCGAGGGCCAAGCCGCCAAATTCAAAGTCGGCGAACAACGGTTGCACATTGCGCAGAATAGTTTCGCCCGTTGTCGAGTAACGATTATGACCCAGTGCCATGCTGCCCTGTAGCCGGGACATAACGGATTCAGCTTTGAAGTTATCGGAGACGTGACCAAGGCCACGGTGGCTGTGATAGTGCTCGCCATCAAAGGTGACTAGGCCGGAGGCTTCCTGGCCGCGATGTTGCAACGCATGAAGGCCGAGCGCTGTGTGGGACGCGGCATCTGCGTCGCCGTATATGCCAAACACGCCGCACTCCTCGTGCAACGTATCTCCATCCAGTGGATCGGTCGTGAGCAGCGAGGGGTCCGGCGGTGTCATGCCTTAGTTGTCATCCTGATTGGTTTGGAACAGGCGATCCATGCTGTTGCGCTGATTTTTCTGGTAGGCGCCGTCCGGTGTCTGAGGCGCATCCGGGTCGCTGCCCGGTGGAGGCTGGGTCAGCTTATCAAAGGTTTCTTTGAGGTCCATAGCATCCTTGGCGGTGTCGGAGGCTTCTTTAGCAGCATCTTCAGCGGCCATAAAGCTTTCTGGTGCCAGCGACTGTAAGAAATCGGCAGTGCCCTCGATCACCGGTAGGGTTTTGGCAGACCGCACCCAATCGGGGCGTTCTCCGGTGTCAATAATCCAGTCCAGAATGAGCAGGGCGGCGGCCAGAATGACGGCGCCGCGGAGCAGCCCAAAGACGAAACCAAGAGAGCGGTCGAGGTTGTTTAAGGCGCTGGCCTGGATCGATTTTGACAGCATTTTTGTGAGAATGGATAGGACGACCAGAACTGAAAGGAAGATAACAACGCTGGTTGCGATATCGGCGATCAAATCATTAGCAATAAAGTCGCGGGCGAAATGCCGTAGTTCCGGCACTCCATAGACGACCGAGAGAATGCCGCCAATCCATGCCGCGACCGAAAGCACCTCGTGGACAAACCCGCGCATGAAGGCGAGGACGGCAGAGATCAACAACACGATAACGACCGCCAGATCGAGACCATTGATGGGAAGGGCATCCATTTAGCGCGCCGTCTTGTTGTTGAGGGTCATGAGAACTTGTCCACCAGCGCTTGCACATGGCCTAAGGATTCGATCGCGACCGACTTGGATTCCATCGCTTGTTTGCGGCGTCCTGAGTTCTTGGGCATCCATGCTTCAGTGAACCCTAACTTTGCCGCTTCCCGCAGACGTTGATCCATTTGTGTGACCGCTCGTATTTCGCCGGACAGACCGATCTCGCCAAACACCACAGCGCCCGGTGACACCGGAGAATCTCGAAAAGACGAGACCAGCGCTGCGGCAACTGCCGCATCTGCCGCCGGTTCGGTAACACGCAACCCACCAGCAACGTTCAAATAAATGTCATGCCCGCCAAGTGCAAGGCCGCAACGCGATTCCAGTACTGCAGCGATCATCGCCAACCGGCCGGAATCCCAGCCAACCACGGTGCGTCTGGCCGTCCCTAAGCTGGACGGTGCCACCAGAGCTTGAATTTCGACCAGCATAGGTCGCGTGCCTTCTAGCCCTGCGAACACACAACTGCCTGAGACATTGCCTCGCCGTTCTGCCAAAAACATGGCGGATGGATTGGGGACTTCGGCCAGTCCTGCGTCGGCCATTTCAAAAACGCCGATTTCGTCGGTAGCGCCGAAGCGGTTTTTCACCGCCCGAAGAATCCGGAAATGGTGGCCGCGCTCGCCTTCGAAATACAGCACCGTATCGACCATGTGCTCGAGCACTCGAGGCCCGGCCAAGGTGCCTTCTTTGGTGACGTGGCCCACCAGAAACAGAGTGAAGCCGCGCTTCTTGGCAATGCGGATGAGTTCATGGGAGCAGGTGCGGACCTGTGTGACGGTGCCCGGAGCAGAGTCGATGGCGTCCGTGTACATGGTTTGGATTGAATCGATGACTACCAGATCAGCGCCGCCCTTCACATCTAGGCTGGCGGCAATGTCGCGGACGTTGGTCGCCGCCGCAAGCTCAACCGGCGCGTTCTCTAGCCCGAGGCGTGTGGCCCGCAGGCGGACCTGATCGACCGCTTCTTCGCCGGTGATGTAGAGGCATCTGGCGCCGGCGGCGACCGCACCACAGGCCTGCAACAACAGCGTCGACTTGCCGATGCCGGGGTCTCCGCCAACCAATACGGCTGAGCCTGCGACCAATCCGCCACCGCATACCCGATCCAGCTCAGCGATACCGGTCTGGAGGCGCGGTGGTGCGGCGGTTTTTCCTTTGAGTCCGACGAATGAGATCGCCTTACCGCCTTTGCCGCCGCTGACCCCTTTGGGTAGGGCGCCGGAGGAGGCTTCTTCGGCCAGGGTGTTCCACTCGTTGCAGGAGTCGCATTTGCCGGCCCATTTTGAAGTGACCGCGCCACAGGACTGGCAAACGAATTGAGTTTGGGATTTTGCCATCCGTGTTTACCGCCGCAGCTCCATGTGAATGGGTCCGTCTGCCCGCCCATTAACGAATTGATCAACGTAGGCGTTGCCAGAGTGATCGACATCGTCGGCTGGGCCGATCCAAATCAATTTGCCTTGATAGAGCATGGCAATGCGGTCGCCAATTTTTCGCGCCGACGCCATGTCATGTGTGATCGACAGAGCGGTTATGCCTTTGTCCTTCACGCAAGTGACAATCAGGTCGTTGATCACATCGGCCATGATGGGATCAAGCCCCGTGGTCGGCTCGTCGAAAAACACAATCTCAGGGGATCCGGCAATGGCACGGGCCAGACCGACACGCTTCTGCATGCCGCCGGATAATTCTGCCGGCGATAATTCACCGACATCTTTGGTCAAGCCAACTTTGCCTAGTGTTTCAAGGGATAATTCTTTGGCGTCCGCTCGGGTCATACCGCTGCCTTGGATCAACCCAAAGGCAACGTTTTCCCAGACGGTGATGCTGTCGAACAGTGCGCCACCCTGGAACAGCATGCCGAACTTCTTGTTAGTGTCGTCGCGGTCGTTTGCAGAGAGCTGTGTGACATCGGTGCCGTCTACTTCGATGGTGCCAGAGTCAGCGGTAAGCAGGCCGAGGACACATTTCAACAAGACAGACTTGCCAGTGCCTGATCCGCCTATGACGACCACAGACTCAGCCGCCGCGACATCTAAATCGATGCCGGTGAGCACGTCTTTTGGGCCGAAGCTCTTGCGGACGTTAGCGAGATGAATTTTTGGCAGTGCGCTCATATGGAAAAGAACAGTTCAGTGAGCATGTAATTGAAAACCAGAATCAGGATCGACGATGACACCACCGCGTTGGTGGTGGCGCTGCCGACACCCTGTGCGCCGCCTTTGGAATTAAAGCCGTTGTAACAGCCCATGAGAGCAATGATGAATCCGAACACGGCGGCTTTGACGAGCCCTGAGATGACATCCAACGGCTCAAGGAAGTCGATGGTATTGGAGAGGTAAACGTTTGGGTTAAAGCCAAGCTTGTAGACACCCACGATATAGCCGCCGAATACGCCGATGATGTCCGCCACCAACACCAACAACGGCAGCATCAAAAGCCCCGCGATCAAGCGCGGTGCGATCAGATACTTATAGGGGTTGGTCGATAAGGTGGTCAGAGCATCAATCTGTTCGGTGACCCGCATGGTGCCGATTTCCGCAGCCATAGAGGCGCCGATGCGACCGGCGACCATCAGACCGGCGAGGACCGGGCCAAGCTCCCGCGTCAATGAAAGGACGACCACGTTGGCGACGGCGCTCTCGGCGTTGAAGCGCGCGAAGCCGGTGTAACTTTGCAGCGCCAAGACCATGCCCGAAAAGATCGCCGTTAACCCAACCACGGGCAGCGAGTAGTAGCCGATGTCGATCATTTGCCGACCAATCAGGCACGGAAAGATCGGCGGCCGCACGCAATGGGAAACCGCCGTCACGGTAAACAGCGTGAAGCGACCGAGCTGTTCGAGGAAGCGGAGGACGACACGACCGATGACCGCGAGAAAGTTCATGACCCAAGTCCGGGCACGGAGGCCGGGAGGTAACGGCGAGCATAGCGATGCCCGAGGCTGGTGAGTATTTCGTACCCGATCGTTCCAGCATCTTTCGCAAGATCGTCGGCGATGGGTTGCTGCGCGAGAATGTCGATCATGGCGCCAGGCCTCGCGCTTGAATCAGGGACGTGGGAAATATCAAAGGTCAGCAAATCCATCGAAACAATGCCGGCGACACGAATGGGAAATCCATCAAGTTGAGCGTGTCCTGCGTTGCTCAAGGAGCGCAAGAAACCGTCAGCATAACCTATTGAAACTGTTGCCAATTTCATCCCATCGGCGGCTTGGAAGGTGGCACCGTATCCAACGGTCTGGGTGCTGTCAACGCGCCGAATCTGTATGATTTTGGCTTGTAATCGAACCACCGGCAGCATCGGATTTTTTGCATCCGGCTGCGGGTTGAGGCCGTAGAGCGCAGCACCCGGGCGGGCGTAATCAAAGTGCCAGGCGTCGCCGAGAAAGATGCCTGAACTGTTGCTCAAGGAGCCTTTGGCATCGGGGAACTTGGTGCGAAAAGCGCTGAGGGCGCTGTTGAACCGTTCAAGCTGTATCGCGTTAAGCGGATGACCGGGCGTTCCGGCGCAAGCAAGATGACTCATCAGGGCGAGGGGGGTGAGTCCTTGGAAGCAGTCCGGATCATTGAGATGGGTCGTGAATTCGGCTTCGCTCAGCCCGAGACGGTTCATTCCGGTGTCGACTTGAATAAGAGTTTCCTGCAGCACGTCGGCATCGGTCGCGAATTTTCGCCACGCTAAAATTTGATCCGGCGTGCTGAGAACCGGAATGAGACCATGTTTGAAGATCTCGCCTTCAAGACCTGGATTAACGCCATGCATGACAATGATTCGGGGGCCACGACCCAGCGTTTTGCGGAGCTCTATGCCTTCGCCCAGGTGGGCGACATAGAAGGTCTTGCAGCCGGCTCCCGCCAACGCGGCGGCAACATTGGCTGCGCCCAAGCCATAGGCGTCTGCCTTGACTACGGCACCACAGTCGCAGCCCTGTTTCAGTTTGCGATTGAGCAGACGCCAGTTTTCAGTGATGGCGGCGAGGTCGATGGTCAAAACCGCACCTGCCTGGTCTGCCGAGACCGGAGCATTTGGACCCGACATTGAGTGTTAGCCCATTTCTTCCGGCAGATGACTTGTATCGGCAAGATTATCAAAGTGGGTGAAGCTTGGCTCGAATAACAGTTTCACTGTGCCCGTCGGGCCATGACGCTGTTTACCAATAATGACTTCCGCCATGTTGTGCACGGCCTCCATGTCGCTTTGCCATTTGAGCATCTTCTCTTGGTAGAGGTCTTCCCGATCATAGGCTTCGCGTTGCGGCTGTTTGCGCTCTAGATAATATTCGTCGCGATAGACGAACATCACGGCGTCAGCGTCTTGCTCGATGGATCCGGATTCCCGCAAATCAGAAAGTTGTGGGCGTTTGTCTTCGCGCTGCTCGACCGCACGCGAAAGCTGCGACAAGGCAAGAACCGGAACATCGAGCTCTTTGGCCAGGGCTTTCAAGCCACGGCTGATGGCGGAGATTTCTTGCACGCGGTTTTCACTGCGGCTGCCGGTCGATCCGTCAAGTAATTGCAAATAGTCGACTACGATTAAACCGAGACCGTTGTGTTTTTCGGTCCGGGCTTGGCGGGCCAAGCGACGGCACCGGGTGCGCATGGCGGAAATGGTGATTGCTGCGGTATCGTCAATGAACAGCGGTAACGCATAGAGTTCCTGACTGGCCGACACCAGCCGTCCAAAATCATCATGGGCAAGCCGACCGGTTCGAATGTCGTGGGAACTTAAGCGCGCCCGCTCGGCCAATATACGCGTCGCCAGTTGCTCGGAGCTCATTTCCAAAGAGAAGAAGGCAACCAGCTTGCCGCGATCTTCTTCTCGATCTGTGTTCTGGAAGTGTTGTGCGGCGTTGAAAGCGATGGTGGTTGCGAGCGCGGTTTTCCCCATCGCAGGGCGTCCCGCAAGAATTAGAAGGTCAGACGGATGCATGCCACCGAGCTTTGTATCCATGTCTGTCAGGCCGGTCGTTGTGCCAGCCAGAGCGCCGTCCCGCCGATGGGCGGCCTCTGCCATATCAATGGCATTGGTGAGGGCAGACTCGAAGTGCTGAAAGCCACCCTCGGTCTCCCCTTTTGACGACAGGTCGAAGAGCTTTTGTTCGGATGTTTCGATCTGGTTGAGGGCGGTTTGATCTAGGTCAGAATCGAACGCTTCATTGACCATATCCTGACCGACGTTGATCAACTCACGGCGGAGATGGAGGTCATAAATAAGACGGCCATAATCGGCAGAGTTGATGATCGTCACGACCGAGTTGGCGAGGCCGGTTAAAAAGGCCATGCCGCCAGCTTCTTGAATAAGCGGGTCTTGTTCAAGATAGGTCTTGAGGGTGATCGGGTTGGCCTGGTGGCCTTGTTCTAGTAAGCGCGATGCGGCTTCAAAAACTTTGGCATGTACACCATCGGAAAAATGCTCGGCGCGGAGATAATCTGAGACCGATTCATAGGCGCGGTTGTTGAGCATGATCGCACCGATCAACGCCCGCTCGGCTTCGAGGTTATGTGGCGGCGAGCGGAACACGTCGTGATCGGACGAGTCTGTTGCCAAGATGGGCTGGGCGGGTGGGTTCATGGCCGGACCATATCAACAATAGTCGCGGGCATCACGGCCCAAATCCTGTGGGCTACTGTGTAACCTGGGGATAAAAGCGAGTCGGCGCATATAAAAACGCCGGCCCTAGGGACCGGCGTTTTAAAAGTGTGTCTCAAGACAACCGTTACGTTAAGCGTCTTCTTCAGCGCCTTCGGCAACTTCAGTGGTCTCGATGGCAGCCGGTGCAGCTGCCTTAGCGGCTTCAGCGGCGGCCGCTTTGGCTTCATCAGCCGCTTGCGTATCGAGTTCCTCGTCGCGGGCCTGCTCAGCTTCTTGTTCCTGAGCAACAGCCTCTGCCACATCTTCTTCGCGTTCCAGCAATGAACCGGCCGCGTCGATATCAGCCTGATCCATCGACCGTGCAACAGTAACGTCAATATCGACACTGACTTCCGGATGTAGTTTGACAGGGACCGTGAACTTGCCGAGTTGCTTGATAGCGGCATTCAGTTCCACTTGCCCGCGGTCCATCGTGACGCCGTCTTCTTTGAGGCCATCGGCCACATCGCGTGCGGTGACGGACCCATAGAGTTGACCGCCTTCACCAGCCTGGCGGACCAGCACAAGGTGCAGGCCTTCCATCTTTTTGGCCACGGCTTCGGCTTCACCCTTACGTTCCAGGTTGACCGCCTCAAGCTCGCTGCGGCGGCTTTCAAAGTACGTTCGGTTGGCGTCCGTAGCCCGGAGGGCTTTCTTTTGCGGCAGCAGGAAATTCCGTGCGTAGCCGGTTTTGACTTTCACGACGTCGCCCATCTGTCCGAGCTTGTCGATCCGTTCGAGTAAAATTACGTCCATGATGTGCTCCCCCCTATTCGCTTAACACGTAGGGCAGAAGAGCAAGGAAGCGGGCACGTTTGATGGCGCGGGCCAGTTCACGCTGCTTCTTTGCCGAGACGGCTGTGATCCGGCTCGGCACAATCTTGCCGCGCTCTGAGATGTAGCGCTGCAAAAGTTTGACGTCTTTGTAATCGATCTTGGGCGCGCTCGACCCGGTGAAAGGGCAGCTCTTGCGACGACGGAAGAAAGGTTTGCGACCCATGGCCATTAGCTGTCTCCTTCTTTTGCAGGTGCAGGTGCAGGTGCAGGTGCAGGTGCAGGTGCAGGTGCAGGTGCAGGTGCAGCCAAAGGCACAGGTGCAGGCACTGTGCGGTTACCGCCAGCATTATCATCGCGAGGTGGTCTGCCGCGGCCGGACTCAAAACGTCCGCCGCCACCGCCACCGCCACCGCCACCCGGACCACCTTCACGGCGTCCGGTGGGACGGCCTTTGTTGGTGAGAATGGAGGATTGGCCTTCTTCGTGTTCGTCAACGCGAATGGTCAAGTAGCGCAGGACGTCTTCATTGAGGCGCATGCGGCGCTCGAACTCAGACACGGCTGCGGCCGGTGCGTCGACGTTGAACAACACATAGTGGCCTTTGCGGTTTTTCTTAATGCGGAACGTTAAGCTCCGCAGGCCCCAATGCTCGCGCTTGGCAACCGATCCGCCGTTTTCTTCTATAATTTTGGTCAATTCGTCAGCCAGGGTATCGACTTGGGTCGCCGAAATATCCTGACGCGCAATGACCACGCTCTCGTAGAGTGGCATGAGAATGCTCTCCTTATGGCTTCTCTCTTCCCCCAGATCCCATGACCTGCGGGCATAGCCGGTTCGACCGGCAAGGAGCTATGAAGGCGCGGAATATACACATATCCATAGCCCCAGCAAGGGAAGACACTTGGAATTGCTAGGGTTTCGACGTTTCAACAGTTGAGCACTCGCTCGGGTTGCTTGACAGCGCAGAGGAATCCTGGCCTTAAACCAAAGAATAGAGGCGAATTTAACCGCTTAATGCGCTGAGTTTAGGGGGCGAAAATGAGCTGGGCATACGTATTTCCCGGACAGGGGTCTCAGGCCGTCGGCATGGGAAAAGACCTGCATGACACCTTTTCGGAAGCCAAAGAGGTCTTTCAAGAGGTCGATGAGGCGTTACAGCAGTCTCTGTCAAAGCTGATGTTTGAGGGACCTGAAGACACACTGACTCTCACCGAGAATGCTCAACCGGCGCTGATGGCGGTCAGCCTTGCGGCGACCCGTGTCCTAGAAAGTCAGAGTTCGGTGTCGATCCGCACTACGGCGCGCTATGTGGCGGGGCACTCTCTTGGTGAATATTCGGCCCTTGCCGCTGCGGGGTCTCTGTCAATTGTCGATACGGCCAAGTTGTTGAAAATCCGCGGCAAGGCGATGCAAGAGGCGGTACCGGTTGGCGAAGGCGCTATGGCGGCCTTAATCGGGCTTGATCTCGACGTGGCCCAAGAAGTTGCGTCAGAGGCGGCCCGTGACGGACAGGTCTGTGCTGCGGCTAATGACAATGCGCCCGGCCAAATTGTGGTTTCCGGACATGCCGCTGCCGTTGAGCGTGCCGTTGAATTGGCCAAGGAAAAAGGTGCCAAGCGAGCGATCATGCTGACGGTCAGTGCGCCCTTCCATTGTTCTCTCATGCAGCCGGCCGCAGATGTGATGGCTCAAGCCCTCGCCGATGTAGAGATCGCGTCACCCGTGGTGCCGCTGATTGCAAACGCCACAGCCGCTAGTGTTATTGATCCCGACGATATCCGCCGTCTCTTGGTTTCTCAGGTGACGGCGATGGTGCGTTGGCGTGAAAGTGTCGGGCTTATGCGTGAGGCCGGTGTCGATACCCTCATCGAAGTCGGTGCGGGCAAGGTGCTTACAGGATTGGCGCGTCGCATTGATCGCGAGCTGACGGCGGTGAGCTTGCAGGGCCCAGCCGATATTGAAGAGTTTCTCAAGACCGTTTGACGCGGCCATTGTTAAGTGGAGATTGCGATGTTTGATTTATCCGGCAAGACAGCCCTTGTCACGGGTGCAACTGGAGGGATTGGCGGTGCGATTGCCAAGTCTTTGCATGCGCAAGGTGCAACGGTTGTCGTATCGGGTACGCGTGAAGCGGTGCTCAACGAACTGACTGCTGATTTGGGTGACCGTGCTCATGCGGTGCCCTGTAACTTGGCCGATACGGCGGCGGTCGAAACCTTAATCGGTGATGCGGAGGCGGCAGGTGGACCACTCGATATTCTGGTCAACAATGCCGGCATTACGCGCGACGGACTCATTTTGAGGATGAAGGACGAAGATTTCTGGGATGTTATGGGGGTCAATCTAGCCGTGGCGTTTCGTTTGTCCCGGGCCGTCGTGCGCGGCATGATGAAGCGCCGGGCTGGGCGTATCATATCCATTACTTCTATCGTTGGTGTGACGGGCAATGCTGGGCAGGTGAACTATGCCGCATCGAAAGCGGGCCTGATTGGGTTCACCAAGTCATTGGCACAAGAAGTCGCAAGCCGGGGCATCACCGCCAACTGTGTCGCGCCTGGATTTATATCCACTGCAATGACTGATGCCATGAGCGACCAGCAACGGGACACAATGATGGCAGCTATTCCCACCGGTCGGTTTGGCGATAGCGCCGACGTTGCCGCAGCGGTCACTTACCTCGCATCCAATGAAGCCGCTTATGTGACGGGACAGACCCTCCATGTGAATGGTGGTATGGCGATGATCTAGGCGCATGCCTCGCCATGTAAAGGTCGCCCGGCTTTGGTTTGCGCTGGTTCTAAAGGGTGTTTCGTAGACCTAGCCTTCCCATATGAAGTATGCTACCTAACCGCAACTTCGGGGGCGATGGGCCATATCTTGGCTTACTTTCGCTGCAATATACTCTCCCTGGGATAAAGTGAGGAAGGACGCCATGAGTGACGTCGCGGATCGTGTTAAAAAAATTGTTGTCGAACATTTAGGCGTTGAAGAAGCCAAGGTGACTGAGACCGCCAGCTTCATTGATGATCTAGGGGCTGACAGTCTTGATACCGTCGAGCTTGTGATGGCCTTCGAAGAGGAATTCGGTTGCGAAATCCCTGACGATGCTGCCGAGAAGATTTTGACCGTCAAAGACGCTATCGGCTTCATCGAAGCCAACGCGTCCTAAGGTCTTGCAGCGCTTCACTGTTGAGTGGGCGCGCCGCATTGTGATTGGGGCAACTGTCTCGCCATGAGGACATCATGACACGGGTCGTTATAACGGGCCTGGGTCTGTTGACGCCACTAGGTCGTGGTGTCGAAGGCAACTGGCAATCACTGATTGACTCTAAGTCGGGCATTCGGTCCCTTCGGGGATTCGAGGTCGACGACTTGCCGTGCCGTGTCGGCGGCCAGGTGCCTCAAGAAGAAGACCATCCTTATCGCTTTGACGTGGATTCTTTGGTGTCACCAAAGGAACGTAAGCGCATGGACGACTTTATCGTTTTTGGGCTCGCAGCAGCAGATGACGCGATTGCCGATTCTGGTTGGGTTCCAGAGAACGATACAGAACGGGAACGCACCGGTGTTATTATCGGTTCGGGGATCGGCGGTCTTCAAACCATTTACAACAACTCTGTGACCCTTCTTGAGAAGGGGCCGCGGCGTATCTCGCCGTTCTTTATCCCGTCCAGTTTGATCAATCTGGTTTCTGGGCAAGTGTCGATTAAGCACGGCTTCAAAGGCCCCAATCATGCCATCGTGACAGCGTGTTCGACCGGCGCACACGCGATCGGCGATGCCGCGCGGATGATAAAATACGGTGACGCAGACGTTATGGTCGCGGGTGGTGCAGAAGCCGCCCTGTGTCGGCTTGGGATCGCTGGATTTGCCGCAGCGAAAGCGCTGTCTACCGACTACAACGATACGCCTGAGAAAGCGTCGCGCCCCTGGGATAAGGGCCGGGACGGCTTTGTCATGGGAGAAGGAGCGGGCGCTGTCGTCGTCGAGAGCTATGAGCATGCCAAAGCGCGCGGTGCTAAGATTTACGCTGAGGTGCTGGGCTACGGATTGTCCGGCGACGCCTATCACATCACGGCTCCGGCTGAAGATGGGGACGGTGGTTTCCGCGCCATGCGTGGGGCGCTTAAGGACTCCGGATTAAGCGCATCAGACATCGATTATGTGAACGCTCACGGCACATCAACGCCGAAGGGCGACGAGATTGAGTTGGGAGCGGTGAAGCGCTTGTTCGGCGATCAAGCCTACAAACTCTCAATGTCATCGACCAAGTCGGCGATTGGTCACTTGCTCGGAGCTGCTGGGAGTGTTGAAGCAATCTATTCGATTCTCGCGCTCAACCATCAGATTGCACCGCCAACATTGAATCTGGATGACCCTTCAGACAGTTGCGACATTGATTTGGTGCCGCACACGGCAAAGTCGCGCGATATACGGTTCGCGTTGTCTAATTCCTTTGGGTTCGGTGGCACGAACGCGTCACTGGTTCTCGGTCCGGCCGCCTAACCAGGCTCACCTTGATGAAACGCCTGCTCGTTATTTTTTCCGTTGTGGTCGCTGTCGGCCTGGCAGCGCTGGCCGGAGGTTGGCTGTGGCTGAGTGCTCACATCCAAGCCACAGGCCCACTCACTGAAGAGACCTTTGTTGTTGTTGAGCCAGGCTCAGGTCTTGGAACGGTAGCGTTACAGCTTCAAAACGCTGGGATCATTCAGTCTGATTTCACATTTCGTTTGCACGCTAGGTTGTCGGGCTATGCTGCTCAGGTAAAAGCGGGTGAGTATCGGTTCGAGCCCGGGGTGAGTCCGGGTGCGGTATTGGCGAAGGTTGTTGCACACGACGTTGTCGTCCGATTCATCACAATTCCTGAAGGTCTATCGTCATTCCAAATTGCAGACTTGATCGCTGCGGCGGATGGTCTCACAGGTGATTTTTCGAGGACGTTTAAAGACGGCACCCTGTTGCCGGAGACCTACGGCTACGAACGTGGAGAATCTCGAGCCGCGCTAGTGCGGCGAATGGAAATGGCGTTGGACCGAACCTTGGCCGACCTTTGGGCGGGCCGAGCGCCTGACTTACCCATAGACTCACCCAAAGATGCATTGATTCTTGCGTCTATTGTCGAGAAAGAGACATCGGTTGCCGATGAACGTCCCCGGGTCGCAGCTGTTTTCGTGAACCGCTTGAAGCGCAGGATGCGACTGCAATCGGACCCGACTGTCGCTTATGGGGTCGATCCATCCGGCCCCCTTAGACGTCCTCTACGCCGCTCCGATTTGGACGGAGACACCCCTTACAACACCTATAAAATTTCAGGGTTGCCGCCCGGCCCCATTTGTCACCCTGGGCGCGATTCGATCGCCGCGGTGCTGAACCCTGCTTCGATACGGGATTTATATTTCGTGGCTGATGGATCTGGCGGCCACGCCTTCGCCGAAACCCTGGCTGCCCATAACCGCAATGTAGCCCAATGGCGCCGTATCCAGCGTGAGCGCGGCGAGCGCTAAACTCGTCTAGATCGTATTCACTTGCAGGACCGGGGCTCTCGCCGCCACAATCAATCGATCCTGCGGTTAACCGGGATTTGGAAGAGGATAAGAAGATGACCTTCGTTCTGGAAACCAGTGGCGACCTGTCGTGGGCCGCCTTTGTTGGCACCGTGATTTTAGCTCTGACCATTGCATATGGGCTAAGGGGATCGGCTGGCAATCTGTTCGCGCGGCTTCGATGGATGCTAGGTGGTCGCCCGTCAGTTGGCGCGCTGGTGACGATTGATGGCCATACGGGAGAGGTGACACGCGTTGGATTAACCGACGTTGAGCTTCGCGGCGCCAATGGTTCGGTGACCTGTATCGCGCTCGGTTCAATCGCGGTGCTCATTCATCATAAAAAAGATCATCAAGGTTGTGTGGTCGATATCGTTCTTCCCTCCGTCAGCGACCAGACAAAATACATCGAAGGTATGGTGGTGACGCGCACCGAAACCATTCGCGAACGGTTCCCGAATATTTTTCGTGCGCCACCTCGCGTCATTGGCCGCCGAGAAACCAACGCCGGGCAGAATTACATCCGCGTCTATTTCCCTATCTGGCCGGGCGCTGGTCAGCCGATTGAAGAAGTCTTCAAGCCGCAGATTTCAGGCGCGCTCAAAAAGATTGATCCCGAGTATGCCGATTGGATGATTATGGTGACCTACGACAGCGCAGATGCCGACTGAGCGTCATATTGCCGAGTGGACTGCGTTAAGCCGCGGCCTCAAGAAGGAGGCCAATCTCAAGCTTCTCAACTGAGGATAAATCGCCGATCAAGCGACGCTCAATGCCGCCTCCGGTTCTTATGATCGTCGGGGTTGCGTACACGTTGTCTGTTAGTGCGGCATTTGGATCGGCCAAAACGTCAACGATTTTTAAATGGATGCCCTCGCCAGACCGAATCTCTAGCAGCGACTCCACAGCTTGTCGGGCCCGCATTGCGCCGGGGGTGCGGCCGGTCACAAACAGCTTCAATGAAACTGACTGAGCACCGTTTTGACCGTTTGCGGCGCTGCTCATTGCTCTAGGCCGTAACCATCTGGGTTCCCATAACACTGTCGACGATTGTTCTGATCTCGTCCAAAGCAAGCGGTTTTCTTGCCAGGTCGAACGGAATACCCTCGTCTTGAATTGCCCGTAAGGGTTCCAGAAATTCTCCATAAAACGCCGTGACAATATAAACGGGCACGCCGGGACAGATGCCATGGAGATGGCGCAAGGTCTCGACTCCGCTCATGCCAGGCATCTTGAGGTCCAGTAAAACAAGATCGGGCTCATACATGCGGGCAAGTTCTAAGCCTTTCTGGCCATCCTCGGCAGAAACAACCTCATAGCGCGTGTCCTCGAGCGCCATGCTGAATGCATCGCGAACCCCAGGATCATCGTCAATAACCAGAATGCGTCCCACTAGCGTATGCCCTTCTCGGTGCCTTGTTTTCCCAAGGATGGCGCCATTTCTAACGGTCCCGTGGGAACCGATGCGCCACCGTCTAAGCCCTATGGTTTCGAATATAAACTATAAATACTCAAAACAAAAAACAACAGCCATCTGGGACGACGGGCAATGAATACGGATCTACGGACGTGTGAACCGGCGACGCTAGCCTTTGATAAAACCACAGGGTTAGCGCTGCTCGATAACGTGCTTAGTGGCGTTAATTTCGCCGTGTTTGTGGTCGATGAAGCGCAAAAGGTATTTTGGGCCAATCGAGCGTTCTGCGCATTTACCGGTTTAGAGCCGGATGCATTTTTGGGTCGGTCCATCGGCTTCTTTGACGCTGCCGAAACAACGCCGAGCATCTCAGACTGCGTTGCCCGTACACGCGACCTTGGCCGAAGCACGGCATGCGGCGTTACCATGCAAGCCGTTGATCAGTGCGAATGCAAAGTAGACGTCGACGTGTCCATCATCACAGACCGCGTCGGCCGTACTTTTTCTGTCGCGACCCTAGTTAAGGCTTCTGACCTTGAGCAGAGTCGCGAGTCACAAGAAACCGCATTTGCCCACGAAATTATCGCTCGTGCCAGCGACGGTATATTAGCTATCGACGAAACCGGCTCAATCGTATTTTGCAATGCCGCCGCTGCCACTCTCTTCGGCCGTGTAAACACGGACATGATTGGCACACCATTCGGGTTTCCGTTCTCAAAGGGTAGCGATTGGACCAGCCTTGAAGTCGCCGTAAAAGGCGAGCCGGTTTACCTGGATATGAGAACGACCCCGGTGTCCTGGCAGGGGCAAGATGCAACACTCGTTACGCTCCGTGATGTTACGCAGCGATATGAAGCCGAAACGATTGCCGCAATGCATCTTGAAGCAATGGATGCTTCGGCTAATGGAATTTTTGTTACGGATACGACCGGCCTGATCAAGTGGGTCAATCGGGCGATTAGCCGTATATCCGGATACAGTGAAGACGAGCTTATTAAAAACGAGCCCAGTGTTCTGAGGTCAGATGCTCATGAACCACAATTCTATAAAGAAATGTGGGACACAATCAGGTCAGGCCGTACATGGCAGGGACAGATCGTAAATCGCCATAAGGATGGACAGCTATATACGGCGGAACAAAGCGTTACGCCGATCAACGACAATGCCGGCCGTCTCACCCACTACGTTGCGATTCAAGAGGACATCACCGATAGGCTTAAAGCGCAGACGGATCTCGTACATCTAGCGGGGTTCGATAGCCTAACGGATTTACCGAACAGGAATCTTTTCATGCGCCGCGTGGACGCGGCCCTTGATAGGGCGGCCCGCGCAAGCCGTCGCGTCGCGGTCATGGTGATGGACCTCGATCACTTTAAGGACGTTAACAATACTCTTGGGCACGACGTCGGCGATCAGCTGATCGTCACCGTGACCGAGCGTGTTCAATGCCTTATGCGTAATACGGACACAATGTCCCGTCTCGGTGGTGACGAATTCGGCATTCTTCTCGAAGATTTAGAGGATACGAACGCCGCAAGCCGCATGGTGCGGCGCATCCTTGAAACTTTTGATGTCCCCATCGAAATCGCTGAGCGGGCCGTGAAAATGACCGCCAGTATAGGAATCTCCGTTTACCCCGAAGACAACGTGGATTCTTTGAACCTCCTGCGTCACGCCGAACTCGCGATGTATCGCGTTAAGTCTGATGGTGGGCAGGCTTTCCAGTATTTTGATCAGGCCATGGACGACGAAATTCGCGCCCGCGTGAGTCTGGAGCGCGATCTTCGTGAGGCCATCAAGAACAACGAGCTTTGGCTGGCCTACCAGGCTCAGGTCAATCTGGAATCAGGCGCGGTTATTGGGGCAGAGGCCCTGTTGCGTTGGAATCATCCGACGCACGGACTCGTGCCTCCTGATGAGTTTATTCCTGTCGCTGAGGCCTCCGGGCTCATCCTACCCATTGGCGATTGGATCATCGAAGAAATTTGCTGCCAGACAGCGCTGTGGAGGTCCGAGGGCATGGCGCCGATACAAATAGGGATCAATGTTTCTGGCCATCAGTTTGAGCATCGAGAACTCGGGGCTCAGGTGCTGGATCAACTAAGCCAATGTGGGCTCGATATTGACGCGGTTGATTTAGAGATCACCGAGACCGTAGCAATGGAACGAACGGAACGGGTCACCAGAAATGTTGATCAATTGGTCGACGCTGGCGTTAGCATATCGATGGATGACTTCGGCACGGGATATTCATCGCTCTCAAATCTCCTGGCCTTTCCTGTTCGCCGCCTCAAGATTGATGGGTCTTTCGTCGGTGGGATTGGTAAAGATCAAGGCAACGAAAAGATCGTCGAGGCGGTTATCGGGCTGGGCCATTCTCTCGGTCTCGCGGTTATCGCTGAAGGCGTTGAAACTGAAGAACAAGTTGCTTTTTTAAAGGCACGTAAGTGCGATGAGATTCAGGGATATCTGGTCAGCAAACCTCTGTCGGCTGCCGATTTTGAAGCATTTTTGAACGACCGTAGTCAGGCGCCCGCAGATTAGAATAATCTTCTTGAATACTGCGGGGCCAGATAGGGGTCGTGCAGCCTAGCGTGCCACCCATTAAGCCCTTATAAAAGCTAGACTTTCGAACTCTGTGAAGGACGGGTAGTGGGTATCAATAGCATGACCGGCTTCGCGCGAAGCGAAGGCTTGGCCTTGAGCGGTACCCTGTCTTGGGTGTGGGAACTGCGCAGCGTTAACGGCAAGGGATTAGATGTCCGCCTGCGCTTGCCGCCTGGCCTGGAAGCACTGGAGCCTAAAGTCCGAAAAGCGGCGGCTGATCATTTAGCGCGCGGCAACGTGACTTTGAATCTCACGGTTACCTACACCGACTCAGCGTCGGGGTATCGCATCAATGAAGATTTTCTGGATACGCTGATTGATTTGGCGAAACGCAAGGCCGCCGATCATGCGGGTGAAATTGGACCGGCGAATCTGGATGGGCTGATCGCGGTGAAGGGCGTTGTCGAGGCGGCTGATCCTGAACCAAAATCCGATCAGGATCGGCAGGTGCGAATGGACGCTTTGCTCGCCGGGTTGGATCAGGCTCTAGGGTCACTGGTTGAGGCTCGCGCCAGCGAAGGGGCGCATTTGGCGACGTTGCTGTTTGCTCAAGTGGACCAAATGGAGTCTCTGACATCCCAGGCGGCCACCTTAGCAGCCGGCCGGCCTGAGGCATTGAAGGTGCGGATTAAGACTCAAGTCGAAGCCTTGTTAGACGCGTCTCCAGCCTTGCCTGAAGACCGACTGGCGCAGGAAGCGGCCCTTCTTGCCACTAAGGCGGATGTGCGCGAAGAACTTGATCGTTTGGCGGCCCATATCGCGCAAGGGCGTGAGCAATTGGCCAAGGGAAGCCCGTGCGGGCGTCGTTTGGAGTTTCTTTCCCAAGAGTTTAACCGCGAAGCTAACACCCTATGCTCGAAGTCTTCTGATGCAGACCTCACCACGATTGGGCTAGAACTTAAGGCTGTGATTGATCAATTCCGGGAGCAGATACAGAATGTTGAGTGACGATTTGACGGTCGGGAGGCTAAAACCGTAATGCCCGGGTCAGTGATCCAACGCCGCGGTCTTATGCTCGTACTGTCTTCCCCATCGGGGGCAGGCAAAAGTACGATTGCGCGCGCACTCCTCGAACGTGAAGACGAGTTGTATTTGTCGATTTCCCTTACGACACGCCCACCGCGGCCCGGTGAAGAAGAGGGGCGCGACTACTTTTTTGTTACGGAAGATGAGTATCAGAAGAAAGTGAATGACAACGAGCTGCTAGAGCATGCTCGCGTGTTTAACAACTATTATGGAACACCCCGGACGTTGGTAGAGCGACATTTGACCGCTGGAGAAGACGTCCTTTTCGATATTGATTGGCAAGGTACACAGCAGCTCCGCGAGTCCGCGCGCGACGATGTGATTAGTATTTTTATACTGCCGCCGTCATACGAAGAATTGGAAAAGAGGCTGACCGGTCGGGGGCAAGATTCAGAAGACGTCGTCAGCAAACGCATGGCCAAAGCATCGGATGAGATGAGTCATTGGCCAGAGTATGATTATGTGATTGTGAACGATGAGATTGAAGAAAGTATTCAAAACGTCCAGGCGATTCTCAAAGCCGAGCGCTTGAGAAAAATGCGGCGTCTCGGGCTGGGCGATTTCGTTAAATCTATTCGTAGAAAAGGCTAGACCGCGCACGTGATGCTGCGTCAGTCGGGAAATTAAATGGGTCGAATTTTTATCTTGGTTTTGTTGGCGGCTGCCATTGCCGGTGGCGGGTACGTTTATTTGGACGATACTGGGGCCAGCCCATCAGCGGTACGCTCGCAGATGCAGCGGCCGGCAATTCCTGTTGAGATGTTGGTTGTTACAACTGAGCAATTCGTCGAACAGGAAACTGCGGTCGGGTCTCTTGTCTCTGATGAGGCGGTTGTCATTCGATCAGAGATCGCTGGGCGTGTGGACAAAATTGGTTTCATTGAAGGTCAGCCCATTAACAAGGGCGACCTCATCATTACGATTGATGACAGTATTTATCGCGCAGAGTTTAACCAAGCTGAGGCGCGCCTGAACCTTGCGCGATCAAATTACGACAGAGCTGTAAATTTAGAGGGCCGCGGGGCCGGAACGCAGCGTGCATTGGATGAGGCCTCTTCAAAGCTGCAGGAAGATCGCGCCACGTTAGACCTTGCGCGAGCGAGGCTGGATCGTACCGAACTTCACGCACCGTTTAGTGGTGTGATGGGTATTCGGAAAGTCAGTCCAGGTGATTATCTCATGGCCGGGCAAGAAATCGTCAATCTCGAAGCTATTAATCCGATGAAAGTGGCGTTTGCTTTGCCTGAAGTATTGCTATCTGTGGTTCAGCGGGGACAAAACGTCGTTGTTCAGGTCGATGCGTTTCCCGACGAAGAATTTCCAGGCGAGATTTATGCCATCGACCCGCGCATTGAGGCGTCGGGCCGTAGTGTGACTTTGCGGGCATTGGTGCCAAACCCAGGTGGCCGGCTTCGCCCTGGCCTCTTTGCTCGTGTTGACATTATTTTTGAGCGCCGGGAAAACGCGGTCCTTATTCCGGAGCGGGCCCTTGTGCCTATTCAATCTCGCCAAACCGTATTTGTGGTCGAAAACGGAATCGTATCGTTGCGTGATGTGACTCTAGGTGGACGCCGAGGTGGTGATGTTGAGATCACCTCAGGCTTATCCGCCGGAGATACAGTCATCACAGGTGGACAGCTGAAATTGCGTGAGGGCGCGGCCGTAGTCGACGCAGAAAAAATGATGAGCCCAGGGGCGTGAGCATAACTGAGCTTTGTATTCGGCGCCCGGTTCTTGCGACCGTTCTCAATCTGGTCATCGTCTTAATTGGCCTCATCTCACTTCAATCGCTGTCCATTCGCGAATACCCCAACATCGACTCTCCCGTCGTTACGGTGATTAGCCGTTACCAGGGGGCGAGCGCTTCTATTATTGAAACGCAGGTGACTAATGTCATCGAAGATGCGTTGTCCGGCATAGAAGGAGTCGACTACGTCAGCTCCATTAGTCGATCCGAACAGAGTCAAATCACTATTCGATTCTTGCTGGATCGCGATCCCGATGCCGCCGCCTCGGACGTGCGTGACCGCGTTGGCCGGGCTGGTGGATTACTACCAAGGGAAGTCGATGATCCGATCATTGCCAAGGTCGAGGCCGATGCTGATCCAATCATCTATCTCGCCTTCTCAACCGACCGATACTCCGCTTTAGATTTAACGGAGTTCATTGAAACTTTAGCCGTAGACCAGGTGCAGGCTTTGCCCGGTGTCGCTAATGTGCAGCTCATCGGCGCGCGGCGGTATGCGATGCGTATTTGGCTTGATCGGGCGCGCATGGCTGCTTTTGGGGTTACCGCTCAAGACGTTGAGCAAGCACTCCGTGAGCAGAATATCGAGGTGCCCTCCGGGCGGATCGAAAGTGTCGATCGGGAGTACTCGGTCGTTGCTCAGACAGACTTGGCGTTACCCAGAGAGTTTGAAAAAGTCATTCTACGCGATGCCAACGGCTATATGGTGCGCCTTGAAGACGTAGCGAAGGTTGAGCTTGGGCCTGAAGGAGAACGTCAGCTCAGCCAGATCAACGGCCGACAAGCGGTCGCGTTCGGCGTGGTTAAACAGTCGACCGCGAATCCCTTGGATGTCAGCAAAGTGGTGACAGCGGCTATGCCCGACATCCTCGCTGGGATGCCTGAGGGCGTTGATGTCCGTATCGGCTATGACACGACGGTCTTCATTACGGAATCGATTAAGGCCGTTTATTTCGCCATCGCGGAGGCGATCGTTCTTGTATCGATTGTTGTCTTTGTATTTTTGCACACCGCACGCGCGACAATTATTCCATTGGTCACGATCCCAGTGTCCTTGATCGGATCCCTCGCAATCATGAGTTTTCTGGGATTCAGCATCAACACGCTAACGTTGCTCGCGTTTGTGTTGGCCATCGGACTGGTCGTTGATGACGCCATAGTCATGCTCGAGAATATTTACCGCCAGATTGAGCGTGGGATGGCTCCCACGGATGCTGCGATCAAGGGTTCCAAGCAGATTACCTTTGCGATCATCGCTATGTCGACGACATTGGCAGCGGTGTTTTTCCCCGTTTCATTTGCGTCGGGAACCATCGGAAAATTGTTCACAGAGTTTGCTCTAACTTTGGCCGGGGCCGTTTTGGTGTCTGGATTTACAGCGCTTACTTTGACTCCGATGATGTGCAGTCGCTTTCTGCGTCCTGAAGGGGAGAAGGGCGTTGTCACCGGCGCCTTTGATTCTGCGATGAACGGCATGTCGGACGCGTATCGTGTGGCATTGTCTGGGGCTCTGAAGATGCGAGGCGTCGTGGTTGTTGGGATCGCGATCATTGCAGCGTTTGCGGGGTATTTATTTTTCAATCTCAAGCAAGAGCTCACGCCGATCGAAGATCGAGGCCTGGTGATCACCGCGCAGATTGGCCCCGAGGGGGCGACACCAGAATACATGTTGCGGAATGCGCAAAAAGTCGAAACGATCATAGAAAAGATTCCTGAAATTGAGATTTTCATGACCATGGTTGGGTTTCCTGTTTCCACCGTGACGTCGACCTTCTCGACCCTCATCCCCTGGGAAGAGCGGGATAGAAAGAGCTATGACATTGCGGAGATTATCAGCCCTCAGGTGTTCGCGATCCCAGGTATTTTTGCATTTGCGACGGTGCCACCGACGTTTGGTTCCAGGGGTGGAACCAAACAAATTGAAGTCGTCGTGCGGACAACCGGTTCCTATGAAGATCTTGAGCAGTTAACGGGTGAAGTGTTTGGTCTGTTAGGGCCTGGTTCGGGTATCCGTGATCTCGATACCAACCTGCGTCTCAATAAGCCGGAACTGCGGACCACGGTTAACCGCGAAAAAGCGGTCGATATCGGCGTGTCGGTTGCGACGATTGGGCGGACCTTAGAAACCCTGCTTGGTGGTCGCGAAGTGACCCGATTTAAGCGTTCCGGCGAGCAATACGATGTCATTGTCCAAATCGATGAATCCGAGCGATCAGATCCCCGTGACCTGGCGCGCCTTTTTGTGCGTGGCCATAATGATGCGATGGTGCCCTTGGCCAATCTGGTCCAGTTTGAAGAGACCGTTGCGCCGCGTGAATTGGTCCACTTCAACCGACTGAGGGCGGTTACGATTTCCGCCAACGTTGATCCAGGAATGGCTCTCGGCGAGGCGCTGACCCTTATTGAGAAAACGGTGCGCGATGTTGCGCGTGTTCCTGTTCAGATTGATTACAGTGGTGTCAGCCGAGAATTCAAAGATGCTTCGGGCCGCCTTGCGCTCGTTTTCGTTTTGGCTATTGCCTTTATTTATCTGGTGCTCGCTGCCCAGTTCGAAAGCTTTATCGATCCGTTCATCATTCTGATCTCTGTGCCGCTGGCCATCGCGGGGGCGCTATTTGCTCTGACCGTCACAGGTGGATCTCTTAACGTATACAGTCAGCTGGGTTTGATTACGTTGATCGGGTTAATTTCCAAGCACGGGATTCTCATTGTTGAGTTCGCAAACTCTCGGCGAGCCCAAGGTATGAATAAGATGGAGGCCGCGCTTGAATCGGCGGTGTTGCGGTTGCGGCCGATCTTGATGACGACCGGGGCCATGGTGCTGGGGGCGGTGCCGTTGGCGCTGGCAACCGGGGCTGGAGCGGAAAGCCGCGAGCAGGTTGGTATCGTTATTGTCGGTGGCTTGATCTTCGGATCGTTTTTCACTCTGTTTGTGGTGCCCGTGGTTTACACACTGTTGTCGCGTGAACGGCGGGCGCTCCCAGGTGAGTCGTTTGTCAGCGCACCGGCCGAATAGAGTCGGCTAACCTACCTTTAAAACGCATCCTTGCGCTGACGCACTTCCGTAAAGACGGCAACAGGATCTGCACCAACCATCCCCAGTGCTTCTTGCAAATCTTTCTGATCGGCGCGCAGGAAGGGGTTTACGGCCAATTCTTCGCCCAGGCGTGACGGCACGGTCGGCTCACCTCGTTCCCGTTTCATCTTTACGTCTGATTCCCGGGTTCGCAGCGCCAAGTTGTTGGGGTCAACCGTGACCGCAAATTGAATGTTGCTTTGGGTATATTCATGGGCGCAATACACCCGCGTTTCCGACGGTAGGGCACGTAGGCGACTGAGGCTGGACCACATCTCATCCATGGTGCCTTCGAACACGCGTCCGCAGCCCACGGAAAACAGGGTATCACCGCAGAACAACGCGTCTGAGTCTGCAAACCAAAAGGCGATATGACCGCGGGTGTGCCCCGGTACGAAAAACACATTGGCCTCGGCGGCACCAAACGAGAAGGTGTCGCCGTCATTAACCTCGATGTCGATACCGGGAATGCGATCGCGATCATGCCCCGGTCCAACAATAGTGCAGCCTGTTTTTTCTTTGATCTCGAGGTTACCGCCGGTGTGGTCGCCATGGTGATGGGTGTTGAGAATATGGGTGATCGACCACCCGAGTTTTTTTGCTTCATCCAAGACTGGTGCGACCACGGCTGGATCGACGACACCGACGCAGCCGCTTTCCGGCTCGCGTACCAGATAGATATAGTTATCGTTGAGAACGGGAATTTGACGGATGTCGAGGGTCATCAAGGGGCTCCGGATCGGGTAAGACTGATCGCCGGTGATGTTGTATCGGCACCCTATCGCGAGTCACACCCTAAGGGGAGCGTAAGTTTTCGAGCCAGCGGTCCCGGTGGTTCGAAACCACTGATTTGCGGAGAAGGGGCGGGTTGAGTACGCTCTGGCGCATGCGCTCCTTATTCCAAGTTCTTATTCTCGTGTTCTCAACGGCGTCTGCCTCCGCCTGCGACGTCGACCGGCCTGTCGTGTTTGCCGGTTTGGACTGGCAGTCCAATGCTTTTCATACGGCGGTCGCGCAGTTCATTCTTGAAGCGGGGCATGACTGTAAAACCGATGTTTTGCCGGGCACGACGATTCCGTTGTTGCAGGGTGTTGCTCAAGGCGACATCGATATTGTTATGGAAGTCTGGAAAGACAACGTCACCGAAGTTTGGAACCGCGGTCTTCGGCGCAAGCAAGTCGTTGAAGTGGGCACGAATTTCCCCGACGCTGTCCAGGGCTGGTATGTCCCGCGCTATATGGTGGTGGGGGAAGACGCGATTGCACCGGGTCTGATCTCGGTCGCGGATCTTCCCGCCCACAAGACGCTGTTTACGGACCCTGAAGAGCCCGACAAAGGCCGCTTCTACAATTGCATTGCCGGTTGGAACTGTGAGGTAATCAACAGCGCGAAGCTTAAGGCCTACGGGCTGGATGCTGACTTTACAAATTTCCGCCCAGGCACGGGTGCGGCGCTGGCGGCTGCTATTGCCTCGTCATATATCCGCAAAAAGCCCATTGTGACCTATTATTGGGGCCCAACCTGGGTGCTCGGCAAATACGACATGGTTATGCTTGAAGAGCCGCCCTTTGATGCCGATGTTTTCGCAGATCTCGTATCCAACCCTAATCCAGTCGCAGCCACGGCCTATCCGGTTGTTGAAGTGGCCATCGGTGCCAATCGTAATTTCTCTGAAGAGGCACCGTCGATCATCTCATTTTTGACCCGGTATCACACCGATGCTGCTCTGGTGAGCGCTGCGCTTGCTTATATGGAGGAGACCGGTGGGCAGGCTGAAGATGCCGCCCATCATTTTCTGCGCACTCGTTCCGACATTTGGACGACCTGGGTCGACGAACTGACCGTGGCCAAGGTTACGGCGGCCTTAGCGCGCCTCGAACATTAGGGGCCGCTATGTTTCCTGAGTCATTCACAGTTTCTATAGCGCAACCAATCAACGATTTCGTCGACTGGTTAGTGATCAACTACGGCGATTGGTTCGAACTCTTTTCAGATGGGCTGCTTGTCATCCTTGTCGCCCTAGAAGGGTTTTTCCGCGACGCACCTTGGTGGTTCGTCTTGTTGTTGATTGGCCTCGTTGCCTATGGCGCGAGCCGTAGCATCCGCCTCGCTCTGGGCTTGGTCGCGTTGTCGTTTCTCATGGGCGTGTTGGGCCTGTGGGATGAAGCGATGCAAACGCTCGCGCTTATGCTGGTCGCGACCTCCATTGCTGTTCTCGTTGGCTTGCCGTTTGGTATTCTGTTGTCGCGATCCGACAAGACGCGGGTCATTGGCTTGCCGATACTCGATGCGATGCAGACATTGCCCAGCTTTGTCTACCTGATCCCGGCGCTGATGTTGTTCGGGCTTGGCAAGGTGCCGGCGATTATTGCCACTGTTATTTATGCGGTGCCGCCGGTTATTCGGTTGACGGACCTCGGGCTACGTCAGGTCAACAAAGAAGTGCTTGAGGCGGCAGATGCCTTCGGGGCGACCCCTGGGCAACGGTTGTGGAAAGTGGAGTTGCCGTTAGCCTTGCCGTCGATCATGGCTGGCATCAATCAGGCAACGATGATGGCGCTGTCGATGGTGGTAATCGCCTCAATGATCGGTAATCGAGGTTTGGGCCAAGAGGTGTTGCTGGGCATCAATACCCTGGACGTGGGCCGTGGTGCGGCGGCGGGTCTCGCTATTGTCGCGATGGCCATTGTCTTGGATCGCACGACGCAGGCTTATGCGCGCCGCATACAAATCAGCCGCGGTGAACCATGAGCCGCATTGCTCTGGACCGGGTGACCAAGGTTTTTGGCCGCCGCGTTGATGACGCTTTGGCGTTGTCCCGCGACCGTGTTGGAGCATCGGAGATTCGGGAGCAGACTGGAGCCACTGTAGCCTTGGCTGAGACGAGCCTTAATGTTGCCGCCGGCGAAGTGTTCATGATCATGGGGCTGTCGGGGTCGGGAAAATCCACGCTACTGCGGCTGATCAACCGTTTGATCGACCCGTCCAGCGGGCGTGTCGCTATCGATGGCACGGATATCAACGCTCTATCACCCGCTGAATTGCGCGCGGTCCGTCGTGATCGTCTCGCCATGGTGTTCCAGGGATTTGGTTTGCTTCCCCATCGTACCGTGGCGGATAACGTCGGGTTCGGTCTCGAAGTTCAGGGCGTGTCTGAAGAGGCGCGTCACTCCGCCGTTGCTGATTGGATCACGCGAGTCGGTTTGGACGGATTTACCACTGCTTTGCCCCACGAGCTATCCGGCGGCATGCGTCAGCGGGTCGGCTTGGCCCGAGCCCTGGCAGCAGGGGCCGACATTTTGCTCATGGACGAGCCGTTTTCAGCGTTGGACCCTTTAATCCGCCGTGAGATGCAGGGCTTGTTGGCTGACCTACAACGGGACCTCGGCAAGACCATCGTCTTTGTCACGCACGATCTATCGGAAGCCATTAGGCTTGGGTCCCGTATCGCTATCCTTAAAGATGGCAGAATTATCCAGGTTGGCACTGGCGCAGAGATTGTTGATGCGCCCGCCGATGACTATGTACGGGCCTTCACTGAAGATCTGCGGACCTAAGCCAGGCCGTCAGACGCCTCGTTCTCATAAATATTTCGTTCAACCCCTTAATCCGCCGAAATTAGAACACCTTTGCGCGGTAGGTGTGATATGTGACGGAAGACATTTAATAAAAGGGCGTGATGGCAAGCGGTGCATTCCCAGGGACCTATGTTTAAGCGCGTTGAGCGTTGGGTTTTGCAGACCCTGATGGCGGTGGCCATCATGATGTCAGGTCTGGCCCAGGCCCAAGAGCTTCACATTATTCGCATTGGCACCGGCTCGACCGCGGGGACTTATTTTCCCATCGGCGGTCTGATCGGAAACGCAATTTCTAACCCTCCTGGCTCTCGCCCATGCGACCGGGGCGGCAGTTGCGGCGTGCCTGGCCTCATCGCCGTGGCGCAGTCGACTGGTGGGTCCCTGGACAATATTAAGTCGGTTGAAGCAGGGACCATGGAAATGGCGCTGTCCCAAGCTGACGTTGCCTATTGGTCTTACTTCGGAACCGGCGCTTTCGAAGGAGATAAGCCGCGGGACTCGCTGCGCGCCCTTGCCAACTTATTCCCTGAGAATATTCATCTTATTGCCCGTGCCGACGCCGGGATTGAAACCTTGAAAGACCTCCGTGGTAAGCGGGTTTCTATTGGTGGCTCTGGATCAGGGTCGCAATTTGACGCCCGATTGATCTTGACGGCCTTCGGCCTTCGCTTTTCCGATATGACATTGATCACGATGGATCTTGAGCCATCGACAAACGCTTTGGTCGCTGGGGAAATTGATGCTTTCTTTCTCGTAACCGGAGCTCCCGCGTTGGCGGTGCAAGATTTGGCTGAGCGTACGGACATATCCTTCGTGCCGATCGATGGGCCAGTCGCCAACCAGCTGGCAAAGATATTCCCCTTTTTCTCCGTCGGGGTCATTCCTGGAGGGGTGTACGGCGACAACGCTGAGACCCCAACCCTTGATGTCGGGGCCGTATTGGTGGCGCGCGCTGACATGTCTGATGAATTGGCCTACGGCGTGACGCGAGCAATTTGGCATCCCAATACCGCGCCTCTGCTCGCCAATGGGCATCCTAGGGCCAAGCTTATGAGTCTCGCTCAGGCTGCACAGGGCATTGGATTCAAGATTCATCCGGGGGCCCGGCGGTACTATGTGGAGCAGGGTATTTTGCCCGTACCTGCAACAGACCAAGCCAACGTGGTCGACCGACCCAATTCAATTCGTTAGCCTCTGCGGCGTCTCCTAGAAAGGCTGTTATTATGTCTCCGTTGCCGCTTGTTGAGTCTGACGACAACGCAATTCCTTTAACGCTTATCACTGATGTTAAACTTGATGACTGGCGCAATGCCCAGGCAGATGCAGTTAAGGCATGGCTATCGGCGACAGGGTTTTCCGGCAAAGCGGGCGAGATATGCCTGATGCCCCGAGACGACGGTACGGTCGCGAGCGTGATGGTCGGTCTCGGCGACGGAGAAGATAAATGGGCGGCCGGTCGTTTGGCGCGTTCGTTGCCGGAGGGCACCTACCGACTGGATCAAATTGTGGGCGTTCAAGATAAGGATAAAAACCAGACCGCCACTTGGGTTGCGCTGGCCTGGTGTCTCGGTGCCTATCGTTTTGATCGTTATAAAACTGAACCGTCTTCGCTGGCAGCTGTCTTGGTTTGGCCCGACGAGGTTGACCGCGGATATGTAGAGGGTGCCGCCGAAGCTGCTATTTTGACACGCGACCTCATCAATACACCGGCAGAAGACATGGGTCCTGACGCGCTGGCGGCAGCCGCTGAAGCATTGGCCACTGAACACGGTGCCGTCGTCAAACTCACAATCGGTGATGACCTGTTGTCAGAAAATTACCCAGCCATTCACGCCGTCGGCCGCGCGGCTGACGTGGCACCGCGGTTGATCGACATGGTCTGGGGTGAGGCAGACGCACCGAAGGTCACATTGGTCGGGAAGGGTGTGTGTTTTGACTCTGGTGGCCTCGACATCAAGCCATCGAGCGGCATGCGTTGGATGAAGAAGGATATGGGCGGTGGCGCGACGGTGCTGGGGCTGGCCGACTGGATTATGCGGGCCAAGCTTCCGGTGCGGTTGCGGGTGATCGTCCCTGCCGTGGAAAACGCCATTGCTGGGAACGCGTTCCGCCCTGGCGATGTTGTGCCGACCCGCAAGGGGACGACCATTGAAGTCGGGAACACCGACGCCGAAGGCCGGGTTGTGTTGGCGGATGCCTTGGCCTTGGCCTGTGAAGAATCACCAGACTTATTGATCGATTGCGCCACCTTGACCGGCGCGGCGCGGGTCGCGCTAGGGCCGGAGTTGCCCGCGTTGTTTACACCCGACGATGATCTAGCAGATGAGCTGTTAGATGCCGGGTTGCAAAATAATGATCCCATGTGGCGACTCCCGCTGTGGGCCGGTTACCGCCGCTTGATCGATAGTAAGGTCGCGGACATCAGTAATTCTGGAGAGTCCGGATTGGCGGGGGCTATTACCGCCGCACTCTTTCTCAAGACCTTCGTTGGTGATGAAACCCCGTGGGTGCACCTAGACTTGTTCGGATGGAATCCCGACGATAAACCGGGGCGGCCGACCGGCGGTGAAGCCTACGCACAACGGGCCATATTCGAGGTTATTCGCAAACGCTTTGCGTAACCCGTTCTCAGCCTAGGCAGATTTCTCGTCGTCTTTTGCGTGCGGGGCTTCGCGGTGAACCGGAATCTCAAGTCTACCGAGCATTTCTTTGGGCACCACTTGCCAGAAATTGCGGACTTCACGATCCCAGTTGACGAGGATGCGCTCCGCCCAGGCGGACGACGTCTCTTTGCGATGCTCAGTCACCAGGTTGCGCAACATCGCCTCGTAATGCCCAACTTCGATGCGCTGGTAGATCACGGACTCCGTGTTGACGCGATATTCAAAGTCTTGATCGCTGTCGTAGACAAAGGCCATGCCTCCAGTCATGCCAGCGCCAAAGTTTGCGCCAACGGGGCCGAGAATAACAACCTGACCGCCGGTCATGTATTCGCAGCCATTGGAGCCGCATCCCTCAACGATTGCGGTCGCGCCGGAGTTGCGGACACAGAACCGCTCCGCTGCCTGGCCGGCCGCGAATAGTTTTCCGCTCGTCGCGCCATAAAGCACCGTGTTGCCAATGATGGTGTTGAGGTGCGGCGGGAAAGTCGAAGACGTTGTTGGTCGTATGACGATTGTGGCGCCCGATAGACCTTTGCCAACGTAGTCGTTGGAATCACCAAGAACATCCAACTTCAAGCCTTGCACGCCAAAGGCGCCGAGGGACTGACCACAGCTGCCGCGCAGTCGAACCGTAATGTGGCCTGGTTGAAGCCCGGTCATGCCGTATTTGGTTACGATTTTGTGCGACATCTTGGTGCCGATGGCGCGCTGGGTGTTGTTGATGTTGTAGGTCAACTGCATCTTCTCGGCGTCTTCTAGCGCTGGTGCGGCATCCCTTATCATCTGGGCATCTAAGGTTTCGGGAACTTCGTTACGGCCTTCGGTCATGTTGCGCGTCGGTAGGCCGCCGGAATCCGGTTGTACCAGAAGTGGGTTGAGGTCGAGGTCGTCTAGATGTGCGGAGCCCCGGCTCACTTGCTGTAGTAGGTCTGTGCGTCCGATAACGTCGTCGAGCGAAGAGAAGCCGAGTTCACCAAGAACATCTCTCACCTCTTCGGCGAGGAAGGTCATAAGGTTGACGACCTTCTCAGGTGTGCCGGTGAACTTTCCACGCAGATCCGAGTTTTGGGTGCAGACCCCAACCGGGCAGGTGTTGGAATGACATTGGCGTACCATGATGCAGCCCATGGCGATCAAGGAGCTTGTGCCGATACCGAACTCTTCGGCGCCCATCATCGCGGCCATAACGATATCCCGGCCGGTTTTGAGACCGCCGTCCGTGCGCAGCAACACGCGGTGGCGCAGGCGATTGAGTGTCAGCACTTGATGGACTTCGGTCAGGCCCATCTCCCAGGGTAGACCAGCGTACTTAATTGAGGTTTGCGGGCTCGCGCCGGTTCCGCCTGAGTGGCCCGACACTAAAATAACGTCGGCGTTGGCCTTGGCGACTCCAGCGGCAATGGTGCCGATGCCGGTGCGCGATACTAATTTAACCGTGACGCGCGCCTTGGGATTGATCTGCTTCAAGTCATAGATCAGTTGGGCGAGGTCTTCGATCGAGTAGATGTCATGGTGTGGCGGCGGCGAAATCAACATCACGCCTTCTGTTGCATGACGAAGCTCAGCGATTTCCGCCGTCACCTTGAAGCCAGGCAATTGTCCGCCTTCGCCAGGTTTGGCGCCCTGTGCAACTTTGATCTCGATTTCTCGGCATTGGTTCAAGTATTCGGCGGTCACACCAAAGCGTCCGGAGGCAATCTGTTTGATCGCCGAGTTGGCGTTGTCTCCATTGGGGGCTGGCTTAAAGCGCTTGCGGTCTTCACCGCCTTCACCGGAATCCGACTTCGCGCCGATCCGGTTCATGGCGATGTTCAGCGTGCCATGGGCTTCCGGACTCAGCGCGCCGAGGGACATGCCAGGCGTGACAAACCGTTTCCGGATTTCCGTCGTCGATTCCACTTGTTCCGGCGGAATGGTGTCGTTGATCGGTCGGAAATCGAGCAAATCGCGCAGACTAATCGGTGGCAGTTTGCGCATGCCTTCCGAATACTTTTGGAAGATTTGGTAACTGTCTTTCTCGACAGCAGCCTGTAACGTATGAATTAGCCGTCCATCAAAACTATGAGCATCACCGGATTGAGCGCGGTACCGATAGAAACCGCCGACCGGTAGCGTAATCACGCCGGGCTGATAGGCGAGTCTATGCTGCGCCTTAACCTTCTTTTGAATACCCGGCAGGCCGATGCCCGATATCCGTGACGTCATGCCGGGAAAAAACTCAGCAACCAATGAGCGTGACAGGCCAACGGCCTCAAAGTTATAGCCACCTCTGTATGAGCTAATAACCGAGATGCCCATCTTGGACATAATTTTGCGGAGACCTTCGTCGATGGCTTTCTTGTATCGGGCCATCGTGTCGCCAAGAGATGCGTCGCCAAACAACCCCTTGCTATGGCGATCGGCGATTGCCTCTTGGGCCAGGTAGGCGTTAACCGTCGTTGCGCCGACACCAATGAGGACGGCGAAGTAATGGGTATCGAGGCATTCGCCTGAACGTACATTGAGGGATGTGAACGTTCGTAGTTTCTGACGCATTAAATGAGTGTGGACAGCGCCGGTTGCCAAAATCATGGGCATCGGTGCGCGATCTGTTCCAATGTTGTGATCCGTCAAAACCACATAGGTGCAGCCGCCGCGGACCGCATCTTCTGCATCTTTCTGTATGCGGGAGACCGCCTTGCGCAGAGCGTTTTTCGTTTTTCCGGTGGAATCAAAGGTGCAGTCGATATCAACAGCTTTGTCGCCCATGTGATCTCGCAACATGTGGTATTGTGCGTTGGTCAGGACCGGGCTCTGGAGTTGCAAGACATCACATTGGCTTGAGTCGGCGTCAAGAATGTTGCCAAGGTTGCCTAGACGCGTGTTGAGCGTCATGACGCGTGATTCGCGTAGGCTATCGATTGGTGGGTTGGTGACCTGGCTGAAGTTTTGCCGGAAGAAATTCTGCAAGCCACGATAGCTATCGGACAACACGGCCAAGGGTGCGTCATCACCCATGGAACCGGTCGCTTCCTTCGCATCAACCACCATGGGATGAAGAATCAGTTCCAGGTCTTCCATCGTCATGCCGTAGGCAACCTGTCGGCGTCGTAGATCTTCAATCGAGAGCACGCCTGTCTCGGGCGCGTCGTCGGAAACTTTGGTATCCAGGTGCGTAGTTTGTTTGACCCACTCTTGATAAGGGTTGGCACCCGCCAGCAAATCTTTGAGGCCGGTGTCGCGATGAAACACACCCTCTTGCATATCGATGGCGATCATTTCGCCCGGACCAACACGGCCCTTCTCGTCGATATCAGCGTTGGGAACACGAACCATGCCGGTCTCGGAGCCAACGATTAGAAGGCCTGTTTTTGTCAGGGTGTAGCGCATGGGACGCAGACCATTACGGTCCATGCCGGCAATGATCCAGCGGCCATCGGTGGCGCAAATTGCGGCTGGGCCATCCCAGGGCTCCATAACAGCGTTGCAGTAGGCAAATAACGCGCGGTGATTGTCGGGCATGATCGCGTTCTGGCTGATGCTCTCGGGAATCATAAGAGACTTGGCCATGGCCGCATCTCGACCGGACCGGCAAATTAACTCGTACACGGAGTCTAAAGCGGCCGAGTCCGAACTGCCTTTTTGGATGATCGGTTTGAGATCTTCGATGTTGTCGCCGAATAAATCAGACGCGAGGCGGCATTCGTGAGCCTTCATCCAATTGACGTTGCCCAGAAGTGTATTGATTTCGCCATTGTGGGCCAGCATGCGGAACGGCTGCGCTAGCCGCCACGTGGGGAAGGTGTTGGTCGAATAGCGCTGATGATAGATCGCGAAAGACGACACAAATCGTTCATCCAGCAAATCTGGATAAAACGTCGTCAGTTGCTCGGCGAGAAACATCCCTTTGTAGATAATCGAACGACAGGACAGCGAGCAGATATAGAAGTCATTGATCGCTTCTTCGATCACCCGTTTCTCAATGCGGCGACGTACGACGTAAAGGTCGCGCTCAAGGGCTTCGGTGTCCAAGCCACGGGGGTTGGACAGCATGATTTGTTCGATTTCTGGGCGGGTCGCATTAGATTTTTCACCAATGACCGAAATGTCGACGGGTACCTGGCGCCAGCCGTAAATCGTATAGCCGGCTGACAAAACTTCGCTTTCGACAATTGTGCGACAGGTCTCTTGTGCGCCTAGGTCAGACTTGGGCAGGAACACCATGCCAACGGCGAGGGGCTCGCTTTCCGCCAATTCATGTCCGGTCCGCACAATGTGTTCGCGAAAAAAATCTTGTGGCACTTCCACATGAATGCCCGCGCCATCACCTGTTTTTCCGTCGGCATCGACTGCGCCACGGTGATACAGAACTTTGAGGGCTTCAATTCCAGCCACCACAACTTCTCGTCGTGGCTTGCCGTCGATCGCAACGACCATGCCGACGCCACAGTTGTCATGCTCCCAAGCAGGGTCATAGCTCGACGCCTTTTGCAAAAGTGCGGCGTTGGCTTTCCAATTACGGACGAAGTCTTCTCCTGATTCTTCTATCATTGGAGATGCAATATCTTTGGGTGCCATATCAATCGTCCTCAACTGGCTTTACGCAAAGGCGCGGCGTTCTCTTTTGCCTTAGCGGATAAATATTTTTCGATGCTGGCCGCAGCGTCGCGACCATCGCGGATTGCCCAAACCACCAAGGATGCACCGCGGACGATATCGCCGGCCGCAAACACGCCATCCATGTTGGTCATCAGGGTGCGATAATCGATCTTGAGAGTGCCCCAGCGGGTGACACCTAATTTGGGCTCACCAAACAAGACGGGTAGGTCCTCAGGGTCAAAGCCCAGAGCCTCAATGACGAGGTCCGCAGGCACAACAAATTGGGAGCCGTCTATGACTTCGGGTTTAGCGCGGCCAGATGCATCTGGTGTGCCAAGGCGCATGCGCACCGCGCGCACGCCGGTCGCGACATTGTCTTCGTCGTGTAGCACCGCTTCTGGAGACGACAGCCAAACAAACTCGACGCCCTCTTCAATGGCGTTGGTTACCTCTCGTTGGGAGCCCGGCATGTTGTCGCGGTCGCGGCGATAAAGACACTTAACAGACTTCGCACCTTGCCGAACGGCTGAGCGGACACAATCCATTGCCGTATCACCGCCGCCGACAACGACGATGTTTTTGCCCGTTGCATCGAGGGTGCCGTCATCGAAGGCTGGAACGGCGTCACCTAAACCTTTGCGGTTTGATGCCGTGAGATAGGTCATTGCCGGAAATACACCCGACGCACCGACACCGGGACTATTGAGACCGCGCGCCTTGTACACGCCTGTGGTGACTAACAGGGCGTCGTGTTTCTTGCGCAAATCAGCGAAACTGATGTCTTCCCCGACGTTGACGTTGAGATGAAACACAACGCCTGAATCTTCGAGCAATGTGGCGCGTCGTTGCACGACTTCTTTTTCTAATTTGAAATTGGGAATCCCGTAGGTGAGCAGACCACCAATCCGATCGTATCGATCATAGACGTGAACGGCATAGCCAAGTTTGCGAAGCTCTTCCGCGGCCGCCATGCCACCTGGTCCAGCGCCAACGATGCCAATCGACTGGTCTAACTCCTGGAGCGGTACAACAGGTTTGACCCAGCCGTTTTCCCACGCCGTATCCGTAATGTATTTCTCAACCGACCCGATTGTTACGGTGCCGTGGGTTGATTGCTCCAGCACGCACGAGCCTTCACACAACCGGTCTTGCGGGCAAATTCTGCCGCAGATTTCTGGCATGTTGTTGGTCGCCGAGGAAACCGCATAGGCTTCTTCGAGGCGCCCTTCGGCAGTCAATTTGAGCCAATCGGGTATGTTGTTCTGGACCGGGCAATGGACTTGGCAAAACGGAATGCCACACTGCTCGCAGCGTGAGGCTTGATCCCCTGCTTTGTCATCAGAGTACTGATCGTAAATCTCACCAAAATCCCGGCGACGCTCTTCGGCTGGCCGCTTATCGGGCCAGTCCTGATCGAGCTGGGTAAATTGAAGCATGGGCCGTGATTTTTTTTGGCTCATGGGTCGGTTCCCTCCTGTCGGCGCCATTTTTGAGTTACGGCGTCGCCTTCCATCTCAGTGGGTGTGCTGAGGCGGATAAATGCTATTTGGATCGAAAAATGGCCGTTTCTCGGCCGTGTCCGCATCCCCGGAGCCCGTTCGCTCGGGCCATCGTGCCATCGTGCTTTTATTTGAGCCTATTATACCGGGCTGGCATCCGCCTGGCCATGGAAAAGCACATTATAGGACAACAATACTGACTAATAAGCTATTAAGTTGCGGCGTCCCGCGGTTTTTCTCGCCATAGCTGCGGGACCAATCCTCCAATATAGTAAACATATGTGTGCTAAACTGTCGCTGTCTGAAGAATCGGCCACGTGATATAACACGGCCGCAGCCGCTAACTGGGGTACGCCGTGGCTTTGACCCAAATTATCGTGTTGGCCGTCGTTCAGGGCATCACTGAGTTTTTACCGATCAGTTCTTCGGGCCATTTGATCATGGTGCCGATCCTGGCCGATTGGCCTGATCAAGGCCTGATGCTCGATGTCGCCGTCCATGTCGGCACCATGGGTGCGGTGATGATCTACTTTTGGCAAGATTTGTTAGCGATGGTGACTGGAGTCTTCCGGCTGCTCAAAGGGCGTCGTGATCCTGGAGCCCGCCTTGCTGGGCAGGTCGTGGTCGCCACCATCCCCGTACTCGGCGCCGGCTATCTGTTTGACGCTTATGTTGGAGATGGCCTGCGCTCAATCGAGGTCATCGGCTGGGCGACCCTCTGTTTCGGGATACTGCTTTACGCGGCAGACCGAATGTCGATGACCGTTAAAAAACTCGATCACTCTTCTTATCTTGATGTTTTGGTGATTGGTGTCGCGCAGATCCTGGCCCTTATCCCAGGGACAAGCCGCTCTGGTATTACAATGACGGCAGCCCGGTTTCTCGGCTTCGAGCGCGCGGAGGCGGCGCGGTTTTCTATGCTGCTGTCGATTCCAACCATCGCGGCATCGGGGCTATGGCTGGGTCTTAATATCTATGAGGCCAATGATGTCACTTTGACGCGTGGCGTACTGGCGGCTGCCGGATTGTCCTTCGTCACAGCCATCATCTCGATCGCGGCTTTGATGGCCTGGCTACAGAGGTCCTCGTTCACCCCATTCGTCATTTATCGGGTCGTACTTGGTATAGCCTTGCTGGCAATCGCCTACGACTGGGTTTGAGCGTCCGGTTGATTAGTGAATGGAGGTCTAGACGAGCCGCCATCTGTCGCTAATGCGCGTTAAGTCTCAGCTTTTTTTGCTGCTGATGAGGACGGAAACGGCGCAGATAGGTCGGCACAATGGTTTCTGCTGTCACTGCCGAAATACCCAAGTCAGACAAGCCCGGCTTGGAGCCATCGGCCACATTGTCGACTTGCAGCAATTTGACCTGATCCGGCGTTAGCAACGGTGTCGGCAGGTATTGAAGGAATATGGCCTGGATGCGGGCTAGCCAGAACGGTAATCCACAAATCCAAGTCGAGCGGTCTGTGTATTGGCAGACCATCTCGAGAATCTCACGCATGTCATAAACAGTTGGGCCGACTAGCTCATAGGTTTTCCCAGTATGCCCGTCCTCGTGCAGGACTTTAACCGCCGCATCCGCGACGTTCCCGACGTATACGGGCTGAAACTTGGTGCCGCCGCCGCCTTCGGCGTGGGGCACGACCCGCGAGTAGTAGGGCAGCACCCGAAAGATCCGCGCTAGATCGGCGAACATATTGAAGAAACCGTCTTCGGTTCCAAAAATAACGCTCGGACGGAGCATTACGGCATCAGGAAAGGCCGCCAGAATGGCCGCTTCGCCCGCTGCTTTTGAACGCGCATAAGACGACGTGGCGTCGGCGCTCGCACCTAAGGCGGAAAGGTGGACAAGCTGTTTCACGCCCGCCTGAGCCGCTGCCTTGGCGATGCGCTCGGCACCTTGAACATGGATGGCATCAAACGTCCGGCTGCCGCGCTCATAAAGAACGCCGACACAATTCACCACTGTGTCAGCGTCCTCGACGGCCCGCGCCACCTCATTGTCTGATGTGATGGATGCCGGAACCAAACTCACCTGACCCAGATCGCCACAGGTCTTAAGGAAATATGCTTTTTCAGTGTCCCGGACGGCAACGCGAACACGTGCGCCCGCTGCGGCAAGGCGGCGCACAATATTGCGTCCGACGAAACCAGAGCCTCCAAAAACCGTAACCAGGCGGTTCTTCATTGCAGTTCCTTCCTAAAGGCAGATGGTCGTATGTCACGCGTAACTTAACTGTCCAGCGCGTAGCCGGAAGCTCGCATAGTTGCTCTGGGATGGCAATAAAACCGCGTATCCGCCCGGTCTTCGCTGAAGCTGCGTTCTCCTTAATGCGATTGTCACAAAAGCCCCGCGATGGCCGGAAAACAAAGGGTTTCGTTGACAAAGCCTGAGCGATGGCTATATCCCTTGCCGCCCCAAGTCCGGGTTGCCTTATTAAGGTGCTCGCCTATGCCCAGGTGGCGGAATTGGTAGACGCGCTGGCTTCAGGTGTCAGTGGCCGCAAGGCCGTGGAAGTTCGAGTCTTCTCCTGGGCACCAATACGGGGCACGATTGCTGAAAGCGACAGTGCTAAACAATACGAATGACGCGCAGGCCGCGAGGGGAACCGATGACCAATCATTTACATCAAGGCGATTTGCCATCAGGCATTTCGTTTTCTGGTGCCGTCGCAGTCGACACCGAGACGATGGGACTCAGTGTCGCGCGCGATCGCCTTTGCGTGGTTCAGCTGTCTAGTGGAGATGGCGACAGCCATGTCGTGCAGGTCTCAAAACCTTACGATGCGCCAAATCTGAAAGCGCTATTTTCTGACCCCGGGTTGATCAAAATATTCCATTTCGCTCGTTTCGACTTGGCGATGATTTTGAAACACCTCGGCGTGCGCTGCGAACCTGCCTACTGCACACGCACTGTCTCAAAACTTTGCCGGACCAACACGGACCGCCATGGTCTTAAGGATCTGTGCCGCGATCACCTCGGCATCGAGCTGTCTAAGCAACAGCAGTCATCGGATTGGGCGGCGGAGACCCTCAAGCCTGAGCAGATCGAATATGCGGCGGCGGATGTGCTGTACCTGCATCGTCTCAAAGAGGAAATGGACGGTTTGCTTGATCGCGAAGGTCGGCGAGACTTGGCTGAGGCCTGTTTTCGGTTTCTGCCTGACCGGGCGGCCTTAGACGTTGCGGGCTGGCCGGATGAGGATATTTTCGCCCACTAGCGGCGTGGCCTTTTAGGCCGTTCGTTGACCCGATTCCGCCGAGCCGCCATACTCCATTGATCTAAATGTTGGCGTGTCAGAAAGGCATACCTTTGACAGGGCTGCGTGAGCGCCCCACATAACGTGATGGGGGCCGTGAAGCTGGCCGCCAATTTCGTTCTGACGGATCGCAACGGACCGCTCTATGGCTCCATCAACTCCCGCTGCAAAAGCGAAAGCCGCCTCGGACTCGGGTCAGGCCGACCTCGCCGTTGCACGCCGAGTTTTTGGCCAAGCGGGGACCGGTTTATCAATGATGGCGGAAGAGCTAGGCGATGAATTCGTCCAATGCGTATCCCTTATATCTGGCCTTAAGGGCCGGCTCATTGTTTCTGGCATGGGTAAGAGCGGGCACATTGGCCACAAGATTGCGGCGACGCTGGCGTCGACCGGCACGCCGGCGTTCTTCGTTCACCCGGCCGAAGCAAGCCACGGCGACCTTGGCATGATCTCAGAGGTTGATGCTGTCCTGGCCTTGTCGAACAGTGGTGAAACGCCCGAGCTGTCTGATCTCGTTTCCTATACCCGGCGTTTCGGAATTCCACTTATCGGGATGACGGGCAAGGGGGAGTCCACGTTGGCCGAACAATCGGACATCGTTTTGTGTTTGCCCGCCGTGGACGAAGCTGGCCCCCATGGCGCACCCACCACGTCGACCACATTGATGATCACATTGGGTGATGCGATCGCCGTCGCGCTGCTTGAGCGTCGGGGCTTCACTGCCGATGACTACCGTGTGTTTCATCCCGGCGGCAAACTCGGCAAAAGCTTATATAAAGTGGCGGATCTCATGCATAAGGATGACGAGATTCCGCTCACGCATCCGGACTCGCCGATGAGCGACACTATTCTCACCATGACCGAGAAGACATTTGGTATTGCTGGCGTAGTCGACGCTGCCGGACAGTTAACCGGGATCGTAACGGATGGAGATTTGCGTCGTCACATGGCTGAGCCGTTGATCGGCATGCCCACATCTGAAGTCATGACAACGAACCCGAGAACCGTTGGGCCAAACACTCTTGCGGCGGAAGCGTTGCGGCTTATGAACGAATGGAAGGTCACATGTTTGTTCGCAGTCGAAGCCGGCAAGCCGGTCGGAATTTTACGGATGCATGACATTCTAAGAGCGGGCGTCGTATGACCGAGACGCCACAGACTCGTCCAGATGTTTTATCTAAGGAGGATGGGTCCGCGTCTCGCGGCGCGTGGCAGCCGCGCACAGTCGCGATCCGTCAATCCGTCGAAAAATACAGCCGCTTTGTCTCCGCGATGAAGGTGGTGCTTCCCAGCGTCGCCGTTCTTTTGTTGGCTCTCGTCGTCGTTTTACCCCAACTGCGCGGTGAGCCCGAACAGCTCACTGCCGAGGTAGCGATCACGAGTGGTGATGGTGGTAGCTCGCTCAGTTTGGTAAACGCCCGCTATCTTGGAACCGACACCTCCGGCCAACCGTTTTCGGTAACGGCTGAATCCGTGCGTGAAGCGGAGGGCGGTGATGAAAACATCGACCTTACAGCGCCTCAGGCTGACATCAGTTTGAACGACGGCACCTGGCTGATGGTTGGAGCGGACACCGGGCGGTACCATCGAGAATCACAAGTTCTTGATTTGGAAGGTGCGGTTAATTTGTTCCAGGACCAAGGCTATGAACTTCATACGGAAGCGGCCACCGTCATGTTGGAACAAGGCTCTGCGACAAGCACGGTGCCGGTTCAAACCCAAGGTCCCTTTGGACGGCTAGAGTCCCAAGGATTCGAGCTTCAAGACAAAGGCAAAGTCGTGTACTTCACCGGTCCCGCCAGACTGGTTTTGAATTCGGCAAGCAAGGGCACAGGTCGTCCATGAGTATGCGGTTTTATGTTCTCGCTTTAGCGTTGTTGGCGCCGTCCTGCGTTCAGGCTCAAACGCTTTCCTTTAGGTCAGACGATCCCGACAAGCCGATCGAAGTTGTCGCGGACCGCGGCATCGAATGGCGGCAAGAAGAAAAGCGTTTTATCGCTCGTGGCTCAGCACGCGCCGTGCAGGGTGACGTTGAAGTTTTGGCGGATGAGTTGATCGCCCATTATCGCGACACGGAAGATGGCGGAACAGATGTCTATCGGGTTGATGCGTTGGGCAACGTGACGATTAAGTCGGCTGGAGAGACAGCGACAGGTTCCGCTGCAGTGTACGATTTCGAACAGTCCGTTCTCGTTATGGAGGGGTCGCCCGTTACCTTGGTCACGGTTGATGGCACCGTAACGGCGTACGACACGCTTCAATACTGGGAGCAAGAGAACGTTGCCGTCGCAGAGGGTAATGCCACTGCGGTGCAGGATGGACAAAAATTAACGGCTGATACTTTGACCGCGCGCTTTAAAGAGCCGGCTGCGGGGCAAGGAAGCGATGCACCGCAAAGAAGCGGGGAGTTGGACCGCCTCGAAGGCTTTGGCAACGTCAGGTTGGAAAGTAAGGGCGATATTGTGCTCGGAGATCGTGGCCGATATGACCTGGGAAGTGGGATAGCGACGTTGGAGGGTAATGTTCGCATCACCTCTGACCGAAACCAAATGAGTGGCGGATTTGCAGTCGTTGATACCAATAAGGGTGTGAGTACGTTATATGCCAGCGCGACGGAGGCTGGCGTGCCCGGTCCTGGCAAAGCGCCCCGTGTTCGGGCGCTGCTCGTGCCTCGTCCAAAAGGGGTCACGGATTCCGCTGAATCAGAGTAGAGTTGGATTGTAATACGCCGTTAGAGACACCGAATGGCTTAGGTAGGGTTTTATGGCGCCGGATACGGTGGAAAACAGCGATACGCAAGACACGCCAAACGACGTTACCGACACTGTCGGTGACGAGGGATTAACGGTCAAAAATCTTGGAAAGTCTTTTAAGGGCCGTCCCGTTCTGCGTTCCGTGAGTTTGTCTGTGCACCGCGGCGAGGCCGTTGGTCTGCTTGGTCCAAACGGAGCCGGTAAAACGACGTCTTTTTATTGCGTGACCGGCCTCATTAGTCCCGACGAGGGACAGATTTATCTCGATGGCGAAAACATTACGCCGTTGCCGATGTACCGCCGTGCGCGATTGGGCATTGGGTATCTCCCTCAAGAAGCCTCGATATTCCGGGGGATGACCGTTGAAGCCAACATTCGTGCCGTCGCCGAGGTTATAGAGTCGGACAAAGACGCTCAGGATGAACTCGTCGAGTCATTGTTGGCCGAATTTAATGTCGGCCACCTGCGACAGTCCCCTGCGCTTGCGCTCTCTGGCGGCGAACGTCGTCGTGTCGAGATTGCTCGCGCCCTGGCTTCTCGGCCGAGCTTCTTGCTCTTGGATGAACCGCTTGCGGGCATTGACCCCATCGCCGTCGCCGATATCCGCGATCTTGTTTCGCATCTCAAGGATCGTGGCCTGGGCGTTTTGATTACTGACCACAACGTGCGCGAAACCCTGGACATCATTGATCGCGCGTACATCCTTCACGAGGGCACGGTCTTGATGGAGGGTGCCCCTTCGGAAATCGTGGCCCATGAAGGAGTGCGCCGGGTGTACCTGGGAGAGCGCTTCAGTCTCTAAGGACGGGAGAGTCATTTAAAGATGGCCATTGGCCCCCGTTTAGATCTCCGGCAATCACAAAGCCTCGTTATGACCCCGCAACTGCAGCAGGCCATTCGCCTGCTTCAGCTGTCTGCTGTCGAACTCGTTGAATATGTTGACCAAGAACTAGAGGCGAACCCTCTGCTTGAACGGGACGAGTCTGGCGGCGAAGGCAGCCTTAGCGAGGCCATGGGCAACGCTGACGATCGTTCGGAAGACGGCATGAGCATCGTTGACTCGGTTGACGAGCAACCTGATGCAGCGATGGATATCGATGAAGGGCTGACTGAAAACGACGCGGCATACGACACGGCGCCCGACGCGGCTGGATCAATGGTTAGCGTTGAATCGTCCTCCTCTTCGAGCGGCGGTAGTTTTGATGACATGCAGTCCGACTTGGAACAGACTTTGTCTGAGACCGAAGACCTTCGTAGTCATCTTGATGGGCAATTGAATCTGACAGTGATGGCGGCGTCGGACCGGTTAATCGCAACCGCATTGATCGACAGTCTTGATGAGAGTGGTTATCTGTCCGGCGACCTCGAGGCTCTAGCCGAGCAGCTCGGCGCGCCACTTGAGACAATTGAAGCGGTGCTTGGCGTGCTTCAAAGCTTTGATCCGGCAGGGCTGTTCGCCCGTGATTTAAAAGAGTGCCTTGCCCTGCAGTTGCAGGACCGCAATCGCTATGACCCGGCAATTGAGGCTTTGATCGAGAATCTCGATTTGTTGGCCAAACGCGACTTCAACGCACTAAAGAATCTATGCAATGCCGATACAGAAGATTTGCGAGATATGATCGAGGAGGTTAGGGCGCTTGATCCCAAACCCGCCCTCAGATTTGAGACCTCGGTTAGCTATACCGTTATTCCCGACGTGATCATGACCCCGATCCCCGATGGAGGATGGCGGGTGGAACTAAACGCGGAAACGCTTCCGAAGGTTCTTATAAACAATCAGTACTACGCCGAGCTCAATCAACCGGGCAGCAGCAAGGAAGAAAAAACGTTCGTCGCCGAAAAATTTCAATCTGCGACATGGCTTGTGCGTGCGCTGGAGCAGCGCGCGACCACAATACTAAAAGTATCTACTGCGTTGGTCGGCAAGCAGGATGCCTTTTTTAGAAAAGGCGTGACCTTTTTAAGGCCACTCATATTGAAAGACATCGCGGAGTTGACCGAGTTGCATGAAAGCACTGTCAGCCGTGTCACCAACAATAAATTCATCGCGACGCCGCGGGGTATCTATGAACTCAAATATTTCTTCAGTCATGGTTTAACGCGGTCGGACGGAGAAGAAGCGACATCGGCGGAGGCCGTGCGCCACCGTATCAAACAGATGGTCAACGATGAGTCCCTTGATGCCATCCTTTCTGATGATCAAATCGTCGAAAAGTTGCGCCAGGACGGAATCAAGGTTGCGCGTCGAACTGTCGCTAAGTATCGGGAATCTTTGAAGATTCCGTCTTCGGTCCAACGCCGCAGACAAAAGGCAAATGACCTGCCTATGACATAGAAGAGTCGCTTCCTTGACTCGGCATAGGCTCCTGCATATGTTCGCCGCCTCAGACAAAGGGGTGGTTAAAATCGCTGTCCGTTCAGCGAAAATAAAGACAAAACCAAGCGCTGATAGAAGCGAATGAAACAGGCGGAACGAGAGCGTTTCGTGAACCCCTAAAAAAATATTAAATCGGGAGATATCCCACAGATCGAAACACACAATCGTGATTGTCAGAACGCACTCGCCTACCAATAAGGCTCCGCATCTGACACGTGTTTAATCAAAATGGGATGTGACTTGGGTATGGAAATCAGCGATTTGTTACAACCCGATGCGGTCATAACGTTAAAGGCATCGAGTAAGAAACAAGTGCTGCAGGAACTCGCCAAGAAAGCGGCGACGATTACCGGGCTTGGCGAGCGGAAAATTTTTGACACATTGCTTGAGCGCGAGCGGCTTGGCACTACCGGTGTCGGGAACGGTATCGCCATCCCGCACGGTAAGCTGGCAGACCTAAATCGCTTATACGGTGTTTTTGCCCGCCTCGAAAAACCGGTCGACTTCGAAGCAATCGACGACCATCCCGTCGATTTGATCTTTCTTCTTTTGGCTCCAGAGCAAGCGGGCGCTGATCACCTTAAAGCCCTGGCCCGCGTCTCTCGCCTTCTGCGGGATCCCGCCAATTGCGACAAGCTACGTGGCGCGGCTAATACGGATGGGCTCTACATGGTTCTGATCCAGACGGAAGCACAAGCCGCCTAGTTACGAGGTTGCGTTAGCCCCAAAGGCGACCCGCGCTTGATTGATCCGCATTGCTACCGTTATCCAGCACATCGCAATAAAAATGGTCGCGGCCGGGATAAACCAATCCGGTTGCGCGCAGACCAATACGAAGAACACGATGGTCTCGGTTCCTTCTGCCAACCCACCTGAGTAGAAAAAGGATTTATTGCCCCGTGCTTGAGTATCCAACCCTCGCTTGGCCGCAATAACGGCGAAGGCGAGGAAGGATGCACCGGTCCCTATAAAGCTGGTGACGAGTACGGCGACGACAATGGCATTGTCGTGATCTAAAAATGCGAAACCCAGGGCAATGGCGGCATAGAAAATAAAGTCCAGAACGATGTCCAGATAAGCGCCAAAATCGGTTTTCTCTGTCGCCCGTGCAATCGCTCCATCCAATCCGTCAGCAACGCGATTTAGCAAGACAAGCACAAGGGCTAAAGTCGGCGCGTTGAAGGCCAAGGCGGGAAGGGCGCCGAGGCCAATCAGGAAACCAACCACAGTCACGGAATTTGCGGAAATACCGCGTTGCGCAAGATTGCGTCCCGCCCAGTTGATCGGCGGTCCAATCAGACGCACCATGAGGGGATCAAACATAATTGGTATCCGAGGTTTGTTAGGCGTGGTTGGCGAGTTTCACTCTACTCTATCCAAGCTCAAAATGTCTCTTATTGGGGGGCTAGGTGCGATCTTGATTGCCGGGCCGGCAGTCGCGCTGGATTTAAACTTCACACCTGATCTCAAAAGTGCGGGGTGGCGCATGCACGTACCGCGCGGCAAACAAGCTGCTGAATTTCTGATCGAGAGCACGGGCAGTTTAACCGTGCAGGCCGATTCTCAAGTGGCGTTTCTCTATACCTTCGTACCGGACGACCCACTGCCAGGGCATACGCTGCGTTGGTCGTGGCGGGTTGATAAAGATTTTCCAGGAACAAATTTATCGGACCAGGGTTCTGATGATCGCCCCCTGGCCGTTCATGTGTATTTCGCAGACCAAGACGCCGGGCTCTTGAAGAAAATGGGCCGCGGCATGGCGGCAATGTTTGGTGTTCCGGTCTCCGGTCAAGCCATTACTTACGTGTGGGGTGGGCAGCGTCCGGTCGGGACCATGATCCCCAATCCCTTTATGGATGACGGTGAAGGCGTTCTGTTTATTCGGCAGTCGCCAGGGTTCACCGCGACGGGACAGTGGGTTGATGAGACGGTTGATCTCGCTGCCGACTATCGTGCGGCTTTTGGTGGTGAACTGTCCGCTGTTAGCGTGATTGCTGTTTCCGCAGATACCGACGACACGGGCGCTCAGTCACAGGCGCAAATTAGAGACTTGCAGCTGGCGGATAGCCTTATCGAGCCTCGTTGAGGTCCCAATCGTAATCTGTTTTTATTGAGCCAAGCCTGCGGTTAATGTTTCGGGTCAGAGTTTTACGTGCGTACCCCAATATATGCTCAAGCACGCCCTCGTCGGTGCCGCCAAAATCTTCGTCGTACCATTCATAGATTTGTGAAACGGTCATGCGGCCACCTTCAATCAAAACGCCACGCGAGTTGTTGATGAACTTGAATGCAGCGGCTTCTAGATTGGCCTCCATATTTTCTGGAGAGAAAGTTTGTGGCCATAGGTCAGGGCAACCGACTGACGCGCAGTTAAGGGCGTAATGAATGCGGTTGTCCTGCCAGATCGGGCGGAGAATGCGGTGTTCAATGTCGTCTAGGCTGAGATCAACGCCCTCAATCGTAACAAGTTTTTTGCCCCATGGCCCTGTGGTGAAAAATCCGGGCGAAATGTCGATCTCGCGAATGCTGCGTACCGGATAATGCTCAAGCACAGTCCGAACCGTCAGCGCGTTGTACAGGTTAATCCAATAGGCTTGTTGCTCACCGCGATTGTAATTGCTGATGCCGATGGCTTCGAGGCTAGCGATGTACTCGTTTAAGGTTTGCTTGTCTGCCTCGCTGACCGCGCGATAACGAAACAGGTTAACCACGATTTCGGTTTCAGTCACCCGATCGACAATAGCTTGATCCCTCGCGAGATAAATATCGAGGAAGCTCTGCCACCGGTTATGGCCGATGAATTCTGTCGAGAGCTCGTCGGATCCCTCGAACTCGGTCATCAAATCCGGTTTTGCGGCGAGGCGAGATTCAAGAGATCCCGTAAAGGCAGAGGCGGCACCGGCCCCGATACAGGCCCACGCCATCACAATGGCGGCGGCGAGAAGGACGGGGTTTTGGCGAGTCATTGAATTCTCCGGTCTTTGTGGCTTTGGTGACAAAGCTTATGATCTGAACGCAGTTGCGCCAACCCTCATGTGGGTGATTGTGCGGCGCTGCGTTCAAGGAGGCTGGTCATGCAACCCTTATACAGGCTTAGATATCTTGTTCTCAGTGCCCTGGTCGGTGTGAACTTGACGTTTTCGGTGTCAGTGCAAGCGCAACAGGATCCGCTTTCGGCGATCTGCCGCGGGTTCCTGTCTTCATCAGGGGTGCCGGCTCCCGGCAATGTCGGCACTCTATGCAACTGCCTGGTGCAAGAGGTTCAGGCCAACCTTAACGCCAGCGAAATGCAGGCCTATCAAACGGCTACGCAATCGGGCCAGGCCTTGCCGCCGGGGGTTGAATCCAAAATTACGGCCATTGCGGTTAAATGCCTGACCCGGGCGCAGTAGATCAATCTATGGCTTGAAACAGTTCGTACAAAACACCGTCGGGTGTGCGCTTGGGTGAGTGTGCGGCGCGATCTTTTTTCCCGGCTCATCTCTCTATAGGGTGAGGCGCACCCTATAAGGCAGTCCGATTTGTCCACCGTTTCAGCGCCCACGCCTCCAAACTCTGACGACCCGCGACCACTGACGCGCAAGGGCGTAGCGCCCATCGTAATGTCCCTGGGGCTGGGCGCTATCGGTGGCGCGATCTTCGCGGTGATTGGTGTGCCGCTGGCGTGGATGTTGGGACCGATGGTCGCGAACATTATCGCATCCGTTCGTGGTGCCCCGGTTCTCGTGCCCCACAGTGTGCGGGTGGTTACACTTTGTGTGATCGGGGTGTTCCTGGGTGGGTCATTCTCGCCGGATCTTTTAGCCCGGGCCGGAGAATGGGCCGTCAGTTTATCTCTGATGGTTGTGTTCATTCCTTTGATTACGATCATCGCCAGTTTTTATTATCGCCGCTACGCCGCGTTCGATCCGCCCACTGCGATGTTCTCAGGCGCACCGGGCACATTGACGGCCATGGTGATTATTGGCGGAGAGTCCGGCGCCGATGAGCGCATGATCGCTTTGACCCAAGGCTTGCGCGTGGCGATCGTGATTTTTCTGTTGCCTATGATTGTTACTTTGGCCACCGCGGCGGGACCAACGTCGGCTTCCTTTTTGCCCGACGGCGGACCTTTCGTATGGTCGGATGGGCTCATGCTGCTTGCTGCTGCGATTGTCGGGTTCAGTCTCGCACGCATGTTTAATCTGCCGGCATCGGCCATGACCGGCGCTATGTTGGTATCGGCCGCTCTTTATCTTTCGGGTTTCGTTTCGTGGCGTCCGCCAGATGCGGCTCTCTCGGCGTGCTTGTGGGTGCTGGGTTCGGCCACCGGTTCTCGATTTTCGACAGTTACCGCGCAGACGTTCTTTCGAGTCAGTCGTCATGCCGTTGCGGCGACAGCCGTCGTTATTGGTGTGTCAGCTGTATTCGCCTGGGCGGTGAGTGGCATTACTGGCGCGGCATTTCTGACCACACTGCTCGCATTTACACCGGGCGGTGTCGCCGAAATGTGCCTGATTGCGATCGCCTTTGACATCGATCCCGCCTTCGTCGCGGTTCATCACCTTGCGCGGATCGCTATTCTGATCACGGCTGCGCCGCTTGCGGCCAAGTGGCTAGCGGCTCGGGCGGCCTAAGGCTTACAGATCACGGGCATCCCAGGCCGTGCGTGCGGCGCGATCTTCAATGCGATGGGTCAATGGGTCGTCCGGGTTGTAGGCTTTGCGTTCCTGAAAACCAAATACATTGCCTTCCGGGTCTGCATAGTAATTGAGAGAGCCTGCGCCCAGTTTCAGTTCGTTCACTAGCGTTACATTGGCGGCTGACATTTTCTCTACGTACGAGTCAAAATTGTAGCCGCGTAAAATCCACACATCGGGGACATCTTTGCGATCGTTCGGAACCGGACGGACAACCCCTCCCGGTTTTAATTCGAGCGAGGTGGTGCCGCCCAGGTGCATGCTAACGCCAGCGTCTCCGTTGTTCTCTAATAAGTCGAGACCGACTGTCCGGCAATAGAATGGCACAAGGCCTTGTGGATCGGCGACATGAAGGCGCAGCCATCCGATGTCCTGTATGTCGCTCGGCATTGGCGGCGTATCAGGAAGGGTAACGACACCATCTTGCCAGACCTTCTCGGCTTCGATGTCGGGCGCTAAATCAGACCCTGGCGTTGGTGCGCGAATCCCGAAGATGAATCCGTCCGGATCGGCAAAGTAAGCGGTGTCGTCCGCTGGGGCGTTTGATGGGATGGACGGCGCGTCGGCTGCAACAATGCGGGCGTGCACGGAGTCAAAGTCGCGCACCCGGAAAATTGGCACGACAGCCGCATCTTCGATGGTTTTAACAGGCGGGTGCGGCTTACCCTGCCACATGGTTTCGATATCCGAATACATCCCGGACCAGACCATGATGTTCCGGGCGCGGTCCGTATCGCGCCGGCGCACCTCGGGCAGGCCGAGAACGTCGCGATAGAACTCACCAGGGGGCATCGGGTCTTCCGTGCGGCGCACGATCCAGCCGAGGCATTGGATATAATCGCTCATGTTTAGTCCTTACTCTCTTGTGTCGGGACAGTCTAAGAACAGTTTGTAAGATGCCCAAGGGCTTAGAGCCGCTTGTCGTGGCCGGAGACCGCTCTATGATCTTTGCGCCTTTGCCAATGGAGTGTGTTGATGCCGATTTTACCCCCGCCAGCTGACCCTTTCGCGATCACAGTCCCGGTCCTGATCGCTGGCGGCGGCGCGTGCGGATTGACGGCGGCGTTGGCGGCACGTGGCGCCGGAGCGGAGGTTCTCATCCTCGAAAAGGATGCCATCCCGCGAGGTACGACATCGATGTCGCAAGGCACCATGTGCGCGGCGGGGACACAAGCTCAGAAAGATGCGGGAATAGAGGATTCGCCTGAGCAATTCTTCGAAGACGTGATGGCCAAGGTCGAGGGCAAATCCGACCCTGATTTTGTCAGGGTTGTCACGCGCGAGGCGGCGCCGACGATCGATTGGCTCTCTGCCGATCACGGTATTCCCTTTGCGGTGGATACATCGTGGAAGGGCCTTGGTCATTCCGTGCAACGCCTTCATGCACCGCCGGAAAAAACCGGTGAAGACCTGTTGGGGCGGCTATTGCAAGCGGTCGAGCGCGTTGGCGCCGATCTTTTGACCGATGCAAACTTAACGGATCTTTATGCTGATGACTCTGGGCGTGTGCTCGGTGTTCGTATTGCGCGTCCCGATGGCAGTCACGAAGACATCGGCTGTGGTGCTCTTATTCTCGCGACGTGCGGGTTCGCCAACAATCCAGACATGATTGCCGAGTTCATTCCCGATATGGCCGGGGCTCATGTGTTTACGTGGGAGAACAGTTTAGGCGATGGTATTCGCTGGGGCATGGACCTTGACGGCGCCGTGGCCGACATGTCGTCGTTCCAGGGCTACGGCGCGCTCGCCCATCCGCAAGAACTTCTGTTCAACTACAATTACGTCATCGATGGTGGCGTTCAGGTCAATCGCAATGGCGAGCGGTTTTCTGATGAAATGGCCGATGTGTCGGGCCAAGGCGTCAAAGTGATGCGTCAGCCTGATCACATCGCTTATATGATCTACGACGAAACACTTCACAATCGATACAAGCATCTCCACGAAACCCGCCAGGCACTTGAAATCGGCGCCGTCAAAAATGCCGAGACCATTGCCGACCTCGCATCTGCACTTGATATTCCTGCAGGCGCACTTCAACAAACACTCACGGATATTGCGGACTCTAAGGGTGGTAAACACGAGGACGCCTGGGGGCGTGATTTTACGGGCACCCATGACTTGGCGCCGCCCTATTATGGCATTCGCGTCACCGGCGCGATTTACCACACTCAAGGCGGGTTGGATGTCGATGCAAACGCGCAGGTCAAACGGATCGGCGGCGGCGTGCTTCCCAATTTATTCGCTGGCGGCGGTGCAGCCCGCGGCATAAGCGGACCGACCTGTTCGGGTTATATCCCGGCGTCCGGAATTTGCATGGCCATGACATTGGGACGGTTGGCGGGCCAGGCGGCAGCCCGCCTCACGTCGTAACCAAATCTGGGTGTTAAGCGAGTACCCGTCGCATTTCGTTGGTCGAGCCAAATCCGAGAGCGGTATACACCGGCTTACCGCTTTCTGATGCGTGTAGGACGACTCTTGTGCACCCAATGTTGTCCAGATAGCCCACGCACGCCTCGGTAAGCTGTTTGGCGAGACCTTGCCGACGGTGATCGGGAGCGACGTAGACGCCCCAGATGTATCCATCCAAGCGGACGTCAGGTTTCAAAGCCTGTGGGTAGAGCTTGCGGGAAATCAGACATTGCGCTGCGCCGACAATGCGGCCGCCATTGTCGGCGACAAAAGCGCGGCCCTGATTGTTGTGGCTGGTTTCCGTCATAAAGGACAACGTAGCTGCCTTCCAATCAGGAATAAAATCAGCATCGGTCATGCCGTTGTCTAGCCACATTTTGTAGAACGCTTCCGCCAATGTGTCGTCGTCCTCCGGCCGTGCAGGCCGGATCGAAATGTTCTGTGTCATTGTAATTAGTCCGTTGTCTTGAAAATCGCACCGCATGTGCGCGTTAACGCCCATGTTTGGAAAACCCAAATCGAGGGTATGGAAGTGTTATGCCCCGCAGGGGCGTCGGCGCGTACAACGGAAGGATGTGGAGATCAACTCACGAGTCACCGCATCGCCGTGAAAGGCAATGGAAAATCGAGTGACTATGAATGTGGCAACGGACATGTTGCGGTGGACTCCGATGTGAAGGCGCAGTGTTTAAGACGGCCAGGTTTGAAAATCAAGCCATGTTGTTGGGGCGCTTAGGCCCCGTTGTCCTACTGTGCGTTAAAAGCGACGCTCAGTTGATGGTGTTGATTTGCATCGTTTGGTTTTTCAAACCGCCATTGTTGTAACGCCATCGCGGCGGAAATGTCGAAGACGGTCTCTGGGCTTGCCGCGAGGACATAAACATCGCGAACACGGCCGTCAGGCCATAGCCGGTAGTCGAGCAAGACCCAACCATTGACCGATTTTTCTGACTCGTCTGGCGGATAGATCGGTGGAATCTGTAATTTTGGCTTTGGCGGTGTTGTGGTCATTGGCGCCATTCGCGCGGCAGCCGTTTCTGCGGCGCTGACAGCCGCCGCGCCGCCAGAGGCCTGCAACGCTGTTCTAATAAATGATGTGTCAGCGGACAGGCGGCGCACGTTTGGCTCCAGAACAGTATAGGCCGTTGTCAGGGCAGCGACGGCTGACTCTGTATCGCCTGCGCCATTGTGTGCGACGCCGAGTTGGTACTGTGCCAGGGCATAGCGCAGTTTCGATTGATCGCCGTCCTCGTCATAGATACTGAGGGCGCTCTCGAGCAGCGGCACGGCGGCTTCATTTTGTCCCGTTCCATTGAGGGCGCGGCCCAAATTCACGGCCATATCGGCGGTCCGACTGTTTGTGGCGCCGTAACTGCGTACTGCTAGATCAAATGCCATTTGCGCATTGCGCACCAACGCGGCTGAGGGATCGACAGAAAGTGTTCGTAAATACACGCTCTGGACAACTTCGGTATTGCGCTGATCGATCTCCGTCTGAGCGAAGCTCGGGCTTGCAGCGATACTCGTAAACGACAGAGCGACTAAGAGTGATCGAATGTGATTGCGCATGGCGGTGTTCCTTCCCCAGACTGGCGTAAGGTCGACTAATCTTAGGCTTGCCTTGGCGAAGACGCCATTCGTTTATCTATTCAGCGGCAACCGATAACGGTGTTGTTATGCCGACTTGCTGGACGATGACGTCAGCAACGGCATCGACCACCGCATCGGTGTCAATGCCATACTCTGCGTACAGTTGAGCAATGCTGCCGGCCTGGCCGAAGCGGTCGACCCCAAGGGCTTCGCAGCGATGCCCCATCACGGACCCAAGCCACCCAAGGGCGAGGGGGTGTCCGTCTTGAACGGTGACGAGGGTGGCGTCCGGCGACAGATCCGAAAGGAGGCGTTCGATGGGGCTGCGGGCGCCTTGGCGGCCACCCTTGCGGGCACGTGCTGCTGCGGTCCAACTGGCATAGAGTCGATCAGGAGAAGTGATGGCGAGAAGTCCGGCGCCCGGTATATCTTCGCGGATGATGTCGAAGGCTGCTTTGGCCTCCGGTGCGACGACTCCACTATAGGCGATGGCCAGCTCCGCACCGGGCTCCGGTTCTACCGCCCAATAGGCGCCCGTGAGAACACCAGCTTTGAGCGCGTTGGTCATATTGCGAACCGGTTGTTCAAGGGGGCGGGTCGACAGGCGCAGGTAGATCGAACTGCCGTCCGGTTTCTGCATGTGCTCGAATCCCCAGGCCATGATCGTCGCCATTTCATCAGCGTAGGCTGGTTCGAAGGACGCGAGGTTGGCATGGCCGATGCCGATCAGTGGCGTGAATATCGATTGGTGGGCGCCGCCTTCAGGCCCAAGGGAAATGCCGCTGGGTGTGGCCACAAGCATAAACCGCGCATCTTGGTAACAGGCATAGGTCATGGCGTCTAAGCCGCGGGCGATGAACGGGTCGTACAAGGTGCCCACCGGCAACAAGCGTTGTTCAAACAGGTCGTGGGAAAGACCGAGCGCGCCGAGCAAAAGGAATAGGTTGTTCTCCGCGATTCCCAATTCGATGTGTTGCCCTTTGGGCTGCTGACTCCATTTCTGCGGCGACGGCACGTGCATTTGGCGGAAAATATCTTCGCGTTTTTTGGTGTGAAACGGACTGCGTTGGTTCACCCAGCCACCCAGGTTGGTTGAAACGGTGACGTCCGGTGATGTGGTGACCACGCGCTTGGCCATCTCCGACGTGCCCCGCCCAAGGACGTTCATGATTTTGCCGAAGGCTTCTTGAGTGGATTGCGATGCTCCCTCGGGTGCTGGCAAGTCAGGCACTGGGAGTGCGGCAACTGTTGTGGTCCTTTGTTCCCGAGTCACACGCTGCGCAAAGGGAACGTCGGCGAGAAATTTCTCGAGCTCATCAGCGGATAAGTCCATGCCAGAGAACTTGTCCCATTCCTCGCCCTCTTTGACCCCAAGTGAGGCCTGATACTGTTTGATCTGGCCTTCATTCAGGATGCCGGCGTGATTGTCTTTATGGCCCGCCAGCGGCAAGCCGTAGCCCTTGATCGTGTAAGCGATGAAGCAATGGGGTTGGTCTTTGCCCTCGGCCTCGGCGAACGCCTGTAAAATCGCTTCCATGTCATGCCCGCCCAGGTTGGTCATCAAGGCGTGCAGGCTGTCGTCATCGTATTGATCGAGAAAAGCTTTAAGACCTTTGGATCCCTTGAGGTCCCGCTCAAGCGCTTCGCGCCATGCTTTGCCTCCTTGAAAAGTCAGGGCGGAATAGATTTGGTTGGGGCAATCGTCGATCCATGTCTTAAGAGCAGGTCCGATCGGCGTTTCAAAAGCCGCTTGGAGTTTTAGCCCGTACTTAAGGGCAACGACGTTCCAGTTCACGGTAGAAAAGAAGCCCGTGATGCGATTGAACAGCCGGTCATTGACGACGCCATCTAAGCTCTGCCTGTTGTAGTCCACAATCCACCAGCAATTGCGCACTTCGTGTTTCCAGCCTTCGAGCAGGGCCTCAAAGATATTGCCTTCATCCAGTTCAGCGTCACCGAGCAGCGCGATCATGCGCCCCTTTGGTGTTTTACTGTCTAAGAGCTCGTGGGAGTGGAGGTAGTCCTGGACCAATGACGCAAACAAAGTCTCGGCGACACCCAGTCCGACAGAACCCGTTGAAAAATCGACATCCGCTTTGTCTTTGGTTTTTGACGGGTAGGGTTGCACCCCGCCAAAGCCCCGGAAGTTTTTCAGACGATCCAGTGTTTGGTTGCCAAGGAGATATTGTATGGCGTGAAACACCGGCCCGGCATGGGGCTTAACCGCTATTCGATCGTCCGCCCGAAGGGTGTGTAGAAACAATGCCGTCATCACCGACACGATGGAGGCGCAAGAGGCCTGATGCCCCCCGACCTTAACCCCATCGGTTTTGGGCCGCGTGGTATTGGCGTGGTGAATCATCCAAGTCGCCAGCCACAGAATTTTCTTTTCCAGGCTTTGCAGGGTGGCGATATCGGCAGACTGGGTCATCTCGGGCTCCACATATTGAGCCCGAACTCTACTCCACGGCCACTGGCAGGTCCTTGCAAACCCTTGCTTATAGACGGCATTAGAAGCAATAATACACTCAAATAGTAATAAATAATGGTGATATATGCCAAATATGGACTTAGACGAGATCGACCTTCGAATCCTAAATCACATGCAAGGTGACGCCCGCTTGACCAATGTTGAACTGGCGGAGCGGGTTGGGTTGTCGCCGTCTCCGTGCCTCAGGCGTCTCCGCAAACTCGAAAAAGACGGTGTCATCCAAGGCTACATGACCTTCGTTGATCAAACCAAAGTCGGCCTGCCTGTAAGTGTGTTTGTCAGTGTTGCGCTGAAGGAACAGTCAGAGGCGGCTCTTGAAGAGTTCGAGGAGTCCGTTTCAGCCCTCCCCGAAGTGATGGAGTGCTACCTCATGACTGGGACCAGTGACTACCTTATGCGTGTTGTGACGCAAGATCTCGCCGACTATGAGCGGTTTCTTAAGAACCACCTGACGCGCATTCCGGCCATTGCCAGTATTCAATCGAGTTTTGCGTTGAAGCAGGTGACCTATCGGACCGCTTTGCCGCTGTCCGAAGGGGACTCTCATTCCTAAGTCCAAGCTGGATGATAGCGACGCTTGCTTCTAACATGTCATCGGACACGGCTGATTGGTTAACGTGGGGTTTGAGATGCACGGCTTGATGATGAACACGCCGCTTCTGATTACGTCGCTCATTCAATTTGCGGCGCAATATCACGGCGATACATCAATCGTGACGCGGAGTACCGAGGGGTCGATCCGTCGCAGTTCCTACCGCGAGGTCTTTGGCCGGGCGCAACGGCTCGCCAATGCGCTTCTTGACTACGGCATTAAACCGGGAGATCGCATCGCGACGGTCGCCTGGAATACGGACCGACATATCGAGTTGTACTACGCCATCTCGGGCATCGGCGCGATTTGCCACACGGTCAATCTTCGCCTCGCTGATGAGGAGTTGATCTACATCCTCAATCACGCGGAAGACCGCCTCGTCTTTTTTGATACGGACATGGCCGAGGCCATGGCTCGCGTCCAACCACATACCAAGTCCGTCGAACGCTTTGTCGCGATGTCTGATGCAGCGCATCAGCCCGATGTCGCTCCCACTGGAACCGTCGATTACGAAAGCTTTATTGCCGCCGCTTCCGACCATCATGACTGGGCGGAGTTCGACGAAAATACGGCGGCGTCGATGTGTTACACCTCGGGCACGACAGGGGATCCCAAGGGGGTGCTCTATAGCCACCGCGCCACGGTGCTGCATGCGATGGCCAGTTGTTATGCCAGTACGCTCAATCTGCGCACAGAAGATGTCATCCTGCCCGTGGTGCCGATGTTTCACGTCAACGCCTGGGGCATCCCGTATTCTTGCCCGATCGCGGGTACACCTCTGGTGATGCCGGGGCCTAAACTCGATGGGCAGAGCCTGTTCGAACTCATGGATGCCGAGGGCGTCACCATGGCACTCGGTGTGCCGACGGTTTGGATGAATTTGCTCGATCACATGGATAAGCTTGGCCGTAAACCTGCAGCGCTTGACCGCGTTGTTATCGGTGGTGCGGCCGCTTCAGAAGCCATTATTGACCGGTTTGAGTTGGATCATGGTGTCACGGTCAATCATGCTTGGGGGATGACCGAGATGAGTCCTCTTGGTGTGGTCAATACGTTGAAGCCGAAATTCCACGGCCTGTCGCGCGACCAGCAGATGCCGATCAAGATTAAACAAGGCCGAGCGATCTATGGCGTCGACATGTGCATTGTCGATGATGATGGGCAGGAGCTGCCAAGGGACGGGCAAACGTCTGGACGCCTCCTGGTCAAAGGGCCTTGGATTGTCAGTGAGTACTTTAAGGCGGGCGAAAGCGCCTTAACTCCCGACGGTTGGTTTGATACCGGTGATATTGCGACCCTTGATGCCGACGGCTACATGCTGATCACCGACCGGGCCAAGGACATTATCAAATCCGGTGGCGAGTGGATTAGCTCGGTCGGCCTGGAGAATGCAGCGGTGGGGCACCCGGCCATAAAGCAGGCGGCGGTGATCGGGGTTACTCATCCAAAGTGGCTTGAACGGCCTTTATTGATTTGTGTTCCTGCCGGTGAGGAACGACCAGGTTTGGCCGAAATCAGGGCGTATCTATTGGAGAAGGTCCCCAAGCTCTGGCTGCCCGATGCCGTCGAGTGGCTCGACACATTGCCTCTGGGGGCAACCGGCAAGGTACTAAAAGCCGACCTTCGCGACCAATTCGCGGGCTACACCCTAGATTGATCCTGCCCTCCAGGTTGTGAAGGGCGAACGCGATATAATTGCCAGTTGCGTGTCATGGGCTCGTAATTTAAGCAATTCGTTACGAAATTAAGGCAAACAAGAGAACGGGGAACCTCGCTGAGCGCTAAAAAGGCGACGACGAGGACATCAGGGAACGCCGGAGCAAACCCGATACCATGTTTGGACGCGCTACATTTGAAGTACAGCTGTTCAAGAATGGCCGATGGGCCATCAGTGAAGTTGTCAAAAGCGAGACCGTAGCCCGAAAAAAGGCAGCGGACCTTCTTGCACTAAAAACGACCGCCGGTGTGCGGATCATCAAGGAATCTCATTTCGGAAAAGACAATCATCGTGAAAGCGAGATTTTCAAAGAAATGAAGGAAGTCAAAGAAGAGGAAGATCTCTCGGTCACCCCGGTGGATGAAGCGCCTCTTTGCGACAAGGTAACGGATTTCTATAAAACCGCGAGCCGCACCACCATGGCGCGCCTGTTCACTAAATATCTCGAGAAATTTGAGATGACGCCGCTTGAGATGCTGCACAGCCATCCAAATCTAAAGCGCATGGTGAACTATGAAACCATGGTGCCGCTGGCGTCGATAAAATTGCAACATTGCATGCCCGGGCTACAGGTGAGGGGACGCGCGAACGTCGTGACGCCATCTTTGATGCCGTTGAAGTAATCTCACAAAAAGCGCGGGACGTTGACAAAGTTAAATTGCCCGCATTGGCCGACTCTTCGTTAGACGAGATTTTGAAACGGCTCGACGCAAAATTTTCTGATGAGGAAGAACGCGGCTACATGGCCAATGTGGCGTTCACCCGTGAGTCTCTTAATTGGCGCGGCTGGCTGGGTAAAATGACCGAGCTGCTGCCGATGGCGCAGTCACAAAAAGATCAACGCGCTCGCGACATGATCGATGAAATGCTCTCGGACATCTTTCTCGCGAAGACGGTCATTAAAGATGTCATCGGCATTTCGAGACATCTCGGCGACGCAGTTCTACGCATGATTGATCTTGTTGAAGGCGAGTGCGCGCCGACTAAATTTGCCGCAGATGATCTTGTAAAGCTGCTGAACCCCCTCTTTAAAGAAGATCTTTTACCGCGCTCAAAGAAGGTTCTGTTTGATCGGATAGAGCGCGACTTAACGGGCCCTGTTCGCCTGACCAACAGTGAAGACAAAGCCGACGACAAGGTTTTCTTCGACACACTGATGGACAGGGTCATCACCGATGGCCACGTCATTGGCGGTCGGGCATTAGCGGCTGGGCTCACAGAGCGGTGGGCGCGCCTCGACAACATCGGCGGCGCCGCTGGTCGCAACAAGGCCATGCAGGGTCTATGCGACAAACTCGATACCGGCAAACGGGTTTTTGTCTATCTACTTGCCCTGTATAGCCCAAAGGCCGAGGCGAGCCTGCAGGCCGCCATCGAAGAACAGTTGAAGCGCCAAGGGGTAGAGCTCAACACCATTCAGAAAATCGCCCCACAAGCGAAGACGGAACGTGCCCGACTCATGCAAGTCACGTCGACCCAACGTCTAGTACTTGATTCTGAACTTCGCGATGTCGTCAAGAAGGCGCTCGCAAAGCGGTTTGACGATATCGTCGTTGACTACATTATTGGCCAGAAAGTGATAGAGCGCATCGACAACAAAGATCTATCCTTCCGCGAACGCGCTGGGCGGCTCGTTGCGTTTTGTTCGTCAGGCATGCTGACGGAAGGCCGGGCGACTGACATCGCCCGCGAAACGGTAACGGACTATCTCAAACGCAAAGACTTTCTGTCTGAGTTCACAACCGATATTCCAGACCCAAAAGACAAAGAAACCGCGATCCGTGATTTCTATAAGCTTTTAACTCAGACCGGCTTTCAAGTCGGCTGATCTCTGACCAGTCTAGTTCTGCCCCGGCATAAATGTCTGACGCAGCCAGTGATCGATCGATAGCTTGCCCGGCCCCCGTGCAATGATAACCAGTAAAAAAGTCATCCAGGCAAAGTGATTGAAGTCGTTGTAGGCAGGGCTGTTGGCGCCCAAAATAAACTGAATCGTTAGCGCCATAGTAAGCAGGGGAACTGCGGCAAGCCGCGCGGCCAGCCCAACAAATAAGAGTATCGGCATGGCCAGTTCGAAAGCTGTTCCCATATAGGCGGCCCACTCAAAAGGAATGACCGGCAGAACGTACTCATACTCAAACAGGAACAGAGTGCTTTCCCAGTCGTCGAGTTTTTGTAAGCCAGACCGGAAGAAAACCAACCCGATCCAAAGGCGTACGGCGAGATCGACCACTGGTGGTCCCAGGGTTTCTAATTTCGTAATGATGGGCCCGTAAAGGCCGGCGATTTTGGCAGTCAGTGATTGAGAGTCGGTCATGGTTTATGTCCTTTGTCCTCGTGATCTAGTCGTTCCGTACCATTCAAACGTGAAAATCAGAAAAAGTTCCGTCCGCGAGTTGTTGACGGAGTGTGTTTTGCAAATCGAACGCCGCACCGCACCCCATGGCCAGTTCCGTCGCAGCGCCGAGACTCTTACCTTCTGCAAGGGCGCCAAGCCAAGTCAACGTATCAATAGATAAGGCGCGTTGTATCACGATGTTATCCAGCCGAGAGACGAACCCGCACTCGCCGTGGGTGAAGTTGATCTCGGGCACGCTGTCGAGATTTGGCTGATTCATCGCCCATATGGTGAAAATGGGGAAAGCCGATTCAAGAAGCTGGTGGGCTGGTTGCACTATGAATTTGAGGTCGCCGATCTGTTCCGGCGGTACGTCCGCCAGTCTCTGTGGATCGAGTGGTGTGCGATCGGCTGCGAAGTAGGCATCGATACGGGCCCACTCCAGGCGTGCAACATCGACCAAATAGGGAAGGTCTTTAGCTGGCACAAAGCCGCCAAGAAAGTCCGCCAGAGCGCCGCCATAGCGGAATAGGGTCGGCTGCCGCGGGGGGTGCATCTCAATAAACTCTTTGGCGAGTCCGTTGAAGAAACGATCACCTACAATGCGCTGAACCACCGGGTAGGCCGCTGACAGAACATCGGTCAGGCTGTTAACGGTGTTGGCATGGTAAACGCCCAAGCGTCTTTTCCGACTGCCCCGTGACGCCGTTACCTGTGGCAACAACGCGGCGACCGAATTGGTCAAAGCGACGTCAGAAAACTCTCGCTGAAGATCATGCAACACGGGATGAGTCCTCAGCCACGGAAACAGCATCAAGATGGCGTTGCGCTGTATGCGCCTCCGCTAAAAGAATTTCGAGCTCTGGGATGTTCGTGTCCCATTCAATCAGGGTCGGGCGTGGGCCGAGTTTCTCTAATGTCTGTTGGTACAGGGCCCAAACAGGATCGGCGACCACGTCACCGTGGGTATCGATAAGGAGGCGGTCTTCACCGGACCCATCAATGGCATGACCCGCGAGGTGAATTTCGCCCACCGCGTCACCAGGAATGCCGTCGAGGTATGTTCCGGTGTCAAACCCGTTGTTTTGGGCGCTGACATAGATGTTGTTGACGTCCAGCAACAAACCGCAGCCGGATCGTTGCGATAGTTCTGTCAGAAAATCCCATTCCGTCAGGACTGAGTCCACAAACGTAAGATAGGACGATGGATTCTCCATTAGAATTTGCCGGCCAAGGGCGTCTTGGGTGTGCCCGACGTTACGGACGACGACCTCTAATGCTTCTTCCGTGTAGGGCAGCGGCAATAAGTCGTTCACATAAATATCGTCGACGACGCTAAAGGACAGGTGCTCGGATACCAGTGCCGGCTCAAAGCGATCGACCAACCCCCGCAATGTCGCTAGGTGGTCAGGGTCGACCCCCTGGGCTGATCCGAGAGACAGCCCAACGCCATGGCAACTGATCGCGTAATGGCTGCGCACGTCTTCAAGTTGAGCCAAGCGTGGCCCACCCAGCGCAAAAAAATTCTCACTGTGAATTTCAACCCAGGCCGTATCGGCGGCCCCGGCCGCGAATGTGGACATGTGGGGATGACGAAGCCCGACCCCCGCTTGCGCAGGAATCGGGCTTGGCCGTACAGAGCGTGTCGAAGGCGGTGCTTGGGGAGGGGGAGAGCTCACCTTCGACGCTCATTCAAGATGAAGGTCGGCTTAGCCGGCCTTCATCTTGGCGTCTTCGTTAATGCCGTCGCTTGGCTCAAGCAGGCCGCCCATTTCGACGCAGCTGCCTTCAGCAACAAGTTTCCACTCGCCGTTGTCGTAAGCGGCAGTGGATTGGCCGGCACAAGAATGTGTTCCGGCGGCATTGGCGCAGCCATTTTCACCGGCTTTGGAAACGCCGTAGCATTTTTCTTTTCCAGCGGCTGACGCAGTTGACGGGATTGTCATAGCGGCCATTGAAACCGCACCGGCAACGGCGGCGGCGAGGGAAAACGTAGAGAGCTTGCTGTCTGACATAATGTACTCCATCTATGATGCCGCAAAGCTGCGGCCTGAAAAGGGGTCTCCTGGTCGAGGGGTGTTTTATACCCCAGTCGACGAACCCATCATAGAAACGCGAACGCGAATCGCCAATCACACACGCGTGAAACCCTCTCACAGATGTGTGAGGGCCATGTATCGCCGCCGAAAATGTCTTGGGTATCAATCGGTTTCGAGATTCAACCCAAAGTTCTTGCCCATGCTGTCGAGGTAAAACGCCATATACCCTTTGATGCCCGCCATGGCTTTGATCGGCGACTCGTAGGCCCAAACAGCGTTTTCTGCCGTGCCGCCATTGTCCTCGAGAGACCAATAAGAGGCGTCCCCTTTATAAGGACAGTGTGTTGCGTGATCCGTACGCGCCAGTAACTCTGCTTGGACATCATCGGTCGGAAAATAGAGGACCGGCTCGTGATTGCGCTCATGCAGCGCGATTGCTGCACGGCTATCCGCCACAATCGTACCGTTCCAGACAATGCGGGCGATGCCGTCATGGGGGTGTAGCGTTATCGTATGCGCTGGATCCAAAGCGTAGTCAGAAAACCGAGAGCGTTGCGTATCGGCGTTCGCCTGCCAGCGTAACGCTGTATCTGAGTCCATAGTTTGGTTCGTCATCCCGGTGCCTCCTTGATCTCTGGTTGGGTCAACTTTAACACTAATCAATAGAAAACTCTCTGTGCTGTTGACCGGCTTAGGTCAATGAACAGAAACTCATAGCGAACGTTCATTGGCATTTGCGAGTTTGGAACAAAGTTTAAGGGTATGCCGAAACGACTTCGAATTATCGTGTATGGCGTGCTCCTCGTGCTCGCTGTCTATATGTACACCTTGTCTGGACAGCGTCCGCCGCCTACTCCCGCTGTGGAACGTCAACAGGTCACGCGTTTGGACCCGTTACGTCAAAGCGCCAGTCTTGGAGTGGACCGCGCTGATTTGACCGCGATATTTGAGAGGTCCCCGTTCGACCTTCGGTTTGATTTCGTACCGCTAGCAGACGGGCGTTCGCGGGTCATTGGCCGGACGGAAGACGGCCGCACCACCCTTGAATTGGTTGGCCCCCCGGAAGGCATCACATCTGCAAATTTGATGGCGGCTCTCCCAGAAGCGAATCCTTTGGTGCGATTGCGCAATCTCAACGCAGTATCGCTTCTCGTGGAAGTCGCGTTGTTCGATTGGTCCGGGGCCCCAGACTGGGTCAGCAAAAATATTGATCGTGCGTATTCGGGGAATGGCGTCACTACTCAGGCAAGTGGAAAAACCGTGACAATGTCGCGTGCGCCGCAGACTGAAACACTCGTTGTTACGATAGCCGGGCCGCCGCTTTAACCGCTTAGGCGTCGTCCAGAAACGCCACGATTTGTGCCGCCTTCGCCGCCACGTCTTCTGCGGTGCGTTCGCCCGGCAGAATGGCTTTGACTGAGTCGGGGACAAGGGCCGCGGCTTCATCGACACCGTCTTTGAGCGGATCGCTGTCAGACGCCGCACATAACGTGCGATGGCGGATCAAAGGTAGGCGGTCGCGGTCCGGATGACGAAAGGCGGCGCGATAGCCTTTGTGGTACGTGGTTAAGCCCTTCAGGACTTCCAGGACGATACGGTGAATGACTTCGGGCGGCGGCATAGAGGCCGTTGGTTGGCGGAACTCTGGCGTCCGCTTGAAATAGGGAAAATGGAGCACCTGGTCGCGGACAAAATTCCAAGCCCAAATCAAGTGCTGGCCAAACTCATCCGGGTGCACCTCAGGTGCATAGTTGGCGAGGAACTCTTCTTTGTCTTCCGGGGAAAACATTCCGATGCCGTCAAACACCAGTCGGCGAATTCGGTCTGGATAATGAATGGCTAATTCACAGGCAATGTGCGCGCCGGTGTGACTGCCATAGAGATCGCAGGACTCTACCCCAAGCGCATCCATAATTCTGATGACGCTTTCCGCATAGTCATCAGCGTTGGGAATGTCCTGAGTAGGTGGCGGTGAATCGCCAAAGCCGAGCGTGTCTGGAGCGATGACGCGTCTCGACGTGCCAAGCTCTTGCATCAGTGGAATAAGATTGACCGACGACGAAGGTGAGGCGTGGATCATGTACAGAGGCTTGGCGGCTCCCGCTGAATCGTCACCGCATGTGTGGTAATGCACTTGCCCTTCGGCAATGCGGACGAAAGCGCGATCAACAGTTACGGTCATGACAATCCAAACGGAAAATGTTCAACAATACTCATCGGGTCTTTGCGAGAGTCCTGCATAAGAATAGTGAGCGCGCTTATTTGAACGGGCAGCCTGATTGTAGGTTTGGTCAATGCTGTTACTGCCGCCGCAATTTCTGCACGCTCTCCTTCATCCTCAATGCGATCTGTGAGGGGGATGAAAAACCGAAATTCTTCCATCACATAAGGGTATCCCCAGTGTTGCAGCATGCGATTCTGATACACCGTCAACTTCTCTTTGCGATATCGGCTATCCATATCGATCATCAACGGTTGTCGAAAACCTTCGAAATTTCGGACACATTCAGAGGCCAGTGCGACCAATTCTCGCGAGGGGGTCGTGGGTGTGAGGGCAATGAACTTGCCGATAACGTTGACTTCAAGCTGGGGAATCTCAACGGCCTTCATGTACTTGGCGAAGAGCTGAGCTGTTTCCATAAAGGCGTTGTTGGACGCTTTTGGATTTAACTGAAAGGACGGTTTCAGCACACCGTGCAAGCCGTCAGACCGGCGCCAATGGGTTAGCTCCGCCAGCCGTTCCGGTTTGATCCCGCTAATCTGAGGTTGTTCAGTGAACTCGGACGAGAAGATGTCGCGACCCAGCCACGTTCGGCCAAAATCTGCCAGCGGGCTGTCCTTCTCTGGGACGTAACTGAGGGCGTAACGGGCAGGCATACTGGTATTCCCAGACCAACAACAAACCCAGAGAGTAACGTTAACTTGTGGAAGTGGAACCCCTTAAGCGCCTCCGCCGACTTTTCCTCGTAATAGTCGTAATGGGTCAATCGAACCGCTCGTAATGGGGTGGCTTCATAGAAAAGGGCCCAGACGGGGGATCCGGGCCCTTAGCACGTTGCTGACTGAGGGAAGGGGTGTTCTCTCAGCCTGATCGAGATTGGATCGGTCAATGCGTTGACGGAATTGACCGTTTAACGACTTTTACTCTTTCATCTTCAACCCAGGCCTTCAAATCACGACCGCGTGAAAGAGCGGCGGCGACATCTGTTGTTCAAGGATGTGATGTTATGAAAGACTTGTTGCAAAGCTTGATTTGACCGCCTTTGCTCACGTGTAGACAAGTATCCGATCAATTTTCTCGGTTCCCGCCGGACGTACCATGTCGTCACCTACGCCAACCAACAATACCAATCTGCCTAAACGGCTCGCTGATTTCCCGACGCTTCCTGAGGCTCTCGACTATGCCGCTCAGGGCGAGACCGGATTCAACTTCTATTCGTCTCGCGGTGAGCTTAAGCATGCCTTGTCCTTCGCAGACCTGAGCGCTGAAGCGCGGTCGGTGGCCAAGAATCTTTGCGGTGGCGGTGTGGTGCCCGGCGATCGTGTCGCCCTTCTAGCGGAGACGGCGCCAGCCTTCCTGATTGCGTTCTTCGCCTGTCAGTACGCGGGCGCAATACCGGTTCCGATGCCGACGCCTGTCGCGTTTGGCCGTCGCGACGCTTACATCGGGCAAATTCGAAATCAGATCACATCGTCCGGTGCGGCGATGGTGATTACGCCGACGGAATTCATGCCCTTCGTCAACGAGGCAACGGACGGTCTCAATTTGCTGATGGTCGGGTCGCTTGATGATCTGAAAATTTTGCCTCAAGCCGACGGCAACAAAGCCGGCGGGCCGGATGACCTTTGTTATCTGCAATACAGTTCGGGCAGCACACGCTTTCCAAAAGGCGTCGCCGTGTCGCATCGGAATCTTATGGTCAATTGCGCGGCCATGAATGCTGCGGTCAATGTGTCTCCCGATGATCGCGGTGTGTCCTGGCTGCCGTTCTATCACGACATGGGATTGGTCGGTTTTATGCTCGGGTGTTTGACTTCACAAACCACCGTCGATTATTTACCGACCGAAGACTTTGCTCGCCGGCCTCTGACATGGCTGCGAATTCTGAGTGAAAATAAAGGCACAATGTCGTACGGGCCGAGTTTTGGTTATGAACTGTGCAGTCGACGGTTTGGCTCAGCGAGCGCCACGGCACCGGACCTGGATCTATCCAGTTGGCGGGTCGCCGGTATCGGCGGTGAAATGATCAAACCTTTGGTTATGGAAGGGTTTGCCGACGTGTTCAGACCGTACGGGTTTGCCGATACCGCCTTTAACGCGTCCTACGGATTGGCGGAATGTGTCCTCGGTGTCAGCTTCAGCACACCGGGCCGGGGCATGCTGCTGGACCACATTTCGAAGCAAGAACTCGGCGACAACCACCGTGCCGTGCCGGTCGACAATGACAGCTCTGGCACCGGTCGCACGTTTGTTGTCTGCGGCCGTGTCATTCCAGGTCACACGGTTGAAATTCGCGACGATGACGGCCAATCCCTGGCGGAGCGCGAAATCGGCCGCGTCTTTTTCTCAGGTGAGAGCGTGATGCAAGGGTATTATGGAGATCAAGAAGCGACCGACGCGTGCCTTCAAGATGGCTGGCTCGATACCGGAGACCTCGGTTATTTCCTTGACGACGAGTTAGTTATTGTTGGGCGGTCCAAGGACATGATGATCGTCAACGGGCGTAACTACTGGCCACAGGATATTGAGTGGACCGTCGAGCGGATGGACAGCATGCGCTCTGGCGATGCGGCCGCCTTTACGTTGGAAAAGGATGACGGCAACGAACAGCCGACGATTCTTGTTCAGTGTCGGCCTTCGGATGTGGACGTGCGGTCCGCGCTTACCGCCGAGGTGCGCGCCCGTGTTCAAGATCAGGTTGGATTGGCCTGTGATGTTATTCTGGTGCCACCTCGCACTCTGCCTAAAACGTCGTCGGGCAAACTGGCACGGGGCAAGGCCAAGGCCAGCTTTCTAAGCGGCGAAATTCAACCGTTGGCCGCCGGCGTTTAGCGCATCGGCTGTGACCGAAATTCTCACCATCGCTATTACGGGCGCTACCGGTTTTCTCGGTCGTCATCTCGTTGAGCAAGCGCGATCCGCCGGTCATCGCGTTCGTGCGTTGACCCGTAAGCCTGTCAACGCAGAATCTGACTCAGAAATGACCTGGATTACGGGGACCCTTGAGGATCGCGCTGCACTAAAGACATTGGTCGCCGGGGCGGATGTGGTGGTGCATGCGGCGGGCGCGATCAAAGCGCTGTCACGGTCGGCGTTTTTTCACATCAATCGAGATGGCACGGAAGCTATCGCAGAGGCTGCGACGGCTGAAGGGGTGAAGCGATTCGTTCTGGTGTCCTCGTTGGCTGCCCGCGCGCCGACCCTTTCTCCTTATGCGGCGAGTAAGCGCGCCGCCGAGTTGGTGGTTGAAGAGAACGCTGACCAGCTGAACGCCATCATTCTCCGCCCGCCCGCCATCTACGGGCCTGGTGATGGAGAAACCGTGCGCCTTTTCCAAATGGCCGTGAATGGGTTCATGCTTGCGCCAGGCCACCCCACTGCCCGCTTGTCTTTGATCCATGTCGCCGACGTTGCCTCGGCCATATTGGCGTGTTGCGTAAGCCCTCAGACCAGCACTCATTTTGAGATCGACGACGGACAAGTCGGAGGATATTGCTGGCGAGACCTGGCTGGTGCCGCGGGATTAGCCGTTGGCCGGCCCATCAAGGTTGCTCATCTGGCGAGCGTATTCGTCTGGATCTTGGGCATTGTAGGCACCCTTAAAGGCCTGCTGACCCGCTCCCCGGCCATGCTGACCCTCGCGAAAGTGCCAGAACTGCTGCATCGCGACTGGGTGGCCCGCGTCCAACGCCCCACGGGCTGGGCGCCGAAGTGGTCTCTGAATGACGGCTTCAAAGACGCAAATGATTGGTATTCCTCACAAAATGTTTTGAAACGTTACTTCTAAAGTTACTTGTCACCATTCCATCATTCCCCATAAGACTAGAGGGTAAGAGAAGTGGGATGTGAGACTCAGGGCGTCGCTTGTCCCCAAATCGAAGGGTTAAATAAATGTCGGCTGAACCTAGCGACGGCGCGTCGCAAGACGTGCGAGCTGTGGTTCTGGAGGTCTTACAGACTTTCAATAAAACCGGCGTGACCCTTGGCGATGGGACACGGTTTACGGAAGACCTGAATTTCGACTCACTTTTGGTCATGGAGTTCATCGCAGCTCTTGAAGACCGTCTCGATATATCGGTGCCGCTGAACGTGCTTCCGGATGTCGAAACTGTGGGGCAATTGGTCGTCGCGACCGAGCAGATTGTTAGGGAAGAACATGGCTGACTTATTTGATCGATTTGAGTCGCTCCGCGCGCGTCGCGATGGTCTCGTCGGTGATGGCGGGCATGATCCGTTTCAAGTCGAGATGGATGAAGTTTTGTCTCAGACCGAAGCCATGATCGGTGGCCGCCGCACCATATTGGCAGGCACCAACAATTATCTCGGTCTAACCTTCGCGCCCGAATCTCTCAAGGCCGCTCATGACGCGCTTGATGCGGCTGGCACCGGCACCACCGGTAGTCGTGTCGCCAATGGCACATACAGTGGCCACAAGGCACTAGAACAAGCACTGTCTTCGTTCTTGGGCAAAGAACACGCGATCGTTTTCTCCACCGGTTACCTTGCTAATCTGAGTGTGCTGTCGACCTTGGTTGGCCCGGACGACTACATCCTTATGGATGCGGATTGTCATGCCAGCATTTATGACGGCGTGCGGATGGGCGACGCGCAGATCATCCGGTTCAAGCATAACGATGCGGCGGACTTGGATAAGCGTTTGGCGCGTTTGGCCAAGAAGCCGGGCAATAAGCTCATCGTGATTGAAGGTATCTATTCCATGTTGGGCGATAAAGCGCCGCTGGACGAGATTGTTGCCGTTAAGAAAAAATACGACGACGTTTACCTGCTCAGCGATGAAGCCCATTCGCTTGGCGTGCTCGGCCGCTACGGCCGCGGTCTGCCGGAAGAAGCCGGTCTGGAAGACGATGTTGATTTTATCGTCGGCACATTCTCAAAGAGTGTCGGCACGGTCGGCGGCTTCTGCGTGTCCAATCATCCGCAATTTGATTTGCTGCGTTTGGCCTGTCGCCCTTACATCTTTACCGCGTCCTTGCCGCCCTCCGTCGTGGCCTCAGCGAAAGCCTCTCTGGAGTTGGTCGAAAAAGGTGGCGCGCTGCGCAAACGTTTGATGCGCAATGCTGAACGTCTGCATTCTGGACTCACGGCTCTTGGCTTTACTCTTGGTGGTGACGTCAGCCCTGTGGTTGCTGTTGTGGCACCCGATGTTGAAATCGGCGTTGCGTTCTGGCGTGGCCTTATGGATGGCGGGATTTATGTCAACTTGGCATTACCGCCGGCGACACCTCAAAACTTCACGTTGCTGCGGTGTAGCTTGTGTGCGGCGCATACGACCGAGCAGGTCGACCGCATCATCGAGGTTTTTGCAGAGGTTGCAGATAGCCTTGGCATCTTGCCGAAGCAGTCGAAAAAGAAGACCGCGCTCGGATAAGAGCGTGAACCGGCTGATCGCTTAGTTCAGCCCACCCTGCCGTTTCACACTCATCAGTAACCGCAGCCCGGTGAGAATCGGATGCGCTCTGTCGCTGTCCGTCAGTTCTACTTTGATGCCGGAGTGGCGTTCAATCTTCCATGCGGCGTAATCCAAACCGCCGCGGAAGGTGAAGGCGGCCTTCATCAAGCGCAAAAGATTAAGCAGGCGTCCCCACCAACGACGCACGCGCCACGCCCAGGTCGCGCCTGGATCAGGCTTGGCGTCTGCCGACGGATCAAGGTCGAGTGATTGAATGGCGGCTTCTCCAACGCGAACAAATCGGTCGTGCTGTGCGTTGACCAATTCTTCCGCTTTAGAGTCTGATTCAGGCCTGAGTTCGGCGCGGTATGTCGCTTGAAAGGCGCTGGTCCATAATTGATCAACTGTATAGGGGCCGGTCATCAGCGGTGCCGTCTTGCCGAGAAGTGTTGTCACCGCCCGGGCGAGGGCATGTTCAACCGTTATCCGTGCGACGTCGTCTTTGGCATAGGCAATTGCGGCAGGCTGGGCGAAGCGCGCCCATAGCGCCGAAGCAAAGGTGGTCTCCGCTGTGCCGCGAGCAAAGGTCCCAAGCGTCATCACCGCAACCTTGGCGCGGACCACGCGGCCTTCGAAATCACACTCGTGGTAATACACATTGGGTGGCAGCAGGGTGCCAAAAGCGGCGCTGATTGGATTGCCAACGGCCGCTTGTAATCCGTTAACCAACACATAGAAATCGAGCATTAGGTTTTCGTCTGTGCCGAGCCTAAGGCAAGAGCCATAGAACAGAACAGCGCGGACGCCTGAGCCATAAGTGTCTTTCAAATGGTCGACCATGGCCGCTGCCGCCGGGAAGGTAATGGCTCGGCTTTCAGTTGCGATCAGTTGCTCAAGGGTGTGCTCTACCATCGTACAAACCGGAGGACTTGGTCGCCATCAACGAATACAGGTCTGTCGTGTTTCGTCTCATACAGTTCCCCATCCAGGGTGTAACTTCCGTCAAAGGCGAAAGAGACCGACGCCGTGCGTCGCACTGTTCGTTTAGCGCTGTGTCTAAAGCGCCGTCTGAACAGACCCATGACTGTCGATAAGATTGCGCCTGCGCCGGGCCGGAGGCTGATGTAGTGAATCGGCCCTTTCCCTATTTTTGGATCGGGACGCATCCCCAAAAGCATTTTGTCCATGGTTGTCGCCATGGCGACGTAAAAGCGTCCATGTTCCCGCCATCCAGAGTCGTCGCCACTAACGTCCACGGTCCCACCGTTTCTGCCGCTGGTCAGCGCGCGCCATAGGAGGACGCCGACTGCGGCGCCGTGGGAGAGGGAGTTCGGCCAGCCGAGGGGGTATATTTTTTGTCGGCAATAGAGGATTCCATCGACCACATCAGCGCCGCCGAAAAAGGCGCCATGCCGGGGTGGTGAACCTTCTTCCCGAAGAGTCAGAATCGGTTGTGTATGAATTGTGCTGGCCAAGGTGCCATCGGCGTTTTTTCTGAGTAGGGCGGCCAAGGCTTCACGCCGGTCTCCAGATAAGCTCCACGCTGCCGCTGTCATGTTGGTTTTGCCAGAGGGCAGCAGTGCCAGTACCGGAGGGGTCGCATAGGGTCCATCATTGAGTAGGCCCGAGAAGACCAACCCAGCTGTGCCATCCCCACCGTCGACGACAATGGTTTCAATGTCGCTCGCCGCGCATTGGTCGAGAATCTTCGGCACATCGGAGATCTGGTCGATGGCGAAGTGCTGAACTGACGAATGACTCGTCACAATATCGTCCAGCCACTCCCGGTCGTGTAGGTTCCGGGTGCTGAGGTGATTGCTGATAATGGCAACGGTCGGTGGGGGCACGTCACTTGGCCTAAGAGGGGTGAGGGATAAGCTCTACTAGACTTACATAATGTTTCAAAAGCTTTGATTTGACGATCTTGCGCTTGCCCGCCATGGTGCGCTCGCTTGGAAAGTTTCCTCAAAAAGGGCCGAAAAACAGGCCCCGAGGGCGGCTAAGCGCTGACTCAGGGACCTAAAGGACAGCCGCCGCGCGCTTGGCGACTTCGAGATTGATGTTCAAAGCACTCGACCTCTACCTTTTGCGGCAGATCATGCCCACGTTGCTCGTGACCCTTCTGGTCGCAGCCATCATTTTGCTGCTTGAGCGGATGTTGCGGCTGCTTGATATTGCCGTCGGCAACGGTGTCTCGACCCTGGTCGTTTTCCAGATGCTGTTTAATCTGATCCCTCATTATATCGGGTTGGCACTGCCTGCTGCCCTATTCCTTGGGGTGCTTCTCGCCTTTCGAAAGTTGTCATCGCAGTCTGAGCTCGACGCAATTCAATCGTCGGGAATCGGCCTCAGTCGTTTTATCCGTTGGGCCGTTATCCTGGGCCTGCTGATGATGATTTTTAATTTAATTCTCGTCGGCTACCTGCAACCCATCAGCCGTTACGCCTATCGCGCTCTATTGTTCAATGTCACCAGTGGTGTTCTTGAATCCGGTATTGGTGAAGGCGTGTTTATGGATTTGCCCAACGGCTACACCCTGCGGGTTGAAGAATCACGCGGCGCCGGGCGTGAACTGTTTGGTGTGTTTGCTCACCAGCAAAAGGAAGACGGCACGATCGTGACTCTAACAGCTGAGCGCGGGCGTTTGGTTACTGGCGGTCCGGATCGCCCAACCAGCCTTCGTCTATTCCAGGGCAATCGCTCAGAATGGTCGCCGGGGGCAACGTCAGCGGACACGGTCAGTTTTGATGTTTTCGATTGGCCCCTCAATCTCGCAGATCTTATTCGCTTTCGCGTGCGCGGGGGTGATGAGCGGGAGTTAACCCTGGACGAACTCCTGCGGGGCTATGTGAGCAACATGGACGCGGAACGAACGGGAATAAAACCGGCCGCAGTTAATCCGCAAGATTATCCCGAGCAACTAGTGTCGCCAGCAGCCATTGCGGCTGAACTGCACGGGCGTATCGTATTCTCGCTTTCTATTTTGTTTTTACCGATGTTGGCGGCCCCACTCGGAATCATGACCCATCGCGCTAGTAAATCCTTCGGTCTGGTTGTGGGGCTCCTGACTCTGGTGGTCTACCACAAGATTTTAGAGTTCAGCGAAGCCTATGCGACGGTCGGCGGCGTGTCGGCAGGCCCGGCGCTATGGGTGCCGTTCATGCTGTTTATTGGCGGGACGTCTTATCTCTTCCTCAAAACCGAGATTATGGCTGGGGCGACGCCGATGCAGCGTCTTGAAGACCGGTGGTCCAATATGACCAGTGGTCTTATTCGGCTGTTCCGTAGCAGCCGCGGCTAGTATCCTGTTCCTATGATTTTAACCTGGTATCTCACGAAAGCGTATCTGTCGCGGTTCTTTGCCCTCTTGTTGGGCTTGGTCGTGTTTCTGCAGATGCTCGATTTGCTCGCCAATGCGGATTCCGTTTTAGATGGCGGCGGCGAGCCCGTTGATTCCCTAGCGCTCTACATCATGCTGCGGGTGCCATCGATCATCGAAACCGTTGCGCCGCTGGCTGCTCTTCTGGGTGGCCTGACGGCGTTGGTTGTTCTCGCTCGCAACAGTGAGATCATCGCTATGCGGGCGGCGGGTCGGTCTGTTCTTAGTTTGGTTGGTGGTCTTGTTGTCGTTGGCATGATGTTGGCCCTCATATTATTCGTGTTTTCAGATCGCATTGTCGTGCGCTTCAATGCGCAGCTCGAAGATTGGAAAAGCACCGGCTATAAGCCCGGCGGCGAAATTATTGACGGCAGTGAAGCGTGGGTGATCGAAGGCGACACCATCATCCGGGTTGGTCATGTGTTGCAAAACGGCTCGGTTCTCAACGACATCCGTTTGTTTCACCAGGGCGATAAAGCCGCTGTCGCAGACATCATCAATATTCGCCTGGCGATTTGGGAAGGCGATGGCTGGAATTTATTCGAAGCGGCCCGCGTCGGCGGCAAGGATGACTCCGCGCCGGTTGGAAAACCGACGTGGGATACAAAACTCACGCCCGGTGATTTTAACAAGCTCGCTAATCCGCCGAGCGAATTGACGTTTGATGAACTCGAGCACTATGTGCGCGAACTCGCCCTCGGCACCCGCCCCGAATATTATTACGACACTTGGCTCCAGCGAAAATTAGCCGGGCCGGCGGTGTTGGCCCTCATGCCGTTACTCGCGGCCATTGCGGCCTTTGCCCACCATCGCCAAGGCAGTGCGATCATGGTTGTGGTCTACGGGATCTCGTTGGGCTTCGTCTTTATCATCACCGACAATGTTTTACTGGCCATGGGGCAGTTCGGCGCTTTGCCGCCAATTGTTGCGGCGTGGCTGCCCTTGGCCTTGTTCGGCACTATAGGGCTTTGGATTGTGGTAAACTTAGAAAATAGAGGCGCATAATGCCTGGGACTTTTAGTCCGAGGGGTTGAGTTTGCGTTGATCCGCGTTAGATACACGACAGCAGCGCAGCACTGTTAGGGAACGAACATGGCAATGAAGATCGGCTTTTGGTCCGACCGGGAATACCACTTAGATCGGATGAATCTGAGTGATCTCGCTGCTGCGTATTTTCAGTATTACGCCATCGCGGCCTACTTTGCTTTTGCCGCAGTGACCGGTGCGTACACCACGTGGGCCTGGATGAATGGTCTCGCGACTTTGACAGGCATTGTCGCTGCAGTGGTGGCGACGGTTTTGATCTACCCCCTGGTTTGGTACGTGCTGCATCGCTGGATCTTACATTCCAAATGGATGTGGAAGTCCAAGCTCACGGCCCCGGTGTGGAAACGGATTCACTACGATCACCATTCTGATCCCAATAATCTGATGGTTCTGTTTGGAGCGCTTTATACAACGCTACCGACTGTTGCCTTGGCGACAGTACCCGTCGGCTTTGCCCTAGCGGGTTGGCCTGGTGCAGCCGCTGCCTTGTGTGCAGGCGTATTGCAGACCTGCTTCTATGAGTTCATCCATTGCATTCAACACCTGGGGTATGTGCCGCAATGGAGTTGGGTCAAACGTATGAAGAAGCTGCACATGGCTCACCATTTCCATAACGAGACGGGCAATTTTGGGATCACTAATTATTTGTGGGATCGCGTGCTCGGCACCATGTACGAGCAAATCAAATTACGTCCTCGGTCCGACACGGTGTTTAATCTGGGTTATGACGAAGAGGTCGCGAAGGATTACCCCTTTGTCGCCGCGCTCACACCCAACTGGCCCCACACGGCAAACCCGGTTCATCGCCAACGGGAATTTGCGCAGCAGTCTGAAGACGGCGAACTTGCACCGTCGGCTTAACCGTACGCAGCGTATTCTATGACAGACTCAGAGATCATTGTTCGGCCGGTCACCAGCCGCGCCGATAGGGAAGCATTTTTCGCTCTGCCAGCCGCGTTATTCAGCGACGACCCGGTTTGGGTGCCGCCGCTGCAGATGATGATGCGGGATCAATTGAACCCAAAAAAGAATCCGTGGTTCACGCACGGCGAAGCCCAGTTGTTTCTGGCGGAACGGCGCGGTGCGGTGCTTGGTCGGATCTCTGCCCAAGTCGATCACAGTCATCTTGAGCATCACAAAGACGGCACAGGTTTTTTTGGCTTCTTCGATAGTGTTAATGAGCAACCGGTTGCGGATGCGTTGTTTGCCGCCGCCAGTGCGTGGCTCAAGGATAAAGGGCTAACCCGTGTGCGTGGGCCCTTCAATCTCAATATCAATGAAGAGTCCGGCTTATTGGTTGAAGGCTTTGAAAGCCCGCCACGCGTCGCGATGACTCACGCCCTGCCTTACTATCAGACATTGGTCGAGACTGCCGGCTTCGAGAAGGTCCGCGATCTTCTTGCCTTCCTGACACCGATGGATACGGCGCTGCCCCTCAAACACATGAAGATATTGCAGCGCTCCATCGACCGTAACCCGGGGCTGACCTTCCGTCATCTTGATCCGAAGAATTATGATCAGGACATTCGCATCCTTGTGGATTTGTTTAACGCGGCCTGGGCGGAGAATTGGGGCTTCATCCCGTTGACCGAAGCCGACGCCAAACACATGGCCAGCGAATTTAAACTTATTTTGATCCCTGAATTGGTGTGGTTTGCGTTCTACGAAAACGAGCCCGCTGCGATGGCGGTGGCGCTGCCGGACCTCAATGAAATGATTCGCGATCTCGGTGGTCGCCTGTGGCCGACGGGCTGGGCCAAGCTGGCCTGGCGTGTGTTGACCCGGCGGACATGGGCGTCGGGCACGCGGGTGCCCCTGATGGGCGTTGCGCCCCGTTTCAAAAACAAACCCCTCGGGTCGGTTCTGGCGTTGGTCGTCATGGGGGCCATCCGCCGCGAGTCTCTCAAACTCAATATGCCGATCTGCGAAATGAGCTGGGTGCTGGAAGACAACACCCAGACCCGCCACTCCCTCGAGACCATTGGCGGCCAAGTCTATAAAACCTACCGGATGTACGACAAGTCGCTCTAGCCCAGAATCTGCCGATTCTAGGGGCTTTCGACGTCCCGATAGCTCATCAAGACTAGACTCCCATACAAATTGTCCGTACAAATTATTCCAGATCATCACTGGCCCATTAGGGGGACGTCATGGCTTTCGAAGTACGCAAACTCACGCCTTCCTTTGGGGCAGAAGTCCTAGGGATTGATCTCACCAAAGAGATCACCGCCGAGATTCTAGCCGACGTGAAAGCACTCTGGGCCGAGCACCAGTTGCTGTTATTTCGAGGCCAGTCTTTGGAAGAAAAAGATGCCGTGGCCTTCAGTGGTCAATTGGGTGAACTGGAAATCCACGTCCGCCGTGAGTACCTGTCGCCCGATAATCCGGAAATTCTGTATGTGTCGAACATGAAGGTCGACGGCAAAGCCATCGGCATTCTGTCCGACACCGAAGTCGGCTGGCACTACGACCAGATTTATCTGCCTCGTCCTGCCGTGGGTTCATTGTTGTGCGCCGTAAAACTGCCGGCCAACGGCGGTCAGACGTCCTTCGCTAATATGTCGGCGGCCTACGAAGCCCTGTCGGATGACATCAAGGCCAAGATTGAGGGACGCAAAGCCGTTCAGTCCTATGAGGCGTTCAATGCTCAATACAGCGTGCCGACCAATTCGGACCAAAAGAAGCGCACTCCGGATATTGAACAGCCGATCATCCGCACTCATCCCATCAGTGGTCGCAAGGCGTTGTACATTTGCCCGGGCATGACGACGCAGATCGTCGGCATGGGTGATGATGAAAGCCGCGCGCTGCTCGACTATCTGTTTGAGTGGAGCGTGAAGCCTGAATTTGTTTATACCCATGATTGGGCCCATGGCGACGCGCTTCTGTGGGACAATGCCGCCACCATGCACCGCCGCGAGCCCTTCGACGGCAACGAGGAACGTCTCATGAAACGCACAACAATATTGCCGCCCGCAGACCTCGCTATTCCGGTTTAGCGCCGTGAGACCACACGCCAACCGCACCTATTTATTTACACCGGGTAACCACGCGCGCCGTGTCGAAAAGGCGTTGCAACTCAACGCCGACGTGGTGATCCTTGATCTTGAAGATGCGGTGGCGGTTGCTGAGAAGGTCGCGACCCGCGCGATCATCAAGGAAACCCTGGCTAAGCCAAAACAATGCGCGGTCTACGTTCGGGTCAATTCCTATGACACAGAATACTGCTACGGCGATCTCAGTGGTGTGTTCGGCAAAGATCTCGATGGCATCGTTCTGCCCAAACTGGAAAGCGCAGATGATTTAAAATCAGTCGAAAGTGTGATGACCGACTTAGAGCGCGAGCACGGCCTCGAACCCGGTTCGGTCGATCTCATGCCGATTATTGAAACGGCCAAGGGTGCCGATGCCGTGCGCGAGATCGCCCAAACTAAATCCCGGATCAAACGGTTGTCTCTCGGCGGTGGTGATTACACCCGCGACCTCGGTATTGAATGGACTCATGACGAATTGGCTCTGTTGCCGATCCGGTCAGAGATTGTGTTGGCCTCTCGTCTCGGCGAACTGGAGCCGCCGATCGATACGGTGTTCCTGCACATCAAAGAACACGACGCCTATCGCGAGTCCTGCTCACGAGCGCGAGGCCTCGGGTTTCAGGGCAAGCTGTGTATTCACCCGGATCAGGTGGACCGGACCAATGATGTCTTCACACCCACCGAAGAGGTGGTGACGTGGTCACGCAAAATCGTCGCCGAATTTGAAAAGGCGGAGAAGGACGGAATCGCGTCCATTCAAGTGGACGGCTATTTTGTCGATTATCCCATCGTTGTAAAAGCCCAGCGGGCGTTGAACACCATCGATCTGCTTAAATCTCTCGGCAAGGCCTAGTGCCAATGGTGTACGCTGGGCGTCATCCATTTCTCCAGGAACGCTGACATGATGATCGAGTCCACCGCCGCCTACCGGGAAAGCCTGCGGGCGTTTAAGCCCCGGGTCTTCGTTAACGGCGCGTTGGTTCCGTCGGTGGCTGACGAGCCTCTGTTGCAGCCTGGCATCAACGCCATCGGCGTAACCTATGACCTCGCCCAGGACCCAAACCATGCGCCGCTGATGACCGCGGTCGAGCAAGAGTCCGGCAAGCGGGTCAATCGCAACCTCCACATCAACCGCAGCAGCGACGACCTGTTGGCCAAGCTCGAAGCGGTGCGCATCATGTGCCGTGAAGCCGGCTGTGCGCAGCGCTACCTTGTTCACGACGCCTTCAACGGTCTTTATCAAGCAACTCAGCGCTGTGATGCTGAGTCGGGGACTAACTACTTCGCCCGCTTCCTCGATTTCATGGCCGAAGTGCAAGAGGGCGATCAGACCTACGGCATCGCCATGACCGATGCCAAAGGCGACCGCTCACAAAAACCCCACAACCAGAAGAACGCTGACACCTACGTCCATGTGGTTGAGGCGCGGGCCGACGGCATCGTGATTTCAGGCACCAAGGCTATCGTCACCGGTGCGCCTTATGTCCATGGCTTTATCGTCATGCCGTGCCGGGCGATGACCCCCGACGACGCGGCATTCGCGGTGTGCTGTGCCGTACCTGTGGATGCCGAGGGCATTACCATCGTCGCCCGCCCTGCTGGCCGCCCCGGTGAAGACGCAGCGGTGTTCTCAAAGCATTACGGACAGACCACCGGCGTGGTCATGTTCGACAACGTATTCGTGCCCCACGACCGGGTGTTCCTCAACGGCGAAACCGAATCTGCTGGCGACATCGCCCAAACTTACGCCACCCATCACCGTCACTCGTGCATCGGCGCCCGTGCTGGTTTTGGTGATCTGCTGATTGGCGCCAGTGCACTGATGATCGACGCTAACGGGCTGGACCCGGAGCGCCACACCCACTTGCAAGATGACATGGTCGAGCTGATTAAAATCGTCGAAGGCTTTTATGCCACCGGCGTGGCCGCCTCGGCCTATGGCATCAAAGACGGCACTGGCAACATCATGCCCGAACCGGTGTTCTCCAACATCGGCAAGTTGCTGATGTCGACCCAGATTTACGACATGCACCGCTTGGCCCATACGGTCTCCGGCGGACTGATCGTCGCCTTGCCCAGCCCCGATGAAGATCATAATCCCGAAACGGCGGCCTCGCTCGATGCGGTGTTGCAGGGCAACCCAAACATTCCTGCGGAACAGCGCAAGCAGACTGCCCGCCTGGTTGAAGACTTAACCGCATCCCATCAGGGCGGCTGGTATTCGGTTATCTCACTCCATGGCGGCGGCTCACCGGCGGCGATGAAGCGTGAGATTTGGCGCAATTACCCGGTCGCGGAAAAGAAAGAGATCGTCCAGCAGCTCATGGATCGCGATCTGATGGAACGCAAAGACGGCAAGCCCGCCGACCGTCAGCCTGGACGCTGTTGTACCGTTGGCTGCCGGGTTCCTGATTTTCTGCTGGCTAAGTCCGAAGACTAGGCCAGCGCTGCCCAGGCTGGACTTCACACCCAAATCGCCGCACAACGACGCTTCATGGAAGAGATTTGGGTTTCCCTTGTTATACGAATGGTGGTGACCGCAGCCGTCGTCATTGCAGCGACGGCGGTGGCCGAGCGGGTCAGCCCGTTTTACGCCTCGTTGATTGGTGCGTTCCCAACCTCCGCCGGGCCGGCCTATGTCATGCTGGCGTTGAAAGAAGACGCCGCCTTTGTCGCCGCCAGCGCTGTGTCCAGTATGGCGAGCCTCGCAGCCGTCGCCCCTTTTGTCAGCGTCGTGGTGTGGCTGGCCCCGCGCAGCTCCGTCTACGTCACTGTTGGTGGCGGCTTCCTAACCTGGACCCTGTTCGCCGTGCCGATCAGTTTTGTGCCGTGGACGCCGATGACCGCCGTGCTCATCAATCTAGTGGCCTACCCCATTTGTTTCTGGCTGACCCGTAATCTCGGCCAGGTGCCGGCGACCCAAACCCGCAAACCAGCCGAATGGTATGAGCTGCCCTTGCGCGCCTTTGTCGTCGGTTTGTTTGTTGCGGCGGTGGTCACCGCATCGAACTTGCTTGGTCCGGTGGCGACTGGCTTGGGTGCGGTCTTCCCCATCGTGTTTCTCAGCCTCACCGCGATTCTGCACATCCGTATGGGGGGCGCAGCGACAGCGGCAACCATGCACAGCGCCTTGCGGGTTGTCTCAGGCATGACCTTGGCGTTGTTGGTGCTGCACTACGGCGTGGTGTGGTGGGGCGAGGCGATTGGCCTCAGTCTCTCGCTGGTGGCGTCGATGATTTGGGCCGGGGCGATGATTGTCATCAACCACCGACGGGCCCTGGCGTTCGCCAACGCCGCAAAGTGACGTTCGCCAACAGCATGAAGCAACGTCAGCCGACCGGCCGGTAGGTGAGGCGCACGACACCGTCCGCGTAGGTCTGGTTGTCCACAAGAGTCATTGCGTTAAAGGTCGCCTTGCCCGGGAACAATTGAATACCATCCCCCAGCACCACCGGCATCACGAACAGATCCAATTGATCGACCGCCCCAGCCTCAAGAAAAAGCCGCTGGGCAATGCCGCCACCGACCACCCACACATCACCGTCTTCTATCATTTTCAATCGCGGGATTAGCTTGCCCGCATCGTTGACCAGTTTGGCCCCGCCGTGAGTGGTGTCGGTGCCGGTGCGCGATAACACATAGGCGCGTTTGCCCTCATAGGGCCAGTCGCTGGAAAGGGATTTGGTTTGCACATAGGTCTTGCGGCCGAGCACCACGGTGCCGACCTCGGCGATAAATTCTTCGTAACCGTAATCGCCTTTAAAGCGATCAAGCCACGCCACCCGGCCATCCGGGGTGGCGATAAAGCCGTCCAAACTGGCGGCGATATAAAGGCGAATCTTTGGCATATCAGGATACTAACGCGAGAACTGGTAAGGGGTTGCGATCAAAACCTATCAGCTAGAAACCTATTCTCGAAGATTTAGTTCCGGGTCCTTTTCTTCTCTTGTGGGTATCAACGCCATCACTGTTTGTAAAATTTCGTCTGGCGTCCTTGTTATCGCCATTTGCTGCATTAGAGCTTCTATCTCCTCTCTACAACAGACTGACACTCTCAAATTACCCGCTTCCACAAGGCTTTCCCTATTGTTCTCTCTTCTCAGCTGAGAAATAATAATTGGCTGAATATTTCGAAAATTCAAATCTGAGTTAGCTAATTTTGAGATCAACTCTTGTGTGCGTCGATGAAGCTTAAGAAGCTTTCCTTTATGATTAATCTCGCCAACAGTGCATTCGATCAAATACAGGTCATTTGAGTCGCTGATGGCAACAATGTCCGGAGCATCCCTTAGGGGAGCAATTGATCCGTAAGAAAGAATTTTGAGGCTTGTGAGCTGAAGTAATAGAGCAATGCATTCTGCAAACTCGTCGCCTACTGCAGTAAAGGTGTGCGGGGACAAAACGTCCCCTTCATCCAGCAACCTATGAACATCTAGGCGGGCATTAATGCTTCGGCCAGGATCATTGACGAACAACTTTTCACAGTGCATTCCGTCGTACGACAAGAAAAGTTGACTAGCAATGGCGTCTTCCTGGTTTTCGCTAAGAGTATACTCTAAGCCATCCTTTACCGTATGGCATGTGTTGGACCCGAACCCTTTCAGACTTTTCCGGATTATTGGACTGTCTCTTTTAAATGTCCTGATACCTAATTTTATCTTCTGTGGGTCAACCAAACTTGATGTAAAGATCGCGACCGACAAGGCACCGTCAACCAGTGTTGCGCCAATAAACCTAAGTGGCGGAGCGATTATAAACTGTATCTTCTGGCTATCTGAACTGGTTGGGTGTCGACCAGGTAGGCCCATCGCGGACACGAGGTCTTGAAAACCATCAAATGGTGTGTCCGCCGTCATTAGTTCGAAATCAAGATGGTGTTCGTGAGGGTAGTGAATACCATGTCGCCCGTCACCGTTGAACGTAAGCGAGGGAAAGCGTCGCGTACCGGGCACGTTAATCTCGCTGCCTGGTTCGTAGTAGCCGTCTCGATCCCCGGCATTAGCGAAATTGTTAGCTACAAATGTGTTATCGATAACGGGAAAAATTCCGGGCTGCTTAAGCATTTTATTTACATGCTGTTGGACAATGCCCGGCTTCAGAACCGTTTTTTTAAAACCGGCGCGAATACTGTCTGTTTCTAGCGTCCAATCATTAAGCTGCAATTCTTCAAACAAGTATTTTCTTTGGCCATATAGAATCAGCCACTTGCCTTCTTGTTTAAGGGCAAGCCAGGTCGTGTATTCGAAAGTTAAGCTAGCAGCCCAACTTTTGCATACGTCGAGAAAATAACGGTTTCCATCTTGCATTCGTTTACCGTCCAATAACATTCGGCGGCTCGAACACCCGCACCGGCGGCGCAGCGCCGTCGAGCTTCTCCAGCTGGACCAAACAGGTTTGGGCGCTGGTGCCCTGGGCGATAGTCGAGGTGCCGCCGTCGTGGGTCAGCACATTGGGATTGCCGTGGACACAGGTCGCGCCGATCTCACCCGGTGTTTCCGGGTCGTACCAAGCCCCGGTGGAGAGCTGTAGGACGCCCGGCCGAACCTGGGCTGTCACCACCGCGCCGGCCAAGCACGCACCGCGTTCGTTGAACAGCCGTACGATGTCACCTTCGGCAATATTACGCGCCGCCGCGTCGATCGGATTGATCCACACCGGTTCGCGGCCTTGTATTTTTGAAGCCTGGGAATAGCCGCCGTTGTCGTACTGGCTATGGAGGCGGGTGGCCGGTTGGTTAGAAATCAAATGCAGCGGATAGGTTTGCGCGGTGTCACCGCCGAGCCACTCGCTCGGCTCGTGCCACACCGCGTGGCCGGGCTGACCGGGATCGTTCCACGACGCGATGGTCTCCGAGAACAACTCTAACCGGCCCGATGGTGTCGCCAATGGATTGGCGTCAGGGTTCTCGCGGAAGGTTTCGAACATCGTGCGTTCTGGGTTTGATGGCCACTCCAACATGCCGTCGGAGTCCGGGTTCCAGAAGGTCTCGAAGTCCGGCGTGTTGATGCCTTTGTCGGCAGCGCGGCTGCAGGTTTCTTCATACAACCATTTGACCCACTCCATCTCTGAGCGGTTTTCCGTAAACGCCTCTTCGAAGCCCACCCGGGCGGCGAGGCCTTTGAAAATATCGTGATCGTTGCGCGCCTCACCGAAGGGCTCGACGGCTTTGTGCATGGCCATGATTTGCAACGACAAGCCGGACGCGGTGACATCGTTGCGTTCCAACGTTGTCGATACCGGTAAAACAATGTCCGAATGGCGCGCCATCGGGTTCCACCACGCTTCGTTGACGATGATGGTTTCAGGCTTTTGCCACGCCTGCAGCATGCGGTTGAGGTCTTGGTGATGGTGGAACGGATTGCCACCGCACCAATAGACCAAGCGGATGTCCGGGTAGGTCAAAGTTTGGCCGTCAAACCTCAGGGTGCCGCCTGGATTGAGCAACAGGTCTGAGATGCGTGACACCGGAATATACGTCTCCACCGGGTTCTCGCCTTTGGGTAGATCCGCTGGGGCCACGGGCGAGCCCGGCCCGCCCATGCCTGCCGCGGCCGCATAGGCACAACCGAAGCCGCCGCCGGGTAAGCCGATCTGTCCCAGGACGGCGGCCAAGGTCAGCGCCATCCAATAGGTCTGTTCGCCATGGTCGGCCCGCTGCATCGACCAACTCACCGTCACCAGGGTGCGATGCTTGGCCATTTTGCGGGCGAGGGCCGTGATGGTCTCGGCGTCGAGGCCCGAAATGTCTGCGGCCCACGCGGCGTTTTTCTCAATACCGTCTTCCCCACCCGTGATGTAGGCGATGACCTGCTCGCTGCCGGTGCAGTGGGTTTTGAGAAACGCGGCGTCGTGCAGGTCTTCCGTAATCAGCGTGTGGGCGAGGGCGAGCATCACCGCCACATCAGTGCCCGGGCGAGGGGTTAGCCATGTGGCGTCTAAAAAGTCAGCCGCATCATTGCTGATTGGGCTGACGTTGACGATGTCGACGCCGTTGTCTTTGCAGCGTTGCAGGGCATCGCGGGCAATGTGCCGCCCTAGTCCACCGCCGTGTACTTGAGAGTTCTTGAGCGCCAAGCCGCCAAAGGCGACCACCAGTTCCGAATTGTCGGCGATGGTGCCCCATGTGGTGTTGGCGCTGTAGCACACGTCGCCCCAACTGCCGGCGATACGCGGCACGATGACTTCTGCCGCGCCCGAGGAATAGGTGCCGACCGAATAAGTGTTGCCGCCGAACAGATTGAGGAACCGGCGCATTTGACTTTGGGCATGATGAAACCTCCCCGCCGAGGCCCAACCGTACGACCCGGCGTAGATGGCTTCGTTGCCGTGGGTTTCTTTCACCCGGGTGAGCTCATTGGCGACGATGTCTAAGGCCTCATCCCAAGGCAGCGCGACAAAGGGGTCGGACCCGCGTCCGGTTACATCCTTTTTAGGGCCGCCATTTTTGAGGCTGTCCAGCCACCCTTTACGGACCATGGGCTGGGAGATGCGCACGGCGTCGTGTTGGGCCTGGGGCATGCCGGGGCCTATGGGCGAGGGGTCTGGGTCGCCGGCGAAGGGGGTCAGTGCCGTAACCTTGCCGTTTTCGACCGTAGCCCTGTAGGCGCCCCAGTGGGTCGCGGTTGGCAGGTGTTTCACGTCATCGGGCATATCGTCAGGCATGGCCAAGTTATAGCGGCTCTCGCCGAACGCGACTATGCTGTCTCCAACAAATCAGGGAGATCTCTCATGCGCACACTCATCGCTTTTCTCGCTTTCGCTCTTTTACCCGCTTCCGCGTTGGCCGACGGCCACGAAACAGAGCCCGGCTACGCCAGCTTCGCCCGTACCACCATTTTGGCGCGCTATGCGGACTTGCAGCCCTCCATCACCTTCTGGCGCGATGTTATGGGGTTCTCCTATGCCGGTGATCCGAAGCCGAGCACCGGGACCGCGAGCCCAATCGGCTGGGATGAAGAAGCGGTCCGTTACTTCACAGCATTTTCCTCTAAGGAAGGCTCGACTATCGCTTTGTTGATGATTGAGGACGACCCGGATTTTCCGGCAATCGCATTGCCCGAGTCCGGCGCGGCCATCGGTGGGTCGGTGCTGGTTCACACGGCCAAAAACCTCGAAGACCTCTACAACCGGGCTGTCGCCAACAACGTGACCATTCTCAAGCCCTATACCCCATCAGTGACCGGCCGCTCTATGCAGATCTATCTGCGCGCGCCCACCGGCCAGTTGGTTGAAATTTATGAGATGATTCCGCAACCCGCTGCTGAGTGACGGAGGAGTCCACCATGTCTGAAGAAGTACGTGGCAGTGTGCACTGGAGTTTCTGGCTTGTCGGCGCCGTTGCACTGGTCTGGAATGGCCTGGGCTCGGTGAATTATTTTATCCAGATGACCACCGATTCCCTCGACGCTTACCGCGCGGTCGAGCAAGCGATCATCACCGACCGACCCGCCTGGGCCACCGGCGCGTTCGCCATCGCTGTGTTCGGCGGCACCGTCGGTGCGTTATTGCTTTTGCTGCGAAAGGCGGCCGCGATCTACGTGTTTGTTGTTTCGCTTCTTGGGGTGGTTGCGACAACGGCTCATACGGTGAGTATTGATGCCGCTTTCGGGGCCGGTGAACTTGTCGTGATTGTTGCCATGCCCGTCGCGGTGGGGGCGTTTTTCATCTGGTACGCCAAGTATGCCGAGGGCCGGGCTTGGATTAGGTAGGCGCGCGCAATTCTGTTACCCGCCTATTTCAACAGTGTATGGGCTCGTTTGTATTTTTCCGGTGCGTGGGCTCGTTCGCGCGAACGCACGTCTATGGGGTCGATACAGCAAACGAATAGTGCATGGGCTTGTTACGCACATTTTCGACTTTTCTTTTTTGCGGGCACACTCCGTGACCTGTGGTTTTGCTTCCGGGAGAGACCGATGATCCGCTTATTGTTCCTCGCTTTTATTGCTGTCGTGATGCCCATTACTGCTCAAGCCCAGCCGCGTCCCGATGCCAACGCCGTGCTCGCCCGTGATGCGGAGAACCTCGCCGTGATGTGGCAGGGCCGGTTCGACACCGCCAATCAGGTCAACTTTCAGGAGCGTTTCAATTTGCCGGAAGAGGGCTGGGTCGCTCGCCACCATAAGGTTTTTGCCCGCGTCGATCTTCCGGCCTTTAGTCCAACTGTGACCTATGTTGAGCAGTATGCCGGTTCACCGCCAGACAGCCTTGTCCGGCAGCGACTCTACGTGCACCACGTCGATGCCGGTGTGTTGAAGACGGACATCTATGCCTTCCGTGGTGATGACGCTGAAAAGGTCGTTGGCGCCCATGAAGACCTGTCAAAGCTCGCCGGATTGACGCCGAGCAAGATGAGTAAGCTGCCCGATGGCTGCGCTATTTTCTGGCAGGCCCGCGGTGACATGTTCCTTGGTACGCAAACACCTGATGAGTGTCTGTACACGCCCGAGGGTTTTGGCATGGAGGTGCGCCTGCGCGACACCATTACCCTCACTGCCGAGTCTATGACCACACAAACAGAGATCCTTGATGCTAAAGGCGAGACCCTTATGGCTAATGATCTTGGGGTGTCTGAAGTCGCGCGCAAGGCGCGGCTCTTCACCTGCATGATGCTGGCGCGGAACCCGGACAATGAGAAAGGATTCGAACGTTACGCTGGGATCAAGACCCACGATCAGGGCGGCGAGTATGAGGTTCAGACCGCACACAACCCACCCAAGGAATTGCACGTCAGGTTGCTGAATATCGTTCCGCCTGCGGGCACCAGCCGCAACACCTTCATCATGACGCTGACCGAGAAGAACGATCTGTTTCCGCTCGCCCGGGCCTTTGTTGCGCCGGATGCAGAGCGGGTGGCCATCAGCATTGCGGGCATCGAAGCCAACTGCACCGCCGATACAGGCGAGGCGGCTCGCTTCTAAGTTTAGCCGTTTGGCAGCAGGATAATTTTGCCTTTGCGGTCTTCGCCGGTTTTTACGGCATGGGCAAAGGCTTTGGCGTACTGATCAAGGGTGTATGTGCCCGCGATCGCAGCCTTGAGTTCGCCGGTGCTGATTTTCTCCGCGAGCATTTCGTAGATTTTCGTGATCTCGGTCATGTCCCGTTTAGCCAGGCCGCGGCCCGTGCTCATGCCCGTCAACGTGATGTTGTTGAAGAACAGATCATGGAACGGGATGCTGCAGGGCTCGCCTGAAATGAATCCGTAGTTCACGATTTTGCCGCCATAAGCGAGGCACCGGGCGATGCGGGTGGTGCCTTCGCCGGCCACCAGATCGAAGCCGAGCTGAATGTCTACGCCGCCGGTGGCCGCCTTAACAGCGGCAGCGAGGGCATCCGCATCACCGTTGTCGACCACACAGGCGTCGGCGCCAAGTGCGTTCAATTCATCGAACAGATTTTCACGGCGCACGATGTTGCAGGTTTTGATGCCGCGCTCTTTCGCCAACACAATGAGGTAGCGGCCACAGCTGGAATTGGCACCGTTTTGAACAATCCAATCGCCTTCTTTGAGTTCGGCAAAATCTTCAAGTAGGCAGACGGAGGTCATGCCGTTGACCATCATCAGGGCCAGCTGTTCACGGTCACCGTCGGGTGCGGGGAGGGTGGTCTCGGCTTTGACGCAGATTTTTTGAGCGAAGGTGCCTGCCCCCCACCATGGGAAAGCGCGATCACCAACTTTGAAATTAGTGACGTCTGATCCAATTGCACTAATGATGCCGACACCTTCGTACCCGGGCTGTTTGGGTAGGTCGTCGTGTTTGAAGCCTTCGTCGCCGCGAAACAATTTGATGTCAGCGAGGTGTACGGCCGACGCCTCCAGCTCGATCACCACTTCATCCGCCGCCGGTTCCAGATCGGGCAGATCAATCAATTTGACGACCTCGCCTGGGTCGCCATGGGCCACATGTTGCAACGCTTTCATCACGACTCCAGAGGTTAGTTTTCTAATGTCCGAGCAAGCCATAGCACGATCCCCGTGATGACTAGAAACTCGTTATTCGTTGGTCGGCAGGCGAGCCAACGCGCGGTTGAAGGTGTCGTCATCAACATTGCCCCCAGACAAAATGAGGGCAACGTTTCGTCCTTTGGCGTTGTGATGGCCACTCAATAATGCCGCCAGAGTAATCGCGCCGCCTGGTTCGAGACGAACGTCAAACGCGCGATAGGCGAAGGCGATCGCGTCCAAGACATCGTCGTCACTCACCGCATAGCCACCCGTGAGGTGAGTGCGATTGACTTGCCAAGTCAGTGTTCCAGGTGCGGGCGCGAGCAGAGCATCGCAGATCGAGCCGGCACGCTGCGTATTGGTTTCTCGTTGGCCACTGCCCAAAGACCGTTGGTGATCGTCGAAGCTCTGTGGTTCAACCACAAAAATACGGGCATCGGGAAAGCGGTCGTGCACGGCAAGGCTGACACCGGCAAGAAGACCACCGCCAGACGCGGGCACTAGAACGTCGTCCAAGGCGAAGCCGAGTTCAGAAACCTGGTCGACCAATTCTAACCCCGCCGTGCCTTGGCCACAGATGATGTCAAAATCATCGTAAGGCGGCACGACAATGCGCCCCTCTTCTTGTGCGATGCGGCGGCCGATGTCTTCTCGATCATCTGTGGTGCGGTCGTAGAACACGACCTCGGCCCCATAGGACCGTGTTCCATCAAGTTTGGTTTGAGGGGCATCGGACGGCATAACGATTTTTGCGGAGATATTGAGAGCCTTGGCCGCTGCCGCGACGCCCTGGGCGTGATTACCGGTGGACCATGCGACAACGCCAGCCGCCCGTTCGGACTCGCTTAGCTGCATGAGTTTGTTGGTCGCACCGCGAATCTTAAACGAACCGGTTTTCTGCAGACATTCAGCTTTGAGAAAGATGCGCCCGCCGGTTTGACCGTCTAAATCTTGGCTGGTCAGCACGGGTGTCTTTTTTACGGACGCCGCAATTCTCGTTGCTGCGTCCCGTATATCGTTAGGGGTTGGAATAAGGGTCATGGCGCCAGCATATCCTGCAACGCTAAATCCCCGCCAGCTTGACGGCGTCAAACCTCGGCGCTAGGTAGGGGGTGTAGTGAAGGTGTGCTCAATCATACATCCGTGTGACTGAGCCAAGAGGGAATTCGGTGTGATACCGAAACTGCCCCCGCAACTGTAAGCGGCGAGCCTTCCACCAAGAACGCCACTGGGGCTTAGGCCCTGGGAAGGCAGGTGGAGTGGTTATGACCCGTGAGTCAGGAGACCTGCCCTCACAGCGTCATCTATCCAGTGGACGGGGTGTTCCAGTGGAGCGGTAATCCGTAGCGGTGACGCGCTTGAGTGGTGTCGTCGTTCTGGCTGCGGTCTTGGTCTTTTCGTCCAGTGATCTCTCTCCGGATGTGTCGGCGACGCCATTATGCGTCAAACCGAACGGAGATTGTTATGACTCGTATTCCATTTTTTGCTCTGGCGTTGGCCAGTGTTTCTCTCGTGCCTTTAGCGGCGTCGGCGGCCGATCGACCCATAGAAATCCAGGACGAAATCATCGTAACCGCCAGTCGCGTTCCGCAAAACCGCTTGGCCGTCGGTAGTGCTGTCGATTCTCTGAGCGAGACCGACATTAAGACCCGACAGGACGCATTTCTTAGCGACTTGTTGCGCGACCTTCCCGGCTTGGCCGTCAACCGATCCGGTCCGGCCGGTGCGTTTACACAGGTGCGGCTGCGCGGCGGTGAAGCCAGCCATACCCTGGTCATCATCGATGGCATCGAAGTGGGAGACCCGTTCAATGCCGGCGAATTCGAGTTTGCCCACCTTACATCCGGTGGTGTCTCTCGGGTTGAGGTGTTGCGTGGCCCGCAAAGTGCGTTGTGGGGTTCGGAAGCAATCGGTGGTGTTATCAACGTGGTCACCGGTCCATCGGTCACCCCAGAAGGACCATGGGCTCAAGGTTTTGCAGAGGGAGGGTCCTTCGGCACACTGCGGGGCAGTGCTGAAGCTGGCACGGCGGGCGATTGGGGCGTTGTGCGTGGCAGCTTGGCCTACTCAGATATCAGCGGCATATCGGCGTCACCATCGGACCCAGAAAAAGACGGTTACGACAATCTCACCGGCTTTGTGTTCACGACCTTTAACATTAATGATGCGTTCTCCCTCTCGCTGTCTGGGCGCCATGTCAGCGCAACGGCAGCTGAAGATGCGCAAGACTTTACGTTCGGATCGCCGACGCAGGGATTCGTTATCGACTCTGACGGCGAACGTAAATCCGATCGTTGGTACGGACGTGCCGTGGCCGACCTTTCGATGATGAATGGGCAGTGGACCCATCAGCTGAGTGCCAATCTGACCGATACCCAGAACGAATCCTTTTCTGGTGGCGCATTTAGCTTTGGTTCTGAGGGGCGCAAGTGGGACTTTGAATATCAGACCAACTTCGCGTTCGAGACCGGCGAATCGGCGTCCCATGCCCTAAGTGCGGTGCTCGAGTACGAGGACCTGTCTTACGAAAACCGAGGGGCTGGGGGCGGCGCTGAGAATCAAAGTCAAACCGGCGAACAAAAGTCTGCCGCTTTGGAATACAGACTCGGTCTCGCCGATCAGGTTTTTTTAAGCGGTGCTCTTCGCTACGACGACAATGACCGGTTTGACGACGAAACGACCTACCGGGTCACCGCGGCGTGGGCTGTTCCCGATACGGGCTTCAAACTGCGTGGTAGCTACGGGACGGGGGTTGCTCAGCCGAGCTTCTTTGAGCTGTTCGGTTTTAATCCAGATTTCTTTATCGGCAATCCCAATCTCCAGCCGGAGTCCTCTGAAGGCTGGGACGTCGGCGTCGACTACAGCTTTGCCGACGGCCGCGGTCTCGCGTCTTTGACTTACTTCGACTCCAATCTCGAGAACGAGATATTCACGGATTTTGGTGTTTTTCCGTTCACGGTCGATAATCGCTCAGGCGTCAGCACGCGCGATGGAATCGAGGCCGCATTCCGCGTTGATCCCCTTGATGCGGTCTCATTGTCTGCATCTTACACGTACACGGATGCAAAAGATGACGGGGGTGCCAGGGAACTCCGCCGGCCGCGTCACACCGGCAGTCTCAATGTAACTTACCGTTTTGCCGGCAACCGCGCTGCTGTCGATTTCGGTCTAAATTACAATGGCGAGATGCAGGACAGCGAGTTCATTTTCGCAACGCCCGAAACGTCGGTAACGCTCGACGATTATGTTCTCGGTACTTTGGCGGCCTCCTTTGATGTGACGGATCGTGTGCAACTTATCGGCCGTGTCGAGAATCTATTTGATGAAAGCTATCAAGAGGTCTTTGGATTCGCGTCACCGGGCATCGGTGCGTACGCTGGTGTTCGTATTCGGCTTGGACAAAAGTAGAAAGGGAATGACAGTGGTGCGGTGCCTCGCAATTCTTATTCTTCTGTTCAGCACCTCGGTGCAGGCAGAGGCGCCGCGCCGCATTGTCTCGATGAATCTCTGTGCGGATCAGATGGTTCTGTTGTTAGCCGAGCCAGGAACGGTCGCATCCGTCAGTTTTCTCACCGCCGACCCACATGAGTCGCCAGTCGCGCATTTGGTTGGTGACGCCGTTCTTAACCATGGTCAAGCTGAAGAAGTCATCATGCTCGAGCCCGATCTTGTGGTCGCCGGGCGCTACACCACCAGCGCGGCCAAGGTTTTGCTGCGGCGGCTGGGGTACTCGATTGTTGAAGTTGATATGCCGCCAAACTTTGCCGGTGTGCGCGAGGCATATCTCTCCCTTGGAAAAGCACTAGGTCGTGAGGCTATGGCGGAGTCCATCATTGAAGAAATTGATCGTAAATTCGCTGTGCTTGATGAGCGGGTCGCCGGTCAATCCTATGGATCAGCCCTGATCCTAGATGCCAACGGGTTCACCGTCGGTCGCCCTAGCTTGGTCGACCAGATGTTAAGTCGGATTGGTTTGTCCAACGTGGCGGCAAAACTCGGCGTTGGCGATTTTGGCCAACTGAGCATGGAGGCGGTACTGCTGGCTGAACCTGATTTCATGGTGCGGCTGTTGTATCGGCCTGACGCTCCCTCTCTCGCCAACCAAACACTGTCCCACCCGGCGCTGGTTAGATTTCTCGGTGGTCAGCCGATGATTGCTGTGCCTCAGTCCTGGGTGAACTGCGGTGGCCCGTATTTGGCGGATGCCGCGGCGCAGGTACTCGATGCTGCAATTGCCCAGAAGGCGGTGTTTAAACCATGACTGAAGCCCCCGCATACGCACAGGCGAAATCTCGCGAGATTGCGCCAGCGCTCCTCTTGGGTGGGTTGGCTGTACTCGTCTGTGTTTTGGCGGTCGCCTCTTTATTTATCGGGCGGCTAGGGATCGGTGGCGTCGCTGATTTGATCGCTGTGCGGGGGCAGGACCCAGAAACGTTTCGCATCCTCCTCATCGAAGTCCGCTTGCCCCGAACGGTTTTGGCGCTAACTGTGGGGGCGACACTTGGTCTATCGGGCGCGGTCCTGCAGGGCCTGTTGCGTAATCCGTTGGCCGAGCCATTTATCCTTGGCGCGTCGAGCTCGGCGGCGCTGGGTGCTGTCATCGTCTTTTATTTTGGTGTTGCTGGCGGTGCCGCTTTGGCCACCCCATTGGGTGGCGTTGCCGGCACTATGGTCGCAACGGCGGCGTTGCTCGCGCTCGGTGGCCGCGCTCAGGAGCCGCTGACACTTATCCTCGCGGGTGTCGCATTGAACGCTTTGGCTGCGGCGTTGACTTCCCTTGCGCTTAATCTCGCGCCCAGCCCGTATGCCGCGCTTGAGATTGTGTTCTGGATTCTCGGCTCCTTTGCTGACCGGAGTCTCGATCACCTCGTCCTCGCGTTGCCGCTCATGGGCATTGGTTGGATACTTCTGTTTTCGACTTGGCGCGCGCTTGACGCCCTGACGCTTGGCGAAGATGCGGCGGCCTCTCTCGGGTTTAATCTTGCGGCGATCAAAATTCGCGCGATCCTTGGTTGCGCCTTTGCTGTCGGTGCGGCGGTTGCGACCACCGGTGTGATCAGCTTCGTCGGGCTGGTCGTCCCACACGTCCTCCGGCCCTTTGTTGGCTACAGACCTAGCCGCCTTTTGCCGGCCAGTTTGCTCGGTGGTGCAGCCTTGATGCTCGCCGCTGATATTGGTGTGCGATTGATCGACACCCAACTTGAACTGAAGATTGGCGTTGTGACCGCATTGATCGGTACCCCATTCTTTTTCCATCTGCTCTATGTCATGCGGCGGAGCGGCCAATGACCACGTCACCACATTTCGAGGTCGATAGCCTTAGCGTGCAGTACGACGACGTACGCGTGCTCGATCAGATTTCCTTCGCCGCCAATGGCGGTTCTTTGATCGGTCTTATTGGACCCAATGGCGCGGGCAAAACCACATTGATCAAGGCGATGGCTGGGTTGCTGACGACCTCCAGTGGCACCATGTCTCTAGACGCCAAGCCTCTAGCCGCGTGGTCCCAGGACGCCCTGGCACAGAAGATTGGATACCTATCGCAGAGTCGCATTGTTCACTGGCCCGTCACAGTGGATCGTTTGGTTTCTCTAGGTCGCCTGCCGCATCGCGGGCCTTGGGACGGCGTTTCTGACACCGACCAAGCGGCTATCGATGAGGCTTTAGCGCTGACAGATGTCGAGGCTCTGCGATCACGTACAGTGACAACCCTGTCCGGTGGTGAGCTGGCACGTGTTCTCTTAGCCCGCGTGTTGGCTGGTGAGCCGCAGGTCATCCTAGCGGACGAGCCTGTATCAGGCCTTGACCCTGGGCACCGGCTGCAAGTGTTGAGCGGATTAAAAAGGTTGTCCGCAGATGGTCGATTGGTCGTCGTTGTGCTCCACGATCTTACGCTGGCGTCGCGATTTTGCGACAGATTGATCTTATTGCATGAGGGTTGTGTTGCGGCCGATGGCACCCCCGAAAAGGTATTGGGTCCTGAGATTTTAGCATCGGTCTATGGCGTTAAGGCCGTAACTGTTTCTCACGGAGATGAGACGACGGTCCTGCCCTGGTCACACATCTAACGTGTTGGCGCGTTGAACCAGCGCCAGGCCGATGGCCCGTCTTGGGGGGCGCCATGCCACAGAATATCTGAAACCATCGCTGCGCTTTCGAAGACGGCTGGGGAAGGGCGGTTGATAAAGCGGTTTCCGTCCATGAGCGCAATCTTACCCGTTTGAACAGCCCGCAAGTCACGCCAGATGGGGTTGGACAGAATAGCGCCCATCTCCTGCTCGGTACGATCGAGATCAAAGCCGCAAGGTGCGACGATGATGATGTCAGGGTCGGCATCAGCAATATTTTCAAACGACACGTAGGGGGATGGTTCCCCGTCATTGGTGATGATGTTGTCGCCGCCGGCCGCGTTGACCAGCGCCGGAATCCAGTGACCGGCCGCCATTGGCGGATCGATCCATTCCAGCATAAAAACGCGAGGGCGCTCGGCCTGTGCTTTGCGCTGCAGGTTGTCAAACTGTCTACCGAGTTTCGTGATCAGCTCGTCTGCCTCTTTTTCTCGCTCTATTGCTGCGCCGACTTTACCGACATCGCTAAGCACGTCTGTCAGAGTGTTGGGATGTAACGAAACGACGCGGACGTCATGTTCTACCCAGTCACACAATGCAGCTTCCACGTCATCCAAACTGGCGGCGCAGACTTCGCATTGGTCCTGGGTAACAATTACATCCGGTGCCAGTTGCTTGAGGAGATCTCGGTCAACGTCATAAACCGATAGGCCGTCTCGCACGATATCTTTCACTGCATCGTCAATGCCGCGGCTGCTCATCTTGGTGTCGAAGCGGGGTCTCGTGAGTGCTGGCAATGATGTAACGTTCTCAGGCCAGTCACATTCATGACTGCGTCCAACAAGATGGTTTCGTGCGCCGAGGGCGGAAACGATCTCCGTTGCGCTGGCTATGAGGGAAATGATGCGCATCATGAAATGCCAAGAAGAAGCGGTCTAACTGTCCCGTTTTTCGTGCTTGGCAATAACCGCTTTCAAAGATTTGTAGAGCTGTTGACCAAGTTCTCCGCCATCACCTTCAATATCTTCGCGAATCACGGCTCGCATCGTATCAATGTGTGCTTTTGCAATATCCAGCGCAGAGTCGTCTTCCTTGCGAGGCGTTTTAGTTGCGTCGTAAAGCGACTTGGCAAACAAAGTAATAAGCGGGTAGCCAAAGGTGCCGCCCTGGCCGCGCAGCTCGTGAGCAATGATGTTTATTTCATCAAAGTGTTGATGACGTTCACCACTCAGCGTCTTGGCTTGAGTCACCTCTTTGGCCAAATTATCCAGATAGCGTTTCGCCCAAGTTATAAATCCGGCCGCTTCGCGTTGTAATGCGGCTTCCGCTTGATCCAATATGTCATCTGGAACAACGAACTCCTGGCGCATGGCGTTGGAGCCCATCTTTTCTTTGAGATGGTTGGGCAGTTTGAACAGCCAGACATCACTCGGAGTCTCGGGTGTTGCGACCTTGTCTTTTGAATACACAATAGTGGCGTGATCTTCAGTCTCGGCTCGCTTTTCCTTGCCGCCGGGTGCGTCGGCTTTGCGACGCCGACGATCAGGTCCGTAGTAATTTTGTGTCACGACAAATTGGCGCGGCCTGTCAATCATCCGTTGAATAGTTTTGTATAAGGAATCAACTGAGAATGGTTTGACCATGAACTCGTGCATACCGTGGTCACGGGATGCTTGAACGTGGTGCGCATCGGCAGCGCCGGACACCATAATAAATGGCATAAACCGGTTGGGTGATTCTTTGAACGACCGCAACCACTGGAGCATAATCAGGCCGTTGATCGGTGCCATGATCAGATCGGAAATGATAAAGTCGATGGGTCGTGCTGCGCCCACATTAGGGTGGGTCATCTTAAGAATCTCAATGGCTTCTTTGCCATTTTTCGCCGTTTGAAGTTGTTCGAATCCCAGACGCCGCATCGCTTTGCACATAATATCGAGCATGTACTCGTTGTCCTCGACAACCAGCACATTCAAGCGGTCCTGACCAAGGTTCTCCTTCTTACTCAACAGCCTGCCCTTTGGTTAACGCCGCGCTACGCTCTGCGCGTTGTGTACAGGTATTAAGGGGTGCGCGCCCTTTTATAATTTGAGCGCCTGTCTGTTGCCTGTTCACTTTGCGATCTCTTCGATTTCTTTCGCCGTGAGGACTTGATCGCCGCGTTTGTCTTGGGCAATTGCAGGTTTGCACGCAGTGCGGATGTTAGAAAATTGAGAATCAAATTTCTTTAAGAGTTCTTTGGCGCGCTCGCCATCTTCTCCGATGTCGATGCGATCAAGAAACCTTCCAACGATGTGGCGGGAGAGGGAAATTGTTTCAAGTGTGTCGCGTAAACTGCGTGCCTTCTGCGTGTATTTATCGTGAGAGTCGCGAAGGTTGTGCACTGACGTGAGAAGGATCGTGCGGATCAGTTTGTCGCTGGCCTCCATTTTCTCTTCGAGCATTTCTTTTGATACGATAGATAGCGTTGTGTCCTCGAGCGCGACGGCAGTGGCGCGGCGATGATCTGAACCATCCAGAATGGCCATCTCGCCAAAAAACTCTCCTTTGCGAATGCGACCGACCGGTGAGTTTTTTCCGTCAACATTACGGAAAATGCCAATGCAGCCAGCGGCCACCACATAAGCCGCTTCGGCTTTGTCGCCATCGCGAAAAAGATACTGACCCTTTTTTATGAATTGAATCTCGATCTCCGGTTCGTCCAGCTCGTCGGCAGGGTTGGACGCTTCTTCAGAGACGGGTGGCGGGGTATCGTTTTTAACGGCACCACGATTCTTGGCGGCTGTGGCGACGGCTTCGCCAAGTTTGTTCAGGAGAACCATGTCGTGCTCGACTGGTGATGTATAGCGTTCGGCGAAGTCCTCAACTCTGGCTTTTAGGGAAAGGCAAAGATTAACAACCTCATCCTGTTTGACTTGCTTGGCCGAGGCGACCGTATCCTTTAGGAGGTCAGCGAGGCCGACGAGCTTTTCATGAATCAGCGGTGTGATTTGGCTGCTCGCGTAGGCGGTAAGGAGCTCTTTGCAGACAACCTTCAGTCGACTGCTCTGACTGAGGAGTCGCGTCTGCAGCATGTCTTCCATTAGCGGGGTAATTTTTTTGCGAACTCATCGTAGTTGATCGATTGCCCTCGCAACTTTCCGTGCAATGTCTGCTGCACATTGAATCGTCGCAATGCGCTCGTCCGGTCTGCGCCGCGCCGGTCAGGTCCAATGTACTCGCTGGTGACGACATATGGCGTATGTTCACGGCTGCTCTTGCGCACCCTATCCGTCACTTCTTTAGCGGACACCGGTTGGACCAGAATGCTGTCGACACCTGCTCTCAACGCGAGTTTAGCCCCATCCACATGCTCAGGAGCCAGGGCGCAAAACATTGTCATAAACGGGTTCTTGCCGACCAACATGTGCCGGACGCCCCTGAACAACTTGAACACGCCGCCACCGAGGCTATCGGCTAGGATGGCGACATCGATGCCGCCCTCTTCCAGCTTCGATACGGCTTCCTTGTAGCTTAGGGCGATAATGGCTGTGCCAAAGCCGAACTCCTTCAAGCCGTCCGCGAGCGTTGAGGCCCGCGCGGCTTTCGTGTCACCGATCAATACGGTGACATTGTTCAGCATCTCTACTTTAGTTGCCACGGCGTCCGATCCATCCCCTAAGCCAGCCTGGTTTCCCCAGTAACGGCTTCAAGAGGCATCTTAACGTCACAACCTCTTGTTTCTAGAGTGGTTTTAATACCTGAAAATGCTTTGTAGCGAAAACCTTAATACCCATGACCACCTAGGCAACGGGCTGGACGTGCCTTTAGTCGTTTGGCTCGACGCGGTTTTGCGACGCTATAATAGGACCTTGCTCCCAGTCGGGGTGCTTAAGGCCTTATTTGATGAGAGATGGTGGAGCCGGACGGAATCGAACCGACGACCTCTACAATGCCATTGTAGCGCTCTCCCAACTGAGCTACGGCCCCATGTGTGCTTGGATTGTGCGGCATGAAGGGAAGGTGTCCGCCCGAGCGGGGCGGACCTTATGCAGTTCCCCCTATCCCTTCAAGGGAAAAATATTTTGCCCTCGTGCCAATGCCGAATAATCAACATCGGCTGATGGCGCGCGTTTGACTACACGGCGTCAGGTGTCGGTGTCGGTCTTGGTGTCTATGGGGCCAATGCCGATATCAACATCGTCATCATCGTCGTCTAGATCATCGGCGTCATTGATTAAGTCGTCTTCTTCATCATCTTCGACGTCATCAGTATCGCCGTCCGCATCTGCTGCCGCCTTCGGTGCCTCTTTTACAGGCTTTGGTGCAGCCGCGACCTTCTTGGTTTTGGAGACCTTGGGGCGTTGGTTCTCCGCGCCACATTTTGGGCACAGCGCAGGTGTCTTATTAAGGTCGTAGAAGCGTGCCCCACAACTTGAGCAAGTCAGCTTTTCGCCGAGATCAACTTGACCCAATTCCTAAACTCCCCATCTTAAATTCTAATGATGCCAAGGCCCCTTTCGTGTCACTTGGGGCCTATCGGAAATATTTATGCAAGCGCGTTTGCCAAATTCGAGCGTCGCTGTCAAAACCTATTATGCTTTCGCCCTAAACTAACTGATCGGCGGCGAGGGCGAGGCGGTCCGCCTTCTAGGTTTACGGGTCTCTCTGTGGTATGACCCCGCGCCATAACCTGCGGCAGTCAAAGTCCAGTAAACTGCAGTAATTTAACGATATCCGAGCCCCGATTGATGACTGAGTCCGTCGCCCAAACCACCTTGTCTACCCACTCATCTGGCTTGACCGGGTCTGTGCGCGTGCCGGGCGATAAATCCATCTCGCATCGGGCCCTCATGTTTGGAGCCCTCGCTATAGGGGAAACGCGGATCACCGGACTCCTCGAAGGCGAGGACGTTTTGAACACGGCCAAAGCGATGCGGGCCCTCGGCGCTTCGGTCGAACCTAAGGTGGCGGCTGATGGAGTCGTGACATGGGTCGTGCATGGTCGAGGCGTTGGCGGATTAGTCGAGCCTGACGGTGTGCTCGATATGGGCAATTCTGGAACCGGAGCTCGATTGCTTGCGGGTCTGTTGGCCAGTCATAGGATGACAGCTGTGATGACCGGGGATGCATCATTGCGATCGCGTCCGATGGATAGAGTTGTCGCGCCCCTAGGGCTTATGGGTGCAAGGTTTGAGTCGCGTGCGGGCAACCGCCTTCCCTTGACGGTGATCGGTACCGGCGAACCTGTGCCCATGGTCTATGAAAGTCCGGTCGCATCTGCCCAAGTTAAATCCGCAGTTTTATTGGCTGGGTTACAGGCCAGGGGGGCGACAACGGTCGTTGAACCGGCCGCGACCCGAGATCACACAGAACGCATGTTGCGCCATTTTGGTGCTGAGGTGCGATCAGAGCCTGCTGCCGATCGTCCGGGCGCTGTCGCTGTTACCGTTGTCGGACAACCGGAACTCGAGGGCTCTGACATTGTCGTGCCCGGCGATCCGTCTTCCGCTGCTTTCCTAGTCGTGGCGGCACTTGTAACGACGAACTCCGAGGTGTCTCTATTCAACGTTGGTCTCAATCCTCATCGCACAGGATTGTTTGAGACGTTGAAGGAGATGGGCGCCGACCTGACGATCCAGAACGAACGCGAGGAAGGTGGCGAGCCCGTTGGTGATCTCGTTGTTCGGTCGAGTAAGTTGAAGGGCGTGGTTGTGCCCGCTTCCCGAGCCCCGTCGATGATTGACGAGTACCCCATTCTTGCGATGGCGGCGGCCTGTGCAGAGGGGGAAACTCGAATGGAGGGTCTGGGCGAGCTCCGGGTTAAAGAAAGCGACCGTCTTGCTGCGATCGCCGATGGACTCAAAGCCTGCGGCGTCAAGGTTGAGATCGACGGGGACACACTTGGCGTCTCTGGGTGCGCTGGTGCCGTGCCAGGTGATGCCATTGCAGAGGTTCATTTAGACCATCGGATTGCGATGTCTTTCTTGGTGCTTGGCTTGGCGTCGGAACAGCCGATAGGCATTGATGATGATGACGCCATTGCGACCAGCTACCCGAGTTTTATCGCTGATATGACGACTCTGGGCGCAAATTTCAAAAAAATTGCCGCGTCCAGCCGGGCGCCTGCCTGATGACGGACTCGGCAAATTTAGTTGTCGCGATTGACGGTCCCGCAGCATCGGGAAAAGGAACATTGGCCCGCCGCCTGGCTGAAATCTTGAGCCTTCGTTATCTGGACACGGGTAGCTTGTATCGGGCGACGGGGCTGTCAGTGCTCCGAGCGGGCGGTGATCTGGAGAGCGAGCAAGATGCGGCAAAAGCCGCAGAAACGCTTGATTTGTCAACATTCACAGCCGAGGATTTGCGCAGTGAAGAAGCTGGCGTCGCGGCCTCTCATGTTGCCTTTTTGCCGTCGGTACGGGCGGTTCTGCTTGGTTTTCAACGGTCCGTGGCCGCGAATCCGGGGGGCGAGTTTAAGGGCGCTATTTTGGATGGCCGAGACATCGGAACAGTGGTTTGCCCCGACGCAGCCACCAAGATCTTCGTCACCGCGACCCTAGAGGTCCGGATTAAAAGGCGCCTCCAGGAGTTGAAGGGCCGAGGTGAACCCGTTATAGAGGCCCGCGTTCGTGACGATATGACGGCCCGAGACCAGCGCGACCGAGACCGTTCGGTCTCTCCGCTTAAGCCCGCGGAAGATGCGTGGGAACTCGATACGTCCGACATGAATGCAGATGAGGCTCTAGCGGCAGCGCTAGACCGCATCCGGGGAACCGGTCCCCTTTAAGATTGTTTTCCATCACGACACCGGCTGACCAAGATGCGGCAAACGCATCGGCTGCCGGTTGTGATGGTTTTGAAAGCACGTCTCTAAGCACGTGCATTTTGAGAAATACGGCAAACCCGGAATGGCCTGGGCCCGTATGAAAAGACCGCCGGATCCAACCGGCAGGCATGGCGCAGAACGAAAGGAACGCTCCTACAATGTCTGAACCAACTCTCGCAGCGGCGAGCGAGGATTTCGCCGCACTCCTAGAAGAATCATTCCAAGGTAACGATAGCATCGAGGGCGCTGTGCTTAGGGGCACTGTGCTACGCGTCGATGGCGATTATGCTTTGGTCGACGTTGGCCTCAAGTCTGAAGGCCGTGTGCCGTTGCGCGAATTTGGTCGCGGCAATGAAGATGCACCGGGTGAGGGCGAAGCGGTCGATGTCTATGTAGAACGCTACGAAGACAAAGACGGCATGATCTTGCTGTCCCGCGATAAAGCGCGACGCGAGGAAGCCTGGGACGTTCTGGAAAAGCAGTTCGATCAGGGCAGCACTGTCGAAGGTGTTATCTTTGGCCGCGTCAAAGGCGGGTTTACGGTCGATCTCAATGGTGCTGTGGCCTTCTTGCCGGGCAGCCAAGTGGATATCCGCCCAGTGCGTGACGCCAACTACCTCATGGGCGACCCCCATGAATTCCAAATTTTGAAAATGGATCGCGCCCGCGGCAACATCGTGGTTTCTCGCCGCGCTGTGCTTGAAGAAACGCGCGCGGCTGAGCGGTCCAAGCTGATGGAAAACTTGGCCGAAGGTCAGGTTCTCGAAGGCGTGGTTAAGAACATCACCGACTACGGCGCATTCGTCGATCTCGGCGGCGTCGATGGGCTGTTGCACGTCACAGATATTTCTTGGAAACGAGTCAATCACCCGACCGAGGCTTTGTCAGTCGGTCAGACCGTTAAGGTTCAAGTGATCCGGTTTAACGCTGAGACCCAGAGAATCTCTCTCGGCATGAAGCAGTTGGAAACGGATCCTTGGGACGGCGTTGCCGCCAAGTATCCGAAGGGTACAAAGTTTGTCGGCCGGGTCACGAACATCACAGATTACGGTGCGTTCGTGGAGCTGGAAGCCGGTGTAGAAGGCCTCGTCCACGTGTCGGAAATGAGTTGGACCAAGAAGAACGTTCATCCGGGCAAAATTGTTTCTACCAGCCAGGAAGTCGAGGTCATGGTCCTCGATGTGGATCAAGAAAAACGCCGCATTTCGCTGGGCCTCAAGCAGTGCATGGATAACCCTTGGACCGCATTCAAGGACAAATTCACGGTCGACACGATCGTCGAAGGCGAAGTCAAAAACATCACCGAGTTTGGATTGTTTGTCGGCTTAGACGGCGAGATCGATGGCATGGTGCATTTGTCTGATCTGTCTTGGGAAAAGGACGGAGAAGAGGCGGTCGCCGGTTTCAACAAGGGTGACATCGTCAAAGCGAAAATTCTTGATGTTGATATCGATAAGGAACGCATCAGTCTCGGCATTAAGCAGTTAACGGATGATCCGTTTGCCGAAGCGATGGGTGATCTTAAGCGCGGCCAGGTCGTAACCTGTGTCGTGCAGACTGTCATGGATGCGGGCCTCGAAGTTGCCATCACCGAGGGCGTTACCGGCTTCATTAAGAAGAATGACTTGGCACGGGAGCGGTCCGAACAGCGTCCTGATCGCTTCGCCGTGGGTGAAAAGGTCGATGCCCGGATTACCAGCATCGATAGCAAAACCCGTAAACTCAATCTGTCAATCAAGGCCCGTGAGGCTGCCGAAGAGAAGCAAGCCATGGCCGATTACGGTTCGGCCGATTCGGGGGCTTCGCTCGGTGATATTCTTGGTGCGGCACTCAAACGCAAAGAAACTGCGGGCGATGATGATGCCGGTGATGAGCCTGAATCCGAGGAAACGAGCGAATAAAACCGCCCGTTAAACACTGGACTACGTTGAGAAACGCGCCCCTTTGTGGGGCGCGTTTTTCTTTGTGAAAACGGAAAAAACGATTTCATATGAACGGGTTAGACTTGACTCCCGCTCTTGCACTTCGCATGCTCCGGCCCAGTAAAAGGTCACAAAGACCGGACGGCCAGACAGGGAAGCCAGGGGATGACCAAGTCTGAACTCATTGCACGCATTGCGGAGAGAAATCCGCATCTCTTCCAGCGTGACGTGGAACGGATCGTCAGTACTATTTTTGACCAAATCTCTGCTGCTTTGGCGAGCGGGGACCGGGTCGAGTTGCGTGGATTTGGCGCCTTTTCCGTGAAACATCGCGATTCTCGTGTTGGCCGCAATCCGCGTACGGGCGCAGCCGTGAACGTGTCAGAAAAAACAGTGCCTTATTTTAAGACCGGTAAGCAGTTGCGTGATCTGTTGAATGGATCGCCATCAGCAGACCAGTCAACGTCGTCGCCGGACCCCTCGTCTTCGGCGCCACCATCATCAACCCCATAGGTTGGTGAGGCCAGAGAGGCAATCATGCGTTTGCTTACGTGGCTCATTGGTGTGGCAGTGGCTGTGGTCACGGTCCTTTTCGCGATATCCAACCGCTCACCCGTCTCGATTACCGTTTGGCCATTCCCGATCGCCGTGGACGTGGGCCTCTATATTGTTGTCCTAGCTGCCGTTTTTGCCGGCTTCCTGGTCGGCGCCCTGGTGACCTGGGTCGCGGCAGGCAAACATCGTCGTCGGGTTCGGAAGCAGCGTGTTGAAATCCGCGCCCTTGAGGGTGAGTTGAGTGATGTTCGCGCCCGCATGGCCGAAAAGAAGCGGCCAGACGCGAGCTAGACATAAGTCTCGCCGACGCTGTTCTTCTCATGCTTGCTCGGTTAATAACGCCGACGCATAGTGACCATCGCAATACGGATAGAATTAAAGGGAGTGAAATGATGACCTCATCTGACCAGAAACTCCGCAATCCTATTTTTTGCGCCATCGATACTCCAGACCTCGGTACGGCAACGACCTGGGCTGCCAGTATTGGTGATCATGTTGGTGGCATTAAACTTGGCCTTGAGTTTGTCTCTGCTCACGGCCCAAAAGGTGTCATGCAGGTTATGAAGGCCTCCGGCCTGCCCACGTTCCTAGATGTTAAATTTCATGACATTCCCAACACAGTGGCTGGCGCGGTGAGGGCCATCGCAGCGGTTAAGCCATATATGGTCAACGTCCATGCCAGCGGGGGTCGGGCGATGATGCAGGCAGCGGCGGAAGCGGCTTCAGAGGCAGCCTACGAGCATGTCGTGCCCCGCCCCTTGGTGATCGGGGTGACCATTCTTACCAGTCTGGCGGATGATGATTTGGCTGAGGTCGGCATGGCCGCATCCACAGCTGATCAGGCGGTCCGTCTCGCTGTACTCGCTAAGGAATCCGGCTTGGATGGGGTTGTCTGTTCCCCGTTGGAGGTGTCTCGTATTCGGGCCGAGTGCGGACCTAATTTCAAACTGGTGACGCCCGGCGTGCGTCCCGAGTGGGCGGCGGCAAACGATCAAAAACGCATCATGACGCCGGAGCAAGCGATTGCCGAAGGAGCCGACTATCTGGTGGTGGGGCGGCCGATTACGTCTGCCGATGACCCGTCAGCCGCGGCCCAACGAATAGCAACGGCGCTGGCCGCATAGGCTGACAGGGCAACATCGTGAGTATTGCGGTAAAAATTTGTGGCCTCACCGACCAGGAGTCGGTCGACGCGGCGATTGAAGGCGGTGCCGATTACCTTGGCTTTGTTTTTTTCAAGACGTCGCCACGGAACGTCGCTGCGAACGTGGTCGCGGCTTTGGTCGAAGATGTACCGGAGGACGTGGCTAGAGTAGGCCTATTCGTTGACCCAGATAACGCGGCACTTGATCAGGTTCTGAACTATGTTCGCTTGGACTATCTCCAATTGCACGGCAGTGAATCTCCGGAACGGATTGATGAAATTCGCCTAGCCTTTGGCCTGCCCGTCATCAAGGCGATAGGCGTCAGTACCGCGCAGGATGTGAAGGCGGCGTCTGCTTTCAGGGATCATGCGGATATGTTGCTCTTTGATGCCAAACCCCCGCCAGGGGCTGACCGGCCCGGCGGCAACGCGCAGGCGTTTAATTGGGACCTGATGTCGGGCTACACAGGGGCAGTGCCGTGGCTGCTGGCTGGTGGTTTAACCCCGGATACGGTAGCTGACGCTATCGCCAAATCTGGTGCCAGGGCGGTGGACGTATCCAGCGGCGTAGAATCGGCTCCTGGCCGTAAGGACCCGGCGCTGGTCACGGCGTTTTTGAAGGCAGCAAAGGCCGCTGGCTAACATCACGAGACCCGCCCAGCGTCGCCTAAGGGCCTGATTTTCCGAAGAGTTCCTTTTGCTCATCCGCCAGGGCTGCGCTATAAGACCGGCCCACAGTAGAGCCCCTTCAGGATAGGCTGCGGACATGGCGGAAGCCCGTAACACTTATCGCGACGGCCCAGACGATCAAGGGCATTTCGGACTATTCGGCGGCCGGTATGTCGCCGAAACCCTAATGCCACTTATCCTAGAGGTTGAGCGGGCCTACGATGCCGCCCGTGCGGACCCGTCCTACGCTCAAGAGCTCGAGTCTTTTCTCACGACCTATGCCGGACGCCCGAGCCCACTATACTTTGCTGAGCGACTGACAGAGCGTTTTGGTGGCGCCAAGGTTTACTTCAAGCGCGATGAGCTCAATCACACGGGCTCCCACAAAATCAATAATTGCCTCGGCCAGATCTTATTGGCGAAGCGCATGGGCAAGACACGGATCATTGCAGAGACCGGTGCGGGTCAGCATGGTGTCGCGACGGCAACGGTTTGCGCACGGTTCGGCTTAGAGTGCGTCGTCTACATGGGCGCCAAAGATATTGAACGGCAAAAGCCCAATGTCTTTCGCATGAACCTCCTTGGCGCCGATGTCCGCGCGGTCGAGAAGGGGTCGGCAACCCTCAAAGAGGCCATGAACGAAGCCCTGCGTGATTGGGTCGCCAACGTTGATGATACCTACTATCTCATCGGCACCGCCGCGGGGCCGCATCCCTACCCGACTATGGTGCGTGATTTTCAATCGGTCATCGGCGAAGAAGTCAGAGAACAAATGGATGCTGTCGAGGGGCGCCTACCAGATACGTTAGTCGCGTGCATCGGTGGTGGGTCCAATGCCATCGGTTTATTCCATCCCTTCCTTGATGACTCAGACGTACGTTTGATCGGCGTCGAAGCGGCGGGTAAGGGGATTGATACGGGTGAGCATGCGGCATCTATTTCAGGCGGTAACCCCGGTGTTCTGCATGGCAATCGGACATTCTTGTTGCAGGAAGATGGCGGTCAGATTCGCGACGCCCATTCCATTTCCGCGGGCTTGGATTACCCGGGCATTGGGCCTGAGCACGCGTGGCTGCATCTACAGGGCCGGGTCGATTACGTCTCGGCCACGGACGAGGAAGCTCTGGCTGCATTTCAGTTGTGTTCCAAGCTTGAAGGCATCATTCCCGCTCTAGAGCCGTCGCACGCGCTTTCATATGTCGGGAAAATCGCGCCAGAACTACCGGCAGATCATTTGATCGTCATTAACCTCTGTGGCCGCGGTGACAAAGACGTATTCACGGTTGCTGATGCGCTGGGTACCGAAGTGGGGGCCGGGTCATGAGCGCGCTCGTCGCCGAAAGCCGACTGACCCGGCGGTTCGAAAAACTAAAAGAAAAAAACCGAGCGGCTCTGGTGACCTTTATCACCGCCAATGATCCAGACCCGGCTTTGTTCCGTCAGCTCCTCGAGGGGCTCCCGACGGCCGGTGCGGATATCATTGAGTTGGGCATGCCGTTCTCCGATCCGATGGCTGATGGACCATCTGTTCAGCTGTCGTCGCAGCGGGCGCTGCAGGCCGGTGTTAGCATTGATGATGTTCTTGGGGCCGTCGCCGACATGCGTGAATGGGAGATGGATACACCCGTAATATTGATGGGCTATTACAATCCAATCTATCGGTATGGACCGGCTGAATTTTCAGAAGCTGCGGCGAACGCAGGAGTCGACGGCGTGATCATTGTTGATCTACCGCCGGAAGAGGCGGAAGAGCTCAACCAGCATTTGCGCGCCAACAATCTACACATGATCTTTTTGGCCGCGCCGACGACGGACGAGACCCGCCTGCCGCGCGTTCTCGATCACGCCAGTGGCTTTGTCTATTATGTCGCCGTAAAGGGCGTTACGGGCACCAAGTCTGCGGACGTTTCAGAAGTTAGCGCCCGCGTTGCGGCGATGAGAAAGCAGACAGACTTACCCATCGGCGTTGGTTTTGGCATCCGCACGGCCGCGCAGGCAGCGGAAATGGCGCGATTCGCTGATGCAGTCGTTGTTGGCTCGGCAATCGTGGATATTATTACGGACGGGATCGACAAGGATCGCCGCCCCCAGCCTGGACTGGCCGCTCGTGTGCTGGATTTCGTAAAAGATTTAGCGAACGGCGTTCAGACAGCACGGCTCGGCGGTGACAATGAAACGTCTGTTAAAACGTCGACAGGAGCTGGTGCATGAATTGGTTGACGAACTTTGTTCGGCCCAGAATAAAACGGCTCGTCCAGCCAAGAGAAGCGCCTGATAACTTGTGGCACAAGTGCCCGGGTTGCAGTGAAATGGTGTTTCACCGGGAACTCGAAAAGAGCCTGCGTGTCTGCCCACATTGTGACCATCACATGCGTCTGCCCGTTCGCCAGCGGCTCGAGATTCTATTCGACAATAAAAAATGGACAGAAATCGAACTGCCGTCAGTAGCGGTCGACCCACTCAAATTCAAAGACCGAAAAAAATACAGTGACCGTCTTAAAGACGCTCAATCTAAGACCGGATCCAAAGACGCAATTGTCGTAGCGCACGGAACGATGGGCGGCATCAACGTTGTGATTGCGGCGTTCGAGTTTAGTTTCCTCGGTGGTTCCATGGGAACGGCCGTTGGCGAGGGTATTGTTGCCGCTGCTGAGCTCGCGGTTCTTCAGGAAGCGCCCCTCATTGTTATTCCGTCTTCCGGCGGCGCCCGCATGCAAGAGGGAATTTTGTCCCTCATGCAAATGGCGCGCACGACAGTCGCGGTTGACCGGGTGCGTGAGAAAGGCCTGCCTTATGTCGTTCTTTTAACCGACCCGACGACCGGCGGCGTAACAGCCTCTTTCGCGATGCTCGGCGACATCCAAATTGCTGAGCCAGGCGCGATCATCGGTTTCGCCGGCGCCCGGGTGATTGAGCAGACAATTCGGGAAACACTACCCGAAGGGTTCCAGAGAGCTGAATATTTGCTGGAACACGGCATGGTGGACATGGTGGTTCATCGGTCTGAGTTACACGATTCATTGGTGCAACTGTTGGGCCTGCTCCTGCATCGCGACCCAGCAGCTCCGGTGTTGACGCTCGATAGCAGTGATCGGAAACGCCGCCGCAGCCGCACAAAACAGGATGCTGAGCGATTGTTAGCCTCTCCACCTGATCCCTCAATCCCCGACGAGAGTTTGTTCGAGACCGAAGACGAAGATGGGTCAGATAAGTCCTGATCGAGCCTATGCATAGTGATCCGCCGGATCTGGTATCCGCACTCAAGCGCGTTAAGACGCTGCACCCTAAAGTTATTGATCTCTCGCTCGGCCGCATTGAGAGGCTTCTCACAGACTTAGGATCTCCGCACCTCCGCGTGCCACCGGTTGTTCATGTCGCGGGTACCAACGGCAAGGGCTCGGTCATCGCAATGATGCGGGCAGTGCTGGAAGCGTCGAGCTACCGGGTGCATGTCTATACGTCGCCGCATTTGGTTTCATTTACGGAACGCATTCGGCTTTGCGGTGATCTTGTCGACCCAACGTTGTTGTCTGAGTTGATCGGTCACGTCGAGCAAGTCAATGGCGATGCACCGATCACGTTTTTCGAAATCATTACGGCGGTCGCTTATCAAGCCTATGCGCAAATTCCTGCGGATATCTTGCTGTTGGAGACCGGCCTTGGCGGCCGGCTGGACGCGACGAACGTTGTGCCGCACCCGCGCGCAACTGTGCTCACGCCGATTGCTATGGACCACATGAGTTACCTGGGTGATAGCCTTAAAGAGATTGCCGGCGAGAAGGCGGCGATCATGAAGACCGGCACGCCCTGCATCAGCGCCGCCCAGTCACCGGAGGTGGTTGCGGTCATTAAGAAAACGGCAGCTGGTCTTGGCGTAAACGTTGCGTGGCAAGGCGAAGATTGGACGATCGAAGAAGATCCGTTTGGCACTGTGCGTTACCGGGATGAGCAAACGGACTGGTCTCTTCCACGCCCCGCCCTCGCCGGTTCCCATCAAATTGACAATCTCGGTGTCGCCTTGGCGACCTTGGCTCGCTTGCCCGTGGCCATTCCGACGTTCGGCCTCCGCGCCGGCATGCGTCAGGTTGAATGGCCTGCCCGCCTGCAAAGATTAACCGCTGGGCCTGTCGCCAAGAACGTTCCGTTGGGATGGGACCTGTGGCTAGACGGCGGCCATAACCCCTCAGCAGGAGACGCTTTAGCGCATTGGCTAAAGACCGAACCCGGTCCAACAGTCGCGATCTGCGGCATGATGGCGGGCAAGGATATCGGAGGGTATTTGAAGCCTCTAGCGCCCTATTTGGACGCGGTGGCGGCGGTGCCCATTCCAGGACATGAAGGCTGTGCAGCACCCGGCGAGTTGGCCCAAACAGCGCGGGAGGCGGGCCTAAAAGAAGTCATGCCGTGTCCAGACGTCGAGGCAGCGGTTGCTGCCCTACAGCCGCACCTTACAGCCCAAAATGGCCGTGTCCTGATTTGCGGGTCTTTGTACCTCGCCGGTGAAATTCTACGAACTCACCGGTAACTCGTCCGATATCATAACCACGCCGAGTTCAAGCAGCTTGGCGAGTTGCTTAGTGCGGATATGCATCACGCGATCGTTCAAATGCTGCTGAACCTCTTTCCGCGACAACGACCGGCCGCCAAGAATCACTTCTCCATCGTCGCCGCCAATCAGTTTTGTCACTAATTTGACAGCGCTGTCCCAGCCTTTCTCGCAAATCGCCAGCAGCAACATGGCATCTATGTTGCTCATCTCTATGGCGGTACCTGCGTTCGGAGCAGCAAGCGGGATGCGAGGTAAGATCATGCCAAATTCTTTGACCATTCCGCGATTAAAGGCGGCGCCAATGGTAATTTTAGGCTTGCCCGATACGGCCACTGGTTCGGTTTCTCCAGAGAAGGCAATGATCTCGCCGCCGGCCGAGAGCAGACGCGCGGCATCGACACGGGTCGCTGTCGAAACGCTATCCAGGCCCGTTGCGTCGCCTAGGGTTCCAATCTTTTTAGCGCCAGAGGTGATGATATCGAGGATGCTGTCGAAGGGTTCGCCGTCGTAGGAGACTTGGACATCGCCGAACGCGACTTCTTTATCCATTGCGTCGCGCGTCACCAGTGAGCCAAAGATCAATTCTTCATTGATCGCCAGCCATTCGTCTTCGGTTTTAATGGGCTCACCTTTGACCCAGACATCGCGGCGAAAGGTCTCGTTGCGAATGAAGTCGCGTTTGGCCTCCAATTCGGCACGACTGGTCATGTCGCGGAACTCTTCGTACAGCGCCTGTGGCACGGCCAGGTCGACCATGTTGAGGAACAGCGTCGCGCAGCCGGCAAACTTCAATCCGCCTTGTTCCATAGCTTGCCGCACTTCGGCAAAGTGAAAAGCTCGCAAATTTTCATTGAAGTACTCATGGGCCATATAGCGGATATCGAGCCGCTCAAGTTGTTCAACCGCCTCAGCCAATGCCGGGTTGTCTCTAAAGTACTTTGCCTCCGCATCCTTGAGTTTGGTGAGCCACTTCAAGCCGGCTTCGGCGCGGTCGACGGAGTTCATTTTGTCGGGGGTGAGCGAGTAGATCATGTCTCGCATAGGCAGCTTGGCGGCCCATCCCGGCATTGCGTTATAGCCTGTCAGGAGTATGCCGCCGGGCTTGAGGCGTTTAATCGCATCTTCAAGCAAGGCGGACCGGGTCGCCTCGTCCACCCATGAGAGCACCCCATGCATCACCGCGAAGTCGAGTGGGGGTAAATCATTCTCTTCCAGCTGGGTGAAGCTCTTGCACATGAAGGTCGTGTTCTCGAGGCCACCACGCAGCGATAGGGTCTCGGCGGTGCGGACGTGGGCATTCATAAAATCAATGCCGTAGAACTGGGCGTGGGGATAGCAAGCGGCGAGCACGTTGGCCGTGATGCCATTTCCGCAGCCGTAGTCGCACCAGGTGAAAGGTTCGTCGAGTGGCCGTGGCCTAAAGCCGTTGAAGGCACAGGCCAGGTTCATGTGCGCTGGTGCGTGGTCGGGGTAGTACTCCGCCACATAGGCCGTATCGGTCACATAGCCGTCGCTCATAAACTCCCCCGGATGTTCGTATTCGTACCTGTCTAATTTTAACGCGCTTTTGGGCTCGGAATCAAAAGCCCCGCCACAGGGGCGGGGCTATAATCCGGTATTCATCATGATCAGGCGATTGATGATTCGACCCATTCAACCAGCTTGCTCTTAGGCAGGGCGCCAACCTTCGTTGCCGCTACTTCGCCATTCTTAAACAGAATGAGTGTCGGAATACCGCGCACCCCATACTTGGTTGGGATGTCGGGATTTTCATCAATGTTGACCTTGGCGATGGTCACTTTCTCGCCCATCTCATTGTCTATTTCGTCGAGAATGGGGCCAATCTGTTTGCATGGGCCACACCACTCCGCCCAGAAATCCACCAGAACTGGTCCGTCGGCCTTAAGCACATCGGCCTCGAAGGAATCGTCGGATACGTGTTTCATGAACTATCGTCCTTACGTTGGCTAAAATCTGAGGCCGGAACGGCCCGTTGATGTCTCAATCTAGGAACGGCTCGGGCAGGGGTCAAGCAGGGGCTATGACACGGTCCTGTGAGCGCCTGAAAAGGTCACCAAGCGATGATTGCAGCCCATGGCTGAATTCAGCTGCGCCAGCGCAATGTCAGCGGTTCTATAGGGTTCTGAAAGGGTCGCCCGTCTTTCTGAGCCTGCTGCCATTCTTTTTTAAGCCGGTAATACCATCTGATCTGGGTGTCTGCGTCTTCAACCAACATGGTTTCAGGGTCAAAGGCTTGACCGTCCCGCATGTCTTTCACCGCGTCGGCATCTTGACCCAGAAAACGCCCGGCGACCAAACGCACGAGACCACGCAGGGCCGCGCCGCCAGGGATCGTCCAATACATAATGTGATGCACCTCGGTGGTATCGGCGGTCACAGGTGTGCAGGCCGTTAACCCGCAGTAGGTGGCTTTGCCGGTCGACGCGTGTTCGACGCGTATTCCTGGAAGCGCGTATGTAATCTCTGTTTCCGGCGCGCCACCAAGGAACAGGCGATAGGCCCGGGCATTGCCCGAGGCAACGTGTCGGTCCATGCGCCATCCCATCGGTGCGGGCGAAAACGATTTTTCTTTGTCACGCACATCGCGGTGCCCACGCCACACAGAAGACGCATGGACGAAGGCGCCATGGGCGGGGTCCATAAGTCCCGTGATGGCGAGGTCAATGCTGCAATGAAATGTTCGGCGGAGATGCAATTGAAGCCGGTTGCCGATCTCTGGAACAGTCGGCACAGCGGGAAGGCTTTCCGCTTTCTTGTCATCGCCGATGAACACCCACACGATGCCTTCCGATTCCTGCACCGGATAGGTCCGGGCGCGAATATCACCTGGCTGTGGTTTTTGCCCTTCTTTTTGCGATGGGATTGCCGTGCACTGCCCGTTCGTCGAAAAACGCCAGCCGTGATACGGGCACTCAACGGTTTCGCCATCGAATATCCCGCGTGAGAGAAGTGTGCCGCGATGCGGGCAGGTGTCGCTCAGGGCAAAAACAGCGCCGGTCATGTCTCGGCCAATCAAAACCGGTTCACCAAGTAGGGTGCGATGTATTGTCTTGCTGGGTTTGATGTCTCGCGTTACCGCGGCAACGTACCAAAACCCGCGTAGAAATGCGTCTGAGGATGCTGGAGAATTTATCATGGCGCGATGGTGACCATCGGCAACGGAAAATCAAGGGCCGTATTATCCATGGTGACCGTCGCTGTCCCAAACGGCGTCCAACATCGCTTCCGGTAATTCTGTAATAAAGGGACCATCCGTCCATAGCAGAACACACCTAATGGTTCGGTCAGGGTAAATTTCGGCAAGGGCGGCGCGGTATGCGGCCATTTGAAATTGGTACGCAGGATTCACGGCCTCAGCGGTGCGCGGCGGTGGACGGTTGGTTTTGTAATCGATGATCATCACATCACGGTCGGTGACAACCAAACGATCGACCTGCCCCGATAAAACATGGCCATTAATCAAGCCGGTGACAGGCACTTCAGCTTTTGAGCCCGGTCCGAACAAGGCCGCGAAGTCGTCGTGTTCTAGAACCGCTAAAGTTTCATCCGTAATGGCGCTGGCGTCTTCCGGTGTTAGTGACCAAACTGGCCGGGCAAGAAACGCTGTTGCGGCTGCCCTGCGTGAGTCGATTGGAAGGTCGGGAAGACTCTGCAATAGGCGGTGAATCAATAACCCACGTTGGAATCGGGTGGTTTGTGTTTGCCCGAGAGGCGCGGCAACCGGCGGATCTTCTGTGGTGGGTCGAGATGGCGCCAATGGTTTTGGCGGCGCCGGTTCAACCGCCGCTGGCTGTCTTGCCCAAGGTAATGTTGCCGGAATATCGGGAATTGAGTCTTCGGGAGCAAAGGCGCTTTCCGGTGTGGCTGTTTGATCTTCAGAAAGCCGCATCACGGTTCCGTCCCCTAAGCCTGATTGCGCCAAAAAGGAATCCGTTAAAGTATCTGTGATTGGCTCGAGCGCTGACTGTATAAGGTTGTACCAGCAGGTCTGCGGCGCGGTTTTGGCTGTATTCCAACCGCACACGTACAACCGGTCCTCCGCTCGAGTCATCGCTACGTATAGCAGACGACGGTACTCTCTATCACGGGCGGCATCCGCGGCGGCTTTGGATGTTGCCGTGATGGTGTCTCGATCCGCAGCGCTCGGGGCCCACAACATAAGAGGTGAGCCGCTGTCATCCGTCGTCCACAAAAGCTGTTCGCCGTGGGTTGGAACTTGAAGCGTATCAGGCAAGAAGACGATTGGCGCTTGTAAGCCCTTCGCGCCATGGACGGTCATGATGCGCACCGAATCTCTATTGGCTTGCTCTAGGTCGCGTTTGACCTCTAAGCGGCCGTGTTCGAGCCAATGGAGGAAGCCTTCGAGGCTCGGTGTATGCCGCCTCTCGTACTCCAGAGCCTGGCCGAGAAACTCGTCGATAGGGTCGTCCGCGTCCATGCCCAAACGACTGAGCAACTTGCGGCGGCCATCGTGGGCCGTCAGCACATGGGCGTAGAGCGCGAAGGGGCCGAGAAAATCCGTCTTGGAAAGGATTTCGTTGAGAGTGTGATGAGCGTCGCCGAATGCAGAGTCTGCCCCCGCGTGTTCGGTCAACGCGGTCCATAGCGTTTTTTTACCACGAGCGTGGGCCAATTCGAATAGCTGATCTTCGGTGATCCCGATCAACGGGCTCTTGAGCACTGTGGCTAAGGTCAAATCGTCTTGGGGTAAAAGCAGAAACCGGCCTAGCGCGACTAAGTCCATCACCGCCATTTGCTCGATGAGGACCATGCGATCAACACCGGCAACGGGGATATCGAGATCTTTCAGGGCCCGAACGAGGTCATCAACAAAACCAGTTCGGCGACGGACGAGCACTAGAATATCGCCGGCATGAATTGGCCGCGCCTGAGAGTCTAGCCGTTCTCCATTGGTGCACATTGCGGCAATTCGTTTTGCAATCAGACGGGCGAGGCGGGTCTGGGCCGATTCACCGCTCAACCGCTCGACCGGTGGCTTCCACGGCGTCGGGTCGTCGGCAATTTCTGGATCAATGGGGGGCCAAAGCTCAACACTGCCCGCTTGCCCTTCGCGGGCGGCTAGATGCGCCAGCGCCTCATCAGGAAGAGTCACCCCGTCGCTAGCTTCTGTTTGCGCGAAGACGGCATCAACGGCACGCAGAACCGCCGTCGTGGATCGAAAAGAGACACCAAGATCGACGTCTGCCCAGGTCTGGCCGGCTTGGGTTGTGCGGTCTGTAAAGAATTGTTGCATCCGATCAAAGCCGTCCGGGTCTGCACCCTGGAAGCTGTATATGGATTGCTTGCGATCGCCGACCGCAAACACCGTGCGGACTGAGTCCGACTGTGTTTCATGCCGTCCTTCACCGGCAAAGAATTCATCTGTCAGCGCTTGCACCACGGCCCACTGGTCAGGGCTGGTGTCCTGGGCTTCGTCGATTAGAAGATGGTCGAGGCCGCCGTCCAGTTTAAACAGGACCCACGCTGCGATACCGGGGCTTTGTAGCAAAGTCCGGGTGCTGTGGATGAGGTCGTCATAGTCGAGCCGGGCATGCGCCGCTTTGCGGACTTGGTACTCGGCGAGAAAGGCTTGCCCCAAAGTTAGCAGAGCGTCTGTCGCCACCGCTACTTCTGCGGCGCGGAGTTTGTCGAGAATGTCTAGAAGTCTGGCGGCTTCGGTGTTGAGCGTATCGACTGCCGCCGGGTTGGCTTCGGCCACGGTCTTAGTGGCGAGTTTCGCTCGAATGGTTCCTGCGGCGGTCAGATACGCAAGAGTGTAATTAGCAAAGACGTTTGAGCGTTCTTCAACATCACTTTCCAGCCATCCTGCGATGGCTGCCGAGCGCGCCTGGTCGGTTTTGGTGCCGCTGCCGAGGGCGGCGACAGCCTCTCTGAGGGCCGCGCTGTCGAAGGCTGCTTCATTGCATGCGTTCTTACGCACGGTGTCTGGAGTTTCATCGGCAGTAAGGCCGAGTTTGTGTCTCAGGGCGACAGTCGCCTCTTTGACTCCACCGTGGGCGTTGAGGACACGAGCAATTTTGTCGCGAGCAAAAGAAACAGACGCCATCAGATCGGGGAATCGCAATTCATGCACCCGGCTAACGATCACGGCCAGGGCGTCGGCCAGGGCGTCATCATCGCCATGGTGAGCGTGCGTGATGACCGTTTCGCGCGCCGTTTCTATTAGATCGAGAGCATCCTGGTCCGTCAGCAAATCGAAATGGGGGGCCAGCCCAGCCTCCAGTGGAAACCGTCGTAGCACCGACTGACAAAAGGCGTGGATGGTTTCAATTTTCATCCCACCAGGTGTTTCAAGCACGCGAGCGAACAGCCGCCGGGCGATGGTCAGATCTTTCTCGCTCGGGTCATGGCCTAAAAGGCGTGACACCTCGGACGTGAGGTCTTCCTCCGGTGCGATCACCCAAGCGCTCAAGGTCTTGGCAATACGGTTCGCCATTTCCGCCGCCGCCGCTTTGGTAAAGGTGAGACAAAGAATGCGATGCGGCGCTGTCCCAGATAGCATCAAGGCTAGAACACGGTCTGTCAGAACTTTGGTTTTACCGGTCCCTGCCGATGCAGATACCCAGACCGACGATTTGGGATCAGCTGCACGGCGTTGTTGCCGAGTTGCAATGGCAACGGGCGAGAGATCGTTCATCACTCTCCGCCCTCCGCCGCGGACCATTCTTTGACCCGCGCAAGATGCTGCGTGTCGCCGTAGCGTGGTGCCATATCCGGATGAGGTCTGGCGGCATAGGGAGTCGCCGGATCGTCGAAAATGGTGATCAGCGTGGACAGCCCCGCCAATGCTTCGGCGCGTAGATCATCGGCACTGTCGCCGGCAGACCGAACTTCACCACCGTTGCCGCGGCCTGTGAGGCGCCAATAGGCGAGGTCCGAAACCGCTTTGGCGGGTATGCCGCTGAACCCTCCGTCGGCCGCGATGACGGCCTCTAAAGGCAGCTGAGGGGCAAATCCGGCAGCGACCTCTTTGGTCGACGGTACGGCACCGGTTTTGTAGTCGATGATGGCCAAGGAGCCATCCTTCAGTTCATCGATGCGGTCAGCCCTCGCCGAAATTTCGAAAGGTCCCGCAGGCCCAGTGAGTGTGATCGAGCCGCTGACCTCGGCATGCGCCTTTTGAATCTCATCGCGCCCATCGCGTTCCTGTAGAGCGAACCAAGTGGAGATGCGTTCAAACCGAGGGGCCCAGAATGCCAAAACACCGGGGGCGAGGTCGGCGCGGCTGAACGTCGTGGCGGCTAACTCTCGCAGCGTTTTTTCAATGTCTTTCGGTAGGTTGTCGGGATAAGCGCGAACGAAGTCCTGCAGAATGCTGTGCACGATGGTGCCGTAGTCCGCACTACCCGCGTCCGCGTCGATCGGATCAAACGCTCTTAATTTTAGAACGTGCCGGGCATAGATTTCGTATGGATCACGCATCCAGGTTTCAATTTCAGTGACGCGCAATCGCCGTGGCCGGGCCGCGACAGGCGGGATTGGTGCTGGAGCGGGCCACGCCTTAATTGTCTCGGGTCGGGTTAGTGCCGCTGCCCACGGTAGCCAGGCATAGCGTCCGGTTTCACTAAGGGCTTCGATTTTGGCGGCTTCCAGCACTTGATCAAATCGACGCCACCAGCGTGAGGCGACGGTTGGTGTGCCATCCACTTTTAAAGATCGTGTCAGAATCACATCGGGGGCACCGAGTCCCTGCGCGATATCGTGCGCCGCTTGTCCGATGCGCCGCTCCGGCTGCGGCAAGCCAAAATCCTTGCGCATCGGCCGGCTCATCCATGGATCGGTGTTTGCATCAGCGGGCCATGTGCCTTCATTGAGACCCGCAAGGACCAATACGTCTGGTCTGAGGAGGCGGGCTTCCAGCGGCCCGAGAATGCTAAGCCGCGGGTGAGTGCCAAAAGGTGGGCGCACGACTTGACCTGACAGCAGTGCTTCTAGGAGACCCGGGTAAGCCGTCGGATGAATGTCACCAAGATCTCGTGCTGCTTCGTCGAGTTCGGCAATAAAGCGGGCAAGGGCTTCGCCCGCTGGCCCAGCCCAGAGCCGCAATGGCCCCGCCGTGTCATCAGTCGTTGCCAGCGTCTCGGCCCATTCCACATGGGCTCGCAGTAAAGCACTCAATGATGTTGCGCCGCCGGCCATGATGTTTTCAAACGCGGTCATGCCGCCTGCCAACGTGGCTAACCAGTTATCTAGTTCTGTAGCGTGATCTTCATCGCCCGCCAATGCGTTGCGCAGACCTGAAATGCCGGCTGGTGGGCGCGGGCCTCTCAAAATGGCGATCTCCAATTCACGGACCATGTCCCTGAACACCGGTGGGCCCATTCCGCCCGCCGCAAGCGGGTGTTTCAATGTTGCTAATAGTGGGATGGGTGCCGATTGTTCGATGACCATTGCTGCGGTCAAACGCAGGAACACACCTGGCGGGGTTTCCGTCAGGGGCTGGCCGGCTGAGTCGTCGACGGTCAGGTCCCAGCGCTCTAATTCTGCTGACACGCGGCGGGCGAGAGCACGGTCTGGCGTGACTAAAGCGCCCGTACGGCCATCTTCTTCAACCACCCAACGCAAGACGAGCGCGATTGCGGCCGCTTCCTCACGCGGTGTCGGCGCTTCGATCCGTTGAATACCGTCGACCGCCGATTGTGTAAGACCGTCAAGCGTTTGCCACCGCTCACTGGTTTCGGCCGGACGCATGATTTCGCTGATTAGCCGCTGACGCTGTAGCGCATTGTCTGTCAATGTCTCTCCTGGCCAAACCGAGACTGCATCGCGGGTGGTTTCAAAATGATCGAGCAACGCTTTTAATGTGTATTGCGGGTGGCTCTCCTCGAGTACCGCCCAAGCCTCGTCATCGAGGCCTTGATCCAATCCAGGCAGAACCAGGCACCCGTTGGGGAGGGCTGCGATAACTGAGAGCAGATCTCGTGTGGCCGGAATGGTGCCGGTCGACCCCGCAGCAACAATCAGTCCGTGCGGCGGTGCCTGTTGCCATGCCTGCGCCTGAGCAGCGAACACCTGATTGCGGTGCTCGGCTGGGTCGACATTGCCGCGCTCGTCTAGTATGGCCGGCCAATGTTGGGTCACAAGCTGCAGAAAGGTGAGGGTGACCTGCCAATGTTCCGCCAAGGTATCAGGAACCAACGTCGCTAAATTTTCGAAACTCAAGCGTTCCGTTTGAACCTGGTCGAGCAAACGGGCGAGTTCTTCGGCGAGGCGAGCCGCCTGTTTCGGACTCTGTCTCTGCTCGCTGGAGTCCGCTTGGCTGAGGATAAGACGAGTCAGTAAAACTTGACGCGACAACGGAGCAATCGGCGGGGCGATATCGAGAGGGGCTGCGTCATTGGCACCGAAGCCGGCGAGCAGGGCTTCGTCTTCGTCGATGTCTTGGAGGGGCATTAGTCGAGGCAAGAGTAATGGTTTGCCTTCGGCACGACGCAAGAAAGCTTCTCGCAGTGACCGACCAGACCGGCGCGTCGGGACTAGCACTGTGATCTCCGCGAGGGCTAAGGGGTCACCTCCCGTCTCGGCGAGTAGACCGTCGGCTAGTGCATCAACGAACCCCAGAGCAGGCGGGATCGACCACAAACGGTTTCCAGCTTGTGTTGCTGCAGATAGCCATCCGCGGGTTGGCTCGGTCACGATGACTCTTTGCCTAGGGTTAGCGCGCGTCCGGTTGGGTCAACCGCTTCTGGCGTGCCGACATGGTACCAATCATCGTCATGAAGGATTGCTTTAAGACGGCGCCCTTTATTCGTGGAGTCCCACAGAGTGTTGAACGAAAAAGCTCCGCTAGGGTGGTTATCGAATAACCGGCGATGGACCAGCTGAGTGCCCGCATAGGCCATTGGCGCCGACGGCTGGTTACTGCGGCGTACCGGGATCCCATCCTCACCAAGAGAGAAGTCGCCGGGGCCATCGAAGCCAAAGGCCCGGTTCATATCGGCGAGCAGTAGAAGGGCGTCGATGTCGTCGGACCAGGCATGTTTTAACGCCTCTAGTGCTGTGCCTAGACCGCCGCGCCATAGCGCGTCACTGTTGGTGACGAGAAACACTTCGTCATCAAGCAACGGCAGTGCCGCGGCCACGCCACCGCCCGTGTCGAGTAGCAGCGCTGTTTCGTCGGACAGGATGATGGTGGGGTGGCTTCGTCCGGCCAGGTGATCGCGCATGAGATCGGCTTTGTAGTGCACATTCACGACAGCATCTGTGACGCCCGCGCTGGCAAGGTCATCCAGCACCCAATCGATTAAAGCTTTGCCACCAACCTCGACCATAGGCTTTGGCCGCGTGTCCGTTAGAGGCCGCATCCGAGTGCCAAGTCCGGCGGCCAGAATCATCGCTGTTTTGATATGAACACTCATTCGGAGATAACCCGGAGATCGGCTGGGACATGAGTGTCTAACCATTCTTTCAGGGGTGCCAGCACCGGGTGAGTTAGGCAGGACTCCATATATCGCCAGAGCCGAGGCATGTGTTCGAGGTAATGGGGTTTTCTGTCGCGAACTTTAAGGCGGGCAAAGGTACCGAGCACACGAATATGGCGTTGTGCGGCCATCACTGCCCAAGACGTCTCAAAGTCGCTATCTGTGATCGATGGAAAAGCGGTGCGATAGCGCGCCTTCATGTTTGCGACCAAGACTGGATTGATGTCTCGCCGGGCATCTTCCAATAGAGACATGAGATCGTACGTCACCGGGCCATGCACAGCATCTTGAAAATCAAGCAGACCACAGGCGGCGACTCCAGTTCGGTCAGCAAGCAGAAGTAGGTTGTCGACGTGGTAGTCAAACAGAATCAAGGACGACGGCGTTTGCCATGCCGCGGGAAGGATATTGCGCCACAGATCAAGGTAAGTCTCTCTCGCATCGACCGCGAGTGGTGCTGCGTCGACCATAGGCAAGTACCAGACATTTAGTCTGTCGACTTCTTCTAAGAGACGGCCCTCATCATAATCCATCACGCCTTTCGGTATGGCGTCCGCCTCCGGGGTTTTGTGTAAGTGAATGAGCGCATCTGTCGCGAGAGCGTAAAGGGCTTCTTCATCATGACCGGCGGCAAGAAGGTGCGTGTATGTGCCGTCGCCGAGATCTTCCAGCAATAAGAACCCTTGGTCTTCATCGGCGGCGAGAATGCGCGGCGCTGACAGGCCAAGTTTTGTGAGGTGGCGGGCGATGGTCACAAAAGGCCGCACATCTTCCTGGGGCGGAGGCGCATCCATAAGGACGACATTCTCACCAGTGTTTCTGACTACCCGTTCGTAACGCCGAAACGAGGCATCGCCTGCTAAGGATTCCCGTTCGGCATTACTCCAGCCGTTTGCCGCAAGGAAGCCATTGATCGCTTGATTGCGGTCAGCGGTCATGTGACGCCTCGTTCGGCCACGAGCGTGTCTAATCGAGATGTCCATTGTGGGCTTGCCGATAACGTTGCTCTTCGCGCGTTTGTTTCCACATCACTCGCCAGCTCAATGTCGAGCCGCTCGGACGGTAGCCATGCCTTTGCGCGGTCTGGCCACTCGATCACGCTGATGCCCCCTGCAAGCGCGTCGTCCAATCCTAGTTCCTCTACATCTTGCGGTGCTTCGATGCGGTAAAAGTCAAAATGCCAAATCGGCGGTGTTACGCTGTCGTAGACATGGGCAAGGGTGAATGTCGGGCTTGCGATATCTGTACTTGGGCCAGCCCGCTCGGTTATAAAACCGCGCGCCAGCACAGTTTTTCCAGCGCCCAATGGCCCAGACAACGTTATGACGTCGCCCGCATTGGCCACGCGTGCTAACGCCCTACCCAGCGCCAATGTGTCTTTTTCAGTTTTTAGAAGAAGGGTCGGCACGGACGGGCGCAGCTCCAGTTAATAAACTCATCCGTTGTACCTATCGGGGCCGTTCGCTGCAACGGACGCTGACGGGCTAGGTGCCGTCCGGTAGGGTGCAGGCGACCCGACGGGAGCCATCCTCTAGAATTTCTGCGTCCGTGTACCCACCATGCAGTTCTGCAACGTGACGAACAAGCGCCAGTCCAGCCCACCGCAACTCCTCGTCTTGGTTGGGGTTGGATGGTCCGATGACTTCAATCGATAGATTGGATGTGGCGCCTTGGCCGTTGGTTCGATCTATCGTGAGTGACGCTTTGCTTCCGGATGGAGCGCCGTGCAATGCCCCGACAACCAAGTGATAAAGCATCTGCCGAATGCGCTGATTGTCGCCAACGATCCAGTCCACAGACTCAGCGCAGGATGTTTCGACAGACCATTCGCGCGCTTTGAAGGTTTCGCGCGTTAGGCTTTTCACGGAATCGATTGCTGCCCGCAAGTCGAGGCTGTCTAGTTTTAGAGTTTCTTTATCTGAGTCCAAGGCGGCTAATTCGCCTATGTCATCTATCAATTTCAGAAGGTCTGCGATGGAAATAGGCGTAAGCGAGGCGCCACCCTGATCTTGGTCCATTAGCGCTGACAAGGGTGTTCGTAGCTCCTCCATGGCGTCTGCAATGAATGCGCTACGAAGCTTCTCATTGACCGATAGCGCGCGGGCTCTCGTACGTAGGGCGCTTTCCACGCGAGCCGGATCTGACACATCATCATAAGAGAACAGGACACCGCCGTCAGGCAAAGGCGCGGCCACCACCTCAATGACGATGCCGTCACGTCGTTCAAACCGAGCTTGGCGTGTCAGCCGCTCCGATTCCGGGGCGAGCGCGCCGAGCACCAGGCTTCGGTACCCAGTCAAAGATTCCTGATCGGCAAAAAGGTCTGCCGTCTTATCCATAACGTCGGTTATGGATGTCTGTTCACCGACTAGTGTGCGCGGCAAATCCCAAAGGGATAAGAATGCTGGATTGGCCAATTGCAGCTGTCCATCATCAGAAAATACGGCGATGGCTTCGTTAAGGTTATCAATAGTTTCTCGTTGAACCGCGATTAGCGTGTTGTAGGAGCGCTCCATCGCGAGCGTATCGGTAACATCTTCGTACGTTGTGAGGAGTCCGCCCATAGGATGGGGGGCGACCACGCGGCGCAATGTCACGCCATCGGGGAGATGCATGACATCTTCAAGTGGATCGATGAGAGAGTGAAATCGATCTAGCTCTTTTTCCTTAAACGCCGGGAAATCAGCCACTTCCGGCAGGCGCCGTTGATCGCGCAACGCTTCGAGAACGTCCCCGTAGGACGGGCCGTCACTAAGCCAACGGCGGTCCAATCCCCAGAGCTGTGTGAAGGCCGTGTTGTGAAAGGCGAGGCGTTGATCGGCACCAAAGACAGCAATTGCTGTGCCAAGTCTCTCCAACACTTCGGCATGGGAGGCGGTCTCGCGGCTTAGCCTCGTCTCCAACTCTTCTTGCCGGGTGACATCGTAGGCAACACCTGCCGTCATTAACCCGCTGCCGTCCCCAAAAAGGGAGGGCGTGTCCTCACCATATTCGGATTTGTTTGAGTCATCTTCATGGCGATTAAGGGAGACTGGGTTTTCTGTGACTTCCATCAATCGCCGGCTGCCATCGATGACCATGTGAAAAGGTGCGGACCGGGTTATCCCCGAAGCCCGTGCCGCTGCCGCCAACGCCCTTACTTCCCGAACAGCCGCGCGTGGAGCGATTTCCCGGCCACGACTGGTGACATCGCTTGAACTGCGAGCATCTACGGCACGAACATAGGCTGCGTTGCAGTAGATCAGTGATAGGTCGTCATCTCGTAACCACACAGGTGACACAAGTCCATCCAGGGCGCTTTGCAACCGGTCATTTTTCTCGATGAGCCGCTGGTTTTCTTTGGTGAGAGTGTCTACCGCCGCCACGCCTTCGGTGACGTCGCTCATCCAAACCATATCGACAGAAAGAATGTCATCATCCGTGCTTGCGCGTACGCCGCGACCTTCTATTCGTCGCCCAGTTGCTGCATGATTGAGTTCGATCGTGAAGCCACGTCCGTCCCGGCGTAGCGTTTCAATGACCGCAGATAGACGTTCGCCAGACTCATTGTCAAAACCGTCCACGACATCCTCGAAAGTCGCGTCAATGCCTCGGTAAAGGTCCAGCAAAACGGCCAGTCTGCGCGAGCATTGCCCTGAGTTATTTTCAGATTCAAGCCAGCCAAAATAGCCGTCCGGCGATGCGTCCAGGGCGGCCCACATGGCTGCTAGCCGGTCTTCAGTACTGAGGAGACGGTGCTCCGTGGTGCGCCAACCTCGATGCTGCCAGATCAGTACCGCGATGGCCGGCAAAACGATCAAGACGAAGGCGCCAGCGACAGCAAGCCAGATAGGGGACGCAAGAATCGTCACACGGAGCCTTCTTTCTTAATGCGCTGGGCCATCTTGCGCCACTCGCTTGCGAAGCCGCGCGGCAATTCTATCCAGGACCATATCTGCTGTGTCCCCAAGGTCATAGGGAATCGGATCGACACAGTTGTACCAGGGGATTCTGTCGGTGCCCAAGCGAATGCCTGACGCCAATCTCATATCATCACTCGTATTTCTGACCATGATCAAATCGTATTGTTCAGTTATATGGTATAGAGCCTTTCAGGAAAACTAGGTCGAAGACTTTGTGCTGACATGGATTTAAAGTTACAGAACGATATTGAGCTTTGGTGGGGGACACCGGTTTTCGCGCTTGCGTGGCCAGAGGCGGTAGGCCTCAACGCTGAACTCAAGGCCGTTATCCTTGACCGAAGGGCGCAGTCGCCCGGCCTAGTAAAAAGCAACCTTGGCGGCTGGCATTCTTCCGATGACATGCTTACCTGGTCCTCTCCGGCTGTGGCAACGCTGAAGAAATGGATTTTAGAGGGGCTTCGCAAGGCAACCCAGCGAACAGGTAAGGGGCAGGGTTACTCCGGCGGCGTTCAGATCACGTGTTGGGCGAACATCAATGGCCCGGGCCACGCCAATGATATGCATAATCACCCGCAATCTGCTTGGTCAGGCGTATATTATGTAGATGTTGGAACGCCTGTTGATGTGGAAAAAAAATCAGGTTTTATCCATTTCCAGGACCCGCGTGCTGGCGCAGGTATGTGCCAAGATCCATTCGGCAAGTTCGGCAAAGGCCGAGAGTTCAACCCACTAAACGGCCAAATGTTATTTTTTCCGTCGTGGCTCTTGCATGGCGTTCGAGCGTACCAGGGTGAGGGCGAGCGCATATCCGTCGCATTCAACGTCGCTCTTTTGGATTTGATGTAAGGCGCAGCATGGTGGGAAAATCTACTAAAGCCGAGTCCGGCATGCATTCGACCGATTACACGATGGATTCGGATGCTTTGGTTTGGTGGACAACGCCGGTTGTCCTCCGCCGTTTCAAAGGTGTCGCAGCCGTAAACAGCGAACTTAAGTCGCTCATACTTGATCGCGCATCGTCCGACAAAAACATCCAAAAAAGCAACCAAGGCGGCTGGCATTCTGGCGAAGACCTGTTGACTTGGGGCGGCCCGGCGATAGCGCAATTACAGGCATGGATCGTTACAGCGTTTAAAGATCTAACCGAAGTTACGTCTGATGGGCAGGTCTATACAGGGAAGATTGAACTCAATGCCTGGGCCAATCTAAACCGCCGCGGTGACTATAACACGATCCACACCCACCCTGCGTGTGTGTGGTCTGGGGTTTATTATGTTGACGTTGGCGAACCACCGTCCGCCGAGCACCCAAAATCGGGTGCTATCGAGTTTCTTGATCCGCGCGCGGGCGCCGAAATGGTAGCGATTCCTGGCCTACCCTTTGGTGAGGCCAAATCGATAAATCCCGAAACGGGACAACTGATTGTTTTTCCTAGCTGGCTCAAGCATATGGTCCACCCCTATTGGGGTGAAGGCGATCGCATCACGATCGCCTTCAATATCCGCATTCGACCAGAACTCTAAAGCTCGGCCATCCCCCGCTTAGTAACGGTAAGCTTCGGGCTTGAAGGGTCCTTGAGTATCCACACCGATGTACTCGGCTTGCTTGGCAGTCAGCTTAGTGAGCTTGGCACCAATTTTTTCCAGGTGTAGAGCGGCGACTTTTTCGTCGAGGTGTTTGGGCAGGACGTAAACTTGTTTTTCATACTGGTCGGTATTGTTCCAGAGTTCGATCTGGGCAAGAACTTGGTTGGTAAATGACGCACTCATGACGAAACTAGGGTGACCAGTTGCACAGCCAAGATTCACCAGACGGCCTTCTGCGAGCAGAATGATGCGCTTGCCGTCGGGAAATTCAACTTCGTCGACTTGCGGTTTGACGTTGTGCCATTTGTTATTCTTCAAGGCGCCGACCTGAATTTCCGTATCAAAGTGGCCGATGTTGCAGACGATGGCGCGATGTTTCATGGCGCGCATGTGATCAATGGTAATGACGTCGACGTTGCCCGTTGTCGTAACAAAAATGTCTCCGACAGATGCCGCATCATCCATGGTAACGACTTCAAACCCTTCCATCGCAGCCTGAAGGGCACAGATCGGATCAACCTCCGTTACCATAACCCGACACCCTGCATTTTGCATGGAGGCGGCGGAGCCTTTGCCAACGTCACCGTAGCCGTTCACGACGGCGACTTTACCAGCCATCATGACATCGGTGGCGCGACGAATTCCGTCCACTAGGCTTTCGCGGCAGCCATAGACATTGTCGAACTTAGACTTGGTCACACTGTCGTTGACGTTGATGCAGGGGGCTTTAAGTGAACCTTCTTTCGCCATCTCATAGAGACGGTGAACACCTGTTGTGGTTTCTTCGGAAATACCTCGGACGTCATCCAGCAGCGCGGGGAATTTCTCATGCATGACCTGGGTGAGGTCACCGCCATCATCTAGAATCATGTTCGGGCGCCAGCCATCGGGCCCTTCGATGGTTTGATCAATGGCCCACCAAAATTCTTCGTCGCTCATGCCTTTCCAGGCAAAGACAGGGATATTCGCTGCCGCCATGGCCGCTGCGGCGTGGTCCTGGGTGGAGAAAATATTGCAAGAGCTCCAACGCACTTCAGCACCTAAGGCGGTTAGCGTTTCGATGAGCACGGCTGTCTGAATGGTCATGTGAAGACACCCGGCAATGCGTGCTCCGGCCAAGGGCTTGCTGGTCCCGTATTCTTCACGAACGGCCATCAGGCCTGGCATCTCCGTTTCAGCCATATCGGTTTCATGGCGGCCCCATTCGGCCTGAGAAATATCTGCAACTTTGTAATCGGTGAAACTCATTGAGGTGGCTCCTGAGGCGGCGCGTAAGGGACGGATGTAAGAAGGGCGGCTCTTGCCGCCCCTGATTTGGCCCCGCATATACCAGCCGACTCGGCCAGGGGCAAGTTACAGCCTCGAAAAACTGATAAGTTAAGCTTCAGCCATATCAGAGATAAACGCGTTAAGCCGGACCGGGTCAGCGTCGCTGGTTACCCGCCGAGCTCGACCGGCAATCGCCGCTAAATTGAGCGCGCGGACGCGTTTCTTAACCCTCGGAATACTGCCTGCTGCCATTGAGAGCTCTGCAATGCCAAGACCGAGCAAGAGAGGGGTTAGGCGTTCATCGCCTGCCATTTCCCCACAGACCGAAACCGGAATACCAGCTGCGGCTGCAGCTTCAGCGGAAAATTGAATGAGACGCAAAACCGCAGGGTGGAGGGGATTGTATAAATACGCGACCGTCTCGTCCGTGCGATCAATGGCCAAGGTGTATTGGGTAAGGTCATTGGTGCCGATCGCAAAGAAATCGGCTTCCGCCGCCAAGGCGTCTGCGGCGAGTGCAGCGCCGGGAATTTCTATCATGATGCCGAGCGGCGGGATGGGGTCTGCGATCCGAACGCCTTTACGCTTCAATCGCCCGGCGAGGCGGTTGAGTATGCGGCGCACCTCTCGCACTTCGTCAACGGTGCATACCATTGGCAACAGAATACGGACGGGACCAAACGCGCCAGCGCGCAGTATTGCGGCCAGCTGCTCCATGAGCGTCTTGCGTCGTTTCAAAGAAAATCTGATTGCGCGGAGACCAAGCGCGGGATTGGGGCCGGGCTCAAATCCCAAAGCGTCACTGAGTTTGTCAGCACCAATGTCTAGCGTGCGAATGGTCACGGGCCGCCCATCCATCCGTTTGACGACGTGCAATAGGGCGTTGAACTGTTCTTCTTCTCCGGGCAAGTCATCACGGTTCATAAACAGAAACTCACTGCGGAGCAGGCCGATGCCCGTTGCGCCCGAGCGCAGTACGCTATCAATTTCACTTGGCAATTCAATATTGGCCTGCAGCGTGATTGCCATGCCGTCTTGGGTGACCGCAGGTACTGAGCGCAATTTATCCAGGGACCGACGACCGCGTAGATAGTTGGCGCGGCGTTTGCGGTACTGCGTAAGAACGGCCTCTGATGGATTAAGAATCACATGCCCGGCGCCACCGTCGACGATGATTATGTCACCGTTGCGAGCCCAGGACGTCAGCTCGGCGGCGGCGACGACGGCTGGGAGGGCGAGGGATCGTGCCATGATCGCAGTATGGCTTTCGACGCCACCCAAGACTGTGGCCAAGCCTGCTACCTGCTTGGGGTCCAACAGTGCCGTATCAGCAGGAGATAGCTCGTCGCTCACAATAACGGCGTTCCGAGGAAGGGATGCGAAAGCTGCGGCTTGTTTCATGCCAAGGCAGCGGACCAGACGGTTACCAACTTCTCGAATGTCATCGATCCGCGCCGACAGGTAGCTATCATCCATCGCCGCGAATGCGTCTTCCATCTTGTTTATTTCTTTGAGCACAGCCGCTTCAGCATTGATTCGGTCCGTCCTTATGCGTTTTTCAACACCGCGAATGAGACGGGATCCCTTCAACATTTGCTGGTACGCGTCTAGCAGGTATCCGAGTTCCTCTCGGGCGGCGCCCGGTAGCTTTTTGGCCTTGACCTGCAGCGCTTCAATTTCGAGATTTGCTTTGCGTGCTGCTCCTGCAAACCGCTCCTGTTCACGTTTAACGCGACTCTCTGAAATGCGGACCTCGCGAACGTAAACATCGTAACGTGAGTCATGGCGATAGACAGTGCCGATCGCGATACCACGACCGACCGCAAGACCTTCAAACGTCCGTTGCTTTCCGTGTTTCATATGCAGTCGGTTCTCAGTCTTCATGGAAACCTGCGTCGACAAGCTGACAGATTGTGTTCATTGCTTTTTCTGCATCCTCGCCGGTCGCGCTGAGCGTAATTTCTGTGCCTTGAGCTGCGGCAAGCATTAATAGGCCCATGATGGAACAACTCGAGACTTCAATATCGCCTCTTGAAACCAAGACCTCAGCATTGAACTGTTCTGCTGTCTTGCAAAATTTTGCAGCTGCCCTGGCATGTAATCCTTTGGTGTTGACGATCTTAGCGGTGCGCTGGATCGGGTCTGACATACGTACCTGCCGCCCTAATTCTTCTGGGCGAGCAGTGCTGAAGCCACGTTGATATACTTACGTCCTGCTTCTTGTGCCTGCAAAACTGCGTCGGACATAGATTCCGTCGAGCGGACTGAGGCAAGCTTAATCAACAGCGGCAAATTGACGCCGGCGATCACTTCAACGTTGGCGTTTTCCATAATCGAGATCGCCAAATTGGACGGCGTGCCCCCGAACATGTCTGTTAACACGACGACACCACTACCAGTTTCGACCTTCTCCACAGCCGCAACAATTTCTGCGCGACGCTGTTCCATGTCATCGTCCGGTCCGATGCAAATGCTGGCGGTTTGCGTCTGAGGACCGACAACATGCTCAAGCGCTGCGAATAGCTCCAGCGCCAATCGCCCGTGCGTTACAAGAACCATTCCAATCATGAATGAGGCGTCCGTCCGTTTGTTTGCGGCATACCTTCGTGCGGGTTTGCTCGCGTTATCCGTTTCTCCAGTGCATCAAACTTTACGCTGACCTGGATGGTTCAACATTAAGGTCGCGGTGCCGGAAGTCAAATTCAATCCCGAGGTTTTTGAGCCTCAGTGCCAGTTCCTTGACTGTGTAAACTGATCTGTGGTGTCCACCGGTGCAGCCGATGGCTATGGTCAGGTAGCTTTTGCCCTCTTCGCGGTAACGCGGCAGCAAGGGCTCAACCAATTTCAGTAAATTTATCATAAAAGGAGTAAAGGCCGGATCGTCAGAGATGTATTCGCCGACCGGGTCGTCCAAGCCAGATTGGTGTTGCAACGAGTCTACGTAATGCGGGTTGCGCAGAAACCTGACATCGAACACCAAGTCAGCTTCGCGAGGTACACCATTGCGATAGCCAAATGAGACCAGCTGGATATGCATTGGCCTGTCATCATCGCCGCCATAGGTTTTTTCAAGTTGCCGCTTGAGATCTCCAGGCGTCAGGGATGACGTGTCGAGCACTAAATCGGCAACGGCTTTAACCGGTGCTAGTAACTCCCGCTCAAGGCTAATTGCGCCCGCTACTGGCAGGTCTCCGGCAAGAGGGTGTGGTCGCCTGGTCTCCGTATACCGGCGCATCAGCACATCATCGTCACTGTCGAGATAAATCAAAGTTGTCACGATGGCGCGCTGATCGCCGAGAGCTTGTATTTGAGCAATCAAGTTCTCGGTGTTGAAATCGCGGGTGCGAACGTCCATGCCAACGGCCAATGGCCGGTCTGGTCCGCCGCCACGCATGGCGGCTTCCAGTAAGGAGACGGGCAGATTGTCTACTGTTTCAAAACCGAGATCTTCCATCGCATGAAGCGCAGAGCTTTTGCCAGCTCCAGACATGCCGGTAATCACAAATAGACGGACTGAATTTGAATTGTTCATGAGGAGTCCATAGTCGCACGACGTTCAGCTGAATTACCCGCGTTTAGAGTGTGCACGACCAAGCGAATTTTTGCCGCAGCCGATGGGGTGTCGGGATCAACAATAACATGGGCGATCATGATGCCTTCGACCGTACACGTCTGTGTCTCTGGAACGCGAGCGATATCATCCTTATGCGCGAGGTCTACGACCAGACCTATCTGAGCCGACGTTCCATATTCGACATTGACGATGCCATGGCCGCGCAGTTCGATCTTACCGGCGATAGTTTCCGGTGCGCCCGCTTCAAGGCTGTCCCCCTGGGTAGAAAGGTTGCAGTAGTCGTCGGATACCAAGACAGCGCCGCCGTCGATTAACCGCAAGGCCAGGTCTGATTTTCCGGCGCCTGAGGGTCCGCGAATCAAAATGCCAATGTCTCCAATGGCGACGCAGGTGGCGTGAGCTAGGGTCATGCATGGGACCGTGACCCCCTGTCGCGCTGGGGTCAACGGGGTGCAACGACCATTTTTGTCAGCCAAGGAATTAGGAAGTTGATGGGTGTCGCTCGATCGTCATTTTGGAGAGGCATTGGCTTGATATGGAGTATCGACCGTATCGCCTATGCCCTAGGGTACTATAAGGTCGCAGAGAAACGAATTCCGGATCTGGGCGTATCGTTTATCGCGACGTTGATCTTGGTGCTTGGCAGTGTGGTTGTCGTTGTGTGGTCGCACATCTAAACCGTCTGTAACCATCGGACCGGCGCAGTCATTGATCGAGTTATGTTTTTAGAAATACTTACAGTTATTGCGCCAGTCGGGGTTCTCGCAGCCATAGGCTTCGCGTGGGATCGCAAAGGTCTCCCGTTTGATACCAATATGGTCGCCTACTTGGTGACGAACCTTGGTGCGCCCTGCCTCATTGTGTCGACGCTCTTGGCCAATCGACCAAGCCTTGATGTCATCGCTGGTATGGCGCTGGCGGCTCTCATGGTGGTTGCGGTCGTAGCGCTGATCGCTGGCGTGGGTCTGCACCTGACGGGTCAATCTTTGAAAGTGTATTTGCCGGCACTAACGTTTCCTAATTCAGGGAACATTGGGATCCCGTTGTGCCTATTTGCGTTTGGTGATGAGGGCCTTGCACTCTCCGTGTCATTTTTCGCTGTCATGGCGCTGACCCAATTCACACTTGGCATCAGCATTGCGGCTGGGCGGGTGTCGGCCGGCGCGGTGTTTGGCAATCCAGTATTGTGGTCGGCTGTACTTTCTTTTGTGCTGTTGACCGCAGATGCTGAGTTGCCCCGCTGGGTCAGTGGCTCTGTCGATACGCTTGCGGGTATGGTGATTCCGTTGATGTTGATGTCGCTTGGCATCTCACTCTCACGACTCAAACCCAACGCATTAATGCGAAGTACAATATATTCGGTGCTGCGACTTTTGCTTGGCTTGGGGGCGGGCGTGAGCGTGGCGTGGATGCTCGATCTTGATGGCGTGGCTCGCGCAGCCGTCATTATTCAAGCTGCGATGCCTACAGCAGTATTCAATTATCTCTTTGCTGTGCGCTACGATAATCAGCCATCTGAGGTGGCAGGCATTGTCGTGGTTTCGACTATCTTGTCGTTTCTGACCTTACCGCTGTTGCTAGCCTACGCCCTTAGCGGCCCAGGCCTGTAGGTTACGTCGTCGGCTCTCTAGTCGTCACGAAGCGGGCAGACGCACAATAAACAATGCGCCGCCAGTCGACGCATTCTCAGCGGTGATGCTGCCGCGATGGGCTTCGACAATCTGTTTCGAAATTGACAGTCCCAAGCCAGAATGTGTCCCGAATTTTTCTTTTTCCGGCCGCTCAGAATAGAACCGGCTGAAGACGGCCTGTTCCTTTCCGCTCGGAATTCCAGGACCGTCGTCCTTTACATCAATGATGATGTGCCCCTGATCGCGACGGGCGCTTATGAATATTTTTCCGTCTTCCGGGCTGAATGACGCGGCGTTGCCGATTAAATTTCTAAGAACTTGGGCCAACCGACCCTCAAGCCCTATCACGGACAGATTATCGTGAAGTGGCAGGTCCAGTTCTATTCGTGGCGCCCCTGCTGCATCACTTGAGTTGTTGATGTCGGCGAGCATTCTAAGAAGGGTGGCAATGTCGACAGGCTCGCTTTCCGCGCGAGATAGTTCCGCGTCGAGGCGAGATGCATCAGAGATGTCCGAAATCAAGCGATCCAACCGACTAACATCGTCTTTGATAATCCCCATCAGCTGTTTCTGCTGTTCGGCATCTTCGACCCGCGCCACGGTCTCCACCGCACTCCTGAGAGAAGTGAGTGGGTTTTTAATCTCATGGGCAACGTCGGCGGCGAACTGCTCCGTTGCGTCCATACGCAACCACAGCCCTTCGGTCATATCTCGCAATGCGCTGGATAATGCCCCAATCTCGTCACGGCGTTTACTAAGGTCTGGAATGTTGTGTTGGCGGGTTCGCCCATCGCGCACCATTGCAGCAGCTTCTGCGAGCCGTTTTACGGGGCGAGCAATCGTTCCCGCTAAATATACGGACAGCAGCACGGTGACCGCGAACGTCCACGCAAAGATTGTAAGAATGGAACTTCGGACTTCGAATAAACGCGCTTCGATCGTTGCGTCATCTTCTGAAACGAATACGGCGCCAACGATTTGTTTGTAAAACTGTACTGGCACGGCGACGGCTAAAATCTTGCGGTCACGATCGTCGATCCGCACGGCGCTCGCAGACTCGCCACGCTCCAACGCACCAACCACTTCCGTGAAATCATAAGCCGTTCCGTTCTGCTGCTCGATGTACAGTGGCAAGTCTTCGTTGGCACCGAGAAAGGTCTCCGTCCAGGCCAGAGCCCGGCGCAGCGCTTGAGAGAACGCATCACTTTCTGTTGGAGGGAGATCGACCACCTGAACTTCACCGCCAGGCCCACGCAACAGACGGCTGTCAGCGATTAATCGACCGCCGACGCCGTACAGCCTTGCGCGGATATCGGCTAGGCCGGCAAGGCGACGGACCAGTTGTCGTGCGGCGTCCGGATCGATACGGCGGGTCGCCCCGGCGGGCATAAAGGCACCGAACGCTTGGCTCTCTGATTCTATGACGACCGCGCCTTCACCAAGGGATGCCGCAATCAATTCACCTTCGGTGCGCAAGGAATCAATCTCCGTTGCGATCAAAGACTGCTCGTATTCGTCGAGAAATAGAAGGCCGAGCCCAAAGAGGACGGGTGCAACGAGATTGACCGCTAGGATACGTCGGGTCAGAAGCGAGAGAACCGGGCTTCGGCGACGTCCCTGACCCTCGGATGAGGGGGCGATGCGTAAATCTTGGTCGGCGCGCACGCAATAATCCTAAATGGCGCCGACGCGGAAGGCTTAGGCGTCGGCTTCTCGATATTTATACCCTACGCCGTACAGGGTCTCGATATTTGCAAATTCATCGTCTACATGGCGGAATTTCTTGCGTAACCGCTTGATGTGACTGTCGATAGTCCGGTCGTCGACATAAATGTTCTCGCCGTAGGCGGCATCAATAAGCTGGTCACGGCTTTTCACGTGCCCAGGGCGAGCGGCTAACGCTTGAATGATCAAGAATTCGGTGACCGTCAGGTTGACGGCTTTATCCTTCCATTTGCACACGTGTTGAGCCGGATCGAGGGTCATATCTCCGCGTTTGATGGCCGTTTCGGATTCGCTACCGTCATCGGCTTTTTGAGCTTCAATCCGCCGCATCACGGCTTTGATCCGTTCGATCAACAGGCGCTGGGAAAAGGGCTTCTTGATGTAGTCATCGGCCCCCATGCGCAAGCCGTGTAATTCGTCGACCTCATCGTCCTTAGAGGTAAGAAAGATAACTGGAGTCGGGGCTTTGTCTTGGAGCCGCTGTAGTAGCTCAATGCCGTCCATTCTGGGCATTTTGATGTCTAGAACGGCGAGGTCGACCGGCGTGTCGACAATGCCTCGGAGCGCTTCTGCGCCATCGCGATAAGTAGCGACGTCGAACCCTTCCTGTTCCAGGACAATCGACACGGATGTCAGGATATTGCGGTCATCGTCGACCAGAGCGATTCGGTGAGCCACGGTGGTCTACCCCCTTGGATTATTCTTCAGACTCCCCCTTTGGCGCGAAATGAACCCGAAAATCGTGGTTCTCCGTCCTTGGGAGTGTGGCCATATCATAGGAGTATTATGGCAGAAATACTGTGGGACTGTGCCCCATTTTCGCCACAATTGGATCTCGGTCTATTAACAAGAAAGGCCATTTGGACCGGTTGCGCCAGTCCATCCGAGGGGGTATGAAAGCCCAAATAACGCTGGTCGGGTAGGGGGTCCCTGCCCAGAACCGGCTTTCCTTTTAGTAAGGCTTCTTGGGGGTTCTCGCGGTGAGTAACGCAGGTCACGTGATCAGTTCATTCGGTCTCGACAAAAACGGTATCAATTCGTCCGGCACGGTCCATTGGAATTACGGCTCGTCACAATTGGTTGAAACCGCCGTTCGCCGCAACGAAGGCACCTTGTCTAAAGATGGGGCATTGGTCTGCATCACGGGCCAACACACGGGCCGCTCGCCCAACGATAAATTTATCGTCAAGGACGCGGAAACCGAAACCACCGTCGATTGGGGTAAGGTCAACGTTCCCATGACATCAGAGCACTTTGATGCTCTCCATGAAAAGATCCTTGCGCATATGTCGGCCAAGGATCTTTTTGTTCAAGACTGCTACGCCGGCGCTGACCCTGAAAATCGTTTACGCGTGCGCGTCGTCAATGAAAACGCGTGGCACAACTTATTCGCCCGCAACATGTTCATTCAGCCGAAGGATGACGAACTCGAATCCTTTGCGCCAGATTTCACCGTTTTGCAGGCGCCGTCATGTCACGCGGACCCGGCGGCCCATGGCACCAACTCTGAAGTGTTTGTCGTGGTGAACTTCTCTAAGAAGCTCGTCATTATTGGGGGCACAATTTACGCCGGTGAAATCAAGAAGTCGGTGTTCTCCATCCTCAATTACATCTTGCCCGAACGCGGTGTGTTGCCGATGCATTGCTCCGCCAATATCGGTGACGATGGCAGCACTGCGATCTTCTTTGGTCTGTCCGGAACAGGCAAAACTACTCTGTCTGCCGATCAGTCGCGCGTTCTCATCGGTGATGATGAGCACGGCTGGAGCGACAACGGCGTGTTCAACTTCGAAGGCGGCTGTTACGCCAAAGTGATCAATCTTTCGGAAGAAGCTGAGCCAGAAATTTACGAGACAACCCGAACATTTGGCACCATTCTTGAAAACGTGGTCATGGATCCCGTCACGCGTGCTCTCGACCTTAACGATGGATCGCTGACCGAAAACACACGGGCGTCTTACCCGATCGATTTCATTCCCAATACATCCGAGACCGGCTTTGGGCCTCAGCCACAGAATATTATTATGCTGACCGCTGATGCGTTTGGCGTTCTGCCTCCCATTTCAAAGCTCACACCCGAACAGGCGATGTATCACTTCTTGTCCGGCTATACGGCCAAGGTTGCTGGCACCGAAAAGGGCGTTAAGGAACCTCAAGCTGCGTTTTCAACCTGCTTTGGTGCGCCATTCATGCCGCGTCATCCGACGGCCTATGCGAAACTGCTCGGTGAAAAGATGGAAAAAACCGGCGCGACTTGCTGGTTGGTCAATACCGGTTGGTCTGGCGGTGGTTACGGCGTCGGCAAGCGCATGCAAATTAAGTACACCCGGGCGATGCTCAACGCGGCGCTCGACGGCACGCTCGACTCTGGCGAATTTAAGCCAGATCCCAACTTCGGCCTCATGGTCCCGACCGCGTGCCCCGGCGTGCCGGACGATGTGCTGCAACCAAAATCGACCTGGCAAGATAAAGACGCCTACGACACGGCGGCGCAAGATGTCGCCCAACGGTTCGAGAACAACTTCAAACAGTTCGAAGAACATGTCGACGATCAGGTTATGGCCACAGCCATCCGCGCTGCTGCATAGCCTGACTAGGGCTTGCCTGCTGTCAGTCTCTGCAATTCCAACACAGCGCCTTGATATTCGATCAAATCGTGTGAGCCGCTGGCTATAGCTGCAGTGAAACTATTACGCGCGAGATCGATATCCCCAGCCGCGAGTGCCAACTGTCCCAGAACAAACTGAGTTTCGGTTAGACGGGCCTTTGCTTCTGCAGGGTCTCGCGCCGCTTCCCGCAGGACTATTTCAATCGTCACCTGACCTTCGAGTCCATCGACGAGGGCGCCGGGCCATAGGGTCGGGTCGATCCCGTTGGTCATTCGTTTGAGATTGGCTTCCGCGTCGGGCAAATGTGCTCGCTTGGCTGCGATGAACCGCCAGATGGAATCCGCCGACCGAGGCTTGGTGAGCGAATCCAGGTCCACGACGGCGGCATTAAAATCCCCAGCCAAGACATAGGCTTGCCCGCGGCGCCGTTTGGCCAGAACCAGCGTCGAGTCTGAGTCGAGCGCCACCGTGAAATCGGAAACGGCGTCGTGCGGGCGACCCATAGCCAAGCGGGCAAGGCCTCTATTCAGCCGGGTATCTGCGTCGTTGGGGAAACGTGCCAAGACATCATCGAAATCTTCTTCAGCTGCCGCATATTTTTGCTGAGCAAAGCGCGCGCTGCCCCGAAATAGACTGACCCGCTGGTTGCTCGGAGCGGCTGCCAAAACTTCGCTGAAGTCAGTCTCCGCAGCCACGGGGTTTTCCGCAAATAGATGAGCGACGCCGCGAGCCTCAAGCGCTTCTACATCGTCAGGACGTTGAGCGAGGACAAGGCCATAATCAGCGATGGCAGCGGCAAAGTTTTTAACCTGTCCATGTGCGGCTGCGCGGACCATCCGCACTTCCACATTGTCAGGCGACTGCTCTAACAAGGCGTCGAACGATTGAATGGCCGCTGTTGGGCGCCCAGCCCGCAGTTGCGCGGTTCCCAATAAGCTAAGGCTCGCCCGGTCCGACTCATCTAACGCCACGGCCTGTTGTAATTCCCCGACGGCTGCCGCGGCATCGCCGGTGCGCAAAAAGGTGCGTCCGCGCACACGAAAGGGGCCCGGGTCGTTGGGATTCAGCCGTCGCACTTCGCCGAGGTCGGTCATCGCTAAATCTGTTTGCCCGATGCCGAGCAATATTTCGGCACGCAAAAGATAAGCGTCGGTTAGGCCCGGGTCGGCGCCAATGACCAAGTCCAGATCGTCTAGGGCGTCGTCGCTACGCCCGGTGAACCAGAGCAAGCGCGCCCGGGTCAGGCGAGCTGCGTTATCAATATCGCCAAATTGTTCTGCTGCATTGATGTCGGCGAGGGCATCGTCCAAATCGCGGTTCTGACGCCGCATTTCAGAGCGAGCCAAAAGCGCCCGCGCCCGCAGAGCATCGCTTAAGGTTTCATCGTTGATGCTTGAAGTGCAGGCCGCCAGCCGTGTGTCTGAGTCAGCGTCTCCGGAAAAGCAATCCATTGGTGCCGCACGGGCAGAACTAAAGTGTAGAGCGGCTATGAGTCCGAGACTGAGGGAAGCGGTCCGCATTGCTCGGCGCGGTTAGTGCGCTTCGGCCCAGTTGGCGCCGGAGCCCGCGTCAACCACAAGCGGTACGTCGAGGTGGGCTGCGCCCTCCATAATTTGTTTAACCACTGCTTTGGTGTCTTCGACTTCTTTGTCGGGGACCTCAAAGATCAATTCATCGTGGACCTGCAACAGCATCGTGGCGCTCAAATCTGCGTCAGCCAAGGCAGCGGGCAGGCGGATCATGGCGCGCTTGATGATGTCGGCAGCGCCACCTTGAATCGGCGCGTTGATCGCTGCTCGCTCAGAGAATCCGCGGACATTCGGGTTGCGGTCGCCAATCCCAGGAGTCTGACAGCGCCGTCCAAACATTGTCGTGACATAGCCCTGTTTTTTAGCCAGGGCTTTGGTCTCGTCCATGTAGGTTTTTATTTCTGGAAATTGATCGAAGTAGGCGTCAATGAAGTCTTTAGCTTCGCCGCGTGGGATCGATAATTGCCGCGCCAGCCCGAATGCTGAGATGCCATAAATGATACCGAAGTTGATCGCCTTGGCTTGCCGGCGAATCATCGGGTCCATGCCCTCGATCGGTACACCAAACATCTTTGACGCCGTTGCGGCATGAATATCCTCACCGTTTCTGAAGGCATCCTTGAGCGCTTTTATGTCTGCGACGTGGGCAACGAGCCGGAGTTCAATCTGACTGTAATCGGCTGAAACCAAGGACATGCCTTTTTCCGCGATGAAGGCGGTGCGAATTTTGCGGCCTTCTTCGGTACGGATCGGAATGTTTTGCAAGTTCGGATCGTTTGAACTCAACCGACCGGTTGAGGCCACGGTCTGTGAGTACGAAGTGTGCACCCGGCCGGTGTCCGGATTGATTTGATTTTGCAGAGCGTCGGTATATGTACTCTTGAGCTTCGTCACTTGCCGCCAGTCTAAAACCTTGACCGGCAGGTCGTGTCCGTGTGCTGCGAGGTCTTCCAGTACGTCGGCACCGGTCGCCCAGGCTCCTGACTTCCCGGTCTTTTTGCCGCCCTCAAGTGACATTTCGTCAAAGAGTATTTCACCCAACTGTTTAGGCGAGCCGACATTGAACTCCCGCCCCGCTAATTTGTGAATCTCGGTTTCCAAACTCGCGGCGCGGCTTGCGAAATCTTTGCTCATGGCCTTGAGAACGCCGGCGTCTGTTTTTATGCCCGCTGTTTCCATGTCGACGAGGACGGGAATAAGGGCGCGGTCGAGGCGTTCGTAGACAGTCGTTAGCCGGTCTTCAACCAGACGCGGTTTCAGCATCTGTTGCAGGCGGAGTGTGATGTCTGCGTCTTCCGCGGCATAATCAGTCGCCGTTTCAAGCGGTACCCGATTGAACGTAATCTGGGCCTTGCCCTTGCCGCAGACATCCGAAAACTTAATCGTCGTATGACCCAAATGCAGGTTAGCAAGTTCGTCCATGCCGTGTCCGTGGGAGGACCCGTCGAGGACGTAGGACAACACCATGGTATCATCTACGGGTGTGACGCCGATGCCGTAACGGCGCAGGACATGCATGTCGTATTTGATGTTTTGTCCGACTTTAAGAACGCCAGGGCTTTCCAATAGCGGCTTGAGCTTAGCGATGGCTTTGTCGAGTGGTATTTGTTTTGGTGCTTCTTTGGTGGCGTCGCCAGGTTCCCCGAGATCAAACGTGCCCTGGTCTCCGCTGCCGGTGTGGCCGAGCGGAATATAGCATCCGCCTCCGGGCTCTACGGATATAGACACGCCCACCAAATTCGCGCGAAACGCGTCTAAAGCGTCTGTCTCTGTATCGACGGCAATCACGCCGGCTTTGAAAGCGCGGGCGATCCATTGATCCAAGACTTTCACATCTTGAACCAATTCGTATTCGGCATCTTTAACAGTCGCGGCTTGCACCGCCGGACTCGCGATAGCGTCATCGCCACCCAACTCGGCTCCCAGTTCGGTCGCAACTTTTGTCGCTAGGCTTCTGAAGCCTTGATCTTTCAGCCAGGTCAAAAGAATGCTTGGCTCCGGAGCCTGCCAGCCGAATTCGTCTAGCTGTGTTGTCACCGGGACGTCGACTTTCAGCGTCACGAGTTCCTTAGAGAGGCGAGCGAGGTCAGCGAATTCGATCAAGTTTTCGCGGCGCTTGTTCTGTTTAATTTCGCTTGCCCGCTCGAGCAGTGTTTCTAAGTCGCCATACTCATTGAGCAGCAGCGCCGCCGTTTTGACGCCAATGCCCGGAACACCGGGAACGTTGTCTGCTGAGTCCCCCGCCAAGGCCTGAACGTCGATCACTTTCTCCGGCGCAACACCAAACTTTTCCATCACTTGATCGGGGCCGATGAGGCGTTGCTTCATCGGATCGAGCATTTCAACTCCGTCACCCACCAGTTGCATCAGATCTTTGTCTGCCGAGACGACCGTGACCTTTAGGCCCGCTTCTTTACCCAAACGGGCATAGGTGGCGATCAGGTCGTCCGCTTCAAACCCCTTCATGTCGACGCAAGCCACGTTAAAGGCTCGGGTGGCATCGCGGATCAAATCGAATTGAGGAAGAAGATCTTCTGGCGTTTCGTCGCGGTTGGCTTTGTATTCTGGATATATCTCGTTGCGGAAGGTGATGCGTCCAGCGTCGAAAATAACGGCAATCAGTTCTGTCTCATTCTTGTCCAGCAAGTCATCCATCAGCTTCATCAGCATGTTGGAGAACCCATAGACGGCGTTAACGGGCACTCCGTCTGACCGAGTCATCGGCGGCAGCGCATGATAGGCGCGGAAAATATAGCCTGAGCCGTCGACCAGAATCAGCCGGTCGGCTTTAGGGGGCATGACCATGTAGGTTTACTCGGAGGCGGCGTTTGACGCCGGTTTCAGTGCGAACCGCTTGCCGCAGTAGGGGCAATCCAGGTAGCCGACATCCGGTTTGATGTTGAGAAAGACCCGAGGGTGGCCCAGGGCTCCACCGCCGCCGTCGCAGTCCACATCCGTGCGCTCAACTTCGACTGTTTCAACCGGGTCTGCCATAGGTCTCATCCGCTTATGCTGGGTGGATTTTTCAGCTCTTTCTATGGCCCGCCCATTGGCTTGAGGCAACCCTGTTTGAGGTCTCAGCGGCAGGCCCGTTGACCGATCAGCGGCGCTGGTGATACCCAACCGGTCGAACCGACCATTTCGTCACCCTTGTGAAGATTGCCGCATTCCTTATGCCAGACACCGTTTTATCGCGTCAGTCCCCGCCCAACGCAGCCGATCTGCCTGATCTGGCCGTTTCTATTTCGGGTTTATCGAAGGTGTATGGCGGCCAGAATGGTCGGCCAAAAACGCAAGCCCTGACCAATGTTGATCTCGCCGTACCGCGGGGCGCGTTCTTTGGGCTGCTCGGGCCTAATGGTGCTGGTAAGTCGACGATGATCAACATCATGGCCGGGTTGGTTAATAAAACGTCTGGTACGGTTCGGTTGTGGGATTTTGATATCGTCGCACAAGAGCGCCGTGCGCGCTGCGCCATCGGCATCGTTCCTCAAGAACTCAATCTCGATCCGTTTTTCTCACCGCGCGAAACGTTGGAGGTGCAGGCGGGTCTGTATGGTGTGCCAAAGGCGGAACGTCGTACCGATGAGATACTCGATTCCGTTGGGCTCTCTGATAAGGCAGATTCATATTCACGCACCTTGTCCGGTGGCATGCGCCGCCGGTTGTTGATTGCGAAAGCGATGGTCCACAGCCCGCCGATCTTAGTGCTTGATGAGCCGACCGCAGGCGTTGATGTGGAACTGCGCAAAACGTTGTGGAAATCGATCCGGGAGATGAACGCCCGTGGCACCACTATTCTTCTGACCACACATTATCTCGAAGAAGCAGAAGAACTGTGTGACCAGATTGCGATTATTAACCATGGGCAAGTCGTCGCGTGCGACACGACGGACGCGTTGCTCAAGCAGTTGGATAACAAGACGGTCGTCCTTCTTTTGTCCGAAAATTTAGAAGAAGTTCCGCAGGCGATGCAGCGCTTTGACCCGCGCCAGCCGATGCCGAACCAGCTTGAAATCACTTATCGACCGTCGTCGACAGCGATGCTCGATATTCTGCAGACGGCGCATGACATCAAGTTGCCGATCGCCGATATCGTCACGGAGGAAGTCGACCTGGAAGACATTTTCTTGCAGCTGACCCGCTCCACGCCGGAGACCCCGTGAGGGCTGCCCTCACCGCATTTGCGTTGGCTATCCTGGCCGCCTGTGCACCACAAGTGGCGCCGATCGGTTCTCTGACCACCAGTCCCTCAATAACAGAAGCCGCGTTCAAGACAGCCGATGGGTTGTCGCTGCCCGTTCGTGTATGGCGGCCTGAAACAGAACTGGCTGGTGTTGTGCTGGCGGTGCACGGGTTTAACGATTACAGCAAATCCTTCGATGTGGTGCCCGATGCGCCAGGCGTTGGCCCTGTTTTGGCGGCTAAGGGCTTTGCCGTTTATGCGTATGATCAACGGGGCTTCGGCGCATCACCCCACGCCGGTTTGTGGCCGGGCGAAGATCAAATCGTCACCGATTTTTCTGACTTTGCGCGTGTGCTTGATCGTACCTACCCCGACGTACCTCTGTATGCCATCGGTGTCAGCATGGGTGGTGCAGTCATCATTGCAGCAATGACCGCGGATGACCCGCCGCCGATCGATGCTGCTGTATTGGTTGCTCCTGCTGTTTGGTCTAGGAGCACAATGCCGATTTCGTATCGCGTTGCGTTATGGTTGGGCGCTCACACGATGCCCAAGGCGAGGCCGTCCGGTCGTGGTCTCGGGCGGCGCGCTAGCGATAATATTGAAATGCTTCGAGACGCCGCGCGTGACCCTTTGTTTATCAAGGAGACTCGCATCGACAGCGTTTACGGCCTGACAAATTTAATGGACCGTGCTCAGTCGCGTATCGGAAATATACCGGTGCCGACCCTCTATGTTTATGGAGCCAATGACGAGATCATTCCCAAGGATGCGACCGTAAAAGCACTCGAGCGTTTTCTCACCAATGATGCGGATCGACGTCTCGGATACTATGATTCCGGTTGGCATATGATGCTGCGCGATCTTGAAGCCGAAACGGTGTTGGTTGATGTCGCGAGCTTTCTCCATAACCCCACCCAGCCGCTACCATCGGGGGCAGATAAAGATGCTCTGGCACGCTTAAAAACCGCCGAAAAGTAGCCGATTTCCGCGTTATCCGTGATGGACACCGCTTAGGGCTTTGTCTATTGTCCGGCCTCCCGCGCGCCCGTAGCTCAGCTGGATAGAGTACCAGATTCCGAATCTGGGGGTCACAGGTTCGAGTCCTGTCGGGCGCGCCATTTCTCAGTAAACAGTCGTTCCCGTTAAGCCGGCGTTTGCGTCCGTTGTCTCCACCGCATGATCGTTCCGGTCAGAGCCAATACGATTAGAATCCCCATCGTAGCCCACAAGAGGCCCATGGCCTGCAATTTTGCTCCATGAACAAAGGCCGTTGCGGCGGCGAGCTCGGCAGGTTCCGTTGGAGGAGTGGTGATCAAAATGTGGAATCCAATATTCTCAACGAGATCAATAAGCGTTGGCACAAAGGGGAGGAGAACTAGGCCTCGTTTCCCAGTGGCGATCAACCACGTGAATCCGCTCAGTCCGATTAACTGTGCATAAAGAAGGGATGAGAAAAGCCCGCTGGTAATCGGAAACACAACATCGACAATGGTGAACACCAGATACGCCTCTCGGGCTTCGGCATTGTAGCGATCAAGCCCCGCCACTATGTCCTCTGCGCTCAGTGGAAAGGTGATGTCGAACGGGTCCAACCCGCCAGTGGCGGCGATGATCGGCGGTATAAGAACAATGGTTAATACGGCGATCAGAATACTCGTCAGTATGAAAGCGGCGAGTACGGTCCGCCACGTTGCTACCCCCATGATCCAGTTAGAAGCCCGAGACATATTTATCGCCTATCAATTGAGGGGGAGTGTGAAAAGTTGGTTGCCACGAATCGCTAAAATAATTTCCTCATCAACGCCAAGCCCTTGAGAAACGAACGTGATGTTTTCGTAAACTCTGCATTCTACCGCTGGGCGGTTGCCAAAGGCGCCGGTGTCGCCGCTGACCACGAAGATATTTTCATATACGTCATTCAGTGGTGCGATTTGGGCGAGGTTGTCGGGCAATGGGTCGGGTATGCCATCTAACGAGTTGGCTATTTCTGTGGGGTTGGGCCTCAAAATACTATGGGCCAAAATGAACAATGTGTCCGTCGTTCCAGCGCTATTTTTGGCTCGTTCTATTGCCTCTGAAGTAATCGCCCATGGGTTTTCGATCGTATCGATGAGGAGGAAGTTGGCGCCAGCTTTTGGCATCAATGCCGGGTAGTCCATCCCGAAGAAATCCATAAAGATACTGTGATCAGAGTTGGGGCTGAAGCCCGTGTCATGGTTTCCCGGCACCGCGTAAATCTCACGACCAAATTCAGACATCTCGCGTTTTAAACGCGCGAACCCTTCCAGGCTTGGGCTCGGTAGTATGTCGCCGGTGAAATATATGTCGCCGAACTTAACGGCCTGCGTTTGTAAAAAATTCATCAGCGATCCAGCAACTTTTCCCTGTTGAGCATCTCGCGGATTGCCGTAGGCGTGACCAATGATCAGTGATGTATCGGTGTTCTTCAGGTTCGCGGTATCGACCTGTGGGAGCGTGCAGGTCTCTTAATCAGTGGAGGCAGCCGTGTCGTTCGGTGGATCGCTTCTCAGCGCAAGAAGTGCGGCAGCGCTGCCGGCGGCGAGGAGAACAACAAATACTAATGCTTTTCGCATGGCGGCTTGCTTTGGTTTCAAGGCGATTGCTGAGTGGCGGGCGGCATCTCATTGCCCACCGAATACAATTAGGGCAGGCGACAGATTAGATGGCAAGCCAGCACTGTAAACTCTTGCCTCTGCCGAGTGCGCTCGCCTACGGTGTCTCGACCTTAAACTATGAACAAATTTTGGAGACGTCCTCATGCGCTCATACGTCATCACCTTGGCGACCATATTGGTTTCAACCGCAGCCTGCGCCCAGTCTGAAGAGTGGCCGCTCACGGAATCAGCACCCGGTGCTGTCGCTTATATTGCTTCTCCGTCCAATGGTGAGGTTGTTTCCAGCCCGTTTAAGGTCCAATTCGCCTTATTGGGCATGGGCGTAGCCCCGGCTGGAGTTGAGTATCCTGATACCGGTCATCACCATCTTCTGGTCAATCGTGCGACGCCTGTGATGACTGAGCCTTTGCCTTCAGGCGAGCCGGATTTGCTGCATTTTGGCGGAGGTCAGACAGAAACAACGCTGACGCTGGAACCCGGCCAGTACACGTTGCAGATGGTCTTAGGCGACCAAGATCACGTGCCGCATGACCCACCGGTGATGTCAGAAACGGTTACCGTTACCGTTAAGTAGGCATCGCGGGGGCCTGAAGGCGGTCTCTAAGCCCTTATAATTGGGCCGTAATCGGAACCATCCTGCCAGGACGGCTGGTCGAGGTTGCTTGCGCCTTTTGGGCTTTGCGTATAGGCTTAGAGCTTGTATCAAACCGGTATTAAAGACCGGATCATTTGCACCGTATGGGGGCGTTCGGTCGATTTTTAAGTCGAACCGAAGCGGGGACGGGAAAGCGCATGAGCGTACTTTATAAAGCGCTTCAGAAAGCAGCTAAAGAAAACGAAGATCAGGCAGCTGCTCAGGCAGCTGCTCAGTCGGCTGATGCTGACGGAGAGGCGGCATCGCCGTTTGACCCGGAGCGCTTGGCTGGCGCTGGAGCAATTTCCGGCGGTCGGGCGGGTGGCATTGGCGCGAACTGGCGAGTGGCCGGCATCGCATCGGCCGTTGTTCTTGCCTTAGTTATCGTTGTTGCGTTCTTCCTCGTTGATTCAGATGAGCAAGCACCAGTTCAAGTCGCTCAAGCGCCCACGGCGGCGCCTGTTGCACCAGTACCCGTTGCTCCGGCACCTGTTGCCACGGATGCGCCAGCGTCAGCTCCACAGTCACCGATGGATGTGGCTCGCTCGGCTGCTCAATCCTCTTCGACATCAACACTAACGGCTCCAGTCGCAGTGCCGATGACGGCTGATGCGCCTATGGCAGCAAACGATATTGTGACGGAGTCAGTTGTCGCATCTGCACCAGTTGTTGCCGCTGTACAGCCGACCGCCACGCCGGTTGCAGAAGTAGCGCCAGTGATTGAAGAAGAGCCACAACCGGCGCCAGCGGCGCCTGCTCCTGTTGCCCAAGCTCCAATCCAGACGGCCGCTGTCGTTCCGACTGCACCAGCGCGATCTGACCCGATGCCGCAGTTCGATGCGAATTCTCCGGCGCGTGTTTTGAGTCCACCAATTTCTATTCGTCGTGCAGACGCAGAGTTCGCTGGTTTGGGCAATGTCGTACAAGTCCGTGAGGTGTCTCAATCGGCCCAGGACAACGTAACCGCCGGGTACAACGCTTTGGTCCGTGGTGACGTTGGGTCGGCCCTTCAATTGTATTCAGACGCGCTGTCCAGTGAGCCCACTAGCGTTATGGCGCAGTTGGGACGGAGCGCATCTTTGCAGCGGCTTGGTCGCCTTGAAGAAGCGCGAACCGGTTACGAAGCCGTATTGCGGATTGATCCCAACAATCGTCAAGCGCTTGCCAATCTGACTTCGATTTTCAGCACCCGGGCGCCAAACGAAGCCCTCAGTCGGTTGTTGGATCTCGAGCGCGAATACCCCCAATTTAGTCCTGTAAAGGCTCAGATTGGCCTGCTCTATGCACGCATGGGCTCGAACGATCAGGCGATGGCTTACCTCAGAGAGGCGGCCTCAATGTCTCCCGCGACGGTCATGTATCAATACAATTTGGCGGTTCTGCTGGATCGTATGGGTCGGGCAGAGCAAGCGGTCTTCTCTTATGAGCGTGTATTAGCCGGCATTCTCAATGGTGGCGTCGCGAGCGACTTGTCTCGGTCAAGCATTGAGCGTCGCGTACGTTATCTAAAGACCCTCTAGCCGACGCCGTCCGGAACGGACTATGCCTTACCTCGCGCATTTTGGGCTGAAGGAACATCCCTTCACGCTGACGCCTAACACCAATCAGTATTATCCGATCGACAGTCATGTCGAAATTATCCAATCGATCCAGTTTGGCATTGCGAGAAACACTGGCATTCTCAAAGTGGTGGGTGACGTTGGCACCGGCAAAACGATGCTCTGCCGTTTGCTGCTTAGAAAGCTTGTGAGTTCCAACGACGCAGTTGCCTACCTCAACGCGCCACAGTGTGACCCAGAGAGTTTGGTTGGTCTGGTCTGTACCGAATTCGGCATAGAAGCTGGTACGCGCACGCAGATGCTGCAGTCTTTGAATACCTTCCTACTTGAGCAGCACGCCATCGGTCGGAACGCCGTATTGATTGTCGACGAAGCGCAAGCGCTTGGGGCTGAGGGATTGGAGACTATTCGTCTGCTGTCTAACCTCGAGACCGAGCGACATAAGTTGCTGCAAATCGTAATGTTCGGGCAAAGCGAACTCGATGATCTTCTTGGTCAGCCCAATCTTCGGCAAATCATTCAGCGTATCGGGTTCTCTTTTTCGACTGGCCCACTGACCATGGACGAGGCCGTTCACTACGTTACTCACCGGTTAGGGGCGAGCCGTATGAAGGGCATCGAGTTCCCTGTATTCGATGAGGCGTCTGTCCGTTTGCTCGCGGCCAGCGCGCAGTTTGTGCCCCGGGTTATCAACATCCTGGCGGACAAGTCATTGCTTGTTGCTTATGGCGAGGGATCGATCCAAGTGACGGAAAAGCATGCGGCTGCCGCTATCGCAGATTCACCACAGATTGCCCGTCCTGTTCGCTTTAATCGCAGCATGACTCGGCGGGTGCTTGTCGGTGTCATCGCTTTGGAAATGGCGGCTGTGGTGGCTCTTTTCGTCCTCAGTCCGACCCTTCAGTTCTGGGCGAAGGACACTCTTAGCAAGGCTGTTTCAGTGATTTCTGGCCAGCCATAACGGCCAGGATCTGGATTGCAGACATTCCCACTCATCGCGATCCCTGAATACCCTGTGATCCTGATTGTCGCCGCGCTGCTGGGCTTAGTCTGCGGCAGTTTCGTGACGGCGCTCTCGCATCGCCTGCCGCGCGGCGAAGATTTTGTCAGTGGGCGTTCGCGATGTCCGCACTGCAAAACGTCTTTGTCAGCGCGAGATCTGGTGCCTGTCTTGTCTTGGTTGATGTCCAGGGCCCGCTGCCGGCATTGCCAGGTCGCTGTGTCTGGTCGCTATCCCGCCATAGAACTGCTGTGCAGTTTCCTTTTTGCTGCTGTTGTCTTGGTTGCCAGTCCGTTTGAGCCGATCCGCGTTGCGCTGCTATGCGGGCTTGTTGTTGCGCTGCTCGCCTTGTCGGTTATTGATCTGGAGTTTCGCCGACTGCCAAACGGACTGGTGCTCTTTGTTTTCGCCCTCTGCAGTGTTTTGACCTGGTTGGATCAGCGAGCGATCGTCGATGTTGCCACGGGTATGGTCGCCGTTCTTGTTTTTGGCATCTTCTTGCGCGTTCTTGGCCAATTCGTTGAAAAAAAGCCGGGTTTGGGGTGGGGAGACATCAAACTAGCAACGGCTATCTCAGTTGCGCTGCCCTTGAGCACGGCGCCGGTTTTCCTCACCGTTGGCGGCGTTGTCGCGCTGATTTTGGCGGCTTGGTTTGGCTGGAGGCATCGTCAGAGGCATATTCCGTTGGGTCCGGCCCTTTGTGCGGGTGCGTTCGCAGCGTTCTTGTGACGCGAAACCTATGAGAAAACCTAATCAAAAGCGCAATCCCTGTGTTGTCGCGCGGTCAGCCTTTCTGATAGCATCGGGCAGGGAAAAGGCTTAAAAGGTTGACGAGTCCAGAATTCGGGGGCCGTTTGAGCTTTAGTTTGCTATCTGGACGTCCAGCCTACAGGTGACAAGTTCTAGTCACCGGTTGGGATGACTTGGGGAAGGGGATGCCCACAATGGAACGTAAAATCGGTTCGTCTTATACGAAGAATGCCGCGCGCGCTGCTTCTCGCCACAGCGTCTATGCTGGTCGCGTCCTGCTCCGAGTATACGGATTACGATCCGGGAGCTGATCTTCAAAAAGAAGACTACGAACAACTTCTCAATCGTCGCGCACCAGAGCAAGGCGCGCAGATGGAAGAGCCGCCGATCCCCGATTTCCAGCCTGTCCTGGCTGCGCCATCCGCGCCGGAGTTAGCTGACGTTCGCCGGGTTTCAATTGCGGTCACCGACGCGACGCCTCTTCGCGATATTCTAATCGAATTAGCCCGCAAAGCCGGGGTGTGATCAGGCCTTATGGAGGTATGGTTACGGGTGGATTTCCACATCCGCCTTCACCGCATCCTTGAATGAAAATTGGCGCCGTTTTCCATCTGACGATGTCATCGAAATAGGTGGCTGTCAGACCAATAGGGCCGCCCTGGACAAACGTGTTGTCCCCATCTGTGTTCTCGTTCTGAGTGGCCGTGTTTGCCGGGTTCGCTTGGACTGTGCCCGTTTCGCCGGAGCGGGCGTTATCCCCATCCGGCCCTTGGCTGACCAAAACGTAAAGGGCCCGCTCCGTTGGGTTTGTAATTTCTACTGGGACAGCTGAGGTGTCGGTAACAATAAGATAGTTTGCCGTATCCGCTGGATAGTCGATGCCGCATCGAAATATTCCAGACGTGTAAGTGGTTGCTGGGCAGGAAGCGGTGTCAAATACCGGGTCAACTACCGTAGCAGTAAGATGATAGTTAATCCTGTTTCCCCAGCCGTCGAGGATGTCAGATTCCTGTAATCCTAAGGTTATCCAGGGGACAACGCTGTCTTGTCCAAGGCCACGACAGGAGGTGCCGCCAGCGTCGTCAACGCATTGATTGGCATAGTAAGCCGTCCCGTTGCGCTCAGCTAAACCAGCGTTGGCAACTGTCGCAGCAATGTCGCCATCGGCGGGGCAGGGCATGCAACCATATTGAATGGCGTGCAGAGTTAAGGTGTCCTCAATTTTGGTCAGAGTATTGTTGGTTTCGGTCCGTTTCGCGTTCTCCAACACTGGCGCCAAGGCAAGCAACCCGCCAGACAACAGCAGCCCAATCACCACCAGAACGATGGACATTTCGATCAGGGTGAATCCCCGCATCCGAGACAGAATATCTTTGGACGTCATGCCCATTTCCCCTTGTCGAACAGCCTGCGATTCGAAGTCGCTGTGCTCGTAAATCCCCCAGAACGCCGCTAATTTTGGCCGAAAAGCAGGTCCCAGTATCATACCAACGGCTGAAACGGTCGGCCCGTTCCACCACGGCTGCGAGTTTCGACGATTCGGGTCGATCAAGCAAGGATTAGCAGCGTGTGAGCCCGTTTCAGGGCCATCCGGGGCGGCTTGTGCTAAAACGAGCCTATGTGGGTTGATATCCTTGATTTGCGCGATTTTTACGCCGCACCGCTGGGCCGGTTGGTTCGGCGCGTGCTGCGTCAACAGGTTCGCGCCCTGTGGCCCGATGTCCGCGGGCTGCGGGTCCTTGGCGTCGGTTTTGCTACGCCATTGTTGTCTCAGTTTCAAGAGGAGGCCGAGCGGGTGGTGGCGGTGATGCCACCGGCCCAAGGGGTGATGCATTGGCCAACCGGGGCGCCCGGTTTGGTCGCCCTTGCCGACGATGGATCGTTGCCATTCGCTGACCGGCTGTTCGACCGCATCGTCCTTGTCCACGCCCTTGAGAGCAGCGCACAGTTTCGTGAACTGCTCCGGGAGTGCTGGCGCGTTTTGGCGGACGGTGGGCGGCTCGTCGTACTGGTGCCCAATCGGCGCGGGATGTGGGCGCGCATAGAGCGGACTCCATTTGCCCACGGTCGTCCTTACTCGATGACTCAGCTGACGCGGCTTTTGCGCGACGTCTTTTTCGCCCCGGTCGAAAAATCCACGGCGCTGTTCTTTCCACCACTTTGGTGGCCGCTGTTTATGTCATGGACGTTGGTTATCGAACGCGTCGGGCGGCGCTTCTTCCCGACAATCGCGGGGGTCAACATTGTCGAGGCGACGAAACAAATCTACGCCGCACCGCCGCAGGCCGTTGGAGCCCAGAAACTGAAAGATTATGTATTTGTGCCGGGCGACGCCGCGCCGGCTCGCACAGCCAACCGGCAGGGTTAGTGTCTCAGTACAAACAGGGCCTGCTCACTGAATAGGTTCGCGAGCCATCCGGTTGCTTTGTAGCTCCGCTTCTGGCCATTTCCGTCGAGCGCGAAACCGGCTTCAATGGTGACTCCCAATTCATCTACTAAAGACAGAAAATCTTTGATGGTGCAGAGATGGATGTTCTCCGTGTCATACCAAGACTCTGGCAAAGTCGGGGTCGAGGGCATGCGTCCGGTCAGCAACAAAGCCAGCCGAACTTTCCAATGACCGAAGTTAGGAAAGGATACCACCGCGTGTGTGCCAAGGCGCAGCAGTCCCTCCAATACTTCTTTCGGATTGTGAGTCGCTTGCAACGTCTGACTTAAGATCACGTAGTCAAAGGCGTCAGCTGGATAGTGTTTCAGGTCGGCTTCCAGGTCGCCTTGTATGACGGCGAGACCCTCACGCACAGCGCTGCTCACTCGCGCCATGGAAAGCTCTAGGCCACGGCCGTCGACGTGTTTGGTGTCTCGCAAGTGAGCCAGTAGCATGCCGTCGCCACAGCCAACATCCAGCACCCGGCTGTCCGCCTTGATTTGATCGGCGACGAGTTGAAGGTCAACACGAATACTGGCCTCGTCGTGGGCGGGGAGTTGAGAGGGGGTGTCCGTCACGCGCTTTCTCCCTGCGCGCCATCGTCAAGGCCGACGGTGCGCGCTGCACCATCCAAGAAGCCCTTCAGCGTGTCATGAAACTCGGGTTCGTCGAGCAAGAAAGCATCGTGGCCCTTGTCAGATTCAACTTCGACGAAGCTGACCTTTGCCGCGTTAGCGTTTAACGCATGCACGATTGCGCGGCTCTCTGACGTTGGGAACAACCAATCAGAGCTGATCGAAATCAAACAGAACCGTACGGGTGTGTCTTTAAAGGCGTCGGCGAGGTTGCCGCCGTTCTCTTCCGCCAGATCGAAATAATCCATGGCTCGCGAAATGTAGAGGTATGAGTTCGCATCAAACCGATCAACGAAGGTCGAGCCCTGATGACGCAGATAACTTTCGACCTGAAAATCTGCGTCGAAGCCGTAGGTCAAGTTCTCACGATCTTGCAGGCGGCGGCCAAACTTCCGTTGCAAGGCGGGTTCCGACAAATAGGTGATGTGTGCCGCCATGCGCGCGACAGCCAGGCCGCGGGTCGGCACGGTGCCTTCCTCCAGGTAGTTACCTTGGCGCCATTCAGGGTCGGCCATGATGGCTTGTCGCCCCACTTCATCAAAGGCGATGTTTTGGGCTGAATGGCGGTAAGACCCGGCGATCGGCACAGCAGCTGTGACGCGTTCTGGGAAGCGGTGTGCCCATTCCAACGTCTGCAGGGCGCCCATGGACCCTCCGGTCACGCAAAATAATTTTTCAATACCCAGTTGATCGAGCAGTCGGGCTTGAGCTTGAACCATGTCGCGAATGGTAATGACGGGAAACAGCAGGCCGTAAGGCCGCTCCGTCTCAGGATTGATCTCCTTCGGTCCGGTCGAGCCCATGCATCCGCCCAGGACATTGGTCCCGATGACGAAGTACCGGTCCGTATCGATGACTTTGCCGGGGCCAACGACGTGATGCCACCAACCGTCACGGCCGCTCACCGGGTGCGCACCAGCCACGTATTGGTCGCCTGTTAGCGCATGACAGACGAGAATGGCGTTGGATTTCTCAGCATTTAGGGTCCCGTAGGTCTGATAGGCGATGGTCACCGGCGACAGTGAAACACCAGACTGCAGCACCAAGGGGCCCTCCAGGGTAAGCCTGGGGGCCAATGCGTTGTCTGAGCTGGTGTCTAAAACACTCATGCTAAGCCTTGTCTAAAGCGTCCTAGTAACGCGTGGGAATCAGGCAAAACAGCCGCAAGTGGCTGCTCTGTCAATGTTTTCTTTGATTTCGCTAGGCCATGCAACTAAGACTGACGCGATTTTGGCCAACTTCCAATACGGGTGTAGGCATCATGGTGCTCCCGCAGCCCCGCGCCGGACTCATGGATATTCCTCTCTATGAGGGCGGTAAGTCGAGCCTTAAGGGGCACGATCGGGTCATTAAATTGTCGTCCAACGAAAGCGCCCTAGGTCCAAGCCCGGCGGCGTTCAAAGCCTATGGCGAAACCGCCTCTGGGTTGGTTCGCTATCCCGATGGCAATGCGACGGATTTAAAGGCGGCAATTTCCGAGGTTCATGGCCTGGACCCTGCCCAGCTAATTTGCGGCGCCGGCTCCGATGAGATTCTGTGTTTAGCCTGTCGTGCCTATGCCGGGCCGGGAGGCGAGGTCATTCATACGGCTCATGGCTTCCTGATGTATGGCATCTACGCTCGCAGTGTCGGGGCCACGCCCGTCGTCGTGCCCGAAACGGACTTAGCTGCCGACGTCGATGCCATCCTTGCCGCAGTGACAGACGCGACCAAGCTTGTCTTTGTCGCCAATCCGAACAACCCCACCGGAACGGTTTTGTCATCAGCAGACCTCGCGCGGCTGCGTGATGCTTTGCGCGAAGACATCGTCCTCGTTGTCGATGGTGCCTATGCAGAATTCATGGACGGGTCCGATTACGATGGCGGCCGCGCGTTGGCGGAAAACACACCCAATACGCTGATGACGCGGACCTTTTCAAAAATCTATGGTCTTGCCAGCTTGCGTGTCGGTTGGGCCTTTGGGCCGCGCTCTATGATTGAAACCCTTGAGCGCCTGCGCAGCCCCTTCAACGTTAACGGCGCTGCCATCGCGGTAGCAGCGGCGGCGATGCGTGATGTCGCTCATACGGATGCAGCGCGGGGCCACAACAATCGTTGGATGGGCGTTGCCGTGCAACGTCTGCGGGCCCTGGGATTAGGCGTGACCGGTGAGTCCGGCAATTTCGTGTTACCTGAGTTCCCGGATACGCCCGGCAAGTCGGCAGCTGACACTGATGCTTTTTTGCAAAGCAAAGGTGTTATCGTGCGCCGGGTTGATAACTATGGTTTGCCAAATCACTTGCGCATTACTCTCGGCACCGATGAAGAAATGGAATCTGTCTTGAACGCATTAACGCAATTTATGGGAGGCAGTGATGGCTGACGCCCTGTTTGAAAAAGTCGCGTTCATTGGCATCGGTTTGATCGGCTCGAGCATGGCGCGTCGTATGTCCGCTGACGGCCTTGTCACCACTATCGTTGGCTGTGCTCGATCAGAAGAGACGCGGGATAAGGCGGTTGCGTTAGGTGTCGTATCGGAAGCCTTTGAAGACTCTGCTGACGCCGTTGATGGCGCTGATCTTGTCGTGATTGCGACTCCTATTGGTAGCTACGGTGCAATCGCGAAAGCCATTGCTCCGGCGTTGAAACCCGGTGCCATCGTCACTGACGTAGGGTCGGTTAAGCAGGCCGTTGTCGATGCGGTCGCGCCCCATCTCAACACAGAGAACGCCTTTGTGCCCGGTCACCCCATCGCTGGTACGGAAGACTCGGGTCCCGAATCAGGGTTCCCAGAATTATTCGATGGCCGCTGGACGATTCTAACACCGACCGACGAGACGGATGCCGCTGCGGTCGAGAAGGTGAAAACTCTCTGGCAGAGCATGGGGGCGATGGTCGACACGATGACGCCGTCTCACCATGATATGGTGCTCGCGATTACGTCCCATTTGCCGCATCTCATCGCCTACACAATTGTCGGTACAGCGACGGATCTGGAAGATGATTTGCGCCAGGAAGTTGTGAAGTACTCTGCGTCGGGCTTCCGCGATTTCACCCGCATCGCCGCGTCTGATCCGGTGATGTGGCGCGATATCTTTCTCAACAACCGCGACGCAACGCTTGAAACTCTCCAGCGATTCTCAGAGGATTTGACGGCCTTGCAGCGGGCGATTCGGCGTGGCGAAGGCGATACCTTAGAAGAGCTGTTCGCGCGGACCCGAAAAATCCGTCGCGGTATTATCGATGCAAAGCAAGCGGACTAACGATATGACCACCGATTTAACCCTCGTCATTGCTAATAAGACCTATTCGTCTTGGTCGTTGCGGCCCTGGCTGGCGATGACCCACTTCGATGTGCCCTTCGATGAGATCGTCATTCCGCTGTATCAAGACGCGACATCGTCTGAAATTCAGAAGCACTCTCCGGCAGGCAAAGTGCCGATCTTGCACCACGGCGGCATTACGGTTTGGGAGTCCCTGGCGATTTTGGATTACCTAGCTGACGCGTTTTATGACCAGCCTTGGTGGCCGACTGATCCCCATGCCAAGGCCCATGCCCGCACCATAGCGGCAGAGATGCATGCCAGCTTTGGCGCACTGCGCAGTGCTATGCCGATGAACCTCAGAAAAACCTACCCGGCGCGTAAGTGGGCTGATGACGTCACCAAAGATATCAACCGTATCCAAGACCTTTGGCGTGGCGCGCGGGCTCAGTTCGGTGGGGGTGGTGATTTTCTGTTTGGCGACTTTACGATCGCCGACGCCATGTACGCCCCGGTCGTGACCCGGTTTAAGGCCTATGCCATCGAATTGGATGAGGCTTCTAGCGCCTATGGCGATGCAATCCTCAGCCTTCCGGCGATGCAGAAATGGACCGCAGAAGCGGCGAAAGAGCCCTGGGTCATCGATAAGTACGGCCCGCCGGATTCGCTCTAGTCCCTCACTCCCAGCGCACGGCGGGAACTCTCATTACATCGAACGGTCCAACGGTTAGGCGCTGATCTTGAATGGAGAGCGGCACCTGAAGTTCGGGTGCGTCGCCCCCTGGCGGTGTTTTCGCCAGCAAACTTAAAATCACCTGGGCTGACGCTGCTTGGCCCTTTTTAATTGCTCCATTGGTCTCGAGCGCTCGTAGGGCGTCTTTAAACCCAGTGATACGGGTCGAGAAGGCGGCGATGGGCTGTAGGGCTTCGTCCAGCGCGACGGTGCCGCCGGCATCTATTGTAAGGGGTGGCCAGTCGAGGAAGATGCGGCGCACCTCCAGGGTGCCACCGCCTTGGCGCCATGCGTCCAGGGCGTCCTGTAATCGTCCGGGCTGAAATTCACCAATCAAATCGGCGTCCAATCGAACCGTTCTAATAATCGGATCGAAGGGGCGGAGATTCATTGCAGGGCGCAGGTTATCACTGCGGCCAGTGAATCGAGCGAACACGTCGTCCGTTTGGTCGGTCGAGTCAGCCAGGGCAAGCTCAAGGTCAAGCAAAGATGTTCTGACTAGAGGGACGCGTCTCGCGTCTAATAGTTCTGTGTCTTCCAAAGTGACGTGACCGCGTTGCAATCGACCGCGGGAGTCTATGTCGATCTCAAAATCAGCGCGTGCCGCGTTGGCGATCAACGGCCCGTTCGTCGCCCACGGGGCGTTGAACGTATGTCGACCGGGAGTCCGAATTGTCAGCTGAGTGAGGTCGAAGGCCGCTGGAACGAGTGTGATGCGTTCTGCTGACCACGACCATGCGCCTTCCTCAAGTGGTGCCGTGACCGCAACGTCTTCGAGCGCGACCACTGGCCAGCCAGGGAATCCATCAATGCGTGTGGCGGACGCGGCAATGGCCCAGCCGTCCTGTCGCTGCTTGGTAATCCAATCCTCGGTGATGTCTCGTGCGCCGAAGGCCAGGGCCGCCCAGAGGCCGCCATAGATCAGCGCAGACGCGACAATCGTACCGATACAACTCCACAGTACTTTACGAGATAACAAAACAATCATGTTCGGCACGTTAGCATGGTTGACGGGGCGGATTGTGGCGCTACAAGGACGCTATGACCACTGAGAAAAACACCGATGCCTATTGGGTCTTTGGCTATGGCTCCTTGATGTGGCGCCCTGGCTTCCCTTTCGCGGCGATGATGCCGGCGCGTCTCAACGGCTGGCGCCGAGACATGTGCATTCAATCGATCCACTATCGCGGTACTCCTGAGATACCGGGCCTGGTCAGCGGCTTGACCCCCGGCGGCGACTGTCAGGGACGGGCATATCATATCCATCCCCATGATGTAGATGACGTCATTGCCTATCTCGATGAACGGGAATTGGTGACCGACGTGTATCTGCCCCAGCATCATCCCGTTGAACTGTCAGATGGCCGATCGGTGTCTGCGCGCGTTTATGTGGCCGACGTCGATCACGATCAATTCGCCGGTCAGTGGCCGGTGAGCGAAAAGATAAAATATTTGCTGCAGGGTACGGGCACAGAAGGACGCAGTCTGGAGTATCTCGCCAATATCGTTGATCAATTGGGTGAGCTGGGTATCGCCGACGAGGGTCTGAGTGAATTGCTGTCGCAGGCGAGTCAGGCAGATTAAGAGTTACGAGTTCGCCTGACCCGGTAGTTTGTCGGGTTCCAATCCCAACATCAGTTTGCCGTAGGGCACAGCGTTGCTGTCCCAGGACAAGGCTTGGTGCCCGGTTGCGGCGAGCACATCGAGATTGGCCATATGCACGGGGTTGTTTGCCCTGAGGCCGCCACCGCCGAGGGCCTCAGCCAAACGGTGGGTGGCGCGACGGCAGAGCAGGGACAGATACGCGCAATTGCGACGGATGCGGTATTGCTCGTGCTGAGTCATATCCCGGTCAGTCTCCGCTATGTCCCGCATGATCCGCATGTCGGCGTCATAGATATCTTTTGCTGCATCGATTTCTGCTGCTGACTCTGCAATTCGCACATGAAGAGTTGCGAAGCTATCTAGCTGTTTACCGTCGACAATGGATTGTCTGGATTTAATGTTCTCGCAGAACGCGTCGAGGGCGGCGCGCGCCATGCCAATCACCGGCCCGGCGACAGAGTATTGGACGACGCGTGGCATTGGCAGGTTGTAGGTCCAGCCCTTATTGAGGGTTTGCCCAACCGATTTACGTTTGTTGAGTTCCAGAAAAGACACCGTGCGATGCTCGGGAACAAAAACATCGTCAATGATCACATTGTTGCTGCCGGTGCCCGCCAGACCCGGTGGGTCCCAAACCGGGTTAATGCGAAAGTCTGCGGATGGCACGATCATCATCGTTGGCACTGTGGTCCCATCGTCCTGCGGCATGTGAACCATGACGGCGAACCAGCCTTCGGCGATCACACCGGAGGCAAACACCCACTCGCCGGACAGTTTGTAGCCACCATCGACCGGCGTTGCTTGGGCTTTGATGAATGCGAACGCACCGGCTACCCAGGCGCGCGGGTCGGCGCCCCAAATCTCTTCTTGGGCTTCCGGACTGCATTTGGCGAGCCACCACTCATGGCTGCCAAGAATGCCGGCCACCCAGCCGGTTGAGGGACAGTGACGGGCCAGTTCCATGGCAACGTCGGTGTGCGATCCGAAGGGTAGCTCCGGGCCACCAAAACGGGCTGGCTTGCACGCGTTGATCAGGCCCAGATCAATCAAGTCGGTAATGGTTTCGTCCGGCAGGCGCTTCAGTGATTGAGCCTCAGCCCGTCTCGCAGCCAGTTTTGGTCCAAGCGCCGAGGCTGCGACAACCATACCCTCGACGGTTGTTTTCGCAGGCCGTGGGCTGTCCGGCGCCATGGTCTAATCTTTCGCGGCTGCTGCGGTTCTGCGGTCGAGGTCGGTCTGGCCATCGTTCAGGCCAAACAATTGCTTACCCCAGAACGTTGCGTTCCTGTCCCAGGATAGGGCGCCATGGGCAGCCCCAGCCAATGTATCGGAGAACGACGTGTGCGCTGGATTACTGTCGGTCATGCCGCCAGCACCCATGGACTCAATGACGCGAGAGGCGGCGCGTTTGGAGAGTGTGGCCACATAGGCGCAGTTGCGTTTGAACTTTAGAAGCTCATCCGGACGGAGGTTGCGGTCTTCGTCCGCCGCCGCCCACATATGCGCCAAGTCGCCGCGGTAAATTGCCAACGCTGCATCGATCTCAGCGGACGACTCTGCAGCACGCAATTGCAGGCTTTGCAGTTCAGCGACCTTGGATTTGTCCTGGCCCGTGCGGCCCCGCATGCCGTTGAGGAAATGGTCTAGCGTTCCTATGGCACAGCCTAGTGTCGGGATCGCTACCGAATAGCCAAAGACGTCAAGCATTGGCAACTTGTAAACGGCGCTCGTGTTGAGTTTGCAGCCCGGTGAATCTTTGCTGTTCAGTTCCGCAACCCGCGTCACTCGGTGAGCCGGGACAAACAGGTCTTCGACCACAACGTTGTTTGATCCGGTCCCGCGCATACCCGGTGAGAACCAAACATCGTCAATTTTGTACTCACCCTTTTTGAGCAGCACCATGTTCAGGTCTGGCGGTCCGTCGCCATCAAAAACGGGAGTCATCAGCGACACCCAATCGCAATGGGCAATGCCGGAGCAATACATCCATGTGCCCGAGACCGTAATCCCGCCTTTAGCCGGTTTGCCGCCGGAGCCGGGCTGTGACGCGAATGCCGCACCAACCAAAGCGTCGGGATTGTCCCCCCACACTTCGTGTTGAGCATCGGGTTCGTACTTGCCAAGCCACCAGTTGTGGCTGCCGATAATTCCGGAAACCCATCCAGTTGAGCCACAATGCTTGGCCAGTTCCATGGCAACGTCGGTGTGCGCGCCAAAAGGGAGTTCGTAGCCACCAAACCGCTTCGGCATACAGGCCCTGAGGACCTTCGACTCCACTAGGTCTGCGATGCTTGCCTCAGGTACAGATCTGTTTTCGGCCGTTTCCTTGCGGCGTTCGAAGATCGTTGGGCCCAGTGCGGCTGCGCGGGCGACAAGCTCTGTAACGGGTGCGCTGTCGGCGGTGGCATTGTTTTGTACGGCGGTATCGGGGGCCATGATCAGCGGCTCTTTCGTTATTGTGAACTGGGTCAAACGGTGATGCCTCGGATTTAGCGGGATTCCCGGGGCAGGGCAACTTTTGGCGTTATGGTCCTAGCGAGGCCTCTGTCAGCACACCGAGCTTGGCCATGCCGTAGGGCAATGCACAGGTGTCCCACACCATGGAAATATGAGAACAGGCGGCGCCGATATCGGCATGGGCTTTGTGGACAAAATTATCGTCGGCTAATCCGCGTGCGCCCATGGCTTCGGCCAGGCGGCCGGTCGAGCGCTTGGACAATTGTCCGATATACGATGCATTGCGTTTGAAGCGCGCCAGTTCGTCCAACTCTAGTGGCGGGCCACCTTCGACCGAGTTGCGAATGCGGGCCATATCGTTCTCGTAGAGCAGGCGGGCGCAATCAATTTCGGCGGATGACTCAGACGTGCGCAACTGCAGCGTCGCATTGTTTGAAATTTTCTGGGCAAAAATATCCGTGCGCGGGGCCATGTCGGCAGAAAAACTTTCGATCGCCCCTTCGGCGAGTCCAAGCGCGGGGGCGGAGACGCAGTAATTGATCACACCATTCATTGGCATACGATAAACGCTGTTGGGGTTGCCCTCTGTCCCCGGCGTATCGAGACCATTGATCTCGGCGTGACCAATGACTCTGTGATCTGGCACGAAGGCTTCTTCGATTACTAAATCGTTGCTTCCGGTTCCGCGTAGCCCAACCGTGCGCCAGTTGTCTTGAATTTCGTAGTCTTCCCTCGGTACCAGCATGAACCACATTTCCGGTGGTCGGCCTTCGTGCATGATACGGCCGATGACGATGCACCAATCGCAGGCGTGAATACCGCTCGAAAACATCCAGCGGCCTGAAATTTTAAAGCCGCCCTCTACTCGCTCCGTGGTTTGGTGGGCTGAGGCGAAGGCCGAGGCTGAAATGGCGTCTGGGTTCTTGCCCCAAACGTCGTCCTGAGCCACCGCGTTAAACTTACCGAGCATCCAGTGATGGGTACCGCAGACCGAAACGATCCAGGCCGACGACCCGCAATGCTTGCCAATCTCAGCGCCAGCGGACGTCTGCGCGCCGAACGGCAGTTCATATCCACCAACCCGAGCGGGCTGACATCCTTTGAGCAGGCCCGCGCCAACTAAGTCGGCAATGGTTTCATCGGGTATACGCCGCAGGTCGTGGGTTTTGGCGCGCCGATCCGCGAGCGTCGGGCCGATGGCGCGCGCCCGCTCGATAAGGTCATCAATTGTTACTGTGGAAGCGTCGCGGCTTGCGTCCGGGGCCATACTCGCAAACTCCGTAAGGTCATATCGCTATGACGACTCTACCGGGGAACGGCTCGGAGGCAAAGAGAAGGCCTTAGGGGACAATTGTCGCGCGCAGGTCTTCATAAGGAACCATGACGTGCTCGGCGTAGGCCGCGTTCTTGGTCAGGCGCTCATACCAGGCTTCAACATTGGGTACGGACGGTCGTTCAATATCCAGCGTGAAATAGCGATAAAACTGTGTCGCGATCGGAATGTCGCCGTAGGTGAGCTGATCTCCTGTGATAAACGGTTGTTTACCCAACACCCGATTCAACTGTGTGAAATTATCCGCGCACTTCGCTGTCAGGTCGGCCAGCAGCGCGTGATCGTGATGTTCTACCGGTGTGCGGTACAGGTTCCAAAACAGCTGAATAAAGCCATGTTGCAGAACTGTTTGTGCCCATTCCATCCACATGTCGGCTGTCGACCGCGCTGCGGGGTATGATGGCCAGAGCGAGCCATCGCCATACTGAGCGGCGAGGTAGCGAACAATGGCGTGACTTTCCCAAACCGTCGCGCTGTTGTCTTCGATGACGGGGATGAGACCGTGTGGATTGCGCGCCAAAAGTTCCGGCGAATCCATCCCGCCATATTTTCCGCCGACATCAATGCGTTCGTAGTCCAGGTCGAGTTCACCGACCACCCACATGACTTTTTGGACGTTTATTGAATTGGCTCTGCCCCAAATTTTCAACATGACTGACGCGCTCCTCTATGTGGCGGACGTTCTAACCGTTGACGATGTCTTCAAACGCTTTGACGTCATTCAGACCAAGTTTGGTGTTGGTTTCTTCTAGGGATGCCATTTTATCCAACCAGGGGCGGGAGTCGCCGGTCTCTTTCAGGTGAGCGAGGAATTCCGAAACCTGACGAACGGCGATGCGAGACGTGGTTGAGGGCCAGATGGTCAGTTTGAACCCAATTTCTTCGAGCTCTTTGGCGGACAGGATCGGTGTCAGGCCCGTTTCACTCATGTTGGCCATCTGTGGACCGATGTCCGCGTCACAAATCTGATGGAGCTCTTCGAGAGATTTCGGTCCGTCAAAGAAAATCATGTCAGCGCCGGCGTCCATGAACATCTTGGCTCGATCCATTGCTTCATCCATGCCGTGAGGGCCACGGGAGTCCGTGCGCGCAATAATGAGAAGGTCCGGGTCAGTCCGAGAGGCCACGGCCGCTTTGACCTTGCGCTGGGCAACATCTCTCGGCTCAACAAATTTTCCAGCCATGTGGCCGCATTTTTTAGGCCAAATCTGATCTTCAAATTGAACCCCAGCTGCCCCGAGGGCTTCCATGCCTTCGACGGTGCGTTTGACGTTGGCAATATCGCCGTAGCCCGTATCACAATCCACAATCAGGGGAATCTCTGTGACTTGGCGCATGGCCCGGACGGTGTCTTCAAGTTCGCCATAGCCGATCAAACCAACGTCTGGCACACCGTAACGGACACAGGCGTTGCCGTATCCGGTCATGTATCCGACATCAAAGCCAGCTTGCTCAATCAACTTGAGATCCAGCGGTGTTCCAGCACCCGGTGCGACAATCATGCCGGGGGCAGCGATTAGCTCACGAAGTTTCTTACGTTGGGGGTGGCTCATTGGTTGTCTCCATTGGCCCCTAAGAGGCGGTGTCTGTTACGAGGCGTTCCATACAGGCGCGCAGATCGGGCGGGATGGGGGTTGGTTTGTTTTCAGGGCGCTGGACAAAGACATGGACGAAATGCCCATTGGCGGCGCAGTCCTCATCGTCTTCGATGAACAGCCCAACCTCATAACGCACCGACGAATTGCCGAGTTTTCCGACGCGCAGGCCGGCGTCAATCACTTGGGGAAACTGAATTGGCTTGTGAAAAGCGCAATGGGTTTCGATGGCGAGGCCGACAATATCACCGTGCTCAAAATCCAGCCCGCCTTCGCGAATCAAATACTCGTTAATGATGGTGTCAAAGAACGAGTAATACACGACGTTGTTGACGTGCTGATAAACGTCGTTGTCCATCCATCGCGTTGGAATTTTGAGAAAGTGCTTGTAGGCGGAGCGGGGTTCGCCGCGCTGGGTCATGTGTCGCGATCCTGATGGTTTTTGGCTGGTGGCATCGTATAGCGGTGGCGTCTTCCAACGGCAAGATGGCTCAGTGTCTGCGGTCTGGAGCTATCCCAGGAAAAGCGCCGATTCTCTAGTTAAATTTTCTTGCAACCCACTCTGACCCTTTGTCGTTAGTAGTTGGTAAGGTCGGGCGATCCAGAGAGGTCTCAAGTGTCGCCGTCTTGACCTGCACGCTTAGTCCTCATGGACTGCTCGGCCTTGCCACCGTATCCCGGCGCTTTATGCGCCCTGTGTAATCCGGAGGCTAAAATGGCTAAATATTATGCTCTCGCCCTATCCCTTTCTTACCCTGCTGGCGCTATCGCGTCGCAGATTGGTTTGACGGTTCTCGGGCTCTAAACGCTCAAACTACCGCGTTGCTATGTAGCAAGATGCCTCTGCCTTGGTTTCAAGGCAGAGGGCGCTGAGCGTCGTCCCGGCTAGTCTTCGAGCTCGGTGTTCTTGCCGTCGCCTTTTTGTTGAAGCGAGTCCAACTCGTCTTGCACGGTTTTGAGAACGCGGGCGATATAGGCGCCGCGACGTTCGGTGCGGATGGTGTTGACGTCGTCCGGGATTTCGTAGTGCTCGATGTCGTCGACTTTGAACAGACCGTTGTTCTCGATCAGACGCTCAACCGTATCGAGACGATCACGCGTCACGGATAACTCACCCATTAGCGTTAAAACCATCGACAACAGCTTGTCGACTGTCGGGTCGGCAAAGTATTGCGGCTTCTTGCCTTTGGCTGTGCGCGGCAGTTTGATTTTCTTTTGGTCATCGTCGGCCATGGTGTGTCCCATCCTTCGTCGAAATTATTATTTTGGTAAACGTTCTATTTGATGCCGATCGTGATGGGGAACTCGAAGCCATCATCAGCGTAGGGGGTTTGATCTTCCATCCAGAACGAACCGGCAGATTTTGGATGGATGTTCTCATCCTTAAAGCCGGCCTTCCGGCATAGCTCAACCATGTCCATGTCGCGCAGCTGGGCAAAGAAATGCTCGTTGTTGTTGTAAATTTCCCATTCGAACAAGAACCCTTCCAGAGGCGCCTGTCCATGGGCTTGCGGTAGATCCATATGCATCATCACGCCGCCCGGTTTCAGGAGGCGATAGGACTCGTCGAATACATTCTGAATGGCGGTGCGCGATGTTTCGTGGAGCAGAATGTGTGACATCACCACGTCGAAGCTCCCGTCTTCGAAGTTGGTTTTTTCCGCATTCTGTTGGCTGAAATGAACCGCAGCCCCTAAGGCTTCCGCACGTGCATGGCCGTAACGAAGCACGGGCGCGCCGACATCAATGGCGTGACACTCGGTGTCGGGCATCTGTTGCGCCCAGTACGTAATGGATCCGCCAATGGTGCAGCCCATATCGAGAACGCGCGTCGGTTTGGCGTCGGGAAACTCGTTTTTGTAGAAGCCGTGCGTGATCTGCCCCAGGGCATTGTTGCCAGTGCCGAGGCCACCCATGGAATAAATATATGTGCCCAAGTCGTACATCGCACCGGCAGCGACGTCGTCTTCAATCTGGTCAGAGTGATAGGCCCCTGGTTGCAGGTGAATATCGGCCGCAACGTGATACTTCGGTATTTCCAGATCGGGATCGAGTGTCAGTGACCCTTTGTCGCCAGCCTTGCGAGATTTGTCGATCAGCTCCGGTAGCTGCCGTTCAACGGAATCGATTACCGAATCCCAGATCATTTCCTGGCTGTTGCGCTGCATAGCGCTCCAGAAGGAATAGTAGGGATCATGGGTCATGACCCGTCGGACTTCATGACGAGTCTCAGGTTCGCGCCCTTTATCCTTAATGAACTGAGGGAGCACCCGGTTGTAGTAGGTCGGAAAGTTACCGGGGAAAACCTGGCCGGCTAGGTGGACGCGAAAGTCATTGACGAAGGACTGTCGCGATTCTTCATCGTGAATGCGTCCTGCCAGCATGTCATGGTTCGAAAGAGGGGTCATGGAAGTCTCCACTGCGAGCGTTTCGTGATGAGGCCGCACCTTATCGGGGTCTGTGGAGGAGGCGAGTCCTCCGCATATGGCGATCATCTGTTGGTCAGAGTATCGCCGGGCCGGTACCCCAATTCAAAGGAATACGGCTGCCCGTGCATTGACTTTCATCAAGCCAATCCGGCGCGACGAGGGTTTAAGGGCAGATGTGGTCCAGGAGTGAAGCCGTGTCGTCCAGGGTATCGAGCCGGTCAATCAGCCCGATCAGGGCGTCGCCACGCTCGCGCGGCATATCGGATTTCGCCGCCGCCCAGCACGACCAGAACTTTTCGAGTTGTCGGTCTCGGGGCAGCGGATTGAGCGGGTCGCCAATGGCGTGGGTCACCGTGAGGTTATGCACTGTGCCGTCCTTCAGGGTGACTGTGATGGTCTGTGGGCCGAACGCATTGAGGTCGGGATTGCTGTCTTCAACCACTTCGACCCGCTGCGCCAAATCATGAACGTTGGCGCGTCCGAGCGCGTCCGGCGCAAAATCGTGCTGGTTTATGGTGCCGTTGAGCAATGTCGTAGCGCAGACATAGCCGAGACATAGCTTCGCATAGTTGGGTTGAGGGTCGGGAATATCCGGCCGCCCAACCAGGCGCATGGTCAGGGGTGGCACCTCGCATTTTACACCAACGACATCCGCCGCTGAGAAGCCGTGCGCCTTAACCATCTGCTGCAAAGCATCAACCGCGTAGTGAGTCAGTCGACCCGACGGAAATGGCTTGTGGCCAACTTCACACAGGCGAAAAATCTTTCCCCACTCTGACCACGCCGGTTCCAGATCGTAGTCACCCTCCATGAGGACGAGATAGCCATACATGCCCGTCAGAATATCTTTTGGTCCCTCGATCCCCGC
>JABJAH010000036.1 GCA_018666155.1 Rhodospirillaceae bacterium | reverse complement strand
GAGATCAATGCGCCGCATCGGCACGTCGGCAACGCCACCCAAGGCAACCGCACTGGCGTTGTTAATCAGGATATCGATGCCGCCAAAGGTCTCTACGGTTTTCGCAACCGCGGCTGTGACCTCGGCGTCGTTGCGCAGATCCATTTGGATCGCCAACGCTTTGCCGCCTGCCGCTTCAATTTCTTCCGCGGCCGTATGAATAGTGCCCGGAAGTTTCGGGTGCGGCTTTGCGGTCTTGGCGGCGATGGCCACATTAGCGCCATCAGCTGCTGCGCGTTTTGCAATGGCCAAGCCAATCCCTCTACTGCCACCGGTGATAAAGAGCGTCTTGCCCTTTAGGGACCGGTCCGTGGCAGGAGAATAGGGAGAGGCTTGGGTCATGGCTGGTTTACTTTTTCCAAGCAGAGACGGCGTCGTCGACGAAATCTTCGAAGGTACGAAGGCTATGGCCAACAGCGGCTTCACTGGTTGCGACGTTTGCATCGGTGGCGACGCTGCCCATTTTTTGCATCTTAGCGAAGCCTGCCTTCAGCGCATTGAGGAGCCACGGCGGCATGAAAGCCTTTGAGCCTTCAGCCCAGGCATCAAGATCATCACCACCGTAACGCACTTCTTTGCCAAGCTTTTCACCGTAGAGGGCGGCGATGTCATCGGCGGTCCAAGACTTCGGCCCGTAAAGGGCAATGTCCTGGCCATCAAGTTCATCGGTAGACAATGCCTTCACGGCGGCATCGGCGATGTCGCGGGTATCGATACGGCTCTGGCCAACGTTGCCGATCGGCATGGGGTAAATCCCTGCGCCGGTAATCGCTCCGCCAAGCATCAAATCATTTTGGTAAAAGAAGTCAGGCCGCAGAATAACGCTGGTCATGCCTGACGCGCGAATGGCGTCTTCGATGCTAACTTTGCTGGCGTAGTGCGGCACTTTCATTGCCTCCTCGGACAACTTCACCGACAAGAAGACGATCTTTTTGGCCCCAGCATCGACGGCGGCTTGAACCGCATTGGTCCCACGTAATCCTTCGGTTTCGCCATTGGCGGTGATGAGCAGCACCTTATCGGCACCTTCGAACGCCGCGCCAAGGGTGCTGGCATCTTCGAGGTCGCCAATCACGCCCGTAACACCACTTGGTAAAGCGGCTGATTTTTCAGCGGACCGGGTGAGAACGCGAACCTCTTCTCCGGAAGCGGCCAAGGCTTGGGCCGCCGGTGCACCAACGCGGCCGGTGCCGCCTATAATCAATGTCGTCATGTCAGTCCCCTTGAGTGGCTGTATTTATATGAAGGTTTTGTGGGCGCACATTGCCCGTATGCCCGCAGAAATCAATCGTTTATCGGCTTTCGCTGGACTTCCTGAGCCCCAAGACGCCATAAATATCGCCAGTTGCCATCAGCTGGACTTCCAATGGTTCATGGATTCGCCAAATCTGTCGTGAGTGCTTTGACCGCCCTATCGTTGGCGGTGGCCTTGATGACCTCAGTCTTCGCCCAATCCCATGCGGCGAACGCCGGCGCGGTGTCTGCGGCAGACCCTTGTGTCGACCACCACGTGCCTCAGGTCACTTCGCTTTGGGATGATGCCTGCGCAACCCTCTGTGACACGTCCGATTTTCACAGCTTTCTCGGGGCATCGACAGACCGTTCATTCGGCGCCGATCAGCAGACCGCAGTCGTCTCCTATGAACAGCCGACGGTTCTGGGTCCAATCCGCGCGTCTACCATCGGCGCTGTTCATAGCCACGATCCTCCGGGGTCCGGGCTTTATCTCACCACTCAACGTCTTCGCCTCTAAGACTCTCCGCTGACACGCGTCGTCGTGTCCGGTTCTTGGCTGAACCTGTGTCAGCCGTTTGTTTTGTATGCAGAGAGACGTCTTATGGCCCCGGCCCAACATTTTTTGAGACCATTTTGTATTTCCGTTGCAGGCCTTGTGTTGCTTGCCGGTTGTGCGACCCCAGACCCAGACTCGGCGTTTCGCGATTTCGGACAGCTCGTCGAGGGCCGTGTGCCCGAACCCGTGGTTTGGCGCACGGGCGGTCCGGAAGATGCAGCGGTTGATCAGCGCATTAAAGAGATGCTTGCCGCACCGCTAACGGCTGACTCTGTCGTCCAGATCGCGTTGTTAAATAACCGTGAGCTACAGGCTCGCTATGCCGATCTTGGAATTGCCCAGGCGGATGTGGTGCAGGCCGGGCTGCTGCAGAACCCGGTGTTCGAAATTATGGTCCGCCCCTCCACGGAAGAGGGCACCAATATCGAACTCGGTCTGATGCAGAATTTTGTCGACCTGTTGATGCGGCCCGTGCGGCAGAAAATCGCGGAGGCGGAATACGAAGCTGTCCGCCTCGAAATGGCCGCGCATCTGGTCGACTTTGTCGGCGACGTTCAAGCTTCTTACTACGACCATGTCGGCGCTAAAGCGGAGCACGCCGTCGCTATGGAAATGGCGGTGACGGGCGAGGATGCCGCTGATCTGTCGACAGCCTTTCATACCGCAGGAAACATCTCCGATCTTGAGCACGCCGGACACCTTGCCGAAGCCGCTGATGTTCGAGCAGAGCTTTACGAGGTGGAAGAAACCATGCGCGAGAGCCGTATCGAGCTTTCGCTTCTGCTCGGTGTTTCCCCGGTCGGTGAGTGGACTGTTCCTTCGCGCCTCGCCCCTATCCCTGAGGCCACTGTCCGCCTAGCGGGGCTGGAAGATCGCGCCGTGCGTCAACGGTTTGATCTTGCCGCCCATCGGGCCGAACTCAACGCCGCCCTTGAAGAGCTCGGCTTTGAAAAGGACTTCCGCCTATTTGAGGAGGGCGACTTATCCGTCAGCGCAGAACGCGAACCGGATGGCGCTTGGCTGATCGGTCCCGCATTGGAAATCCCGCTGCCAATTTTTGATCAAGGGCAGGCCCGAGTCACCAGCGCCACGCTGGCCGTGCGTGCGATGCGCGATCGGTTATTGGCAGAGGAACGGGCCGTTCGGTCCGACGTTATTATGACTTCTGATGCGATGACGTTGGCACGCACCCGCGCCCTTCACATCAGCAAGACCTTGTTACCCCTGCGCGAAGACATCGTCCGCTTAACCCTCGCCGAATACAATTACATGCTCGAAAGCCCGTTCCATCTGCTCGAAACCCAGCAGGACGCGAATGAAACTTACTGGCGGTACGTCGAGGCCTTAACCGATTACTGGGTGGCTCGCGCGAAACTGCGTGCTGCAACTGGTGGCAATCCCCTTGAAACAGAGTCAGGAGACGCGTCATGAACCGCGCTCGCCGTTCCCTCTTATCGTCCCTTGTCGCCGGTGCTGGTGCCGCCGTGTTTGGCAAGTCAGACGCCCAGGCCCAAACGTCATCAGCGTCAACACGACCCGGACAAGGATACAGGCCGGTCCGCACGCTCAACGGCACCACGCTGCCCTTTGAAAAGAAGGATGGCGTCAAAGAATTCCGGCTCGTCGCCGAAGAAATAGAGCATGAGTTTGCTCCCGGAACGACGGCGAAATGTTGGGGCTATAACGGCAGCACGCCGGGTCCGACCATTGAAGCGGTCGAAGGTGACCGCATCCGGATTCTGGTGACCAATAATTTGCCGGAGCACACCACCATTCATTGGCACGGCATTTTGCTACCGAGTGGCATGGATGGTGTTGGGGGGCTCAATCAGCCACATATCAAGCCCGGCGAAACCTTCGCCTATGAGTTCGATCTCAACCAAAGCGGCACTTATATGTATCACCCGCATGCGGATGAGATGGTCCAGCTGGCCGTCGGTATGATGGGGATGTTCATCATTCATCCGAAAGACGGTGAACCGCAGCAGATCGACCGCGATTACGTGATCATGTTGCACAACTGGGCGATTCATCCGGGCACCTATCGGCCCGATCCCAATGTGATGACCGAGTTCGATCTCTGGACCATCAATAGCAAAGTGTTTCCTGCCATCGAGTATCCCATTGCGCAGGCCGGAGAACGGGTTCGTATTCGCATTGGCAATTTGTCCATGTGGAATCACCCGATGCACCTTCACGGTCATACCTATTGGGTGACGGGGTCAGATGGCGGGCGTTGGCCGAAGTCATTGTGGCGACCCGAGACCACGGAAATTGTTGGCGTTGGCCAAACCCGCGATATCGAATTCGATGCCGTGCCCGGAGACTGGGCGTTCCACTGCCATTTCTCACATCACACCATGAATGCCATGGGCCACGACGTGCCCAATCCGCTGGGCGTCGATCAGAACCAGGTCGCGATGCAGATCATGTCAAAGATTCCGGGGTTCATGGCCATGGGCGAGTCGGGCATGGCCGAGCATCAGGAGCACTCCATGCATATGATGGGGCCGGAGAACACGTTGCCCATGATGATGGGCAACGGCCCGTTCGGAAATTTAGAAATGGGCGGCATGTTCACCGTCGTTAAAATCAGGGAAAACCTAGATGGAGAGGGCGATCCAGGCTGGTATGACAATCCACCCGGCACGGTCGCCTATAAGGTTTCATGACTCCTGTTCCGGGGCCGTTGATGGTATCTTTGCCCCACAAACCGTCAATTTGTTAGTTCCGTATTCTATTCATTCAGGCTCTTGGGAGAGAAAAATGCTTAAATCAGCGTTACTGACGACCGCCGCGATCGGCGCCGCTGCCTTGATGGCATCGTCCACAGCATCCGCTCACAATTATATGACCACCCTTCGCGCGCCGGCAGGCTACATGGCCGATCTGGAAGCGCGCGCCGCGCATGGGTGTTTAGCCGAGGACATCAAAGAGGTTCGGGTCAAAATTCCTGATGGTGTATTCCGTGTCACGCCCATAAACACCCGCGAGTGGGAAGTTGAAGTTGAGATGCGCGAAGTGGACCCTCCGGTCGCCGGAGACGGTGGCCGCCCGATCACCCGCACGGTTGATACAATCATTTGGAAGAACCCAGCATCTGTCACGCCTTACAATCGTGCCGAAGGGTTTAAATTCCGCGCCAAGCTGCCCAATGAGCCCGGTAAAATCCTATTCTGGCAGATGGTCAACATTTGTGCCGAAGGCCGCGATCCGTATACGGACCTGCCTGAAACGGCACTGGATGTGAAAGATCCCCAATTCGGTAAGAAGTTTGAAGAGTTCATGGGATCAACCGCCCATCCGGCGCCCTACACCGTGCTCTACAAGCCAGCCATGCCCCAGTATCCCTGGGAATGGTCCGCTGAAGACTTGCAGGTCACTGGTATGACGCCATCTGAGCAGACCGCAGAAGCCAAGTAAGCAGTTCACCAGGAGGCGGAGCAGCATTTGAGGTGCTGTTCCGCATCCCTACATTTTGCTATCTACTTTCATCTCGGGATTCTTGAAATCCCACCGTTCTCTTGGGGAAGTCACGATGATTCGCATTCTTTCAACAACTCTCATGGCAATCACGTTATCGCTTGGTTTTGCTAGTGCCGCCTGGTCCCATGCCGTGTTGCTTGGATCGACACCGGCCGCTGAAGCCAGTCTGGACGTGTCTCCCAAAGAGATCGTTTTTAATTTCAACGAAAACGTAGGGCCGATCTTTATTAAGGTGCTTGATCGCACAGGTTCGGAGGTTGGTAGCCCGGGTGAATGGCGTGTCGACGGTAACGACGTTCTCATGAGCCTCAACGATGAATTGCCCAATGGAACGTACATTGCAACTTACCGTGTCATTTCAGCTGATACCCATCCCGTCGGCGGCAGCGTGGTCTTTGCCGTAGGTGAGGCGGTCGCGTCGATGGATAACGTAGCAGCTGCCGGTGGTGAAACCAGTGGCTGGGTTATTCCAGTCGCCATTAACCGGTACATCCAATACGCCGCCATGTTGTTGGCGGCCGGCTCAGCACTCTTCATCATCGCCATGTCAGTGCCTGCGGCTGTCCAAACGTCGGTTTACAGCATGGGTCGTACAGCCGCGGTCGTCGCCGCTGTCACTTACGTTCTCGCGCTCGGTTTCGGTGGTGCAGAGATGATGCTTGGCGGCCCAGCCGCAATTTTCTCAATGGCTGCATGGTCGCAAAGTTTAGCGTCAACCCTCGCGCCAAGTGCCCTCATCGGCATTCCCGGCCTGCTGATTCTATACGTCGCCTTTGGCAAAGGGCCTGAGGCCAAACCAACAAACCTTCTGTTACTCGGCAGCGTTGTATCGGTGGCCAGTTTCCTCGTGACGGGCCATGCGGCAACGGCCGCGCCGGTTTGGTTAATGGCACCGGTGGTCGCTGTGCACTTGTTCTGCGCCGCCTTCTGGATCGCAGCCCTCTATCCTTTGGCTAAGACCGCTCAGGTGGCAGAAATCAAAGAGGCGGGTGCGGTGATGACCCAGTTCTCCGAGCGCGCGGTGTGGACGGTCGGCGCGCTGTTCTTGTCGGGTGCGGTGATCACATGGACCCAGGTCCAGGGCCCGCAAAACATGTTGTCGACAGATTACGGCCTGCGCCTTACCGCAAAACTCGTGGTGTTCCTTTCGCTGCTTGGTCTGGCTGCCATGAACAAAATAGTGCTGACCCCCGCGCTTGAAAAAGCGGACGGCGCAGCGCCTGAGAAACTCCGCCGCTCGATCAAGTTCGAGTACGCGGCGATGGTTCTGATTATTGGTGCTGCTGTTTCTTTGACTCTGGTAACGCCACCCCGCGCGACCATGGATATGGAAGGTGGCATGGGCGGCATGGCCATGGGCGGCGGTTTCGCAACCACCGTGACCAAGGGTAAGTACACCGCTGACGTCAGTGTCGACCCTGCTGGTACAACGGCATCCAACATGGTCATGGTGACGTTCAAGGACGATGCCGGAAATCCTGTGGAAATGGTCGATGTGACGATTTCATGGTCGCTGCCGACGGCAGGCCTTGAGGGTATTGATGGCCGCGGAGAAATGGTGACGCCGGGCATGTATCACTTCATGTTCGATCAGCTCATTATCCCAGGTCAGTGGGACGCGCGCATCGACGCGTTCGTTGACGACTTCGACAAGCAAATCTTCCGCACCACCGTGCCGATTAAATAAAGCGGAGCGTCCCATGATACTGACCGTAGCCCGAAAAGAGTTTCGGGAAATCATTCGCGACGGCCGGATCAAATGGTCGGCCCTCATTCTTGCAGTCATGCTGGTGGCGGCGTTGGCCACGGCGGCCCAGCGCTACGCAGACATTTCTGCCGAACGGGCGTCGGCGCAAGAAGTGGTGAACATGCAGTTCGCGGCCCAGGGGGAGAAAAACCCGCACGCGGCGGCGCACTACGGCCTTTATGCATTCAAGCCCGTAACACCTCTGTCATTTTTCGACACCGGAGTCGGTAGTTACACCGGCGTGTCTGTCTGGCTCGAAGCGCACAAACAAAATGATGCCGAGGGCGAGCCCGCCCGTGACGCGACGGCCATCGCGCGGTTCGGTGAATTGACTGCGGCGTTTACGTTACAGATGTTGCTGCCTCTCCTGGTCATTTTGTTGGCGTTTCCATCCTTTGCCGGTGAGCGTGAAGCGGGGACCTTGCGTCAGGTGCTGAGCATGCAGGTGGCGCCGGTTCAGTTGCTGTTCGGTAAGGCTTTAGGCGCAGCTGCTGCATTGAGTGTGTTTATAGGGCCAATACTGTTGCTCGGTCTCATTGGCCTTATGCTTACGCCCGGTGGTCTGGCGTATCTAGGACACGGCGTCGTTTTGGTTGCCGTTTACATGATCTACGCCCTGATCTTCTTGTTTTTGACTTTGGCGGTCTCCGCCAATGTGCGCACGGCGCAGGCAGCGCTTGTTGTCATGGTCGGCTTTTGGGCCGTCTCGAGCTTCGTTCTGCCGCGCGCAGCATCGGATGTCTCCCGCCTTCTGTATCCCACGCCATCTGCTGTGTCGTTTCAGGCCAACATTGATGAGGCCTTGCAGTCAGGACTTGATGGTGTCAGCCCGGATACAGTTGTGCAGCAGCGCCAGAAACAAACCCTGGCTTTATACAAAGCGGAGACCGTTGAAGAGCTCCCGATTAATTTCCAAGGCATGATCTTTGATCTCCAAGAGAAATTGGGCAACGAGGTCTTCGATAAATTTTATGGCGACCTCTACGCCATTTTTGATCAGCAGACCGGCTTACACCAAGCCTTCAGTATCGGGTCACCGCGGATGGCGACGCAATTGGCCTCTATGGAGTTGTCGGGCACGTCGCTCAACCAGCACCTTGAGTTTACGGGTCAGGCTGAAAGTTATCGCCGAGAACTGATTGAAGGCATGAACCGCGATATCACTTTTAATTCTGCGGCGGGGCAGGCCGATTATCGGGCCGACTCTGCGCTATGGGCATCCATTGATCCGTTCGCCTACCAACCTGCGCCTCTTGGTGCCCTGCTGACACGGCTCGGCCCCAGCTTCATGGTGATGTTTTTATGGTTGGCTTTGTCTATTGTTGCCGGCGTGTTGGCCGTGCGCAAAGTCAAAGTTACGTTGGGTTAGGGGGGGCTTAGATGAAAGGGTTTAAGTCTGTCTTCGTCCAGGAATGGGTGATTCTGAAACACAACAGCACGTGGTGGGCGATTCTCGGGCTGCTTCTTGTTCTTACCGTCTTGGCCGCCCTTAACGGATCGGCCCGGACAAATCAGATGGCTGACATGGGCGCTGGTTTGAACCAGGGTGAGTTGCAAACCCAGACCGCGCTGCAATCTGCAGTCGCCCGATGGGAAGCGAATCCGGAAGGAGATCCGCCATCGGTGGCCAGCCCTGGGGCACTTGGCCTTTCCGTGCTTAGCCACTACACCGTTTTGCCACCCACACAATTGGCGGCTCTATCGATTGGGCAAACCGATGTGCAACCGACTTACTATAAAGTTACGGCACACCCAGCGCTGACGTTTCTTAACGAGGCGGAAATTCAGAACCCACTCAATGTTCTTGCCGGTAGTTTCGATGTCGCGTTCGTCATCGTGTTCCTTTTGCCGATCTTCATTGTCGCGCTGACCTTCGACCTGATGTCTAAAGAGAAAGAACGCGGCGTGCTGAGTCTGGTGCTGGCTCACGGGGTATCCAAGACGGCATTCATCATTGCCAAGGGCGCGGCTCGGGCACTGCTGATCTTTATGCTTCTTCTCCTTGTCGGTGTGGCAGCCGTTCTTTTGACGGAGCCTGACATAAGCAGTGGCGCTATGTGGGCGCGCTTTGGTCTGTGGTTCTTAATTGTGTCCCTCTACGCGTTTTTCTGGTTTGCGTTGGCGTTGTTCGTGAATTCCTTGAACAAGCCATCTGTCACCAATGGTGTGATACTTGCCAACCTCTGGCTGGTCTTCGTTGTTGTTATCCCCGCCTTGGTTAACGTTGCGGCGACAACGCTTTTTCCTGCGCCATCCCGCGTTGAGTTGACCACCGAGATGCGCGAAGCCACCGAGATCGCGGATCAAGAATCGGCTGAGTCCCGCGAAGCGTTTTTCTTTGATCATCCTAAAATGGTTGGTGGAGACGCCAATGCTGATCAATTCTTCCTGCAAGTGCTGGCTACAGACTCTGCGATCGAACGGGCCGTCGTGCCATTGATGGAGGAGTTCGACGCTCAAGCGCAGCGTCGTCAAGATGTTGTCGATCTGCTGCAATATGTTTCACCGGCGATCATGGCGCAGAACGCGTTGAACGCTGTTTCAGGAACAGGCACGGAACGGTTCACAGACTTCGTAGGTCAGGTGCTGGCATTCCATGAAAATTGGCGCGGGTTTTTTACCAGCCGCATCATTAAGGGCAGCCGTATGTCCGCGGCGGAGTTTGATGAAATTCCGACCTATGCTTATCAAGCGGTGACGATGGGGAGTATTCTTCGCTCCACGCTCAACCCGGCAGCAGGGCTGGCATTTTTCGTACTCATTCTTGGTGTTTGGTCAGCGCGGCGGTATGCGCGGTACCCGGCGGTCTAACGCTACGGCGCGACTGTCGAGGTGTCTGGATTGAGAGCATCCAGAATCGTGTTCGGAATGCGTGTCTCATTCCAGGACGGCGCCCACTTTCTGGTTCCGCGCACGATAACAAGCTCGTTAGACGGCGAGATCCAGACTCTTTGTTCGCCATAGCCAAGAAAGATCACCATGTCGTCGGCGTGGTAACCTTCCGGTGCGACCGGAACTGCTGATTTGGGTTTGCCAAACTCACCCTTTTGAATATAGCTGCTGCCCAGCCAGACCAAATAGCCATAGAAATCTCTCAGCGGTGAGGGCGTTAGCATGGCATCAATCCATGCTGCAGGAACCAGTTGCTGCTCGTTCCAGACACCGCGATTGGCGATCAGCAGTCCGATCTTAGTCCAGTCATAGGGCCGTGAAAAAATGCAGCATGATTTCATGACTGCGCCGCCGGGCCGGTCTTGGTACATGGCAGCGTCCGCTAGCCCGAGCGGAGCCCACAATTTTTCTGAAAGATAATCAGCGTAGCGCTGCCCGGTGGCGCGCTCGATCAGAATACCGAGAAGATTGGTCTCTTCGTTGTTGTAGTCAAACTTGGTGCCTGGTTTATCAACTTGGTCCAGGTCCAAAAGCATACCGTTAAAGTCGTCTCCGAAGTTGTACCACGTGCCACGATCGAAAATGTTGATATCGTATGACGTCGTCATTTGTTCAAGCCCAGCAGCCATCCACAACGTTTGTTGAATTGTCGCTGTCCCGCGCGGGTCGTCTCGCCATTCTTCTATGTACTTGCCCACCGGATCAGTGACTGCGTCGATGTGGCCTTCTTCGATGGCGATACCCATCAATAAACTGAGGACGCTCTTAGACATCGACTGTGGATTAAACCAAGTCTCGCGGTTGGCGTCGTCCCAGTATCTCTCTAACTGAACCCGTCCTTTATGGACGACGATCAGAGACAGTGATCCTTGGGCCTCCGCGTAAGCGGCGACATCTTCAAGTATTGCGTTCGGAACAGTCCGCTCAGCTGCATCAGCGGCACGCAAAGATTCCTCCGCTGCGCCAGGAACGGCCTCCTTGGGATTGAACCAGTCCACCGGAATTGTCAGCGGATCTTGATCGTAGACCGAGAGGAAACGCTCAATAAGAACCCGCTGAGAAATAGCGCCGGCAATACCAAAAAGGAGAATGATCGCAGTCGCAGCTAACGCATAGGTTTTAAAACGTTCCATGGGCGAAACTATTGCGCACCCCGTTACGGGCCACAACACCTAGCGCCTGCGTTCTGAGCGAAGTTCACCTTGTGATATGAGTGTAATAGCCAAATGCTTGGACAAATGCTCGTAGAGCGTTCGTGAGCGGCCCGGTTGGCTGGCAGCGCCCGGCCAGTCCGATTTATTCCGCCGCCCGCCGATCTGGCGCTGGGTCATCGATAAGGTCGGCTTCTTCGGCGTCGCGGGCGAACATTTCCTCAAGTTCTTTGGCGCTCTCTTTGGCCAGGTCCTGCATCTTTTCATCGTCCGTATGGTGCGTGTAGTGCTCGAACAGGCGCATGCGATCGTGCTCCATGAAGCGGGAAACAATGCTGTCTGCTTTGTCTCTGTCATCGCCCAGCCCGACCAAGAGGTCGCGGGTCAGCTCCAGAGATGAGGCAAACGTTTCACGCCAAATGATGATGATGCCCAAGTCCATCAGCCGATAGGCATGTTGCCGGTTACGCGCGCGGGCGTAGATTTCTAGTCTCGGAAAGTTCTTGCGCACCATTTCTGCTGTGGCCAGTGAAGCCTCGACATCATCTATGGCTAAAACAAAGGCGCGCGCCTCCTCAGCCTTAGCGGCGCGGAGTAGGTCGAGCCGTGATGCGTCACCATAATAAATTTTGGCACCGTAGCGTTTTACGAAGTCAACTTGGTCGGCGCTAATGTCGAGCGCCGTGAAGGATATCTTCTGCGCAGAGAGTACGCGCCCGACAATCTGACCAAACCGTCCGAACCCGGCGATAATGACATGGCCTTCATTACCGGGTGGTTGGTCATAGGTTGGGACGTCGGTCTTTGCCGTCATGGCTGACACTCGGTCGTTGATCAAACCAAGCAAGGGTGTTGCCGCCATCGAAAGGCCGACAACAACGATGAGGAGCTCGGACGTACCTTGAGGTAGGACCCCGGCCGCCACCGCCGTCGTAAAGATGACGAAAGCAAATTCACCCCTTGGGGCAAAACACAGGCCAAGTCTTTGGCCGACCGAGGTTTCAATTTCCACAGCCGTCCCAGCGCATACAAAATTGCGCCTTTGCTTGCCAACAAACCGACGGTTAGGCCAATGGCGACCCCGGGCGAGGTGCCGATCAAGCCGAGATTGACGCTCATGCCGACGGAGATAAAGAACAGCCCGAGCAGCAAACCCTTAAACGGCTCTATGTCTGCTTCTAGCTCGTGACGATATTCTGAATCGGCCAGTAGCATTCCGGCCATGAATGCCCCAAGCGCCATCGAGACCCCGACCATGGACATGAGCAGGGCTGTGCCAATGACGATGAGCAAACCGGTCGCCGTAAACAATTCTGGAATTTTGGTCGAGGCCACCAGCCGCAATACCGGGCGCAATAAATAGTGTCCGCCGACAATCACCGCGACCATCACACCGGCCACTTGTGCGATCGCGAGCCAAACTGGAGTTCCTGCAGTCGCGGCATCGTGCACACCAAGAATCGGAATGACCGCCAGGATTGGAATCACAGCGACATCCTGAAACAGCAGGATCGCGAAGGCCGCGCGGCCATGGTGCGTTGGCAGTTGTCCCTTTTCGGCAAGAAGCTGCAGCACAAACGCTGTTGATGAAAGCGCTAGACCCAACCCAATAACCACGGCCGGGCCAAACCCGGTGCCGAGGCCGTAGGCAATGCCGCCAATGACGGCAGCGGTCACACCAACTTGGGCGCCACCGAGGCCGAACACGGCGTTGCGCATCACCCACAGTCGGCTCGGCTGAAGTTCTAGGCCAATGATAAACAGCAGCAGCACGACGCCAAATTCAGCGAAGTGCAAGACCTCCTCAGCATCGGGAATGAGGCCGAGCGCATAGGGGCCGATTATGACTCCGGCCGCGAGATAGCCAAGAATCGCGCCTAATCCGAGTCGACGCGACAACGGCACCACGACAACGGCGGCGGCGAGAAAAATTGCAGTTTCGGCTAGAAAATCCATGACACCTCAGGCGGGTCCGACTGTCAGGACTTAGGCGCTCAGGCGCCAAGGCGCAAGCGCAATTCCAGAAAGAAATCGCGGTGATTAATCCTTACTGGATATCGGCGCTTAGGGCGTCGTCCGACGTCTCGTCAGCCAAGGCGGCTGCGCTAGTCATTGGCCGGTCTGCCTCTGTTTCGAAAGCGGTGACGCGCTTTTGCAAGGCCGCTATTTCAGACATCAGGCCTTCAATCACTTTCGCAGTCGGGTCGGGCAAGTCGCCCCGTGTGACGCCATAGGGCTCAAAGGCGTCGTCGCCTGAGTTATCTGGCGCGTTGACCACCCGGGCGGGAATGCCCACGGCCATGGCCCCCCGCGGTACGTCTTTGGTCACCACCGCGTTGGCGCCAACACGGGCACACTCGTGAACTGTAATGGGGCCGAGTACTTGGGCCCCGGCGCCAATGACCGCGCGATCTAGTATCGTCGGATGGCGACAGCCGCCAACGCCATCGTGGGGCGAGAGTCCGCCTAAAGTGACGCCGTGATAAAGAGTAACGTCATTGCCGATCCGTGCCGTTTCGCCGATGACCACGCCATGCCCATGATCAATGAACAGGCGCTCGCCAATGGTTGCGGCCGGATGAATCTCAACGCCGCTCAGAAACCGACCGATCTCTGAGACCAAGCGGCCGAGAAAATGCAGGCCGTGACGCCACAGGAAATTGGCAGCCCGGTGAAAGGCCAGGGCCCGCACCCCCGGATAGAGAAGGGCGATCTGCACAAGAGAGCGTGCCGCCGGGTCCCGCTTTTGAATGGAGCGAAGGGTTTCAAGAATGCTGGACATTAGTTCCTGGCCAAGTCTCTGAAATCACAAACAACTTAGGGTGCACTGAACCGCTGACATAAGTCTCGGGCCGGGTAGGTGCAACCCGCGTGGTGGTGAATATGGCATACAAATAGAATAAAATTCTGTATATCACGATAAATTGATTGCATATGAGGAAAATATTCTTCTATGAACACTCTGAATTGACCTAAAACCGTAATTTTCTCCTCTGGCCGGAATTCTTTTCTCGTCAGACCCACCGAGGATATCCCTATGGATCCGATCGACCGTAAAATTCTGGCCCTTCTTCAGGCTGACGCCTCAATGTCCATCGCGGACATCGCGGCCCAGGTCGGTTTGTCGCAAACGCCGTGCTGGAAGCGCATTCAAAAAATGGAGGCCTCTGGTGTCATCAAGGGGCGGGTAGCGTTGCTTAGTGGCAAGAAATTGAACCTAGGTCTCACCGTCTTTGTTCAGATTAGAACCAAGCAGCATGACGATGTATGGCTGGCTAAATTTGCCCGTGCGGTTACCGAAATGCCCGAGGTAGTTGAGGTCTATCGTATGGCTGGCGACATCGATTATCTGCTGCGCGTTGTCGTGCGCGATACGGAAGCCTACGACCGTTTCTACAAGACCTTGATCAAGAAGGTCCCGCTGCACGATGTCTCGTCATCCTTCGCCATGGAAGAAATCAAATACACCACGGCGCTACCGATTGAAGTGGAACGGGCGGCTTAACGCGACCGATTATTTTTACCGCACACTCATCTAACGGCGAGGGGCGCGGCTTGTCCTTCGGGGATCAACGTCTTGAACGGCGCGTCGCCGCGGCTCTTGCGCCAATCGGCTTTGACCCGCTCCATAAACGCGGGATCGGTGTAGAGGTCGATCGCCGTCGCCGTGATGGTCTTCGCCGCCGTCACCAACGCCTTGGTTCCGATCGTTGTGCCTGTAGCGGCAACCACCGGCCATGAATGGGTCGGCAGGCCATAGCCGTAGGACGCCACACCTAGTCCACCAATAGGCACGAACCAGGAAATATCGCCCACATCTGTCGACGCCCGAGCCGGTGTTGGGTTGTCCGGCAACGGTTGAATAGTTGTTGAAAGCGCGGGCGTGTCATCACTGCCAATGGCACGACCAAACGGGTCTTGGAATTCCAATTGGGTTGTTCGCGCGAAAGCCAGTTCCTGTTCTTCCCATTTCGGGGCGCCGATGGCCGAGAGGTTCTTGTGGGTTTGTTCGGACAAGGCTCGCACCGTAATCATTTCGTGGATTTCCGATTGGATTTCGACAGCTTCCAATTCTGTGCGGCTCATCTTGGCGGCCGCCTCGGCAATCTCTTTGATCCAGCCGAAGTAGCCGGTGACATCCTCAAAGGTATCGGCGCGGATGTAGTACCAAACCTCGGCTTCCGGCGGCACGACGTTCGGTTGCCCACCACCTTTGGTAATGACGTAATGAATGCGTGCGTCGGGCTTGATGTGCTCACGCATGTAATTGACGCCCGCGCTCATCAGTTCAACACCGTCTAGCGCCGAACGGCCGGACCACGGCATGGCTGATGCATGAGCCGCTGAGCCGCGGAAGCGGAACTTCACGTTAACGATGGCTTTGGTGTTGCCGTATGAGGCGCGATTGCGGTCGCTCGGGTGCCAATTCAAAATGACGTCGTCATCTTTAAAATAGCCCGCGCGCAGCATGTACACTTTGCCGATGCCGGTTTCTTCAGCCGGTGTGCCGTAGAGCTTAATGGTGCCGTCGATCTCGCCGGCGGCGATCAGTTCTTTAATCGCCAGCGCTGCACCGGTGGAACCGACACCGAACACCGAATGGCCGCACGCATGACCGGCCTCTGGGTTAGGTCCAATTGTCGGGGTCGGGCTTGCCGCTTGCGAGACTCCCGGCAACGCATCGAATTCTGCGAGAATGCCGATCACCGGTCCACTGTCGCCGTAGGTTGCGATAAAGGCCGTCGGCATGCCGGCGACGCCTGACTCAACCGAGAACCCGTGGTCGATCAGCAGGTCCTGCAATTCCTTAGACGACTTGTTTTCTGCCAGGCCGATCTCGGCGTAAGACCAGATGTTCTGGTTCGCGGTCTCAAGCACTTCTGTTTGACTATCAAGCCAGGACCAGGCGTCACGCTTGAGGCCGTCAACGTCAGCAGCGAAAGCAGTGCTAGCAGTCAGCAGAAAAGCCGCAGCAGAGAATAAGGGTGATCTCACCATGACGTCGTCTCCGATTTTATGATCAGTGCACAGAGTGTCGTTGAACCCGATGCCGAGTCAAACGGCTCTTTGGGCGCGTTGCCTTATTGAACGAACTTTCCGTCTTTGAGCCAGACCTCACCATTCAGGGTGACGGTGCAGTCTATGAGCAAGTCGCGCCAGCGGAAGAAGCGGCCACTGACCGCGCCGCCAAGCTCGCCGTTATTGCCGACGCCGAGGCGCACAACCCCTTTGCCATAGCCATAGTACCCGACCCACCCTGGGGTCACCTCTGGGCTTAGCAACGGATTAAAGCCAAGGCCGAACTCGCGGAAATACTTGGCGCTGTCCGGGGCGGCATCTAGTTCAGCTTGCAGATGCTCGGCACCGACATCGGCGGTCGCGCCGGTAATCTTGCCATCGGTGTAGGTGATCGTTGCGTTGGTTACGCTGTGGCTGTTCCAGGCTGAATAGGGGTAAACCACTTGGCCTTGCACGGTGGATTCCAGTGGCGCTACGCGGATCACGCCGCCCGGAATTTCCACCTCGCGATCAAGAAAAGGCGCACCCTTGCGCATCCGCTTGGCTGAGGCATCACCGTTTTGTTGAATGATGTCCCGTCCTTCAGCACGAAACCGAATGTCGGTGCCTGCAGGTGAAGTCACGTGCACATCAGCATCTCTCATCGCGGCAATGAAGCGGTCTTGGTGCTCATCCAGCACGGCAAGGTCTGTGTTCAACACCGCGTTTTGATATACTGCGTCGATCACCTGCATCGGCGGTGGTGGAAATCCAGCGAGAACGTTCACGCCGGTCAATCCGGTGACGTTGCCGGAGGGGCTATAAGGGTCGGTCCAATGGAAATGAATGGTGCGGCGTGGCCCGGCCTTCTCCTGCAAAAGAATTTGCAGCGCTTTGTAGGCAGGTAGCGTCGGGTTGGCACCGGGCATCATCACTGCGGCATCAATGTCTTCCAACATCTTCACATACGCATCGCGGGATTTGGCAAAGCCATCGCGAATAACACCTTCATCCCAGTCGATGGGATAGGGTGGATCAAGCACATCAATCACACCCATGTCGGTCGCGCCCGCTTGCATCACGGCGTAGCGAAAGTAGGGCACGAACTCTTCAAACATACCCGGCTGTGCGACGGAGAGAACTTTCTCGCCGGGCTCAAGCTGTAACTGGTCAACAATCCGTTGGGCCAAGGCCTGCCAGTCCATGGTGTGTTGAGGCAATGAGGACTGAGCGTGTGCCAGTGGCGGAAGCGCGGCTCCGACCCCAATACACACACAAAACAGTCCAGCTACAAAAGCTCTCATCTCGGTCCCCTCACTCAATGTCCAAGTCATGATCTAAGCCCAGCACCCAGGTGCGTACAGCGCTTTCCGCTTTGGGCGCTAACCAGGAGACAACCGACGGAAAGCGCCGCACGAGTTTGGCGCTCAAGGATTTGCCTCGCGGGATCTCGGTGGCGCGCGCCACCCGTTTAACCACCGACTCAATCACTGGGCGACGATGGGCTTCGTATTCACTCAGGCGGTTCTCAGCCACCAGGGCGGCAAACACGTAGGCGTCTTCGATGCCCAGGTTCATGCCGCGGGCACCAAAGGCAGAATGGATGTGGGCCGCATCGCCGGCGAGACAGATGTTGTCCGCATACAAAGGTTTGGCGATGCGATGGGCGAAGCCGAACTCAGAGTCCCACTCGACTGCCTCGACGGTTGTGCCTGCGGGTAGCTGGCCGAGAGGGTCGGTGACATTGCTGACAATGCGCCACAAGTTCTCTTTGATTCGGATAAACAAAAGAACGCCATCATCTAGTAGGAAGGCGTTGATGAACTCGTCATCAAGGGTGGTTTGCAGGCGGGCGTCATACAGGTGCCAGGGCTCGGGATAGGCTGAGCCAGGAAAGTCGCGCCCCAGCGATTTGCGGACTGTGCTGTGCGCACCATCAGCCCCGAGCACAACGGATGGCGTGAGCGTTTCACCGGTTGAAAGTGTCGCCGTTATTCCACCGTTTGCGGTCGCGATATCGGTGAGACCGACGCCGCGTTCGACGGTGATGCCGCGCTCGGTCAGCGCCTCAGTGAGGAGGCGTTCTGACTCGGCTTGTGACAACACCAACATGAAAGGGAAGCGATGACCCGTGCCACCGAGATTGATTGTTGCCAGTTTTCGGTCGGGCCGCCACAGATTCATGCCGCGCGCCATCCGGCCAGTCTCGAGCATCCGGTCGGTGACGCCAGTGGACTCGAGAAGGTCGAGAGTGCGTGGATTAACCCCGAGGGCTTTGGAGTGAGTAGTGGGTTCGCTGGCTGAATCAATAATCCGAGCCGGTATGCCCCGTTCGCGCAAGAATAAAGCCGCTGCCAGGCCGGTCGGCCCGGCGCCAACGATCAGCGGTGGTTCAGCGGAGGAGGTTGCAGTGGTCATGGGTCAGTGTCGCGCACCCCTTGCCCTTCCAGCAACTGGAAGCCTATATAGATTGAGAAGGGTCATCCAAGGAGAACCGCTATGAACATCGGAGAAGCCTCCACTCGGTCCGGATTGCCGGCCAAGACCATCCGCTATTACGAAGACACCGGCCTGATCGCTCCGCCCGCCCGGGCCGAGAACGGCTACCGGGATTATTCAGAAACCGATGTGCACAAACTAAGCTTCGTCCGCCACAGCCGGGGCCTGGGGTTTTCTGTCGACGAATGTTCCCAGCTGTTGTCTCTCTATGAAGACAAGGATCGACAGTCCAGCGATGTTAAAGCGATTGCCCAAAAACACCTGACCGAGATCGACGAAAAAATTCGCGAATTGCAGGAACTGCGGTCCACCCTGCATCACCTGGTCAACAACTGTCACGGTGATGGCCGTCCTGACTGCCCAATTCTGGAGGGCCTCGCAGGAGGCGCATAATTTACAGAGGCAGCAACGCCGTACCGTTGTTTGTTAAACCACACTCGTTTGAATCAGGTGCTACGGCTCTGATTCAAATCACAAGTTTTTAGAAAATGCCCTGGTGCATGGGCTCGTTCCTCTCAAAATTGAGCTTTAGGTTTTTAGGTCGCTCACATCCACTTGCGTTTCCACCAGGCAATCGGCCCTGTGAGGGCAAGAATGATCGCCATGATCGCGACCAGATCATTCACCCAGACGAACTCGCCATGGATGATGTTGCCGGTATGAATGTCGGCGAGGAAGAGAAAGAAGGTCGTGCCTTGAAGTGGCGGGTAAGCGACGCCCGAGGGTTCGAAGCCGGTCTCTAATGAGCCCTTGGAAATCATCCGTGAGTTTTTTAGATACCAGGTGTCGCCACTGCGGCTGGCGTCGGTCATGGCCAAATGATCCGCTGGCATTTCCATGAACGTCCACTCCGTGTCGCCAATTTTGCGATAGGCATTGCCCCGCGTGCCGATGCCGACGAACAGATACTCGCCTTCACGCAGCAAGTTGACCAAGCCCGCATCTGTCCCGCCCGTTGACGGTAAGCTTTGATCCGCAATCCAGTTGCGTCCGCTATCCTCTGTGGTGAGCACTCCAAAGCGTGTCGAGATCGAAAGTTTGTCGGAGTCGTCGGGATACGCCACGACGTATCTGACTTCTCCCTCCAGCGATTGGAATTGATAAATCGGCGGTAGGCTTTCACGCTCCAGTCGCACCGTCTTGCCGATATCGATCAGCGTAAAGATGTGATCGACCATGACGCCGGTGATGCTCAGGTAAAGGATCGGCACGATGGCGACGATGCCGATGACTGGGCCGTGGCTGCGGAAAAGCCAGCGCAGAATTTTCTGACGTTTTTTGAGTTGTCCACCCGGCTTTTTGTTTCGCCACCGGCGCGGTAGATACCAAAATAGAAACCCTGTGATGCCCAGAATCCCCATGGCTATGCCGCCGTAGTCGTTGACCAACGTTGACCACGGTTGCGGCAAGGCGCCCTTACCAACATGCAGATCGAGCACGAAGCGATTCAGCGCCACAGTGTCCGGCAAACCCGTGACCGAGACATCGTTGACATCAATCCAAGTGATGTCGTCCGGTCGGGTGATGTTGAAGCTGAACAGGCGGCCGTGATGCACGGAGCCGACCAGCTCCGTTGCGGTGCTGCCTTCGCTCAAGCTTGATATCAATTCGTTGTCGAGAGCAAAAGGTTGGGCCGCTGTGTCGTCTCTGGCCAGTGTCCACACGCCGTCATCGGTCGCTAAGAACAGGCGGCTGTCGTTTGCAGGTGTGACAAAGCGAAACACCTGTGGGTGTCCACGTTCGCCCTTGAAGGGAATATCAGACCAGGTCGCGCCGCCATCCTCGGTCAGCCACAGGCCGCGCTCCGAGGCGCCGATCCAGCGTTGATCATTGCTCGGGTCGATTTGGATGTGGCGCATCACAGTCCCCGGCACCAACCGGTCAATGCGGGCCGAGGTGACCCAGTCGGGCACCGACCATTGATGCGACCACCGCCAATCGTGATGATCCAAAACCCAGCCGGTTATGCCAAGCACGGACAACCAAGCCAGCGCGCCCAGGCCAGCCCACCTGTGGATTACACGCACCACAGAATAGAATCGCGATGTGCTTTTTGTCTCAGTCGTTACGGTGTCGGTAGTGGCGTCAGCCATAACCCCGTCCTAAATATTGATGCCGCCCATCGCCGCTTCAGGATAGCGCAGACCAGATACCGCATCGGCGGGGCTGGCGCCTTCAATCGCCGCGAGGTCGTCGCTCGATAATGTGATATCTGCCGCGCCCACATTTTCTTCAAGGCGCTCAATTTTGCGCGTGCCCGGAATCGGTACAATTGTTTCGCCTTGAGCCAACACCCAGGCAATCGCCAACTGGGCGACCGTGCAGCCTTTGTTCGCAGCGATCTCACCCAGCTTGTCGACTAAAGCCTTGTTGGCATCGAAATGTTCTGGCGTGAAGCGCGGCATGAACGAACGGGTGTCGCCTGCGACCTTCACGTCTTCGGCCTTTTCAAATACGCCTGTGAGGAAGCCACGGCTCAAGGGCGAGTAGGGGACAAACCCAATACCTAAGTCCTGACACGTCGGTATGACATCGGCTTCGACATCGCGGCTCCACAAGGAGTACTCGGTCTGCACGGCAGCAATCGGATGAACGGCGTGGGCCTTGCGGATGCTACCCGCGCCCGCTTCGCTCAGACCGAGATGCCTGACCTTGCCAGCTTGAACCAGTTCCGCCATTGCGCCGACCATCTCTTCGACGGGAACCGTCGGATCAATGCGGTGGGCGTAATACAGATCGATCACGTCAACACCGAGACGCTTGAGACTTTCGTCGCACGCTGATTTTACGTAGTCCGGTTTGCCGTTGGCGGGGGTAACGCCGCCGCCGTCGATCAAGCGCAGCCCAAACTTGGTCGCGACAACAACATCGTCGCGCCGGTCTTTGACCGCCTTGCCGAGAAGCTCTTCGTTGTGGCCGTTGCCGTAAAGCTCCGCCGTATCGAAGAAGGTGACACCCAGGTCGATCGCGCGGTGAATGGTTTTGATCGACGCCGCGTCATCATTGCCGGCACCGTAAAACACCGACATCCCCATACAGCCAAGCCCGACAGCGGATACCGTGAGGCCTGAGTTACCAAGTTTTTTTGTTTTCATGAGCGCCAGTGTAGCGCTTATCGGCCTTCGCGCCACCAGGTCAAAAGCGGCAGAGACAACAAAATCAGCAATGCCAGCCACGCCGGTATGAGGGCGATTTCCCGGACCCCATCGACGACATATTGATCGTTGGCCTTGAGCCCGATCCAGGATTGGCCATGGGCGATACGCCCTGGTGCAACCCGGCGTACGGTCGGGACGCCGCCATCGGCGACCCAGAACAAGCCGCCCCCGGTCGCCTCGACAACGGGTTTGAGGCGCGCATCCGTTGATATGACATCTTGATTTTCAAGGGGGTTGGCTGCACCGACGGCAACCACGGTGGACAGGACGCCGTCATTGATACGATAGAGCCCCTCATCGCCCGCTGGGACTTGGGCCACAAAACGTCCGCCATCGGTATACTCAGGCTTCGCGATTTGGTCAGATCCGTCGGGCGCGGTCACCGTCACGGCGCGTACCTTATCGTCCAGGCTGGTGCGGACGACGGTGATCGAGCCGTCTTCGACTGTTGCGGTCAGCGCCTCTTCCTCTAGCTCAGGTTCCTTCATCAACCAGTGGGCGAGGCGACGCAGCATCTCTGCTTGCGGACCACCGCCGTCAAAGCCTTTGCTCCATAACCACATGGTGTCACTGAGCAGCAGGGAAACCCGGCCTTTACCGACACGATCAAGCATCAGCAATGGCCGCTCATCGGCCCCACTCATCAGTTCTTGCCCGGAGGAACTCAACACTTCGACCTGCCGCAACCACCGGCCCCAGCTTGGGTCTGCTTGTCCGGGTGGGGATAACGATGCTGTCACGGGATGGCGCGCGCCAGTTTCGCTAATACGCGGCAAGAACGGTTGGTCATACACCAGTCCAGTCGGGGCGGCAGGCAGTACATTTTGCAGAGGGCTATCGAATAAAGAAAAAGAGTCCGCATATTCTGGTCCGACCGACAGCATGACCGCACCGCCATCAAGCACGTAGCTGGCGATGTTCATCATAAACTGGAAGGGCACCAATCCGCGGCGGCTGTAGCGGTCGAAAATAACCAAGTCGAAATCATAAAGTTGCTCTTCAAACAATTCCCGGATGGGAAATGAGATCAACGCCAATTCGTTTAACGGGGTGCCATCGTCTTTAGAGAGCGGACGGAGAATGGTGAAATGCACCAGATCCACGTTCGGGTCGGACTTCAGCAGGTTGCGCCAAGTACGTTCGCCAACATGAGGCTGGCCCGAGATCAACAGAACGCGCAACCGATCCCGAATCGCGTTGACGGAAACAAGTGTGTGATTGTTGCGGGGTGAGATTTCACCGTCGGCCGGCGCGACCTCCAGTTCGAAGACATTGGTGCCGGGATGATCGAGTGACGCAACGACTTCGAGCGTTTCGTCGACCCGCATGGTGAATTGCTGTACTGCGCCGCCGTCGGTGCGCAAAGTGGCTGACACCGGTGTTCCCGACGGCAGGCTTGTGTCTTCGGCGCGCAGCCGTAGGGCGACTGTCTTTTCAACAAGGCCGAACTCCGGCGCTTCAACAACAACGATCCGCCTGTCCTGCTCGTCTTGGCGGCCGGTCAAAAGCACGTGGACCGGTGCGTCGATGCCCGATTGCTCCGGTATGCTCGGTGTGTCGTGGATAATGCCGTCGGTGACCAGCACCACGCCGGCAAGGCGGCTGCTCGGAATATCCGACGTTGCTTTCGCTACGGCTTCAAACAATCGGGTGCCATCGCTGCGTCCGCCCGTTGTCTCTGGGGTTAACCGCACTGTCCGAACCTCTGTCGCTTTCAGCTTTTCGAGGGCAGCGTTTAGGTCAGTCACAGCGTCAGCTGTTCGTGCCGGTCGGCCATCGAGCTGTTGTGATAGGCTTTCGTCGACCACCACGACAGCGACATCATTAAGGGGCGTGCGGTTTTCGATAGCAGCGCGCGGGTCGAGCACGGCCGCGGCAAGAATGACCAGCGCGGCAATGCGGAGTCCCGCAGCGCGCGAACGGCGGACTAAAGCATAGCCTGCCAGCAAAACACCGATCGCCAGCACGCCAAGCAACATGGGAATTGGCACGAGCGCTGAGAAGGTGATCCCCGTCATTGCGTCAACCGTTGCATGATCGCGGGCAAATGAACTTGATCTGCTTTGTAGTTTCCTGTCAGGGCGTACATCACTAGATTGACGCCAAAGCGATAGGACCATTCCCGTTGACGCTCGCCGCCAGGAACGACGGGATAGATTGGCAAGCCTCGGCTGTCGCGCGCCCAGGCCGCCGCCCAATCATGACTACCAATGATAATCGAAGAAACACCGTCGTTGCTCACCGATCCGCGCTCAACGTAAACCGGCGCGCCGGTGTAGCGACCGGGCAGATCAGGCAAGAGGTAAAAGCTGCGCCGCAGGACATGGTTCTCTGGCACTTGCATCAACTGGGAGACATTGAGACGCAACAAAACATTATTGAGAGCTTGGCCGACCTGTTCTCCCTCGTCACCGTCATTGGCGCCGATCTGATTCGGCGCGTCGAAAACGATGGTGCCGCCACGTCCGAGGTAGTCATTGATCCTCGCGGCCGCTTGTTCTGTCGGCGGCTCTTGGTCTGATGCGATGCGCCAATAGACAATGGGGTAGGGGAAGAGCTCATCTGTTTCGGGGTCGACTTCAGCGGGCGCGGCCATTTCAGCCGACGTTCGCGCGGCAAGGACGGCGGTCAATGCGCCGAGACCCTGCGCCGACAACTGATCAATATTGGCGCGGCCGGTGCGGACGTATGCGAGTCGTGTTTCAAGGACAGCATCTATGGTTGCAGGGTCGATCTCATCGCCGGCCCCCATAGCCACGTTGGGGGTGGAGGTGATGATCATCAATCCGAGGGCCGCCGTGACACCAACGCGACCAACCTGAGGAATCGACACCAGTCCACGCAGGACCAAGGATACAATCAAGTCGATCGTAAACAGCACCAAGGCGGCAAACAGCAGCCAGGGTTTCAACGTTCGTTCGGCAGCGACCGCATCAAAATTGGCGACAATGACGTTCGTGGGCCACGCTCCTTGCGGTTCCATCGGTCCGATTGTCGGACCGAGGTTTACGGCGATCCGCGTCGCACCGGCGCCGTAATATCCCGGCGGGTGTGCTGGTCCGATGTCCGGGTCGCCGATGTCGTCGCGATCCAGCGCCAGCACTGTCGGTGGTGGCGTGATCAATTGGCCGTCACCCGTCAATACTTCACGCGCGGGCAAGCTCGGCGGCAATGTTGACGTTGCTTCATTCACACCGCGGCTGAGATCGAGCACCCGGCGAAGCATATCGACCATGACGCCAGACAAAGGCAGCGTCGACCAGTCCGGCGTCGCGGTGACATGAAACAGAACAATCCAGCCCTGTCCGCGACGGTCGGCAGTGACCAGCGGTGTTCCATCCGTAAGCCGGGCCCAAGTGCGTTGGGTTAGGCCGGGCGATGGTTCGGCAAGAACTTGTGATGAAACCAACACATCATCTGGTACGGCCAGCCCGGCAAATGGACTTTCTGCAGGAAAGGGGGCAAGCCCGACGGGCTCGGTCCATGACATTGTTCCACCGAAGGTGCGCCCTCCGCCTCTCAAGCGCACTGGCAGCAAAGTGTCGACGTTGCCGTCTAAGGTCGTCCCAGCAAAGCGGACCAAAACTCCACCGCGCTCAATCCAGGGCTCAAGCAGAGTGACTTCCGGTGCCGTCACCCGATTGCCACTGGCGAGGACAACAACCGCAAGATCGCGTTGTAAAAGGTCGGGCAATGTTCCGCCGCGCACTTCGGCGTAGGGACGCAAGGCTTGGGTAACGTAATAGCCGTCTTCCAAAAGAGGAGTGATGATGCCGTCGGGGTTGTCCGAAACCACGCCCACAGGTCGGCGCGTCCATCGATCATCAAGCAGGTAGATGCCGGCCGCGCCAAGTTCATTCTCAACCATGAGCCGGGCCATGCGATTCCCGAGCTCGGTGGGAACGGTAAACCGGGCCGTGGTGACCGCGGTGCCCTCTTCAAAATTGGCGTCAGCACGAGCTACGGTCCGTCCAGCCGCATCAAGCGCAACGACGGCAACTGTGCTCGGACCTGCGACGGCGGCGGCGGGCCGCCGCACGGTGACTTCAATAACATTGTCGTCCCCTTCGGGAACTCTATCGGCCGGACCTAGGACAATGGGGCCAGAGCGATTGGCTTCGGTCAGGATCGTCAGACGTCCAAGTTTCTGGAGGTATTCAGCGATCTCTTTGTCTGCGGTGGATGCAATGCCATCGGTTAGCCAAAGCGCCTCAGCAGGCGGGCGGAGATCACTGTCGCGCAGACGTTGGAACGTCGTTATTCGATTTGATGACCAGGGTTTGGCGGCCATCGCCCGAGCCAATGCCAGTGCTTGACCAGGTGGTGTGAAGGACAACGCGTCCGCTTTTCCGGCTTGTGCTGGAGCCGTCGTTGCTAGCATCACTGGACGGCTTTCGCGCACAGCTCCTTCTAACAAGCGGACCAAGGCTGATTGTCGCTGAGTCCATTGCGGTGCCGCCGCCCAACCGTCGTCAACGACAACAACCAACGGGCTTTTTTGCATACTCTGGCGTTGGTTAAGAACCGGCTCCGCCAATGCAACGATGAGCAGCGCGATACAGGCAAGACGCAACAGCATGAGCCACCACGGCGTGCGCGCCGCAGATTTTTCAGGAGAGGTCAGCCCAATCAGCAACCGGATGGCCGGAAAGGAAAGTCGTCGCGCGGCAGGGGGTGTCACCCGCAGCAGTAACCAAATGAGTGGCAAGACAGCTAGGGTGGTGAGAACCCATGGACTCGCAAAGGTCAGAGCGCCGAGCGTCATCATGGCTGCTCGGCCAAACGGTTATGCAGGCTAACCAATGCGGTGTGGGGTGGTCGGTCGGTATGATGAACACCGAAGGTCCAACCGATTCTGTTGGTTAGAGCAACGAGTTGGGCGCGATGATCGGCAAGGCGCTGGCGGTATTCGGCCCGCACATCTTCTGTCCGCTCGATTAGGATTTGGCCTTCTTCTTCCATACCCTGAAACCGGATGCGTCCGTTATAGGGCAAAGATTCTTCCGCCGGATCGAGTACTTGTAACAAGTGGCCGCGTACTGTGCGTCCGGCGTAGGACTTCAGTGTCGCTTCCAGGGTTTTGATCGGCCCAAGAAAATCACTGACCAACACCACGGCGGAATGGCGGGGGAGGGACTCAGGCGCCTGCGGAAGATCTGTAGGCGGCGCATCAGCGATCGCCCGCTCGAGATGGTGGGCCATTTGAATTAATGCCAGCCGCCCGGAGGCGGCCTTAGCCTTTGAGCCGAGTAGGCTGACCCGTTCACCGCCCTGCAGCAGTAAAGATGCAAGACCTAATCCTAAGATGCCGGCACGCTCGGCTTTGGTTGGTAATCTTTTGGATGACCGGAACGCCATGGAGGGTGAGCAATCACACCACAGGGCGCCGGTCTGGGCTGCATCCCATTCTCGCTCGCGGACAAAGACCGGACCAAACTTTGCCGATTGCCGCCAGTCGATCGTGTGTGCCGGATCACTTTGGGTGTAATGGCGAAATTGCCAGAAGGTGTCTCCTGGCCCGGCCCGCCGTCTGCCATGACTGCCTAGGGATACAGTCGCAGCGACACGACTGGCGTCGATCAACAGCGGCGGCAGAGTCGATGCGGCCAGCTCGGCGTTGTGCTGGAGAACCTGGGCGGTTACGGGCATAAAAATAAAGTGTGCTTAGCTCGGGTCGGCTGCGTCGCGGAGACGATCGATTACGTCGCCGAGGCTGCGACCGTCGGCCCGGGCAGTGAAGCTCAACGCCATGCGGTGTTGTAGAACCGGCTTGGCTAAGGCCAGGACATCGTCAACCGATGGGGCGAGGCGGCCATCGAGCAGTGCCCGTGCCCTGACCGCGAGCATCAGAGCTTGGCTCGCGCGCGGCCCTGGGCCCCAGGCAACCCAATCCCGCACTTCGCTGATTTCTGTGGTCTCCGGGCGACCGGCTCGTACCAGTTTTAAGATGGCGTCAATCACACTGTCGCCGACTGGCAATTGCCGCACCAAGGCTTGTGCGGCCATCAAGTCGTTCGCGGACATCACTTTTTCTGGCTCGACTTCTTTTGCCCCTGTTGTGGCGATAATGATTTGCCGTTCTGCTTCGCCATCAGGATAGGAAATATCAACCTGCATGAGGAAGCGGTCGAGTTGTGCTTCAGGTAGGGGGTAGGTGCCCTCTTGCTCGATTGGGTTCTGGGTTGCAAGAACATGAAATGGTTGTGGCAGTTCATGATTCTGCCCGGCGATGGAGACGCGACGTTCTTGCATCGCTTGCAGCAGTGCCGACTGCGTCCGCGGGCTGGCACGATTAATTTCATCGGCCATGAGCAGCTGGCTGAAGACCGGACCCTTCACGAAACGGAAGAAGCGCTTGCCGTCTTCTCCTTCTTCCAAAATTTCAGAGCCAAGAATATCCGCTGGCATCAAGTCTGGCGTGAATTGAACGCGCTTGTCTTCAAGGCCTAGAACGGTGCCAAGGGTCTGAACTAACTTGGTCTTGGCCAAACCGGGGACGCCGATCAGAAGGACGTGGCCACCCGCCAGAAGGGTAATCAAGCTTTCTTCTACGACCTCGCTTTGGCCCATAATGACCGTCTCCACGGCCGCTTTTGCTGAAGCCATCTGGGCGCTGACGCGTTCAACGTCGTCGACGGAGACATCCGCGTGATCGGCTGGGCTTTGTGTTATCGTGTCGCTCACGTAAATATCTCCAATTAAAAGGATTTCTCATCTGGTGCAGAGAGTATGGAGGCTCAGGTGGGCAACTTAGAAGAAGATTCTGCGTCTGCGCATCTCACATCCTTGCGTGCATCCGGTGCTCGGGCACGAGAGGAAGAGGACTGTGGCGATCTTGGCATTCGGATTGATCGCAATGGGACCTGGTATTACCGGGGGTCGCCCATTGGGCGTAAGCCAATGGTCAAATTATTTTCGACCGTCCTTAATCGGCACGATGACGGCACCTATTGGCTGACCACCCCGGTTGAGAATGGCCGGATCGAGGTCGAAGACGTACCGTATATCGCTGTGGAGCTGACCTGCAACGGAGAGGGAGTAAATCAGGCTATCGACTTTCGTACCAATCTCGATGCCGTTGTTCCGCTCGGCCCTGATTATGCCCTTCGCGTCGAGATCGACCCGGAGACCGGTGAACCGTCACCCTATATCGATACAGGCAAAGCCTTGGAGGCGCGTTTGGCGCGGTCTGTATTTTACCATTTGGTCGACTTGGGTGTTGAGGACAATACCGAAAACGGCACGCGGTTTGGGGTGTGGAGCCGGGGCCTCTTTTTTCCGATTGGTGATGCGACGACATGATGACGGTTGAAGAAATAAAGACCCGTCTCGCGGTCAACCGTACCATCACGGAGCGCGGTGACGTTGCTTCGGGCCGGGCCCTGTTGTCGGAGGACGGCCTGACCGAATTTGAAGCCAAGGGGTATGGTCCGGTTCCGTCCAGCGGCATTCCCTATGAGCGCGGCGCGGGCGCTCCTGGCGTGACGACTAAGCGCGTGGCTGCCGGCGTGCTGGTGCCGTTGATCAACCGCGAAGACGAAATCACGGTTCTCCTGACTCGTCGCAGTGACGATCTAAACAAACACGGGGGCCAAGTGGCCTTTCCAGGTGGGCGGGTCGACGACAGTGATGCCGACCAGATAGAGGCGGCGCTACGGGAGGCTCACGAAGAGGTCGGTATCGTGCCTGACGTTGTCGACGTGCTTGGCTGCCTAGACCCCTACCTAACGATCACCGGCTTCGAGGTTCTGCCCGTGGTTGGTTTCATTTCGCCACCACCCGCGCGGTTTACACCGGAGCCGAGCGAAGTCGCTGCAATATTTGAGGTGCCGTTGGCGTTTCTTTTGGATCGGTCGAACCATCAAAAGGTTCGTCGCACTGTGAATGGGCTCGAACGTGCCTACTACGCAATGCCCTACAAAAAGCATTATATTTGGGGCGCCACGGCTGGAATGATCGTCAACCTGAGCGAGGTCTTAAGCGACTGATGGCTAGAACATTTTTAATCTATGCATTGCCTTTTCTGTTGCCGCTCGCCGTTTATTTGGCGTGGGCGTGGTATCGAACCGGCTACGTCAAACGTCATGGCGGTGAGCCGCCCGAGATCGAGAAAGGGCCATGGCCCTTTCTCTTGCTGCTTGGTGCGATCTTGTCGTTAGGGGTTATGGCGACAACAGCCTTAACGCGTGGGGCAGATCCCGACGCGACCTACACCCCACCCCGCTATGAAGACGGCCGCGTGATCCCCGGGCACCTGGAAGAGAAGTAGGTGGCGGAGACCGCCAGGCTACCTCCCGCATTTTGGATGAGTGCGGCGCCGGTGCAAGCGGTATTCAACGCTTTGGGCGCGCCGGCAACCGACGTTCGCTTCGTTGGCGGTTGCGTCAGGGATGCGATCCTGTCCCGTCCCATAAAAGACATCGATATTGCGACACCGGACGAGCCGGACGTCGTGACCGAGAAGCTTGCGCAGGCCGGGTTAAAGGCGGTGCCGACTGGTCTAGCCCATGGCACCGTGACGGCTGTGGCCGGCCGGCAGCCTTTCGAGATCACGACCCTGCGAAAAGACACCGCCTGTGACGGGCGTCATGCGGCAGTCGAGTTCACCACCGACTGGGTTGAAGATGCCTCGCGCCGGGACTTTACATTTAATGCGCTGTCTTTGCGGCAGGATGGGGAGCTATTCGATCCGTTTGGCGGCGTCGATGACGCGAAAGCGGGCCGGGTGCAATTTGTCGGCGATCCGCGCGATCGCATTCAAGAAGATTACCTGCGCATCCTGCGATACTTTCGGTTTGTTGCGCTCTACGGAGCGGGGGAGCCGGATTCCGCAATTCTTTCCGCTTGCAATGCGATGCGTCACGGCCTCGCCGCATTGTCGACGGAACGAGTTCGTAACGAATTCACAAAACTTCTCAACGCGCCTGATCCCGTAGTCGCAACAGTCGCTATGGGGAACACTGGCGTTCTCGGCGAACTCTTTCCCGAAACAGCGGCGATAGAGTCTCTGCGTACACTTATGACAGTGGAGCGCAGGTTTGATGTGGCGTGCGGTGATAGAGCCTGGCGCCGACGATGGGTGGCGTTGTTTGATCAAGAGTCTGGCAGTGTTGCTCGCCGCATGAAACTTTCCGGCAAGGATACAAAGAGTATTGAGGCCTTGAATGCGGCAGCCTTAGCCGCTGCCAACGCGTTCGAGCCCATTCCATGTAATCGGTTTCTTCATGAATTCGCAAATGCGACCGACCCAGACTGTCCGGCGGTCGGGGCTGTGCTCATTGCCAGCGCCCGTGAGGGCGGAGACAGGACATCGGGTTGGTCTGATCTGATGGAGCGCGCTCGAGGCTGGACGGTCCGGCGCTTTCCTCTTGGTGGCGCCGATGTTCAAAGGCTCGGTGTCGAAGACGGCCCCAGAATCGGGACGCTCTTAAGAGAAGTGGAGCAGGAATGGGTTGATGGCGGGTTTGTCTCGACGCCATCTGATCTGCGAGCGCGGCTGAAATCCCTTTCCACATAAAAACGACCCCACCTTTTGAGGGGTGGGGTCAGTCTACGAAGCAAGAGCTGGAGACGGGAAGGGGATCCGTAGTCTGCTCGACAATTGCTGCCCCTTTTTAAGGTCTCCAGCGTTACAGGAAGATTGCGGGCATATTACGCCGTTGTCATGTTGCTCCACCGCGCACGGTCATGGGTCAGGCCATTGATCCAGCTGGCGCAGTGCTTCAGCCGCCGCAATCGATGCGGATTGGGCCAGATTGAGTGATCGTGTATCCGATGCCATTGGAATGACCAAACGCGCGTCCGCTGCGTCATGGACGTCTTCGGGCACGCCGGCACTCTCACGGCCAAAAACAAGCTGATCGCCAGGCGCGAAGGAAAACGTGTGATATGGAACCGCCGCCTTCGTGGTGAATAGAAGCATCCGGCCGCTCTCTTCAGACTGCTTGTCTTGATAGCTATTCCAGGAGGGGTGCCGGGTTAAAGAGGCTTTCTCGGCGTAGTCCATTCCAGCTCGCCGGAGCCGTTTGTCATCCCAGACGAAGCCGCAGGGTTCGACGATATCCACGGCAATATTGAAGCAGGCGCCCAGGCGGAGCACTGCGCCAACATTCTGGGGAATATCGGGCTGGAAAAGAACAATACGAATCAAGGTGTTATGACCTTAGCTGAGAACGGTTTTGAGGCGCTGCAAAGGCCTTTTCACGGCCAAAAAAATATCCTATACCCCATGTCATTGTTTTCCTTAGAGTTTCGTTGGGGAAGGGGAAGCAAGACAAGGCGGGCTATGGCTTTCTGGCCAAGGGTCGTTTGGGTTGTAGGGGGTGGTTTTGCCCCATATTGCCTGGTCTCGCGTATCGCTCCCGGCGTCGAAACAAGAACCGAGAGGTCCGAAACATGGCGGATGCGGCAGAAAACCAGGCGGTTCCCACAGAAGATGAATCACGGCGGGATTTCCTGCTACACGCGACATTAGCGACCGGCGCTGTCGGGGTGGTGGTCTCCATGTGGCCCCTCATTAACAGCATGAATCCAGCCGCTGATACCTTGGCGCTGTCTTCTGTAGAGGCCAGCTTGGCCGGACTCGAAGAGGGTCAGGCGATCACGATCAGCTGGCGCGGCAAACCCGTATTCGTACGTTACCGGACTGCGGCAGAGATTGAGCAAGCCCGCAGTGAGCGCTGGCAAGACATGCCTGATCCCCAGCCCGATGAAGAGCGGGTTCAGAATGACAAATACTTGATTGTGGTGGGTGTTTGCACGCACCTCGGCTGTATTCCGCTCGGCCAGAAGACAACCGAAACGCGGGGAGATTTCGGTGGATACTTCTGTCCCTGTCACGGGTCCCACTACGACCTGTCAGCCCGTATTCGTAGAGGGCCGGCACCGACAAATCTTGAGGTGCCTGAGTACACCTTCCTCTCCGAAACAAACATTCGCATCGGTTAAGGAGCGTAGCCGCAATGAGCACTGAAAAAGGTTGGGGCATGCAGGCTTTCGATTGGTTTGAAGAACGCCTGCCTATTGTTTCCTTTATCGATCACTCCATCGGGTCAAAATACCCGGCGCCAAAGAACCTGAACTATTACTGGAACTTCGGCTCTTTAGCCTTATTCATCATGGTGGTTTTGATTATGACGGGCATCTTGCTCGCCATGTCATACACACCGCACGTTGATCACGCTTTCCAAAGCGTTGAGCGCATCATGCGCGACGTGAATTCCGGCTGGTTGCTGCGCTATATGCACGCCAACGGCGCAAGCTTCTTCTTTATCGTGGTCTATATCCATATTTTCCGCGGTTTATACTACGGCTCCTACAAAGCCCCTCGAGAAGTGCTGTGGTGGCTCGGCATTATTATTATGCTGTTGATGATGGCGACCGCGTTCATGGGCTATGTTCTACCATGGGGCCAGATGAGCTTCTGGGGCGCGACGGTTATTACCAACCTGTTCTCGGCGATCCCTATCATCGGCGACGAGATTGTTACCCTGTTGTGGGGTGGCTTTTCGGTTGATAACCCAACCCTGAACCGGTTCTTTGCCCTTCACTATCTGATGCCGTTTGTCTTAGTTGGTGTTGTTGTTCTGCACATCTGGGCGCTTCACATTCCTGGATCAAACAACCCACTCGGTATTGAAGCGACGCCGAAGGATAAGATCCCGTTCCACCCGTACTACACGTCGAAGGATGCCTTCGGGGTCGGTGTATTCCTGTTGGCCTACTTTACGGTGGTGTTCTGGTTCCCGAACGCAATGGGGCACACGGATAACTACATCCCGGCGAACCCGCTTTCGACGCCGGCTCATATCGTTCCTGAGTGGTACTTCCTACCCTTCTACGCGATATTGCGCTCAATCGATGACAAGTTGACGGGCGTTATCTTGATGTTCGGTTCAATTCTGATTTTGTTCGTCATTCCTTGGCTCGATACGTCGCGCGTTCGTTCCGCAACATTCCGTCCAATCTTTAAAGTCCTCTTCTGGATTTTCTTGATCGATTGCATGGTGTTGGGGTGGTGTGGCTCCCAATTGCCAGAGGGCATCCCGCTGATCCTGACCCGTGTCGGCACGTTCTGGTACTTCTTCCATTTCCTGGTTCTGATGCCGGTCATCGGCTGGATCGAAACGCCGAAACCACTTCCAACCAGTATCAGCACGCCCGTTGTGGCAAAGCCTGCGGAGTAGAGATATGAGAATCGTTCTTTTTGCTGCCGCGGCCATAACCCTTTTGGGTTTTGCACCCGCAACCACGCAAGCCGCGGGCGAGGTCGTTTTAGACCATCAGGAATGGTCGTTCGACGGACCGTTTGGCCGGTTTGATCGCCAACAGTTACAGCGCGGTTTTCAGGTCTATCGTGAAATTTGTTCGTCTTGTCATGGTCTGGACTACATTGCGTTCCGCAATCTAAAAGCCATTGGGTACAGTGAAGACCAAACCAAGGTCTTGGCGTCAGAGTACACGCTCGAAGAATGCTGCGATGACCAGGGCGACATCTTTGATCGCCCGGCAATCCCCGCGGATTACATGCCTAATCCTTATCCAAACGAGCAGTTTGCCCGCGCTTCTAACAACGGTGCGCTGCCACCTGACTTGTCGCTGATGACCAAGGCGCGTCATGGCGGGCCGGACTATATGTACAGCTTGATCATCGGTTACCAAGATCCGCCAGCGGAAATGGAAGCCGAGATGATGGACGGCATGTACTACAACACCGTTTTCGAGGGCAACCAGATTGCTATGGCGCAGCAGTTGTTCGATGAGTTGATCGAATATTCTGACGGAACTCCTGCAACCACTGAGCAGATGGCCAAGGACGTTTCCGCATTCTTGCATTGGGCGGCTGAGCCTAAGCTGGAAGTGCGCAAACAGACGGGCATCCGCGTGTTGTTGTTTACGTTTATCTTTACGGTCTTGGCATATTTCCTCAAGCGCCGCATTTGGGCTGACGTCAAGCACTAGACGTTTCAGCCCGAAATCAAAAAGAACATTAAACCGCTGGCCCAAAAGGCCGGCGGTTTTGCTTTGTGAAGCGCAGCTTACCTAGACAACATTGAAATGGTTGTTTCCCTGCGAACGCTCTTGTGCGTCAATTAGGAAAGTCGCTAAGGTTTGGCGACTCAGATGGAACATCCTCAATGAATGATCGCTATCCCAGGGATTTACCCCCACACAGTGACTTGGCTAGTTTGGCACGCAGGCTGATCGATACGGAGTTTCCAGATCCGCTGTCGTTCATAAGAAAAGATTCACCAATTTTGTCGCTGGGCTCGTGTTTCGCGAATCATATTTCCGACGTTCTAAATGCGAAGGGATTTGATGCATTTTCGGTTGCGATGGAGGAGGCGGAAAACTCGACCTTTGCGACAAGGTTGTTGCTATCTACGGATGACGATAGAATCATCAATCAACTCACTCAAAGAGAGTTGATCACCTTGGCCGCTCTCCAAGAACGCATGCGAACGTGCGAATGCGCTATTATTACAATCGGTGTCGCCCACGTATTGATTTCGGAAGACGGAAAATACGTGCCGTATCACTCAAAAACATTCACGGAAAGGAAAGAAGCGAAGGCAATCATGACGACGCCCGATGTCAACGCGAAGAATGTAATCTCTATTATCGATCGAATTCGGAGCCTGAGCCCAAAGGCCAAGGTGGTATTGACTGTTTCGCCTATCCCTTTGATTAAGAGCTTTAGACCCGGCGGGTCCGCATTTGTTGAAGACTGTGTCTCGAAAAGCATTATGCGAGTGGCGGCAACAATGGTGATGAGTCAGTCCATTCCCGATGTATTCTATTGGCCTTCATTTGAGATCGTACGGTGGCTCACAGCTCACTCAGGGCCCGTATTCGGATCTGACGTCGAACTTGGATCTCGACACGTTAACGCAGACGTTATTGATGTTGTCGCGGACTTATTTATTGAGAAGTTCACGGCTCCAACGTGAAGTTGCGATTAAGGTCTACGCCGTTGCTATAGAGCCCGTCATACGTTGAAGAGGAAGTGCATGATATCGCCGTCTTTGACGGGATACTCTTTGCCTTCCTGGCGCATCTTGCCGGCATCTTTGGACGCCTGCTCGCCTCCTAGAGACACGAAATCGTCATAGGCGATGGTCTCGGCGCGGATAAAGCCACGTTCAAAGTCGGTGTGGATCGCGCCCGCCGCTTGAGGGCCCGTGGCACCATTGCGGACCGTCCACGCGCGGGCCTCTTTCGGCCCGACCGTGAAGAAGGTGAGCAGGTCGAGCAGTTCGTATCCAACCCGGATTACACGCGCCAAGCCGGTCTCTTCTAGTCCCAGGGTTTCCAGAAAGTCTTTCCGTTCCGCAGGGTCGTCCAATTGAGAGACCTCGGCCTCGATGGCCGCAGAGACCACAACACAGCGCGCGCCGACCTTCTCCGCCATGGCTTCGACTTGTGCTGAAAAAGCATTGCCATCCGCTGCGTTGTTTTCTTCGACATTGCAGGCATATAGGACGGGCTTCGCCGTGAGGAGTTGCAGCTGACGAAAAATCTTGCGGCCGTTTTCATCGTCCGGACGTGCGGTTCGCGCTGCTTTGCCTTCTTTCAGGGCCTCTAGCACGGGGCCCACGACGGCAATTTGATCTTTGGCCTCTTTGTCTCCGGATTTGGCCTTCTTGGCCATAGCGTCCGCGCGCTTTTCTATGCTTTCTAAATCAGCTAGTAGAAGTTCAGTTTCAACGGTTTCAGCGTCTCGGACGGGATCAACGGAGCCGTCAACGTGGGTGACGTTGCCATCTTCGAAACAACGCAAGACGTGCACAATGGCGTCGACTTCACGAATGTTGGCAAGGAACTTGTTGCCCAATCCTTCACCGCGGCTGGCGCCTTTAACCAGCCCAGCAATATCAACGAACTCGAGTTGAGTGGGGATAGTCACTGCGGATTTACCAATTTCTGAGATTGTTGTGAGCCGATCATCGGGGACCGCAACCCGACCGACATTCGGTTCAATCGTACAAAATGGAAAATTTGCCGCCTGTGCTGCAGCGGTAGACGTCAGCGCATTAAAGAGCGTCGACTTGCCGACATTTGGCAGACCAACAATGCCGCAGTTAAACCCCATGGTTCTTACCCTTCTTTCTTATCCGCTTTGACATCACGGGGTGACGGCGGTGTTTCAATGCCCTGCATCGCCTGGGCGACGTCGGTCATAAATCGGTTGTCTTCGCCCTCTATCAGGAGCGGCGTCGCATCTGTCGCCGCGTCAACAAGCGCGGTCACCCACGTGCTATCCGCTTTGGCGAAATCCTGCAGAACGTATCCGGAAACGCGATCTTTGTTGCCGGGATGGCCAACTCCCATGCGGGTGCGCCAAAAAGCTTCCCCAATGTGGGATACCAAGCTGCGAATGCCATTGTGTCCGGCATGGCCGCCGCCTTTTCGGACGCGGATTTTGCCGGGCGCCAATTCGATTTCATCATAGAAAACAATGACGTCTTCTAGGTCGAGCTTGTAGAAGCTCATCGCTTCGCTCACCGCTCGGCCTGATTCGTTCATAAATGTCATGGGCTTCAGGAGGACAACGTTATCACCGCCGAGTTGTCCCTGGGCAAAGTGACCCTGAAACTTGGTGCGCCACGTCCCCAGTCCATGACGCTCGACAATGCGGTCGACGGTCATGAAGCCGAGATTGTGTCGGTTGTTGGCATAGCCGGAGCCGGGATTGCCCAGACCTACAAGGAGGCGCATGGCGGTCTCGCGATGCAGATAGACGGAGGGAACACTGGCAACACGTCGGGAAGGAGAGGGTCCGGTATAACCGGACCCTCTGAACTTTTAGTCTCCCGACTCTTCTTTCTTGGCGTCTTCGCCTTCGGCGTCTTCGCCCTCGGCAGCTTCGCCTTCGGCGGCTTCGGCATCTTCCTCATCTTCAGCGGCCGTCTGAACGGTCGGTGCGGCAAGGGTGCAGATGGTGAAGTCGCGATCCGTAATAGTAGGTGCGACGCCCTCAGGCATTGTGATCGCACTAATGTGGACCGAATCACCAATTTCTAGGCCGGTGAGGTCGATCTCAAACCGTTCTGGCAAGGCATCTGGACGCGCGCGCACTTCGATTTGGTGGCGCACGACGTTGACCACGCCGCCTTGCTTGATGCCTGGTGATTCCTCTTCATTGGAGAAATGTACCGGCACTTCAACAGTCACGACTGTGTTCTTGCCAATGCGTCGGAAATCCACATGAACGGGAACATCGCGTACGGGATGCATTTGAACATCCTGCGCCATTGCCCGCTGGGTATCTTTGCCGACGGTAATTTCGAAAATCTGGGTCGCGAATCCGGGCTTGTGCATTTCAACGAACAGATCGCGCGGTTTCATGGAGATAAGGACTGGTTCCTTGCTATCGCCATAGATCACACCAGGCACGAGGCCTTCTCGGCGTGTTGCGCGGGCTGCCCCCTTGCCGGCCCGATCGCGTCCCTGAACTGTCAGGGCGCTTACGTTTGCCATTTCTGGTCTCCTTCAGGTTATTCCAACAGCCTTGTTAAGGGCGTGTCGCCGGCAGGCCTCCAGGGGTGTCGCCGCCGGTCCTATCGGCCCCACTCAGAATCTGGGTAGCGCCAAGAAGCGGGGGTAATACAAGGATTCGTGGCCAGGCTCAAGCCCCTGGGCTTATCGGGATGAGGGTCAGTCGAACAGGCTGGAAACAGAGGATTCCGAGCTAATCCGTTTGACCGCTTCTGCCATCAACGGTGCGATGGAGATCTGCCGGACATTATCTGCCAATCGGACGGCTTCCGTGGCCTGAATGCTGTCCGTAATCACCAATTCTGTCATTGGCGAAGCCGAAACCCGGCCTACAGCCCCACCGGACAGCACGCCGTGGGTGACATAGGCCGAAACAGACTTGGCGCCGGCATTCATCAGGGCGACGGACGCGTTGCACAGGGTTCCGGCCGAATCGACGATATCATCGACCAGAATGCAGTCCCGGCCTTTGACATCACCAATGATGTTCATGACCTCTGAAACCCCGGCCCGCTCACGGCGCTTATCAATAATCGCTAGTTCTGTGTTGAGACGCTTGGCGAGGGCTCTGGCGCGGACCACGCCCCCGACATCGGGAGAAATAATCATCGGCCCGCTATAGCCGTCATAGCGGCTTTTGATGTCTTCAACGAAGACCGGCTGACCAAAAAGGTTGTCCAGCGGGATATCGAAGAATCCCTGAATTTGACCGGAATGAAGATCTAGCGTCAGGACGCGGCTTGCCCCTGCCTGATGGATGAGATTGGCCACCAGCTTGGCTGTAATGGGCGTGCGAGGCGCAGTCTTGCGATCTTGGCGGGCGTACCCGAAATAAGGAATGACAGCGGTCACGCGGTCCGCAGAGGCACGCCGTAACGCGTCTAACGTGACCAGAAGCTCCATGAGATTATCGTTCGCTGGATACGATGTCGGTTGGATGACAAAAACGTCTTCCCCACGAACGTTTTCATGAATCTCAACAAACACTTCCATGTCTGAAAAGCGCTTCACCGACGCATTGGTCAACTCGACATGCAAATACGCGGCGATGGCTTCGGCGAGTGGCCGATTGGCGTTGCCAGCCAAAAGTTTCATTGAATTAAAGACCCCCGTCGGCACGCGCCCCATAAACCGGCTTTTTGGTGCCGCTCCTCAGCCGTATCGAACGGGCGAAAACCTATCAATCTGTCACAAGTCTGTAAACGTTCCGCAGGCCGGATTCAGCCCTCAAGTCAGACTTTCTTGGCTGCTGGGACTCCTATCGCCGAGGGTCGGTCGTTTTGGCGATGATTTCGAGCAGGCCGGGTAGGGCGCCATCGACGATTGCTTCGGCAATCATCCCCCATGGGCCGTCCAATTCGCCCCGAGGGATGCGGTTGTCGAGTCTCACTTCCCCCAGGTTCTGGCCATCGGCATTGAGGATCTGCCAGACGATTGCGACATCGTCCTGACCAGCATCGTATTGGATTACACTCACCGTTGCGGCAAATATGACATCGGGTGTGCCAGTTGCGGGTTTAAAGCCTTCTCGAGCGAGTCTGGTCGCCATGGCGTTGCCAAGAGACTGGGCGCCATCGCCGGGTGCCGAGTCTGGCTTTTGAATGGTTGCGGTTAAGCCGAGCCAGGGCGCTACTGGGGCTTCTATCGTCTTCGCGTCTATTGGCGGAGCCAGAAGAACGGCGAGACGAATCGCTATGTCGTCGGCGACGTGATCTTGCTCGATAATTGATCCATTAGCCCAGGGTGAGGTTTCAACGTAAACATCTTGATCCAGCCGCTCGACGATTTGGCCCAGCCGGTTGAGAAGCCGCCAGTTGAAGGTCAAAACGGTCGCCGACCCGTCTTCTGAGGAGTCCCACAGATTACCTTCGAGGGTAAAGCTGAGAATACCGGTCCGATCAACCGCTTCCGCTGGGATCTCGCGCTGTCGCAAGTCTTCCGCGATCCGTGCTGCAATATAGACCGCTGTGTCTCGATCAATACCAACCGGAGGCACAACGCCGATGCCTGCGCCGCTTGGATTAGCGAGTAAGGGATTCGCAGAATAGGAAACGCGCCGGAAGGGTTGTGGCACGCTCCCGCAGGCGGTGAGCAGGGCCGGAATAACGGCGCTCCCTAACAGAGACATCAATCGCCTTCGGCTTGTCATAGTCTCAGGGCACCAGCGCAATACCGGAGAGCTGCCGGCCATAATCGGGCTCACTCCGATGGCAAGACCGGCGATAACTAAAGAAGCGTCGTTCATCGGCGTATGTATCGGTATCAATGCGGTCTACTGAGGCGATGCCTGTTGCGACTGCTCGATCTAAGGTGAAGCCACCAAGATCAAAGTAAGAATGCCCGCGGTTAGAAGATGGTTTGAAATAATTTTCGTTATGAGGGTCATCGTCCAGAAACCGCGTGCTGAACTCCGGGCCAACCTCGTATGAGGCTGCGCCAATACAGGGGCCAATCGCGGCTCGAATGTTGCCCCTTGTAGCACCTAGTGTTGTCATCGCGTCGACCGTGTTTTCGACCACACCGGTCATCGCGCCTTTCCATCCCGCATGTGCCGCGCCAATGACTCTAGCGACTGGATCAACGAAAAGGACTGGTGTGCAATCTGCCGCCAAAATCGCCAGGGCGATGCCGGGCTGATTAGTAACCAGGCCGTCGGCAACGGGTACGTCCTCCGCCGTCCACGGAGCTGAAACTGTGACCACATCGGGCGTATGTTCCTGGTGGACAGTGACGAGAGATTCACCAGAGACACCAAGGGCTTGTGCGCAGATTGCCCGGTTTGCGACCACAGAATCTCGAGCGTCATCCGAACCCAAGCTGCAATTCAAGCCTTCGTATATGCCCGTGGACAGTCCACCCTCCCGGGTGAAAAAGCCGTGTCGAATGCCAGAAACAGCGGCCAAGTTGGCGGCTTCAATCATCAATCTGTACCCGCGCTAAACCCTGACAAGGGGGCGCAACCGGCTGGGCCGAGAGCAATAACCTTGAACAGGGTCCCCATTGCTTCGGGATCGACGAGTCTTTGAATGCTGCTGCGAATGACCGCGACATCAGCCTCCGGTTTTCCGTCTGAAAGTTGAGTTTCTCTAACCCCCGCGCCAAGGCGATTAAGCCATAGGCCTTGCTCGACTGGCCCGTGAACGCTTGCGCCGATCGATCTTGCGGTTTGAGCCACCGCAGCAAAATCAACATGGGCGGTTAAATCAGCTTCGCCCGGTGTTTCGAGGACGGGATGGAAGGCGTGATTCTTAATGGCCTGCAGGGTATCGCCGACATCCGTAATCATGTGGCCATAGTCGATGAGAAGGGCGACACCAGGTCGCTCGGCGCAAAGTGCTGCTATGTCCGAGACGACCTTTTCTACCGCTTCCGACTGTTCAAGAATGCTGCCGTTAGGAGCGTCATCGAAGGTTTCGTCGATCGTAGCGTTGGGCAAGGGGGCGACTTCGAATTCAAGCCCGTTTGCTCCGTGGGTTACCATGCGTTCGCACCATCCCGCCGCAGTTCTCACGAACTGCGAGATGGGCAATGCATCAAGAAATTCGTTGGCGATGATGATCACCGGCCCATCAGGCACTGTAGAGAGGTCTTTATGCCAATCGATATCGTAGGCCGCGAGGGTGCGTCTTTGTTCCTCACGCAAGGCTTCGCTTCGTTCAATGAAATGAAGTGACGCAGAGCGGGCAAAGACTGGCGCCACATCCCAAACCGTTCGCAACGCATCAGCCATCAGTGTGCCGCGTCCGGGTCCACATTCCACGAGTTGAAAATTTCGTGGCTGCCCCAATGCTTGCCATGCGGTGATGCACCACAGACCGACCAATTCACCAAAGACCTGAGAGATTTCAGGCGCAGTGACGAAATCGCCGTCCTTTCCAAAAACGCGACCTCGGGCGTAATAGGCATCGGCGACCGCACTCATGTAGGCCGCGACTGATATTGGGCCATGTTGCTTGATCTGCGTGATGAGCTGGTTAACCAGCGCCGACGTGTTATCCGTGTGTGCCGAAGAAGACATGCCTTAGCCCGTAACGGGAGGGCGCTTTAAAGAACGCCAGACAACCCAAGCGCCGAAGACCAAGAGCGCCCCCGAAAGAATCTGCCCCATCGTCATGCCGAATGTCAGGAGCCCGAGATGGCGATCCGGTTCACGGAACAGCTCGACTATGATTCTGGCTATGGCGTAACCAACACAAAAGCAGCCTGTTATGACCCCTGGCCGTTGACGCACCGCGTCCTGACGCCAAAGTAGATTTAGTAGAACGAGTAAAACCGCACCTTCGAGAAACGCTTCGTACAATTGGCTGGGATGCCGCGGAATTGGACCACCGCTCGGGAACGCCATAGCCCAACTGACATCCGGCGCGGTCCGACCATACAGTTCTCCGTTTATGAAATTAGCCAGGCGCCCGAGAAGGAGGCCAATGGGTACGGCACAACTGACGTTGTCAGCGACATACCATTTGTCGACATTCAATTTCCGGGCAAACAGGATGATCGCAAGGGTTACCCCGATCAGCCCGCCGTGGAAGGACATACCGCCCTCCCAGGTCATGAGAATTTCATTGGGATTAGAAAGGTAATAGGCCGGTTTATAAAACAACACGTAGCCCAGCCGCCCGCCGACAATGATTCCAATCAAGGCCCAGATCAGAAAGTCGTCGGCTTGCTCCGGCGTTATGAGGGCGGGTGGCTTAGCGACTAGGCGACGCATGTACCAGGTGCCACCAAACAAGCCAGCGATGTACGCCAAGGCATACCAGCGAATGGCAAAGGGGCCGATCTCAATGAGGATCGGATCGATGGTCGGGAACGTCAGGGCGAATAGACTCATGAGATGCAGATCGGGTCAGCGGAAGGGATCGGGTTGGCTGAGAAATTCTTTGATTGTAATGGTGACACCGTCTTCGAGTGAGGTAAACGGATCTGTGTAACCGGCTCGTCGCAGACGCGTTAGTTCGGCCTGAGTGAAATATTGATAGTGTTCCTTAAGACTCTCCGGCGTGTCCCGCCAACTCGGATGGTAATCCCTCCCAGAGGCCCGGTGTACCGCTTTTGCGAGATCGAGAAATGTTCGGGCTTGTCCACTTCCTACGTTAAAGAGCCCTGAGACGCCCGGATGGGTTAAGAGCCACTGAATGACTCCGACGCAGTCGTCAACGAAGACGAAATCTCGGCGTTGTTCTCCGTCCGCCACATCGGCCCGGTGCGAACGGAATAAGGGATAAGGCTCACCCTGGGCAACAATGGGATGCATCTGACTGACAACGCTGGCTTGAGTTCCTTTGTGCAATTCATTGGGTCCGAACACATTAAAGAACCGAAGCCCCGCCCATTGCGGTGGCGTAGCGGCGCTCGCTGCGACTTGCTCTGCAACGAACAGATCGAAAGCAAGTTTGCTTTCGCCATAAATATTGAGCGGCTTTAGTTTTCCCATCGCTTCTGGCGACGGATCGTCGTCGAAGCCAAGAACGCCGTCGCCATAGACCGACGCTGACGACGCGTACAGGAACGGTGTCCGTGTTTGGGTGGCCCATTCCCAAAGCGCTTTGCTGAGATCAACATTGACGGCGAAAACGGCATCACGATCCGTTGCTGTGGTCGCGGTCTCAGCGCCAAGGTGAATGAGTGCCTCAATGTCACTGGAGTGAGCCGCAAGATAATTCAGTACATCTGCCGGATTGATCCAGGTTACGGCATCTCTTTTGGCCACGTTGTTTTGCTTGGAGTCGCTATCCAGAATGTCGCAGGCCGCAATAGACACTGAACCGGCCGCTTCTAACTTCGCGAGAAGGTTCGATCCGATAAATCCGGCGGCTCCGGTGATGACAAGCATAAACCACTCAATAGGCTGATTTGTTCGTCGAGTTATGACGGATTGGGTTTGATGCGGCAACGGAACAAAAACAAGTTCGTAGGCGCGCAGCCCTTGAAGGTTGAGCGTGACAGGTCGATATTGGTGCTTACACACTGACTACGGAGACTCACCATGCAGAGTCAGAAACGAATCTTCGATGACATTGCTAAAGTCGCTGGTGGGGCCCTCGGGGCTCTTGGCAGCCTCAAGCAAGAAATCGAGAACTTGGTAAAGCAGCGCGTCGAACGGTTTATGGCCGACCATGACCTTGTCAGTCGTGAAGAGTTTGAGGCTGTAAAAGCGATGGCCTCTGAAGCGCGGGCTGAACAGGAACGCATTGCAACACTCCTCTCGGTGCTTGAAGCCGGTGCTGGTGAATCCGCGACGCCAAAGAAACCGGGATCTAAGCGTGCAATCAGGTCTAAAAAAGCTGCAACGCCTTCGGCCCAGAAAAAAGCCTAAAACAGACCGACTTAGCCTGTGCTTCGCCTTGGAAAGTGGCAGTTGTATTCGATTCCATGACGGAAAAAAGAGAGTTCGCGACTCGGTATATCTACTAAGATTAGTTATTGCCGCCCCTCAGAACCTACTATATCTTGATTCATAGGCTACGAATTTGACGGCTCGAATAGTCGTTCGAGTCCGGGGCAAATGAGGGGTTTCCATGCGCACCACCACCGTCAGCCATGAATCGACAGCGGACAACCCGCTGGATCGCATCGAAGAAGTGATCTCCATAAAAGATTGGGTATTTGATCGCCGCAGCGATGAAGAAATGGCAGTTGAAGCGCCGGGTACTTGGTGTGACTTCGGATTGTTTTTTGCATGGTCACAAGAATTAGACGCACTGCATTTTTCCTGCGCTTTGGATATGCGAGTGCAACCAAAAATTCTTAGCAATATTTACGAGCTTATCGCCAAGTTGAATGAGCGTTTGTGGACTGGGCATTTCGCGATCTGGGTTGATGAAGGGATCCCCATGTTTCGGCATACCATTCATTGCAGCGGTGGCCGTCTCGATGCCGCGCACGTAGACGATCTCGTTGATCTGGCCCGCAGCGAATGTGAGCGCTACTACCCGGCGTTTCAGTTCGTCATTTGGGGTGGCCGGACACCCGACGATGCTATCGCCTGCGCTCTCCTTGATACGGTCGGCGAAGCCTAGGTTCCACTGTCTCTTTAAAACTCTGCGATCGGGCGGCTGAAAGGCCGACACTTTGTGCTATGGTGCGTTCATGATCGAAGGCACCATACTTCTCGTCGGATGTGGCAAAATGGGCGGCGCTCTTTTAAAGGGGTGGTTTGCGCAGGGCCTTAGTCCGGTCGATATAATGATCGTCGAGCCCGCTGGGCGCGCAGCTGTTGAATCGACGGATGAACATCCAGCGCTAAGCGTCCTCACCGACGCATCAGAGTTGCCCAGTGATTTTACACCTGATGCTATTGTGTTTGCCGTCAAGCCGCAGGCTGCGGCAGGTATTATTCCAGCTTACGCCCGGTTCGCCGAAGGTGGCACCGTGTACCTATCGATCATTGCCGGATTGTCGCTCAAGAATATTCAGGAGATGCTCGGGCCGAAGGCGGCCGTCGTTCGGTCGATGCCGAATACGCCAGCGGCCATCGGGCGCGGCATAAGCGTCTTATGCCCGGCGGATTCCGTCGGCCCATCCCAGAAACGCGTCTGCAAAGTGCTTATGGCAGCGGCTGGACAAACGGCCTGGATTACGGATGAGGCGGATATGGATGCGGTTACCGCGGTCTCGGGTAGTGGCCCCGCCTACGTGTTCCTTCTGGCAGAAGCGTTAGCTGAAGCCGGTATCGCCGCGGGTTTAGAACCAGCCCTTGCCGAGCAATTGGCTCAGGCGACGGTATCAGGTGCAGGGGCCCTGTTGGATGCTGAAACCAAACCGGCGGGCACGCTAAGGGAGAATGTGACCAGTCCCGGAGGCACGACCGAGGCTGCACTTCAGATCCTTATGGCTGATGATGGTTTGCCATCTTTACTCACGCGCGCGGTTGAGGCCGCGACTCAACGGTCAAAAGACCTCGCAGGATAGTGCGATGGCGACTAAGAAGACCGCGAAAGCAAAACCAGGCAGGAAGAGTAAACCCGATCTCGCTGATCGGATCGCTGATGCTGCCTTAGAATTCGCGGCGCGAGAGGGCTGGGCATCACTGAGCGTGCCGAAAGTGGCAGACGCCCTAAGCGAGCCTCTAGGTAGAGTTATCGGCGTTTATCCGACCACGGGCCGTATTGCGTCGGCGTTGTTGAGCCGTATAGATGAGCACGTGTTGTCTCAAGTGCAAGATATCGACGATTCAGAAACACCCCGGGATCGTCTGTTCGAAATTCTGATGATCCGATTTGACGCATTGCAACGTCATCGCTCTGGATACGAGGCTTTGATACGGGGGCTATCCCGTCGGCCGGCATCGATTTTGAAGCGAGCCCCGGCGCTTGTGCATTCTATGGCTCTAATGTTGATCGCATCTGGAATAGACGCGAGCAGCCCGTTCGGCATGATTCGTGCGCATGCGTTGACGATAGCTTATGGAGCGGTATTGCGAACATGGTTGGCCGACGATAGCGATGATATGGCGAAGACGATGTCGGCTCTTGATCAAGCTCTGGACCGACTAGAGAGAATGCAGTCTCTGATTCTGGATCGTAGGCCGTCGGACAATCAAGTAAACGACGAAGATGCGGATTAAGTTATACCGGGATTCGCACGGTTGCGCGCAGCCCTCCGATAGCGCTGTCTCCAAGGACGACGTCACCGCCCAGGCTGCGGGCGATGTCTCTGGCGATCGTTAAGCCAAGGCCAACACCACCGGTTTCTGGATTGCGCGACGCATCAACCCGATAGAACGCTTTGAAGACGCTCTCCCGGTGGTCGTCGGCAATGCCCGGCCCGTTGTCGTCCACGTTAATCTCAATATGGGCGCCCGACCTTCTTGCTGATATCTCAACAAGCGAACCATAACGGGTGGCGTTGCCGATCAGGTTAGCTAGGCAGCGTCTAATCGCTATTGGTTTTGTTGTTATCTCTCCACTAACATCTTGCAGCTCCAGGGAAACCGTTGCTTCGCTATGCTGAAAGCGGCGGTGAATATCATTCAGCAGCTCCTCAAGGTTAGTCGGTTCTGGCGCTTCGTCTCCCTCACCACGGGCAAAGGCCAAATAGCCATTAAGCATCCGCTCCATTTCATCGATGTCTTCCTTGATATCGGAAATATCCTCAGGAGCCGCACCATCCAGCATTTCAATCTGCAAGCGAAGGCGCGTAAGGGGCGTGCGGAGATCATGAGATACGCCTGCTAGCATCTCAGTTCTTTGATCGATCTGCCGTTGGATACGATTGCGCATGGCGGTAAATGCCAAGGCGGCCTGCCGGACTTCTCTGGCACCTTCCGGTTTAAAGTTAGGAACATCGCGGCCCTTGCCAAAACTATCAGCGGCGCGGGCAAGCCGCCGTACAGCTCGGACCTGCACATTGAGAAACAAGGCAGCGACACCGAACAGCAGCATCGAGGAGCCAACCATCCACAATACGAAGACATAGGTGGTCGAACTGAACAGACGCTTTCTTGGCGCGAGCACATGAAGCACTCCACCTGGCAACTGCATGTTGATTTCTATTTCACGATCCGACCGATCAAAGTCGATGGTGAATGGGCGCTTCAATTCGCGCCATAGTTCTCGAGTTAGTACGTCGGGGAACGGCCCTTTGGCATTAATCGTTTCTGTAGCCGGCAATGATGCCCGCTGTTCGTAATCGATATCCAGCTGCATCGTCTGGCGGACTGTCGATTGGATCCAGGCAAAATCTTCAGGCGCGGGGTTGTCTCTCAGATAAACGCGTATGTGTGAGATGTCACCGGCAAGCCCTTGAGCCAACCGGCGCGACAGTGTTTCCCAGTGGTTATCGTAGAAGATAAACGTCGAAATGATCTGGACGAGAATGAGTGGCACAAGGATGATTAACCCCGACCGCCCCATCAATGTGGCGGGCATCCAACTGTTCCAGTTCGCCCCCTCGATCAATCGCGTGACGCGATTTGCAAACGATTCTTTGGCGGGAATGTTTTCAGTCATCTGTCGTCCAACGCCCTAGTCGGTCCGCAGCAGGTAGCCGGTCCCGCGCACGGTTTGTAGATAGCGGGGTTGGCGGGGATCGCTTTCGATCTTTCTGCGAAGGCGGGTCACTTGGACGTCGATGGTTCTTGGATTGGCGTGGCCACTGTCGTCATTGCTGAGTTGGCTGCGTTGTACTGGCGTGTTTGCGTTAATCGCTAACGTGCGCAGGAGAACGGCTTCGGCAGAGGTGAGGTGAACAGAGTTGCCATCCCTAACCAGCGTATTGCGTGAAATGTCGTATCGGCATTCACCAAAGCTAAGTTCATGGGCACGATCATCGGGCGGGGGTGGTGTGCGTCGAAGTATGGCGTTTACCCTGAGGAGAAGTTCCCTGGGTTCGAACGGCTTCCCCATATAATCGTCCACGCCGTGTTCTAGACCTTGGATTCTATGCTCCGCTTCTCCCATCGCGGTAAGCATCAGAATGGGAATTTCGCTGATATCTCTCACCGCGCCCGCGAAACTCATGCCGTCTTCACCCGGCATCATGACGTCCAAAACGATCAAATCGAATTGCAGTGATTCCATGTGCTGGCGGGCGTCTTTGGCAGACGGAGCCCCGGTAACGAGAAACCCTTGTTCTTTTAGGTATTTCTGAATCAATCGTCTTAAGCGCGTGTCGTCGTCAACAACGAGAATGTGGGCCGGTGAATTTTGAGGAGTGTCGACCATTCAATACGCCTACGTCTTATCCTCATTGAAGCGGCGGCGCGCCGATCCTTCCATGATCCCGAGCATGACCTTTCGGAACCCCTCGACAGCATCTGCTCCAGCGTTTTTATAGGCAGCAGCAATTCTGGCCCGCTGCTCGCTGGTTAGGAGGCCTTCCAGTTCTTTGCCTTTTGTCGTCAGCGTCAGGAGCCGTTGGCGACGATCAGTCGTCCCTGGCTGTTGATCAATGTAGCCTTCGTCCACAAGTTGGCGCAGCACCCGCGACAGACTCTGTTTAGTGATGGACAGGATGTCCAAGAGGTCGCGGACGCTCATGCCAGGATACTGCCCAACAAAATAGATCACGCGGTGATGGGCTCGCCCGAACTTCTGCTTGGCTAAAATCGTGTCGGCCTCAGCCGTAAAGTCACGATATGCAAAGAAGAGAAGCTCTATGCCTTGTCGCAGGTCCTCGTCGCGGAGGAAGAGAAGGTTAGTGCCAGGTTTAGTTTCGACCATAAGTCTGCGTCGCATCGCTTGGGGTTGAGGTCAACGGGTTAAAATATACGTCAGTATTATTGACATATATTCAGTGGGATGTTACGTCTTGGATCAGCTTTGATTAACAATGTGTCTCAATCGGACTTAAACACGACCCATCAGGGAAGCAGCCTACCATGTCCATTCAACCCTTCGACGATCGGGACGGATATATCTGGTTCAATGGAGAACTCCTACCGTGGCGGGACGCCAAACTGCATGTCCTAACGCATGCCCTTCATTATGCATCGTCTGTGTTTGAGGGGGAGCGAATTTACAACGGCAAGATTTTCAAACTAGAGGAGCACACAGATCGCCTCTTCTATTCGGCCGAAACGCTCGATATGGAAATGCCGTACGATCGAAACACGGTGAACGAAGCGTGCCTGGAAGCAATGCGGGCAAACGACATCACGAACGGCTATGTCCGACCTATCGCCTGGCGTGGCAGTGATCTCATGGGAGTCACGGCAAGAGGGGCCCGGGTCAACGTTGCCATCGCCGTCTGGCCCTGGCCGTCTTACTTCTCTCCCGAAGCCCGCCTTAAGGGTTTAAAGCTCGACCTGGCCGAGTGGCGGCGACCATCACCGGCAACGTCACCGGTTTTCGCGAAGGCGGCTGGTCTCTACATGATTTGCACGTTGTCCAAACATGCGGCAGAGCGAAAAGGGCTTGATGATGCATTGCTGCTGGATTGGCGCGGTCAGGTTGCGGAAGCAACCGGCGCCAACATCTTTTTTGTTATGGATGGAAAGCTACACACCCCAACACCCGATTGCTTTTTAGATGGAATAACGCGCCGTACCGTCATGGGATTGGCCGAACAGCACGGCTACGAAGTGATTGAGCGCGCTATCATGCCCGAGGAAATGGCCAATGCAGATGAGTGTTTTTTGACCGGAACAGCTGCTGAAGTGACGCCTGTGGGGTCAATTGGATCTTATACGTTTCAGCCGGGGCAAGTGTGTAAAACACTGATGGACGCATACGATATTACCGTGGGTAAAACCGCGGCATCTGAAACGAGCGCTGCTTAATCGTTCTTGTTCCAGCGTTCCGCGCGCGTGTCATCGCTCTTTTTGGCGTCCACCCAGGATGAATCCGTATTGCTGTGCTCGCGCTTCCAAAAAGGCGCCTGTGTCTTTAACCAGTCCATAACAAATTCACAGGCTGAGAACGCGTCGCCCCTATGGGTCGCGGCTGCGCAGACGAGGACAATAGCCTCTCCAAGATCCATGCGGCCGTAACGATGGATAACCAATATGTCGTTTAGGGGCCAACGCGTATGCGCCTCGGCAGCGATACGCTCGAGTTCTTTCTCTGTCATTCCCGGGTAATGCTCGAGTTCAAGCGCAGAAATGGTCTTGCTCGACCCTGAATCTTGATCCTGAAAATCACGAACCTGGCCAATGAATGTGGCGACGCCGCCCGAGTTGGCATTACGGGACAGGAACAAATTGGTTTCCGTGCCAGCATCGAAGGGCTCGCTTTGAACCCGAATCACCAATCACCTCCGGTTACCGGCGGGAAAAAGGCGATCTCTTTGGCGTTTCCGATAAAGGTATCAAACGGGACATGGAGTTGGTCCAAGGCAACGCGGATTTGGCTGGCGTCGGCAAAGGCATCAGCGTGGCCGGGGCTTTGGGTCTTCAGCCACTCTATGACGTCTGCAACTGTCTGCACGTCATCCGAGGGAGATACCTGCTCTTCTCCAGTTCCGACTTTTTCTTTGACCCATGCAAAATACAAGACGTTAAGTGACACCCCGTATTACTCCGCTTCGTCTTTGAGCATGTGGACGAGTCCGGCTTTGAGGTAATCGTAGCCCGTAATTATTGTCAATAATGCGGCGAGCCAGAGCCCCACTTCTCCGATTGCCTGCGCTGGAATCCATGTTGGCGCATCTGATCCAACGATGAGAAACCCAAGGGTAAACATCTGAAGCGTTGTTTTCCATTTCGCGAGTGTGGATACAGGAACGCTGACTTGAGTTTGAGCGAGAAACTCGCGCAATCCTGAAACGAGAAGCTCGCGTGTCAGAATGACGACGGCAGGGAGGTAGGACCACGTCGTCATACGTTCAAACCCGACCAGCATAAGAAGCAATGCGGCCACCAATAGCTTGTCCGCAATCGGATCAAGAAACCGCCCAAATGCTGAGACCTGATTGCTCCGACGTGCGAGATAGCCGTCAAAGAAATCGGTGATTCCTGCCACCGTAAACAGCCCAAGCATGACCCAGCGTGTCGTGGGGCTATCCCAATAGAAAAGTGCGATCACGATCGGTATGACGAAAATTCGAGACAGAGTTAGAATATTTGGCAAATTAAGCACGCGCTGCATCCGTCGTTATGTTGTTCGAGAAAAGTTTAGTGGTCCGGATGGAAATAATCATAGATTTTTTTTGCCAAGCCCGCACTTATTCCATCGACCGTCGATAAATCTTCGATACCAGCCTGAGCCACTGCCTTGGCAGATCCGAAACGGTGCAACAGTGCCTTTTTTCGCTGCCCGCCAATACCGGCCACCTCATCTAACTCTGACCGTACAATTGCTTTAGATCTCCGGTTACGGTGAGCAGAAATCGCAAACCTATGGGCCTCGTCCCGCAGTCTTTGCAAGAAGTATAGGGCGGGGTGCGCCGGTGGTAGCGTAAACGGTGTCTTGCCCACCCGATGAAATTGCTCTCGACCTGCGTTTCGATCGGGTCCCTTGGAGATTGCGACAAGAGGGACGTCATCAATACCAAGGTCCTCTAAAGTCTGTTGTGCGGTTGAGAGCTGGCCTTTGCCGCCGTCGATCAAGACCAGATCGGGCCAGACACCTTTTGTTCTGTCGGGGTCTTCTTTTTGCGCCCTGGCGAATCGCCGTGTGAGCACTTCTCGCATGGCGCCATAATCATCGCCGGGTGCTAAGTCGGCGTTCTTAATGTTGAACTTGCGATAGGCGTTTTTCTCGAAGCCCGTTGGGCCAGATACAATCATGCCGCCGACCATATGTGTGCCCGAGATGTGAGAGTTGTCGTATACTTCGACGCGCTCTGGCGCTGCAGGAAGATCGAAAAGTTCTGCGACAGAACTGAGCAACTTAAGTTGCGCTGTGCTTTCCGCCATGCGCCGCCCCAGCGCTTCCCTGGCATTGAGGGTGACGTGGTCGATCAGTTTTCGTTTGCTCCCGCGTGCCGGAATTAGAATCTCAACTTTTCGTTCGGCGCGTATGCCCAACGCCTCAGTGATCAGGTCTTTATTGGGTGGGCTGTGACTAACCAAAATTGTCGGCGGTGCGGCTGTGGCGTCGTAGAATTGGCCTAGGAAGGCTTCGATAATAGCGCCATCCTCGTCATCGGCATTGTGCGACGGATAGTATGCGCGGTTACCGAAGTTTTGCCCTCCGCGGAAGAAGAATATCTGCACGCAGGATTGTCCACCGGCACGATGAAGGCCGATGACATCCGTGTCGTCGTTTGACGGAAGATTGATGTCCTGGTGACTCTGCACGTTGGTCAGTGCTCGGATGCGGTCGCGGTACGTGGCCGCAGACTCGAAATCCAACTCAGCGCTTGAGGCTTCCATTTGCCGCGAGAGTTCTTCTTGTATTTCGTTGCTGTCCCCGCTCAGGAAATTTTGTGCTTGCCGGATTAATTCGCCATAACTTTCTTCCGATACTTTGTCGACGCAGGGAGCACAGCAGCGCTTTATTTGGTGGAGAAGGCAGGGTCGTGAGCGATTGGTGAACACGGCATCTGAGCATGTTCGCAATAGAAACACCCGTTGTAACGTGGCGAGTGAATGGTTTACCGCGCCAGCAGATGCGAACGGCCCATAATATTGATGAGGTGGTTTGCGTTTCCCACGATGCTTGAGAATGCGCGGGTAGGGGTGAGTGCCGGTTACCATGATGTAGGCAAACGACTTGTCGTCTCTCAAGAGAATGTTGTAACGGGGCTTCAGCTGTTTGATCAGGTTGCTCTCTAACAGAAGAGCTTCTGCTTCCGTATGAGTCGTGACGACTTCGAGATGGTGCGTTTCCGTGACCATCCTTTGAAGTCGCATCGGCATGCGTTCGATCCGTGTGTAGGACGTTACTCTTTTTTTGAGGTTCTTCGCTTTGCCGACGTACAGGGCATCTCCCTTGGCGTTCAGCATGCGGTAGACGCCCGGTCTGCTTGGCAACGTGTTGAGCGCGTCAGAGATTACCGTGAGCCCCTTGCCCACCGGACCAGGGCTTTCTTGTTCTTTGAGGACCTTGGGCACGGCCTCTGCTGGGTCGTCCCGATGTCCAGGCCGGTCACTTCGCGTTCGATCCATAGGTCGGATGTCGCACCGATGTCGTTTTCGGTCAACTGCGAGCCGTATATCCCTGAAAATCTTGGAAAATATCAGCTCAAGCTTTGGAAAACTCTGTGGGAATAAGGACGGCAATCATTCTCAGCCGAAGAAACACGACCAAAGTTCGTTAATCTTGCGAATTTCGGAAGAATTTCATAAACCATTGAAATATATAAAGAAAAAGGCTCTATAAACGCGAGGATGCGAAATTGGGGAGTGTTATGTCTCCCACCTGAACAAACTTCACAGACTCGAAAATTGGTGTGCACAACTCGCTTGACTCGCGTGGCCTGTTAGCGGCGAATTTTGATTCGAAGAGTACTTTATGTGACAAATCAATGGATTAAAGCGCGATAGGCGTGTCTCAGCCTATAGATTTACGCTCTATTTCGACTCCAACACTTTCGACATCCTCAAAAACGTCCAACTTCTCGATCCGCACCCTGACGGTGTCGCAGTCGGGGTGCTGGAGGCAAGTTTGGGCGATCCGCTCCGCCAGAGTCTCAACCAAGTTTATATGGCCGTCACTCGTAATGGCCCGAATCCGAGTCACGACGTCTTCATAGCAAACGACGTTCTCGAGCTGGTCAGCGAGCGGGTTTCCATCATCCGTAACGGCCAGATCGAGATTAATGCGAACCCGTTGTGGTGCGCCCTGTTCATGGGGGTGGACGCCAATATCGCAAGGCAGGACGAGGTCACGGATGAACACATGGCGGACCTGATCCGCGGCGTTGGCAATCCGCAGCGGCTCGATAACCCTCGATTTGCTGACTTCACCCATTAAATGACTGTCCTTCAACTGGCTGGGTCCAACCCAGGTGTTCGCCGCTGTCTACAGCTATCATCTCGCCGGTAACTGTACGAGCCGTAAGCAAATACGTTACCGCCGCCGTAATGTCACTGAGTTCGACTTTTCTGCGCATTGGTGTGGCGGATACCTGCCTTTGAAAAACCTCATCTGTCTGGCGTTCGTTTGGCAGCGTTGGGCCGGGACCGACGCCGTTAACCCGTATGCGTGGTGCTAGAGCCATTGCTAGGGTTTGGGTCAACGTCCACAGCCCAGATTTACTCACCGTATATGACATGAATTCGGGTGTCAGATTAAGGACGCGCTGGTCGATTATATTGACGATGGAGCCCTCCGCATTATCAGGTAAGGCGCGGGCAAAGGCTTGGCTCAACAAAAATGGGGCGTGAAGGTTAATCCCCAGATGTTTTGTCCAAGACTCCAGCGTCACATCATCCCAGCTTTCTTCCTCAAATACCGAGGCATTATTAATAAGTGCTCCGATGGGGCCTAAAGTGTCGACCACGGCAGGGATGAGGTCAGTCGTCTCGTTGGGATCACTAAGGTCGGCTGAGAAGATGGTCGCATTTCCGTTTGCGGCGTTGATCGATTTGGCGAGTGCTGCCGCCTCGTCGCTTGAGCCGAAATAGTGAATTGCGGTAGCCCACCCACTTGCGGCTAAGCTTTCAGTAATTGCTTTGCCGATGCGCTTGGCACCGCCAGTTATCAACACCGTTTTTGGCATCGTGCGTGTCATGAGAAAACGCGTTCAACCCCGATATACTGAACGGCGATGTACGCAGCATACAACGCTAGGCATGCTGTCCCTTCTTTTCTATTCAGAATGCTACCAGACAACATTAGCGGAACTAGGATGAGCGCCGCAGCGGCCATGACCCATATATCAAACGTCAGAATCTGCCCGCCCACGGGCACGTCAGCGACTGTCGCAGTAACGCCCATCACGCCTAATATGTTGAAAATGTTGCTACCCATGACGTTGCCGACGATAAGGTCAGTCTGGCGTTTGGCGGCAGCGGCAATGACCGTCGCCAACTCGGGCAAGGATGTGCCTATGGCCACCATAGTTAGCCCGATGACTTCTTCGCTGACACCGAGCCCTCTGGCAATCGTGGTGGCGCCACCAACCAGAAGCTCAGCGCCGACTGCAACCCCGATGAGGCCGCCCACGATCCAGAGTGTGGCGCGCAATGGTGTGACAGCGTCTCCCGCCGCAATTTCGTCCATATCGATCATGCTGAGGTCGTCGGTGCCATGCTTCCTTCCTTGTACATAGGAGAAAATTAGGAAGACGAAGAGCAGTGCAATCATAATTGCGCCTGATGTGGCCGCGAACGATCCGGTGAGGGCAATGGCAATGAAGAGTCCCGTAGCCCCCAGCATCAGAAGGCTGTCCCGTAGAAAATGATTGCGATTGGCTGAGATGGGGCACATGAGGGCGCCGGCGCCGATAATAAGGAGAATGTTCGCGATGTTGCTGCCAACAATATTCCCGACCGCAATTCCTGAGGCACCGGCCATGGCGGCACGAACACACACGATGAGTTCCGGTAGAGACGTGCCAAGGGCAACGATGGTGAGGCCAACGACGAGCGGCGATATGTTCATGCGCGTGGCAACTGCGACAGCGCCACGAATGAGGTAATCCGCCCCGCCGCTTAGCAGGATCAATCCAATAATGAGGTAGGCGTAAGGAATAAGATCCGACAACTCATAGTACCTGTTCTAAAACCCCGTTCGAAATGTCCTACGCGCACCGTCAAGCCTTGGCAAGGTTCTGTATCCTTGCCACCAGCTACCCGCGGCGTTATCAAATCATATGACCGGAAAACACGCTCCCAAGGCAAAGACGGAGGCGCCTAGCCGGCAGCCTATCGAGCGTAAGCTCCTCCTTATTCTGTCACTGGTCCTTATCGCCGTTTGGCTGGTTTATCTTGTTGTCGCACCAGGTCCTGTCGCTAGTCCCAGTTCTAGCGTGATCGAGCCGTCGGGTTTGATATCCGACTCGAGTCCTTCGGATCGGCTTCAGCAATAGCCATAGCCTCTCGCTCTGGAGGCGCGATGGTTGCCCTTTCTGACAATGGAGCCAGGCTGCGATCGCCTCTATTTGCCCTGGAATTCAGCGATTTTCGCGGCCAGTTTGCTCTATCCGTAAGGACAACGAGGATGATCTGGGGGTGTGTACTCGCCAGCGCACCGGGGGTGCTCTAAGCTTTCAGAACGTTGATCCATTCACTCCAATCCAGAAAGGTTTGTCATGATCACGTTACGTCACTATTCACTCCAGTCATTCTTTGGCACTCTATCAGTTGCCTGCCTATTGGCGGTCTCGAGTACAGGCGTCATGGCAATGGGTTCTGGGGGATCGTCTGAGGAAAACATCGAAGACGCTGAGCTGGCAATCGAAGAGGGGGATTTTGAGGCGGCTGCAGACTTGTTGCGGACGGCCTTGGAAGATGACCCCGACAACGCGGATGCCTACAACCTCTTGGCGTACAGTCAACGCAACATGGACCAAACCGATGAGGCCATGGAAAATTATGTGCGGGCGCTAGAGCTTGATCCTGATCATAAAGGTGCGCTCGAGTACCAGGGCGAGCTTTATCTGAAGCTGGGGAACAAGGCTGGTGCGGACGCAAATCTTGCGCGCCTGAGCGAACTCTGTCCGCGTAGCTGTGATGAACATGAGGTGCTGCAAGCCGCGATAGAGCGATTCAAAGACGGGAACGTGAGTTGGACACCGTCGCTTCGTCGTCGGACAACAGGCGAGTAATCTCTTAGTTCTCTTCTTCGACTTTCGCTATGTAGGCTTCCAGGAGTCCGATGTGGTCGGGAGCTGGTCGTTGCCAAGCTGACCTCGGTAAAAGAGTAGCTTTGTGGCGCTCCAAAAGTCGCGCAGGTTGATACTGCAGCAGACTGGATAGGCTCGCCCCATGATCGAGAGCGATCTTGGCGTCGACGCCGATCATTTCTCTGCCGGGAAAGAATTGCTTCAGAGTGTTCAGTGCCGGTTCGTCTGACACGAGGTCGTACTGAGGCACAAGAACGGCCTGGTTGAAGACGTAGAACGTCGAATAGGTTGCTGCGTGTACCCCTTTTTCCGCCATCGGAATGCGCTCCACGCGCAGCCGTTCGCCTCTGGCATCCTCAGTGTTTGCTAAACGATCTGCTAAGGCATCTAGCGATGACCGCAAAGGGTCATCGTTGGCCTGGTTAACGATGACATGACCCGGCGCGACGAAGGTGCAGAGACGCCGTATCTCGCAGTTGCCAGAATCGCCACCGATGAACTCGTCTATCCAAATGACACGAGTGACGCCGAGCCACCTGGATAGGATGTCAAAAGCGTCAAGTTTGGATACCCCGGGGTTTCTATTGTCACCAAGAGCTGCGGTGGACGATGCAATCAAGGTTCCCGCACCATCGGTGCAATATGCAGTTCCCTCTAACTTCAGTGGAGCTCGGAACCGCCTGACCTCAATTTCACCCAGAAGTGAGTGGGTCAATATCGCATCTTGTTGCCAGTTCTCAGCTTGTCCAGCCCAGCCGTCAAACTGCCAGTCTGTTGCTGCTGATCCTCCTTTGCCATCAACCAAAAAGGTCGGCCCGGTATCCCGCAATCGGACGGAATCGTGCGGCATCGTTAGGGCATCGACCTGTGGCCCGCACCAATTAAAAACCTCGGCTCTATCGTCTTGAGTGGCTAATATGGTTACCGGTTCATACCGTAGGACCGTTCGGACTAAGTGGGCGATCGCACTTTTTAAGTCTTCGAGACCATCTGCATGGGCAGGATCAGTGGTCGGCCAGGCGGCCCATGTGCGAGCATGCCGACACCACTCAGCTGGCAAATAAAAGCCATCGTCGCTGGGTCGGGTGACCGTATGTCCTGGTGGAGCCATAGGCTACGATACAAAGGTGTTTCTTAGCCGTCCATGCAGATTGAGGGGTTTATCTCATCTAAGCGTTAAGGCTGCTTTTTGGGACCAAAGCCCCCGCCGCCAGGCGTGGCAATAACAACGACGTCGCCCGGTTCGACGTCCGTGTTGTCGGCATAGGTCAGGGTTTGATTTTTGCCATTGGCGCGTTCCACGTGGGTTTCGCCAGGCAGCCCAGCCTCTCCGCCATCTAGCCCAAATGGAACCGTTGTCCTGCGTCCGGAGAGCATGGCCACTGACATTGCTTCGAGAAAACGAATCTTGCGGACGACTCCGTCTCCGCCTGTTTGCAGGCCTGACCCTCCTGATCCCCTGCGTATGTGGAATGACTCGAGGAGTACGGGGTATCGCCACTCCAACACTTCGGGGTCGGTCAATCTGGAATTTGTCATGTGACTGTGTATGGCGTCTGCGCCACCGAAGCCTGGTCCGGCGCCTGTGCCGCCGCACAATGTTTCATAGTACTGGTAGGTGGCGTTCCCGAACGTCAGATTGTTCATGGTGCCTTGACTTGCTGCAAGACGATTCACAGCCCCATAAAGGGCGTCGCAAATGATCTGAGACGTCTCTACATTCCCCGCCACGACGGCGGCGGGGTAGACCGGGTTCAACATTGAACCGTCCGGAATAATCAGCGTCAGCGGTTTTAGGCATCCTTCATTCAAGGGAATGTCGTCTTCAACCAGTGTTCGAAATACGTATAGGACAGCGGCCCGGCATACGGCAGCGGGTGCATTATAGTTGCTCGGACGTTGCGCAGATGTTCCGGTAAAGTCGACGGTCGCTGCTCTAGCCTGTCGATTTATTGAAATGGCGACATGGATTTCACCGCCGTCATCCATCGGGGCGACGAAACGGCCTTCTTGTAGCGAGTCAATCGCCCGGCGCACGGCTTCTTCTGCGTTGTCTTGGACATACCCTGTGTAAGCCTTGACACCATCAAGCCCGTATTGGGCGATCATGGCGTGCAGCTCGGTTGTCCCCTTAGTGCACGCCGCGATCTGGGCTCTGAGGTCTGCGATGTTCTGGTCGGGTGTTCGTGCTGGATACGATCCTGAGAGTAAGGTGCCTCGAATCTCGGCTTCCAACAGCACACCATTGCGGACGAGCGGTGCCGCATCAAACAACACGCCTTCCTCATCGATAGTACGGCTGTGGGGCGGCATAGATCCCGGTGTCAGGCCGCCAATGTCGGCGTGATGTCCTCGGGCTGCGACAAAGAAAACACGTTCACCGGTGGTCTTGTCGAATACGGGCGCCACAACAGTGATGTCTGGCAGATGGGTCCCGCCGTTGTATGGGGCGTTGGTTATGAATGCGTCATCCGCCGTCATTGTCGTGTCGTGGGCCTGAATAACAGCACGAACGCTTTCGCCCATTGAGCCAAGATGAACAGGCATGTGCGGCGCATTGGCAACGAGCGCACCGCTGGCATCGAAGACGGCGCACGAAAAATCCAATCGTTCTTTGATATTTACCGAATGGGCCGTGTTCTGCAGCGCGGCTCCCATTTGCTCTGCAATCGACATAAACAGACTATTGAAGATCTCAATCAGAACCGGGTTAGTGCCAGTACCAATTGCCGCGGCCGCCGCACTGGATGAACGTCGAGATAAAATAAGGTGACCAAGTGGACTCATGTCTGCGCGCCAGGCTGCTTCCACGATCGTAGTGGCATTCGCGTCGATTAGCAGTGCCGGTCCGATGATTTTCTGCCCGGGCACTAGTGCGTCTAATTCGAAAACGGGAACCGACCGCCAAGCACCGTCAGACCAGAGCCTAACGTTCTCCAGCGCGGCAAGCCCTTTTGCTGCTTTGGCAGCAGGCCTATCGTGAAACTCTATAGATGCGCCGCCGCCGCTGGCTTCAGAGGTTACCGTTTCGACGACGAGGGCTTTGTTGGGCTGCAAGAACCCAAACAGCTGGGCATGCTCCGCCTTAAAGTCCTCTAACACCGATTGGAGTGTTCCGGCCCGAATGGGGATGGCGGAATCCGAACCGTCGTATCGAACATGCATATGTTCGTTAACCGTTATGTCTCGGTCAGCGATGCCTTGTGCCGTTAGTTTTTGACGGGCCAGATTTGAAAGGGGCGAAATCGCCTCTTGGATTTGTTCGAAGTGTGTTGCATCGAGTGGCAGCGCAACGGTTTGTTCTTTCAAAACGCGTAAGTCGGCTAAGCCCATGCCATAGGCAGATAAAACACCAGCGAACGGTGGAATGAATATTCGATCCATGCCGAGGCTGTCGGCTACGCGGCAGGCGTGCTGTCCCCCAGCGCCGCCAAAACAAACAAGGGTGTATTGGGATACGTCGTGTCCGCGTTGTACGGATATCGTCTTGATTGCGCGGGCCATACTTTCCACCGCGAGCGTCAAGAACCCGTCTGCCAATGCTTCCGGTGTTTGTGTTTCGCCCAGGGTCTCTGATACCTCGGCCGCGAGGTCTTCAAAGGCTGTTTGTACCGACTCTGTATCCAATGGCTGTGATGCGGAGTCGCCAAAGACAGCGGGAAAGTATTCGGGCTGAATGCGACCGAGTAAAACGTTGCAGTCCGTAACGGTGAGGGGACCGCCTCGGCGATAGGCCGTTGGACCGGGATTAGACCCGGCGCTTTCCGGTCCGACCTTCAGGCGCAGGCCATCAAAGAGGCATTGTGAGCCACCGCCTGCTGCAACCGTGTGGATGTCCATCATCGGCGCCCGCAACCGGACACCGGCGACAGTCGTATCGAACGTGCGCTCAAATGAGCCAGCATAATGGGACACGTCCGTTGACGTTCCACCCATATCGAAGCCGATGACTTTGTCGAAGCCCGCAGAGGCTGCTACGCCTGCCATGCCGACAACACCGCCAGCGGGACCAGACAGAATGGCATCCTTGCCACGAAACCGATGTGCATCCGTCAGTCCGCCATTGGATTGCATAAACAGGAGAGGTGCGCCTCCGACGTTGTCGGCGACATGCTGTACATATCGGCGCAATTCGGGTGAGAGGTAGGCATCTGCGACGGTTGTGTCGCCGCGACCAATCAATTTCATCAGTGGGATGACATCGTGTGACGCAGAAATTTGGGTGAACCCAACATCTTTCGCGATTTGCCCGACTCTTATCTCGTGAGCAGGGTGCCGGTCTGCGTGCAGCAAGGTAATGGCGACGGATCGAAAGCCGTTCGCAAATGCTTTTTCCAACCCTGCACGAACGGCCGATTCATCAAGTGGTGTTTCGATCGCGCCATTTGCAAGAAGCCGCTCCGGCACTTCCAATACGTCGGCGTAAAGCATAGGCGCTCGTTTGATGTCGAGATCAAACAGGGTCGGGCGCTGTTGGGTGCCGATCAGCAAGGCATCGGCAAAGCCGTGCGTTATAGCCAGAAGTGTTCGCTCACCTTTGCGCTCCAACAAGGCGTTGGTGGCAACGGTGGTGCCCATCTTGATGGCGTCGATCGTGTCACTCGGAAATGGATCGCCCGCGGCGAGCTCCAGAATTTTCCGGATTCCCGCTACCGCTGCGTCGCTGTAATGCTTTTCGTTCTCCGATAAGAGTTTCGCCGTTCGAAGCTCACCCGTTGGAGTCCGTGCGACGATATCCGTGAATGTGCCACCGCGATCAATCCAGAATTGCCAGCCCATAATGTCCGTTAAATCTATGAGAGAAGGGCAGATGAGTGCTTGGGCAAAGTTCCATGTCACATCTGTAGACGCAAGCCTTTGCGCAGACTTTATATAAATGGAGTATGGCGGTACATTCGAGATTCTTCTCCGTGAATTTCCACCCAACGAGCCATTCCATTTTAGCCAGAAGACGAATATGACACCGCACGCACATGAGATTCTGTTTCAGCTCGGCCCTGTTGGTCAGTCAACGTGTGTGGTCACGGTCTAGATGGAAAAGTCACTACCTCCAAAATTGGCGAAGCTGCTCGATAAAGGGTTGGCCTATCACAGGGCTGGAGACGTGAACGCAGCCCTAGAGGCCTACAATGCTATTCTTAAAAAGCAACCGCGTCAGCCCGACGCTTTGTCGCTAAAGGGTGTGGCCCTATTGGGGCTGGGGGATGCAGAGGCTGCAGTTAAGTTTTTGAGTTTGGCGGCAAAGCGACGGCCAGAGGATGCGATCATCTGGAATGATTTGGGCATGGCCCAAGAGGCGATGAGTGACGCTGTTGCGGCTCATGACTCGTTTAACAAAGCCCTAGCGATTGATCCGATGTTGCCGGCCGCTCTCGTTAATCAGGCGAGATACGCACTGGCAAACGGAAGCATTGAATCCGCGCTGGCGCAGTCCGATCAGGCGATAAAAGCGCAGCCCGCGTTCGTCCAGGCGCAAAATGTGCGCGGCTTGGCCCTTCAGGCTCTTGATCGGCTTGACGAGGCATTGGCGGCGTTTGCAGCTGCTCTCGCGCAGGCGCCCGATGATGCCGATGCATTGTTCAATAAGGGTGAGTTGCTCCGTCAAAGGGGTGTGGCGGACGGAGCGATGATCGCCTTGGAGCGTGCCGTGTTTGCGGCCCTAGAGGGCTCCAGTGTTTGGGCCAATGCTATGATGACCATTGGTTTGATACACGCCGCGACTGACTACGATGGGGCTCTTCAACACTACAATGCCGTACTTGAGCGGGTGCCTGACCACGTCAGCACGTTGGTCAATCGTGGTGAGCTCAAGCAAACTCAAGGCGATATCGAGGGGGCGGACACAGACTTCACAGCCGCTCTTAAGGTCGATGACGGGAGCGCCATGGCGCGCTTCAACCAGGCTTGTGGGCAACTCCTCAAAAGAAACTGGGGTGAGGGATGGGATGGTCATGAGGCACGATGGCTGATCAACGACCCGACATCGCAGTGGCGCGCGCGCGGGATCCCGGAATGGGACGGGTCGCTGACCGATGGGCTGAAGCTGTTGGTTTGGGGGGAGCAAGGCCTCGGGGACCAAGTGCTGTTTTCCGGCCAGCTGCGTGACTTGGCGGCCAGTGATGTTCAGCCAACCGTGGAGCTCGATCAGCGAATGGTACCGCTCGTTCAGCGCAGTTTTCCCGAATTGCCCGCGGTGTCATACGACTCTTTGCCACCTGATGATCTGCTGTCTTTTGACGCCCAAGTTGCCATAGGGTCGCTTGGGCGTTTCTTGAGACGTTCGTCTCAGGCGTTTCCGGAGCCGCAGGCCTACCTGAGCGCGGATCCAAATTTAGCAAAGCAGTTGCGCCAAAAGTATCTAGACATTGCTGCAGGACGCAAAATTGTCGGCCTAGCTTGGAACAGTATCAATCCCAATACTGGTTCAAAAAAATCGTTGCCGTTGGATCGGTGGGGCACAGTTCTATCGGTGCCCGACGCCCTATTTGTTTCGCTGCAATACGGTGATGTGGCCGGCGAAGTGGCAGCGGCGGTCAGTTTGAGCGGCGCAGATATTTTTATCGATGATGACGTTGACCCGATTGCCGACTTCGATGGGGCGGCTGCGCAAATTGCAGCAATGGATTTGGTCATCGCGACCTCGAACACGGCGGTTCATGTTGCGGGCGCGCTTGGCGTGCCAACCTGGGTGATGATTCCCATTGTCCCGAATTGGCGTTGGGGATTAGTCGGGCAATCGACACCTTGGTATCCCAATGTGAGGCTCTTTAGGCAAACCAGCTACGGTGATTGGTCGCCCGTTATTGCGGACGTCGCCGAAGCATTCCAAGCGTGGCGCGATGGATACTAACGATAGGCAAACTCGTCTATCGTTGCGATCATCCCAACCAGCTTTCTTAGGTGAGATTCCACGGTCGTGGCGGACGACGATCCCTGGCCGAGGTAGGTTAAAACACCGTTGAGCCCCATGGCGAAGTCAATTAGCTGGTTCATTTTGGTGCCCGATGGTTCGAACCCGATGATGCGCTCCACCCAGTCCTCAACGAGTTCGGTCACAGAATCAGTGAGTATTGATTCATTCGTAACCGATATGTCGGTCATGCCCTTATTCAAAACATCAAGAACGGCGTTCCACTCGGTCATCAAGGCGGTGGTGGAGAGCCAGTACCCGTCTACATCTGGGTGTCCGTTGGGTCCTGGCCATGTGAAGATCTGATCCGACGTGTTCTTTAGCAGGTTGAACATGCTGCGGTGAGGCACTGCGGTTGCACCAACCGCGCGCATGAAGGCGACGGTTTTCTCGACAGGGAGACGGAGTTTGGACGCCGGCTGACCGATTTCTGAAGACAGGAGTATGGCTTCCATGACACGGCGCAACTGGTCCGGTTGTGTTTGGTTTGCCAACCAAGTCGTGGCGGCTGCAGTGACGACATTGGAAGGTGGCGAGTCACCAAATATGCGTCGGCAGATCTTGTTGCAGAGAAATATAGCGGTTTCATCATGATAAGCCGCTATATCCAGGATAGCTTGTCCTTGAGCCATATCGTCCGACAGGGAGGTCAGGTCCTGGCCCATAAATGTGCCGGCCTCGGTGTTGTGTAACAGTGGCTCGTAGTGAAAGTCGCCCGTGCTCGGTAGCGCGCCCTGCTTTCCCAACCTGTTGCCAGACCCAACCGTCCATCCCGATAAGGCGCGCGAGGCTTGGACGATGTCTTCGTCCGTAAAGCCTATGGCAATACCGCTCGCATATTTAGTGACTGAGTCCGGGTCGGTTTGTCCGAGGTATGCATTTTCGCCCAACGTATGAAGCTCCAAGAGCTCGCGCGCATAATTTTCGTTCGGTATTTCTGGTTGGCTGATCGCGTTGTCCAAATAGAACAACATCGAGACACTGGTCGCGTTGGCTTCAAGCATGTCGCGGAAGTTGCCGAACACATGTGGTCGAATCACGTCTCTATCATAGGCGGCGGTTCCGGTTGCGACAGTCGGCGTCTGATTGATGCTGACGTTAAAATGGTTGTGCCAAAAGTCGACCATCAGTTCGCGTACTTGGTAGGCTGAATGGGTTGAGCGCATCCAGGTTGCTGCGACCACTTCTTCAGCGGTGCGGTATATTTCCTTGTTCGGCAAAGTTTTGTCGCGTTGTTTGTATATGTCCCATAAGGCTAGAGGGCTGGCCGCCAGCGCTGTCAGCGGCCGTTCTTCGTTTACGGCGCTCCAGCCGCCAAACTCATTTGTCTTGGCTGAGTATGCTATTTTAAGAGTTGCATTAGCGATTAATCCCGCCACTTCAGGATCATCTCCCGGTGGAGCGGAGAGTTGTTCGTTGACCCACGCGTCCCAACCGATCTGCTGGGCGTAGGCCTCATCGACGGTGCGCGCACCGAAGGTGGCACGATTAAGGGCTAACCGTTCATAGGAAGGTGTTGTCGGCAACATGATGTGCTGCATCCTTAACGACCCGACCGCGTCCTACCCGTTGCGGTGGGGTGATCTTCATGCGCGCCCCTGAGTCAGAAGGAGCGCGAAACGAAGGCGTTGCCGCCGTCTAGCTAGCGCTAGTCGTGGTGTTGCTCGCAACTGCTGGATTGGTAATTGCGCTGTCATCGCCGTTAATGATCCCGAGCGGGTTGTACGTCATAGTCGGGAACACAGTTGCCAATGACGGGCTATTGTGACGCTTGGCCAGAATTTCTGAGACCACCTGTCTATAGTCGGTGGTCACGGCAAGGTCGCCGTTATCCAGATCCGTCGTGCTCAGGCCCGGCCAAGCCCCGTACATTTGCCCACCGTTAGCGTTGCCCGATAGGACCATCATCACTGAACCTGAGCCATGGTCTGTTCCGGCGCTGGCGTTCTCGTTTAAGCGACGGCCAAACTCGGTCATGAATACCAATGTGATGCGGTCGCGATATTCTGAAACATCTTCCCAGAAGGCGCTGAGCGATTGAGATAGTTCGGAAACATTGTTGCCGAATTCGTTGATCAAGTTGTTGTGGTGATCCCAACCGCCTTGATCGACTGTGGCGACGTCTAGGCCGACATCCATTTTGATGAGAGTCGCGAGGTTGCGCAAAGAGCCCGAAAGGGGGCCATTGGTATAGGCTGGTCCACTTTCTGTCTCGTCGTCTGGACCGTCGTTGAGCTCCTCTAGCTTAATTTGAACAGTGTTGATCGCCTCAATCGTTTGCTGCGCCACTTGTTGGTAGGCAGAGCTCCCTGAGTTTAATCCGGCGATAACCGCCGCGTTTACGTCTCCACCCGACACGTTAAAATTCTGAACGTCAGGAATGCTGACAGCCTGCGGGTACCCGAGGAGAGAGATAGGGTTGTTGGATGCGGTTGAAATCGTCGACAACAGCGGCCGGTCTGCCGTCAGTGTTTCGACGTGCCGCGTCAACCAGCCTGACAAGATGTTGGTTTCGTTGTCGGCCATGCCGCGTTCCATCATATCTTGGGTCTTAAAATGGCTACGGTTTTCTGTCGGGACGCCGGCGGCGTGAATCAGTGCGAGATCGCCAGACGTGTAGAGATCGTTCAACTCCGGTGCGCCCGGATTCATAAAGAAGTCAACGCCATCAAGACCGTTGGCTAATGCAAACCCGGCGTTGGTACCGCTGGATTGTACCGCAATGGATGGTCGAGCTTGTTGGTAGAATGAATCTTCCGCCGGTGCCGCGAGTTGCAGCCCGTCTATGCCGCCTCGGGCAAACATAACAACCAGAATTTCGTCGCTGGTGCTTGTCGCCGCCATCGAAACGCGGAGCCCGGGGCCAACGGTTGCCATAAATGCGCCGCCTGAGGCACCGAGGAGAAGATTTCTTCGTGTAAGTCTCATGGTCGGTCTCCTATCGGAACGAAAATTCTTCGGTGGTTGAAATAAGCGAAGCCAGGCGCATGACGGCATCTTCTACATTCTTAGCGGTGCCAGAGTTCCGGCTCGTCATTATGCCAGCTAAGCGGCTTGCGTCATCAATAAGTGTGTTCACCACCGCTGCTGAGGGCTCAAATCCAATTATCCGGCCATCCAATACTCTACCATCTCTATTGACGAATTCTGAATATTTGGCGGGGTTTGGGCCGTAAACGATGTGGTCGGCTCTTCTAGGAAAAGCAGCCCCGTACTGAGATTCCTGGTGGTCAGGCCTGTTGTGGTCGAAAACCGACAACTGTTGACGTCGGGTCTCTTGGGGGCTGGTCAGGTAAATAGGCCGTCGTGGAGCAACTCGAGGGCGCTCTTCATCAACACCCTGTGGCCCGAAGGCGACGCGGTTCAGCGTTATACGTTTAAAGCTTGGTTCGGCTGCTAGCATGAGATTCTCATCTAGCCAAACCAGAGGTGTGTTCAGTGTTGGGACCGTATACGTCAGCCCCTTAAAAATCAATAAACAGACGGTAACAGATAAAGTCACGCTGAGAAAATTTCTCAATTTCTGCTGTCGTAACGTAGAAGAATAATTGTGCATTGCCAGGTGTTCGGTCGATTTCCCAAAGGGTTGTGCGGACTCTTTGGATAATACGTGCACCGTTTCTCGACCGCCCTTTCCCGTCTGTTGCGACCTGCAGCGTCCCGCATTCCCTGTACTAACGCGCGTGATGCTGAGGGGTTGCAGGGCTGCTGATACATATTAGATGCGTTGACCGTGGCTTTTGGATGCAGCGATTCGCGATAGTGCGGGCGTGGCGTTGCGCAACGAAAAAGGGCCGGCGCGAAGCCGACCCTTTTGAGTGTTTGTTTTAGATTTCGATTAGAAGCTGTATTGCACGTTCACACCGAAGTCCCGGCCGCGGGGTTGGTTGAAGAAGAACCCACGCCATGAAGACGATCCGCACACGGCCGCGCCACAGAAGTTGCTGCCGGATGCAAGTCGGTAATCACGGAACCGAAGAATGTTGTTTGGCGTCAGGTCTTCCAACAGGTTTGTCACATACCCTGTGATCTGCCAATTGTCGGCTTCAACGCCCATGCGGATGTTCACCTTGTAGGAATCTCCGTTGTGCTGAAGATTTGATACCTGGGTGAAGCGCTTGGATTCTACGTTGAGGTCGGCGCGGATGAACCAGTCTGCATCAGCAGAGAGGCTGTCCCGGTAGGTACCGTTGACGTTGAGGGTGTGCTTCGGACTTTTTGGCAATTGGTTACCAGAGACGTTGCCGCCGTTGGCCAAGGTCGGGTCATTTTCACCGGTCAGCAAGAAGTGCTGCTCGTCGTTGAATATCTTGATCTTAGAGGCGGCAAGACCGTAGCCAAGACCGAAGGTTAGTTCCTCAGTGGCGGCAAGGTTGGCCTCAACTTCACCACCTTTGATTTCAGTCGAACCAAGGTTCACCAAAATTGGCGCTGAGTTCGGTGCGCCCGCAGCATCAATGACATCAATGATGTTGGTCAGGGTTTGGTTCGACCAATCAATATAATAACCGCTGACATTGAAGGTGCCACGCCCGTCCCAGAAGGATGTTTTCACACCGGCTTCATAGTTCCAGGAACGCTCTTCATTAAAGGCAATCGTTCCATTGGCACGGGCTGTTGCCAGTGTTTGGGCTGACTCATCGAACAAGCCTGCGTTAAAGCCGCCAGGCTTGGTGCCCTTGGAAATCAACGCATACCACAGCACGTCATCATTCATGCGGTAGTCAATGCTGACACGGGGTGCGAAGCTGCTGAAGCTGACTTCTTCATTCGTATCGGTCGCAGCCGTAATGGCCCCGATTGTGTCTTCGGAATAGCGACCTTCAGCTGTGATTGTCACGTCTTCGGTGATGTCAAATTCGACCTGGGCGTAGACCGACCAGTTTTCGACGGTTTCTGTCAAAGGAAAGAACTGGGGTTCGCCGGTTGATGGAACAAACGAGGGGTTGTCGAAAGACCCTGCAATTTTACCGAAGCTGGTGCCGATGCCGCGGTTCCCGGATACATGCTCTTCATCGTAATAGGTGATGCCGGCAAGACCGCGTATTTGGCTGTCGTCTGGCGACGTTACGCGCATTTCAAGGGAGTAGTCCCGGAAATCATCAAAGAAGGCCGCTTGAAGTAGCCCGGTTCCGGAAATGCCACGTTCGCCGATGGTGTCGCCATCAAAGGCGGTGTTTTCATCGTCCTTGTTGTAGGCGGCGCGGGTCATGATGGACCAGCCCTCGAGGTCGATATCGGCCTGAGCCAGCCAACGAAACGTTTCGCGCTGTAGGCCGGGTTTGGCCGGATCAATAATGACGGGGCCGTTGGGTATAAACGACGGGAGAAAGAAAAGAGGCGACGTTGTCAAACCATCAACAAAGTCAGGAATGTTCAGAACCGGCTGGCGGGCTTCACCGGTGTTCGGATCCCGCGCTTCCAATTCACCACAGATATATCCGGCTGAGGTGTCCGGAGCGGTGCCCCCTGCGCTGATCGGGTTCACACAGTTGTGCTCGTCACGGCCAGCGAGTGTTCTGGGGTAATGGCTATCGTCAACATCGCTGTAGTTCATTTTGAATGTGAGCTCGACGTTCTCAGACGGCTTGGCCAACAGTTTGATCGTGAAATCTTGCGTTTCTTCGGTGCCCAACTTGGAGCTGTCGCCCCGTGTCGGTGCTTCAGTAAAAGCAGGAATAAAAGGAATATTGAAGTAGGCGTTATTAGCGGTGTTGGGTTGTAGGCCGTTATTCCATTCGCCACCGTAGTAATCCCAGTTGGCGGCTGCGAAGTAATACAGCTTGTCTTCAATGAGCGGACCGCTCATCCAAACGGAGGCTTTGGTGTCTTCATGGCTGCCGTATTTACCGTTGAACTGGCCTTCATGTTCGTCGGTGGGGCGCTTGGTGATGTAGTTGATGGCGCCAGCGAAGGTCGCGCGACCGAACAAGGCGGCCTGCGGTCCACGAACAATTTCGATGCGCTCTAATGAGTCGATCGTCGTTGAAGAAATGGTGTTGGAAACAAACACGCCATCAACAAAGAACGATGCGTTTTGATTACCAAGGATAGACGCTTGGCCGCGAATAACCGGTCGGTCAAAGAACCGGCCAAAGCCGCGGTCCATCGCGAAGCCGGCGGTCATTTCAGCTAGATCCTTGATGTCCTCGATACCCTGGTCGCGCAATTGATCGACGGTGAAGGCGGTGATGGACAGCGGAATGTCCTGCACACTCTCACTGCGCAAGCGTGACGTGACGACGATTTCCTCAATCGCGAAGTCCTGCGCCGTAGCAGGCATGGCCACAGTCAGCGCGAGTGCGCAGGCTGCAGACGTTTGAAGTAAAGTGGTACGCATGGACATCGGTTATCCCCAATCCGGTTCAATGTTCTGCATTTGGCTAATAGCGCATCGGGCCTACAAAGGCCGAGTGGTAACCAAATGAGTGTAGAAACAAGTCTTCACAGCCCTCATCCAACGGTTTTCATGGGCTGAAAGCAACCTAAGAAAGGAGGGGTGTTCAATTCCGTTTTCACTTGTTGCATTACTGCGACAGCCCGTAGGGCTAATAATAGAATAATACCCTATTATTTCCACCAGTATTAGGAAGAATTGCTAATTACTCTATGTCCGGACAAAAATGTATCTAGAACCGGCTCTCACCGTCATCCCCAGGACCTTAGGCCGCGAACGCCCGTTTTAGGCTCGGCACGGCGTTCATAAGGGTGCGGGTGTACTCGTGAGTCGGCGCGGTCAGAACTTGCTCAGAGTCTCCCGCCTCGACCACCTTGCTTTGGTACATCACCGCGACCTTGTCGGCGATATGTCGGACAACAGCGACGTCGTGGGAGATAAACAGATACGTCAGGCCGTGCTCGTCTTGCAGGTCGAGCAGGAGGTTGAGGATTTGGGCCTGGACCGAGACATCCAGCGCCGATGTTGGCTCGTCCAGAACCAGCAACTTTGGCCGCACAGAGAGGGCGCGACCGACCGCGATGCGTTGGCGTTGGCCGCCCGAAAATTCATGGGGTAAACGATCAATCTGGCTTGCCTCGAGGCCGACCATTTCACAGAGGTCTGCCGCCTGTTCACGGAGTTCCGCCTTGCTCGGTGATGTTCCGACCGTCAAAGGCTCGGTCATGATCTGCCAGACCGGCCATCTGGGATCGAGCGATGATTGCGGATCTTGGAACACGATCTGGATTTCGCGACGGATCTCCGGTTCATGATCCAGGATGTTTTTATCGCGGTAGATGATCTCACCTGACGCCAATCGATTGAGTCCAACGACAGCGTTGGCCAGTGACGTCTTACCGCAGCCTGATTCTCCGACCAGGGCTAATGTTTCGCCTTCCTTAATCTCAACGCTGACGTGATCGACGGCCGTATGAAAAGTGATGGGCCGGCCAAACAGATTGTACTCTTTCGGGTAACGCACAACCGCATCTTTGATTTGCAGAAGCGTGTCACCCGTCCGGGCAACGCGCGTGACCTGCTCAATCGGCTCTTCGATCACGTTGCTGGTGTCGCCCTCAATCATTGCCGCAGCCACCGTAGCCAATCGGCTCTTGGGGGCCTTGCCTTCGGGTAGAGAATTTAAGAGCGCTCGGGTGTAAACGTGCTGAGGATTACCAATAACGTCCTTGGTGACGCCCTGCTCAACAAATTCACCTTTGTACATTACGTAGACCCGATCACAGAGCTGGGCAACGACGGCCAAATCGTGGGTGATGAGCAGTACGGAGGTTGCTGTCGTTTTAGCCCGCTCTTTGAGGAGCGCGAGAATTTGCGCCTGGACCGTGACGTCGAGTGCTGTCGTCGGCTCATCGGCAACAATCAGTTTGGGTGAGCACGAAAACGCCATAGCGATCATCACGCGCTGACGCATACCGCCCGACAGTTCATGAGGAAAGGACTCATAGACCCGACGCGGATCCGTAATCTTTGTGTCAGCGAGAAGCTTCAAAGACATCTCTTCCGCCTCTGCGGGAGTGACATCTTTATGCCGCAAGATGACATCGTCGATCTGGTCTTTAACGCGGAGCACAGGGTTGAGCGCGGTCATTGGCTCCTGGAAAATCATCGCAACTTCGCCGCCGCGAATTTTCTGCAACTGCTTCTCGTCCATCGCGCGCACGTCGTGGTCGAGCACAGAGATTGTTCCTGTGGGGACGTTAATTTTGGTGCGAGGCAGCAGCTGGAGGAGGTTCATGGCTGTGACCGATTTGCCTGACCCGGACTCTCCAACCACACCAACGATCTCGCCCTCACCAATCTCCAAGGAGATGCCTTTTAGGGCTTCGAACGGGCCAGCTTGGCTGAGAAATTCAAGGCGCAGGTCGTCAATGCGCACAACAGGCTTAACCATAAAAACTCCGGACTAGGTCGGTGAAATGGGCGGAGGGGCTATACGTCAATGCTCCGGCCTTTCTTGCGGGATAGGCTGGCAATGCCATCGCCGACCAGATTCATTGTAACAACGGCGGTGACGATCGCTCCTGCAGGAACGATCAGCATCCAGGGCGCGCGAATCATATACTGGCGGCTCTCAGCGAGCATGTTGCCCCATGTCGGCACACCAAGCGGCGCACCTAAGCCAAGAAATGACAGCGCACTTTCGGCGATGAGTAGGCCGGCAAAGTGGAAAGCGAAGATTACAAACAAGCTGGCCCGCACGCCCGGTAGCACATGGCTAAACATGATTGACCACCGGCTGACACCGGCAAGTCGCGCGGCCTGTACATACTCACGTTGAAAGAGGCTAGAGGCTTCCGCGTAAATAACACGCATGTAGACCACCCAGGATAAAAGCCCGAGGGTAAAGACAAGAGTCAGGAACCCTTGGCCGACCACGACGACGACACAGATCAATATGATCAGTCCTGGCAGAGACTGCAGCGTATAGACAAACTGATTAACGATAATGCGCAGCCATCCCGGTTTCTCAGCCGCGAGCAACCCGAGTGTTGAACCGATTAAGAGATTGAGCACGTTGGCTGTAAGCGCGCAGGCCATGGACCACTGCAAGCCATCGACCATGCGCGACCATAGATCGCGGCCCAGGTGATCACTGCCGAAGAAATAGCCTTCCTGTCCGGGTGGCGTGAAGCGCTTTAACAGATCGCCCTGCATGGGGTCGTGGGTCTGCAAGAGTGCGCCGAAGATTGCGATGACCATCAGAATAGTGAATAAGGTGAAGGCGATAACGATCTCGGGATTGGCGACCTGACGCACTTTCTCCCAACTAAACGTCTTGCCCTCTTCGGTGCCGAGCAGGCCGCCGGTGCGACTGACTTTTAAGTCTGACATGGCCTAGTTCCCCTTCGTACGTAAGCGTGGGTCGAGGAATTGGAAGCTCAAGTCGGTTAGTGCGTTAACCGAAAACACAAGAGTGGCGATACACAGGGCGAGAGATTGAACCACAGGAAAGTCTAAGGTCTGTGTCGACTCAATAAGCAGCCACCCAATGCCGGGCCATGCAAAGATCGTTTCTGTGATGACCGCGCCGCCCATCAGAAACGCGAATTGTGTTCCGATCAGTGCGGCTGCTCCCAGCAAGGCATTCGGCAAAGCGTGTCGCCATAGCAATGTCGAGGCTGGAGCGCCGCCGGCGCGTGCTGTCCGAATATAATCCTCACGCATGGCCTCGGCTGTATTAGCCGCAACCACCCGGGTCAGGCTTGGCATTAAGAACCACGACAAACTTGCGGCGGGAAGGATCCACGTTTTAGAGGGCACGGGTATTGGAATGGAAAAGCTTTCTGTGATCGCCCAATCAATGATCGTTCCCCATTCCATCCCCAGAGAGGGTAGCCATCGCAAGTTGACGGCAAAAACCTGAATGAAGATGAGCGCGGTGACGAAGCCGGGCACGCCTTGGAAGACGAAGATAATGCCTGAAACGCTTCGTCGGTCCGCGCGTTCGGGTTTAAAGCCAAGCCAGGCGCCGAGCGGAATCGCGACAATGATCGAGAAGGCCATGGCCAGGCCGGCGATCAACAGTGTTGCAGGCAGCATGGTGAGTACTTTTCCCATGGCCGGCTCACCGCTGGCGAGAGATTTGCCGAAATCGCCTTGGACCAAGTTGCCCATATAATTGAAGTACTGAATAACGAGCGGCTTATCCAAGCCGTACTGGGCGCGAATCGCCTCAAGCTGCTCCGGCGTCGCGTCATTTCCCGCTAAAACAAGGGCCGGATCACCCGCCAATCTCAACATGAAAAACAGAAGGGTCGTCACCATGAACAACAGGACGACCAGCCTGGTTAACTGGTGCATGACGGGAACCAAGGGCCCCATCAGCGACTCTAATGCCCTACTCGGTTGGTCGTCCGAGGGGACGGTTTCAGCTGTTGAGCTCATGCCTCTCCTGCATTCTTTGTCTATTTTTCTTATTTTTTGGCTGTTTTAGAAGATGTCCCCCTATACGACATCTTCTGGGCCGCTTTACCGAAAACCATTTCGGTGATCGATGCCTGACCATAAATAGCGTGTCGGGGAACGCAAGCGAAAGCGAACGGCGATCTTGGCCTTGTGATCCCTTGGAATCCCGGGGCCGGTGGTGTATTTCCGGGACATATCAATTTGCTGTTCGGTGGAGCCCCGCCGAATCGGTTTTGGATTAGTAAAGGACGTGAAGAATGACTGTACGTGTCGCAATGAATGGGTTTGGCCGCATTGGCCGCATGGTTTTTCGGGCGCTCGCCGAGTCTGGCCGGGACGACATAGAAGTCGTTGCCATTAATGATCTCGGCTCAGCCGAAGATAACGCCCACATGCTACGCTTCGATTCTGTTCACGGTCCCCTCAATATAGATGTGGCAGTCAACGGTGATTCGATGACGGTCGGTGGCAGAACCGTAAAAGTGCTCGCTGAGCGTGATCCGTCCGGTCTGCCTTGGGGCGATCTCGGCGTTGATATTGTTGCTGAGTGTACCGGCATCTTTTCTGACCGTGACAAGGCTGCGATTCATCTCGACGCTGGGGCGAAACGCGTGTTGGTCTCTGCGCCGTCTAAGGGCGCCGACCTGACTGTTGTTTATGGTGTTAACCATCAAAAGCTGACCGCAGACCATCTCGTCGTGTCCAACGCGTCGTGTACCACCAACTGTCTGGCTCCTGTGGCCCATGTGTTGAACCGCTCGTTTGGATTGAACCACGGGTACATGACAACGATTCACGCCTTCACGGGTGATCAACGAACTGTTGATACCCTGCATTCTGATTTGCGTCGGGCCCGCGCGGCCTCTGTCAGTATGATCCCCACGTCGACCGGGGCGGCCCGGGCTGTTGGTGAAGTCTTGCCCGAGCTCAAAGGTAAACTCGATGGGTCTGCTATTCGGGTGCCGACGCCAAATGTCTCGATGATCGATTTGAAGTGCGTGCTGGGTAAGAATGTCACCGAGGATGATGTAAACGGGGTCATGCAAGAAGCAGCCGACGGTGATCTCAAGGGGGTTTTGGTGGTGAACGAGTTACCGCTGGTCTCGATTGACTTCAACCACAACCCGGCCAGTTCAACCTTCGACGCCACGCAGACCAAAGTGCTCGAGAATAATTTCCTGCGGGTCTTGTCCTGGTACGACAATGAATGGGGCTTCTCAAACCGCATGCTCGATACGCTCGCGGCCATGGGTAAGCACATTTAGAGAGTCGTCGTGTCAGTGTACCGCACGCTCGATGACCTCAAGGTCGACGGCCAGCGCGTGTTGGTTCGTGGGGACCTAAATGTTCCCATGGCGCAGGGACAGGTCAGTGATGCCACAAGACTTGAGCGTTTAGCCCCCACCCTGCGAGAGCTCTCTGATAAGGGCGCGCGGGTCATCGTGATATCCCACTTTGGCCGACCCAAAGGCGAACGCCATGCGGACATGTCGCTTAAACCAGTCGCTGCGGCGCTAGGTCAGGTCATGGACCGAGATGTGGCGTTTGCCGATGACTGCATTGGCCCACCGGCTGAGAGTGTGGTCAATAGCTTGGCCTCTGGCGACATCGCAGTGCTCGAAAATCTTCGATTTCACGCTGACGAGGAAGCCAATGCGCCTGACTTCGCGCGTGCCCTGGCCGACCTCGGCGATCTCTATGTGAATGATGCCTTCTCCGCAGCGCATCGGGCCCATGCATCGACCGAACAACTCGCTCATCTTCTGCCCAACGCGGCCGGGCGCCAGATGCAGGCCGAGCTTGATGCTCTCGCTGCTGCTCTAGATAATCCAACCCACCCTGTCGCGGCGGTGGTGGGTGGCGCCAAGGTTTCTTCTAAACTCGAAGTGCTTGGCCACCTCGTCGACAAGGTCGATATCATTGTCATCGGTGGCGGTATGGCCAACACGTTTCTGCATGCTCAAGGTATTGAAGTGGGCGCCTCGTTGCACGAGCCTGATTTGGTCGACACAGCCCGCGCGATACTGGCCAAAGCAAAGAGTGCTGGTTGTGAGATTGTCTTGCCCGTCGATGCGGTTGTTGCGTCAGAATTGAGTGATGATGCGGAGTCCGAAGTATGTGCTATTGATGCGGTGCCCCACAAAAAAATGATTCTTGATATTGGTCCAGCCAGTATCGCTGTTCTCGAGACCCGCCTTAAGACGTGCAAAACCGTGGTTTGGAACGGACCGCTCGGCGCGTTCGAAATCAAGCCTTTTGATGTTGGCACCAATCGCGTCGCTGCTACTGCTGCTGATCTAACGGCGGACGGCAAACTGGTTTCCGTTGCGGGCGGGGGAGACACCGTTGCCGCATTGAATGGTGCTGGTGCAACGGAACGATTCACGTATGTTTCGACCGCTGGCGGTGCCTTCCTTGAGTGGCTCGAAGGTAAAACATTGCCAGGCGTAAAAGTGCTTACCTAGGCGAAGCGGGCTCGCTTCACGCGACCGTCAAAATTCATTTTAGAATACGGGTTTCCATGTCGCTGCGAGACGTACTTAGACGCCTAACGGGCCAGACAGCGACGCGCAAAGAAATCGCGATCAAAGTTAATGACGTTGGCACAACGTTGGCGCAAAAGGGGCTGTTAGACGAAGCCATAATCAATTTCTCGAGCGCGATAGAACTTGATCCGCAAGAGCCCTCTTTTTGGTCCAACCTTGGGAATGCTCTTAACTTCTCTGGCCAGACTGAAGCCGCGTGTCAGTGCTTCGAAAAAGGCAGCAAACTTAAGGGAGCGCCGGCCCATTTGTTTGATAATTGGGGGACCGCTCTAACGGACGCGGGTCGGCTTCACGATGCTCTGGAGGCTCACAAAAAGGCCGTCTCGATCGACCCGGGCATGGCCGACGCTTTAAGCAACCTTGGCAATACCTATCGAGCTATCGGGCGATTGGACGATGCGCTGATGAACCTCGATGCGGCCGCTGCACTCTCACCAGCGTCGAGGACCATCGCTAGTAGTCGGCTCTATACAATGAATTTTTTAGAGACGATCTCGCCCGAGGACATCGCGCGCGCGCACCTGTTGTGGCCTGGGGCAGATAGTCGGCGGATTGCTTCGTTTGCCAATGCGCCAATGCCTGACCGCGTTTTGAGAATCGGATACGTCTCGTCTGACTTCAGGCATCATTCCTGCGCGAATTTTCTTCTTCCCTTAATTGAACACCATGATCGACACAATGTTCATGTAACGGCGTTTAGCGGTGTTCAAGCACCAGATGAATTCACTGAACGATTTAGATCATCGGCCAACGATTGGGTCGACGTGGCGCTAACATCAGACGAAGAGTTCTGTGCGGAAGTGAGTAATCGATCAATAGACATTCTGGTTGACTGCGGAGGGCACACGTCAAGCACCAGGCTTGCTTCTTTCGCATTGCGTGCGGCGCCAATACAGGTTTCGTGGTTGGGCTATCCGCATACAACAGGATTGCAGGCGATGGATGCTCGCCTCACAGACTCTGTTGGCACGCCCTCTGAAATGGAGGGGTTCTTTTCCGAAACTTTGGTCCCGCTTCCAAACGGATTTCACACCTACCGTCCGCTGCAAGGTTCCGAGATTGCGTTGGCCCCGCCCTGCGTGACAGCCGGCCACGTAACATTTGGCGCGTTCCATAACTTAGCCAAAATTTCTGACACGGCTTTGGGGTTGTGGGCATCTGTTCTTAGTTCGGTATCTAACAGCCGCCTCAAAATCAAAGCCAAGTCCTTTGTAGACTCCCGGGTGCAGGCAGATTTTGAGGCTCGATGCGTGCGGGCTGGCATTGATAAGGCGCGGCTAGAAACACATGGTTGGAGGTCGCGTGAGGAGGATCATTTCTCTGATTTCAACGATGTAGACATTGTTCTCGATGCAACGCCCTACAACGGAACAACCACGACCTGTGAAGCGCTGTGGATGGGTGTGCCCGTCGTTACGCTTTGTGGCGACCGGCCCGCTGGTAGAGTTGGTGCGAGTCTGCTGACCCAAATCGACCATCGAGAATGGATTGCAGAGACCAATGACGACTATATCCGGATCGCAAGTGATTTGGCCGGGGAACAAAGCCGTTTGGTGGAACTTCGAAAAACGCTCAGGGCCGATTTGCAGCGCTCGTCCCTTGGTGACGCGTCACTCTTCGCGCATGAGGTAGAGTCAGCCTATCGATCGTTGTGGCGCGACTGGTGCGCCGCGCAGGCGGCCTGATCGCGCGCCCCAATTAGCACCGTCGATTCAAGACTCGCTGGTTCGCCCCATCGCAATAAACTTGTCGCGACGCCGGGCCCGCAGTTGCCCACCTTCTAGTTTAAGAAGCTCTTCTAAATGCCGTTCTAGGGCATCGCCAACGCTTTGGTATACGGCCTGCGTGTTGCGGTGTGCTCCGCCGATTGGTTCTTGAATGATGCCGTCGATAACGCCCAGTCGGTCCAGGTCTTGAGCGGTTAATTTTAGGGCGTCAGCGGCTGACTTCGCTTGATCGCCATCACGCCATAAAATTGAAGCGCAGCCTTCCGGTGAGATCACGGAATAAATTGAATGCTCCAACATCAAGACGATGTTTCCTGTGGCCAGCGCAATCGCACCACCGGAACCGCCTTCTCCAATAATCAAGCTGATCAATGGCACCCGCAAATCCAGGCTGGTTTCAATTGAGCGAGCGATCGCTTCTGCTTGTCCGCGCTCTTCAGCACCAACACCTGGGTAGGCTCCGGCGGTGTCGACAAGAGTTAGAACAGGGACACCAAATCGATCGGCCAATTCCATAAGGCGTCGAGCCTTCCGATACCCTTCGGGGCGGGCCATGCCGAAATTGTGTTTTAGTCGTGTCTCGGTATTACGGCCTTTTTCTTGACCGAGAACCATAACGGAGCGACCACGGAATCGCCCAAGACCGCCGATGATTGCATGGTCTTCGGAATAGTTACGGTCTCCGGCCAACGGCATGAAATCTGAAATCAAAGCGCCGATGTAGTCCAAGCAGTGCGGTCGGTCAGGATGGCGTGCTACCTGGGTCTTTTGCCACGGTGTTAATTTGGCGTAGGTGGCTTTAAGATCTTTATCGACTTTGCTTTCAAGTCGCGTGACCTCTTCAGCAATATTCATTCCGTCCGCATCACTCATGTGACGCAGTTCAGAGATCTTGCCTTCCAGTTCCGCTATCGGCTTCTCAAACTCAAGAAAATGCATATCTACTCCAGCCCCGCTGCCATATGTAGCGGGCGGCGCGCATCCTTGTGAAGGTCGCCCAAGATGTCAACTCACAGATACCTATTGCGTGGTCCCGGGGAGCGGCGAAACCCTATGTAAACCGCCCAAAATGGCCTCATAGTCAGGTTCTGTGTCTGGTGAAAGAACGCCGTGCCGAATTGCGAAATCCAATATCACCAGAGACACATTGAACTTAAAGGCATCTCCGGTCTGGATGAGCGATAAGGCCTCTTGGATCGGCATTAATCGAAAATCGGCGATCTCACCGTCTTGATTGCGCGGCTCAAAGTCTTCTGGAACGACGAGATCATAGCAAAATAGGGTGTCGGGTTTGAGGCCCGCCTCGGTCTCGAAACAATAGCTAACTGTGCCGACCGGTGTGGCTGTCGCAGCGAGAGGACTTGGTACGTCGGCTTCCTCCGCGCATTCCTTAATTAGATTTTCCATTAAGCCTAGGTTTGCCGGCTGCCCGCCCGCGACCATGTTATCCAGCTTATCCGGCTCAACACGGCGGTCGGCGCTGCGTCGACCGATCCATAGGTGAATGCCGTCATGCTTCTCGACATAACCGTTGAGATGAACCCCATACGCGCGAACGCCAAACAGTGGGGCAAGGGCCCGATCGAGTTGGAAGTGATCCGTGCCGGACCACGTTTTTCTTGCGGGATAAATCTCTTTGCGCAGCTTTGCCACAAGCCCACTCCCAACCCAGTCAGGCGCGATTGCGGCAATGGCAGCGCTTCGGGCCGCCGGTGTCTCTAGCGCATCGGAAAACGATACGGACTCATCGGTGACCATGAAGACCTGATCCGCTTTCGCCAGATGCTCTGCAAAATGAGGTCTGACCCAACCAATTGTCTGCTGATCTGCGACGAACGGTATGAAACCCGAGAGGTCGCAGCGGTTGCACGCCTGTATGCGATCTAGAAAACTCATGGTCGTTGATCTGCTTTCGTTCGCGATGGTTCTATGGCCGTAACCGCGCATCTTCCTTATAGTGATGTCTCGATCTCATGCAATTTTTGTAGTCCGCAAGTTCAGGCCCGATATGGAAAGCAAAGTTAAATCAATCCTGCGCTGGGGCGTTTTTGTCTTTGCGGTTGCGATCACCACCGGTTGGTTGGTTTTGTGTTTTGCTTACCTGAGCCGCCTCGGTTGGGATGGTCTTATGTCCCTCGAGCCTGGGGCGCTGGCGGCAACCCTTGCGGCGGCGGCAGGGCCACCGGTGGCACTGTGGCTCATTCTGGTGGTTACGGCGCAGCGGCAGGAATTGGCGGACCTACGCAGAGCTGTTCTGGATTTTGGCATGGCGATCCGTCGCGGCCAGGATCATGCAGAAACCCACGGACGCGCTTTGCTTGAAGTGTCGGCTGCGTCCCGGCGGCAAGCGGCCCAAGACGGCTTTACAGTGGCGTTAGATGATCTTGCGTCCCATGCTGCTGTCGTCGCCGAACGGCTCGGCGTCTTGGATGCTGATGGTCTGGCCTTGGCATGGGGGCGGTATGGCTCCGGGGATCGCTGGGCCCTCCTAAGACCATTTCTCGACCGAGCGTCCACCGAGAATGACTTTAGCGATAGGCTGGCAGAGGCACTCAAGGGTGACGCGATGTCACAATTGGCCGCTGGTGCTTTCATGCGCCGCTTAGACCTCATGAGGGCGGCTGGCGGTATTCCAGGCGAACAGAGACTCATCCATGAAATTCTCGAAGATGGGCCGGTTGCGCAAGTCGGACG
>JABJAH010000035.1 GCA_018666155.1 Rhodospirillaceae bacterium | reverse complement strand
GTCGTAGCGCAGACATAGCCGAGACATAGCTTCGCATAGTTGGGTTGAGGGTCGGGAATATCGGGCCGTCCAACCAGGCGCATAGGTAGCGGCGGCACCTCGCATTTTACACCAGCGACATCTGCCGCTGAGAAGCCGTGCGCCTTAACCATCTGCTGCAAAGCATCAACCGCGTAGTGGGTCAGTCTACCCGAAGGAAAAGGCTTGTGGCCGACTTCACACAGGCGAAAAATCTTTCCCCATTCGGACCACGCCGGTTCCAGGTCGTAGTCACCCTCCATGAGAACGAGATAGCCATACATGCCCGTCAGAATATCTTTTGGTCCCTCGATCCCCGCATCAGCGAGGTCGCAGGCGACCAATGCATTACGGGCGCCGAAGCCCACTTGCAGGCCGAGTAACCGCGATCCTTCGACGTGAGCTTGCATGTTGCCGCCAGCCTGCCCGTAATAAAGACCAAGTGCGTTATGGAGTTGCGGTCCGTCGAAACCGCGCAAGAGCGATACGGATGTGGTTGCGCCGAACCCGCCGGTGAGTGCCGGCCGAAAGAATCGCATCGGCGCGTTTGATGAGGCTGCAATGGAGCACGACACGTCGATGCCCATGGCGATGGCGCGGATCAGGTCTTGCCCACTGACGGTCTGGCCTAGTCCGGCCAGACGGTCGACCTCCGCCATTGTCGCTGCCATGAGGGTCGACATCGGGTGGAGCACGCCGCCTTCATGGACACAATCGAATTCCAAGCAGTGAATTTGATAGGCGTTGACGACCGCGGCGCTGGTTGGTGGGAGTCGTTCAGATCGCGCCCAGACCCGTGCACCGTCTCCCGTCCCCCATAGCTTAGCAGCCGCTAGAGCTTCATCTGACGATGGGCCAGTAGAACCTGCCAAGGCACAGGAGAAGGTATCAAGGACGAAAATTTTTGCTGCGTCGACAGCGGCGGTAGGAAGGTCGGCAAAGCTAGTGCCCATAACATGGGCGACCATTGGCTCGACGGGATTAGTGTGAGGCGTCACCCGAGACCTCAGTCTTTGGGGCCGGTTTCCGGATGCATACGGAACACGCGTTTCAAATACCCTTCGCGCCGCTCGTTGCGGGCGGCCTCGACGTCTTCATTTGGCCGATAGGCCTCTATGTCGTCGCGGCTGATCGTGCCTTTCTCGTCCAACAAACGTTCGACCGTGTCCATGCGGTCGTAGACAACGGAAACCTCTGCCGACAGCTCGAGGATAAAAGTCATGATCTGGTCAATGGCGGGGTCGTCGAAAAAAACGGAGCGTTTGCCTTTGGCGTCCCGAGGAAGGGTGATTTTGGGTTCTGCTTGTTGTGTCATCTCTGTACTCGTTCTTTAGCCAGTTTCTACTTGAGCCAGCTTTAGGATTTGGCCAACTCGTCCATCAGGGCGTTGTATTCGTCCATTTTATCGTGGGCGACAAGTGTTTCTCGCTCTTCACGGATAATGCGGAACAGTCTTGATATGTAATCGTTGCGGCGGCCATTGCGTTCGTCTTCAACACCTTGGTCGGGTCTGTACGCTTCAATATCGTCGCGACTCAGTGTGCCCTTTGTGTCGAGCAAGCGCTCGATGGTGTCGACTCGGTCATAGAGGACAGACATCTCTGCCGACATCGCCATAACAATCGCCATGAGTTGATCAATGGCTGGGTCGTCAAAGAACGCAGGCCGTTTGCCGCGATTGACTGGGGTTATTTTAATGCCCTCGCTCATGACTTCTTTATCCCTTTTTCCATGCGCCCCAGCCGGTCCAATGAATGCCTTCTCCCATGCGCCCTTTGCGGTGCGGCCGTTGATCCGCTTTTATTGCCGCTGCATGGAATTCGTCCTCAGGCACCGAGTAGTAGTCCGGCATCGTCACTTCAACATACTCATCATCTGCAAAGCCAGCGCCGGTGATGACCTCTTTCATGTTGGTTGATGTGAAGGCTTGATAAAATGGTTCGTTGTTATAGTAGGCGTCCCAGTCGATATAGAACGCATCAAACGGGTCCATATCCGCCGTGCGCGGCAACTCCATGTGAATCATCAGACCGCCTGGCTTCAGCACACGATGACATTCTTTGAGAATGTTACGCATCGCCGTCCGTGAGGTTTCGTGGAACGTGATGGTTGAAGCCACCAGATCGAAACTATTGTCTTCGAATGCCATGGCTTCCGCATCCATTTGATGCAGATGCAACGCTTCCCCTAGCGACTCAGCCCGTCCATGGGCGTAGCGCAACACGGGAGCGCTAACGTCGATGGCGTGAACCTCGGCATCCGGATACTCCTGTGCAAAGGGCACCGTGTTTTGCGCCACCGTGCATCCAACGTCTAGCACCTTCGCCGGTGCAAAGTCCGGGAAGCGAATTTTTAAATACTTGGTCAGGGAGCGCCCAATAGTATCGCAATAGGGGCCGCCATGTCCGCCCGCGTATACATAAACGCCGCGGTCGTAGAGTGCGCCCTGGGAAACATCGTTCTCCGCGCGTTCCGTGTAATAGCTGCCGGGCATCAAATGGATGTCGCTGGCCGTGACATAGCGTGGCACTTCAATGGACGGATCAAGCGTCAATGATCCTTTGGTGTTGGTGCCAGGCGCCGGGTTTGCCCTCGCGTTGAGCTCCGGTTGTGCCCGTTCAATCGACGGAATTACCGAATCCCAAATCATCTCCTGGGCTGAGCGCATCATGCTCGACCATGTCCGGCAATAGGGGTCGGCCATCATGGCGCGTCGGACTTCATGTTCGTCCTTCGGTGCCCGTCCTTTGTCTTGTTCAAAGTCGGGTTTCACACGAGATTCGTAGACACCCCTTAATCCGCTGCCGATTTCTTGCAAGGTGTACATCCGCAGCGCCGATACATAGGTCTGCAAGGCGTACTCGTCGTGGGTCGGCTCGACGGATAAGCCGTGTTTTGCTTGAGGAGTCATTTGGCCCTCCATAGACAGTGATGCACACAGTCTAAGATGTAATTTGGTCGAGTCTAGAGAGCCTAGGGGCTAAGGGTCGGCAGGCGGAGGTTGGACGACGATCAGGCGGTGGCCGCCGGGCTCCACCAGAATCATCTCTTTCTCAGGTGGATAGTCTTCTGCTTTCGCTGCTTCCTCAGGCGACATCAACACCGTGTAGCCGCCTGCCAAAGCGCGCCGGTAGACCGCGTTCACATCCTCTACAGAGAGAGCGAGTGTTGTGGCGTTTCGGGAATTGGACGCTGCTTCAATGGTCATGCCGGGCGCGTTGACCAGCACCATGGCACCGATCTGGTTGCGGTCATTGAGGCGCAGCACCGTGATGTCGACACCCTCCGGCGCGCCGATGGCTTTGCGCAGCACCGGACTGTTGTAAACAATACGCCCGCCGTCCTTCATATTCAGAACATCAACAAAGAACTTGGCCGACGCATCTAAATCGGCGACCGGCATCGTTGGCCGCCGTAGATCTGCCACCGATAGGTCTTCGTGTCCGTCGGCCCATGCGCTTGCGCAAGCGACAAGTGAAAACAAAGTTGCACCCAGTATGCGCATCACGTCAGTCCTTAAACCGGCACTGTGCCCGGGTTGTATTCGAACAAGCCAATGCTCTCTTCGTTTTTGTGTTTCGAGTCGTCGTATTCGCTCGGATTATCGCTTTGTAGCCGCGCCCGTGCCTCGCGTGACATGAGCAGGACATAGTTGGCCCGCTCTTTACGGGCGGCCTCGTAACGGGTCAGAGCCTCATCAATTGTGTCTGATGCAGCAAAGGCTCGGCCAAGAATCACGCCATCTTCGATGCCCATGGCCGCTCCCATGCCCATAAACGGTAACATCGGATGCGCGGCGTCGCCGCTCAACGTAACCCGGCCTTTGG
>JABJAH010000034.1 GCA_018666155.1 Rhodospirillaceae bacterium | reverse complement strand
TGTCTAACGTCAGCGCTTATGGAACAAATTAACGGGATTGCATAAGAGAGGATTTCTGGTTCATCGTAATGACCCGTAGGGGAATGAAGATGAGACAGAAATCGCAGACAAGAGAGACGGGTGCCGCCAAGGCGATCAAAGACATCCGCCGTGCAACGCGCAAGCAATACTCCGCAGAAGAAAAGATCCGTATTGTACTGGATGGATTGCGCGGTGAAGAAACGATTGCTGAGCTTTGCCGGATAGAAGGAATTGCCCAGAGCATTTATTACAAATGGTCGAAGGAGTTTATGGAAGCTGGCAAGCGACGTTTGGCTGGAGATACGTCTCGGGCAGCTTCGACTGGTGAGGTGACCGCCCTTCGCCGTGAAGCGCGTGAACTGAAAGAAGTCGTTGCCGAGCAGACATTGGAACTGCGTCTTCTCAAAAAAAGCATGATCGCGGATGGGGGAGACGACGAATGAGATACCCCGCATCCGAAAAGCTTGAGATTATTCGCCTGGTTGAGCAATCCCACCTGCCAATCAAGCAGACGCTGGATAATCTGGGTATTCCCCACACTACATTTTACCGATGGTATGATCGCTATCAAATTGGTGGATCAGAGGCTTTGGAAGATCAATCTCCCAGGCCGTCCCGGGTCTGGAACCGTATCCCGGATGACGTTCGTCAGCGTATTGTTGACCTGGCACTGGACATTCCGGAGTTATCTCCCCGGGAACTGGCTGTGCGCTTCACTGATACAGAAAACTACTTTGTCTCAGAGGCTTCTGTCTATCGGCTGCTCAAATCCCTTGATCTGATTACCAGCCCTGCATTCATCGTCATCAAGGCCGCTGATGAGTTTAGAGACAAGACAACAGCCATCAATCAACTGTGGCAGACCGACTTCACCTATCTGAAGGTCATTGGCTGGGGCTGGATGTATCTGTCAACGATCCTTGATGACTACTCTCGCTATATCATCGCCTGGAAGCTGTGCACGACCATGAAGACGAGCGATGTGACTGAGACCCTGGATCTCGCCCTACAGGCGTCAGGTTGTGATCAGGCTCATGTTGCCCATAAACCCAGACTGTTATCAGACAACGGCTCCAGCTACGTCTCTGGTGAGCTGGCTGAATGGCTAGGCGATAAGAGCATGGGGCACGTCAGGGGTGCGCCGTATCACCCGCAAACACAGGGTAAGATCGAACGATGGCATCAAACATTGAAGAACCGCATCCTGCTGGAGAACTACTTCTTCCCAGCAGACCTGGAAGCGCAGATCGAGACATTCGTCGATCATTACAATCATCAGCGCTACCACGAGAGCATCAATAACCTCACGCCCGCAGACGTCTACTTCGGGCGTGGGCAGGCCATTTTAAAACAACGTCAAAGGATCAAACGCAAAACCATGGAGACCCGGCGCTTGCAATACCGCAAATACGCCGCTTAATATCTTGAACCAGATGAGCCAGATCCTCCTTTAGATCAGGCCGTTGATTGTTCCAATTACTATGACGACGGACAGTTCCATCTACAAACGCACGCACCATCTCCGCAGCCTCGACGGTGTGATAGTCCAAAAACCCAATGCCCCACCCCGGCAAAGTGATGAGCCTGTCACTCTCTTTGAGGAAGGGTTCTATTAACGCCGTATAGGCCCAAAGATCATCGCGAGGATTAAGCACAAGGATCGGCTGACCAATATCTTTCAAATGGTCCGCAAGCGAGAATTCTGTGTTCGCCCCATACATCAAATGCTGATTTTCTTTCCCGCGAATCATATCCGGGTAGGTTTTCATTAGATCATTAAGGGTGCGATGTGGCCCACGCCAGCGCAGCATTGAATTCCAAACGGCGGTCAAGTGAGAGCCATCTTCCTGCGTCTCATCTCGACTGAAAGACTCATAGTGTTTCTTCTGGTCAGTCGGGGAATACATACCGGCACCAACCAGGATGATGTGCGTTATCGCCTCAGGCCGTTGGAGCGTGAGCTGGACGGCGATACGCCCGCCAGTGTGATAGCCGAGTAAATCTACAGTCGTAAGGTCGAAGTCATTCAGCTCCGGCGCATCCAAGACATCGCCCATGGCTTTGGCGTAATCAGCCATTGTCGGCGGAGCATCAGGAACGTCTGAACAACCAAATCCGGGGGTATCGATGGCAATGACAACGCGGTCGCGACCTATTTCGGTGATCCAAGTCTCAAACATCTGGCTAGAAACCGGGCTCATGTGAAAGCAAATCATGGGCCGATAAAGAGGTGTCTCTGGATAAGCGACGCGCAGGTGAATCTGACCAAACGGCCCATCCACATATAAGCGTCGACTCTGAAAGCGATGGGTCTGTTCAACCAAGGGACCGGGGCCCACATCTTATTCTAGACAGTTCACCGTATCAGGCGCGTTCACTTGTGGAAATCCCGAGCCAACAGCCCATACCCTGGCGCATACGCGTTGCAGTGATGGCCAATAGGCGGCCATAGCGGCCTCGTCATCTCCCCTCTCCTTCCCCTAAGATCACATCATTAAACACCAGCAAACTTTTCGAAGGGGACGACGGATGAACCGCAGACACTTTATGGCAACCACGGCCACAGGTGTGGCCACAGCGCTCTTTTCGAGGATTGGATGGGCCGCAAGCGGCGACGCTAAACCAACCATCGCCCTAATGGGCGCGACCGCTCGCTCGGGTCGGGAAATCATCCGCCAAGGACTGGCCCAAGGCTACAAGATCAAAGGCATGGCCCGGACGCCATCAAAGCTTGGGGTTGAGCACGAAAACCTTGAGATGTTTAAAGGCGACATCCGGAACCGGGCTTCGATCGATGCCATACTGACCGGCGACGAAGTGGTGATCTCCATGGTTGGCCGAGGTCCGCCGGCGGACCCCATGGCCGAAATCGGGCAAGTCGATATTTATACCGTGATGGCGAAGAACCTAATTGGGGCAATGAAAGCCAAAGGCAACAAACGCCTGATCATGGCCAGCTCCACCGGCATTGAACATCGCGCCGACGTGAACGGCCCAAAGCCTCCGCCAGGTGACATGTCTGCGGGATGGCGCTGGAACGCCCGCTATCTCTACAACGACATGTATGAGATGGAAAAAATGATCATCGACAGCGGGCTTGAATACATCCTGCTGCGGCCCGGATTTATGGTCGAGGAACCGGCACGCCATGACATGAAGTTCAACACCACCAATGACACCCCGGGCGCTCGAGTCATTACCTACGAAGACTTCTCCGCCTTCATTCTTAGTCACCTAGAGGGCGAGGAATATAGAAACACAGCAGTCGGCATGTATTCCGAAACCGTCATGAACCCTCAGGCCGAGATCGATAAATTTTTGGCGCAACAAAAGAAAAACAAGGGGTGAGCTCAATGTCGATGATTAACCAGGCGGCCCGAAGCCGCGTCACCGCGATTACATTTGCGATCGCGGCTGGCCTCACGCTGTCGGCCTGCGGCACGTCGAGTACCGGGGACCATATATCTGACGATGGATTCGAACGTGGCTTCAGTAAGTTCTACGAGCGAGACAATCAGTATGTCGCGATCATTGAAGAGTCAGAAGAATTCTTCAATGACCGAAACATCGAGGGCGCCATTCTCAGCTTGGACGATGATTTCACCATGTACGAAATCACGGGCGAAGGTGTCGAAACGCGTGTCCAGGGCATCGAGGAAGTCCGCAAAGCGGTAGGTATGTCTTTTGGCACTGGCAAGTGGCTTGGGGCCAACGTGTACAAGTGGGGGCTCACCGACAACACCCTTGTTCAAATCGAGGAAGACTTTTTCTCGACAGAGGATGGCGGCAAGCGATCGGTTAAAACACTCGTCGTTTTTGAGCATCGCGATGGCAAACGCTGGCGGGAATGGCGTTTCAAACCCAAGGCAGAGTGAGACTAATTACCAGGCCTAACACCAGTGCTCTCATATGAATCCAGGATGGTATATTCGGCGAACATTGAGGAACGAGCGACAAACATTATGAGAGTTTATCGCCCCTCCCTTGCTTGAGCCTTACACGGCTTATAAGCCCTGAAAATCGCTGTCAGATATGGCACTGTTCGGACCATGACGATGTTCTGTAAAAAATTGCTCGCCGGTTGGGTGATGCTTTTGGTCGCTGTCGGGTCTGGCGCGACCGGGGCTGACACCCTGCGAATCACCCTGCGGTCAATGCCACCGGGCAACGCCAACCCACATACGTCGGGTGGATTTCCACCGCTGTTGATATGGCCCGCCTTGTTTGAAGCGCTCACCGGGATAGGTGAGGACGGGACCCTCAAACCGGTTCTAGCCGAAAGCTGGCACTTCGAAGACGATACAACCTGGGTGTTTACCGTTAAGGACGGGATTCGATTCTCCAACGGCGAGCCCCTTGACGCCCACGCCGCCGCGGCGACTATTAATTACCTCCTGACCGACGAAGGACGCGTGTTCTCGGTCAATCGAGAAGTGCGCAATGTCGCGCAGGCCACGGCACGCGATCGGCTGACGCTCGAAGTCAAAACCACGCAACCCGATAGCATGATCCCCGGGCGGCTCGGCGGTATTCGAATTTTGCCCCCCAAATATTTCGCCGAGGTCGGTGCAAGCGCCTTTGCGTTGAAACCGCACGGCACCGGTTCGTTCATGGTGGACCGTTGGGGAACTGGACGAGCCAGCTTAGTTAAAAATCCCTACGCCTGGCGACCCGCTCAGATTGACGCGATCACCTATACGGCGGCACCAGATTCAACCGCGCGGACACAGGCCCTCCTCTCCGGGGCCGTTGATATCGCCTATGATCTTGGGGCTACCGACGTATCGCGGATCGAGCAAGCCGGGGCACGTATCGACTACCGCACTCGCGCTGCTGTGCAGATGTGGCAATTTGTCACTGAAGTTGAAAGCCCATTGCAGGATAAACGGGTGCGGCAGGCGCTGAACTACGCCACCAACATTGAAGTCATTGTTGCGGCATTGCTTCAAGGGGTCACAGTCGCGACGGGTCAGGTGGCCGCACGGGGCACCTTCGGTTACGACCCGGAGATCAAACCCTATCCTTACGATCCGGCCAAAGCGCGTGCCTTGCTGGCAGAAGCCGGTTACCCGGACGGCTTTACGATTCCGTTCCAGGTTGTCTCGTCGAGCGCCGAGGAAGAATCAGTCTATATTCAAGTGGCCCAGGACTTAAGACAGGTCGGCGTTCTGGTCGATCTCATCCAAGTGCCGTTCAGCAAACAGGTGCAAAGTGTTTACGGTGCGCCCTGGGACGCCATGGCTTTCAATATGAATTATGGATCGGTGCCGTCGCTCGACCCCCTCGCCTCAATGGGATTTCACTCGTGTCTGTGGCCGTGGCCCTGGATTTGCCGAGAAGACATCGCTGAACGCACTCTTGCCGCGGACCGTGAATTCGATCTGGATAAACGCCGTGTGATCGTTCGCGGAATTTTACGCGATTTACACGACGACCCGCCGGGCATCTATCTCTATGAGAATATCCATGTCGACGGCATTGCGAATAGTGTGAAGACCTACGAAGCCCCCTATGGGTTCATTCGCTATCACACCCTAACGCTAAACGATTAGTCGGAGCGGTGAGTCCGCTCCATGCGCTCGTGAGCTTCTTGCGCCTCAAGGCTGAGCGTAGCGATCGGCCGTGCTTCTAAGCGTTTGAGGCTGATCGGCTCGTCGGTTTCTTCGCAGTAACCGTAAGTCCCGTCATCGATGCGTTTGAGAGCCGCATCGATTTTGGAGATCAGCTTGCGGGCTCGATCGCGAGTCCGGAGTTCCAAGGACCGTTCCATCTCGGCTGTCGCACGGTCGGCCAGGTCGGGTTCTTGCAAGCCACCGCCATCCTGAAGACTCTCGAGGGTTTCCTCGGTTTCCTTCATGAGTTCCGTGCGCCACCCGAGCAACTTCTGGCGGAAGTACTCCTCCTGCTTCGGATTCATGAACTCTTCTTTTTTGGTCGGCTTGTAATCTGGAGGAAGATTAGCAGTCATAGGCCCCTAACCATGGGAATCTGTATCAATGGCGCGGGACTATAGGGACACGGATTTTCCGCGGCAATAGAGAAAGGCCCGATTTCACAACCTTATCATCAGTAACCGGCGATATCGGCGGCACGATAGTAAAGTATTGGAACTATTGGAGAATTTTTCGCCTAACGTCTGGACAACTTGGCCAATTCAACCTCTGCCCGCAATTCAATCTCATCTAAAAGCTGAGAAATCAGTGGATCCGCCCCTTTTTCACGCTTTTCCCGGACTAACCGAGCCAAAGCGCCGAGCCGATCTTTCGGGACAGTACCGAGCAGCAGCCCTTTTCGAATTTCATCTAAACGCTCTAGAACGTCCTCTCCACGCCGTGCCCGCCGCTTACGCTCTTGATAATCGGGAGCTTGGCCGGTTTCCGGCTCGACCGCCTGGGCAGCCAGAATACCGCCTAAACCAGCAACCGTGGATACTTGGTCCGCCGGTGCGACCTCGTCCCCGGTTTGGGCGTCGACATGGCGCAAGTGGGTGGCGAATTCGCCCGGTTTTCCGGACTTTTTCGCCTTTTCCGTCTTGCTGGTCTGAATGCGCGAGGGGCCGCTTGGCCCGCCGACCTTCATCGCCACAGACATAGAGACACTCGCGGCTTTACGTAGCGCTATGCGTGATCAGGTCAGCACGTCAGCCCTTTGCGATGGCGAAAAGTTTGCCGGCAACTTCGCGCAGGCCATGCGTTCGGCGTGGCAAGACTGGTGCAAGACCGCCTAACACTCCTCTTAAGACACTTTACCGATTACCTCTATCAGGCGATCAACCTGCGCCGACCACGACCACTCGGCCATAAAGCGCGAGCCGTTTGCTGCAACGGTTCGGCTTTGTTCACTATCAGTGAATGCAATTTCCATCTTCTGGACCAATTCCTCGATAGAAGACTCACCCCACCCCTCAAGATCTTTGCGCCCGGTCACCTCACCCAATGGAATCTGAAGATCAATCCCGAAACATGTGTTGTCGCCGAAGAGATCAAGATGGCCGGTATTGCGCGATACAATGCACGGCACCCCGCATGCCATCGCTTCCATGGCGACGAGATTCGTGCCCCCTTCACATCGGTTAGGGAATAGGGCGACATCCATTTCCCACAAGACCGACGGTGTTTCCCCATTGGCCAGCCTACCAAGATCAACAAAAGAGTCTGCCGTCAGACCTTCCGCTTGTAGCCAAGCTGCAACGTCAAGGTTCCCCGCCGCATCGGTTCCAGGAACAGTTTCGACATGGGGAGAGACCGAAAGAGACTGCGCCGCCTCCGGCCACGGATTATGCCAAGCCGTAACCAAGAGCGCCTCGGGATGCCGCTCATGAAAACGTTTAAAGGCGGCAACCACGAGATCCTGCCCCTTGCGGTACTCCAGCTTACCGCCGGAAAACACCGTGAATCGGTCACCAAACCGGTTGGTTTTCTGGCCGGGATAAAAGAGGGTCGGATCGATCCCTTGGGGACAATTAAAAACGTTCGTTAAGCCAGCGGACTCTAAGACCTCGGCATTCCAGCTAGATCCCGCGATGATCGCATCCAGGCCCGCAGCCCGCGTCACGTTTTCCGGTGGGATAGCCGCGGATTCAAAAAAGACCACGCCAACGTCAGGCTGCCCGGACCAAGGATCAAGAAATGGTGGAAAGTCGAGGCCGTCGCCCAGAGCCCTAAGAAACGTCGATGATAACTGGCGGCCCGTTTCTTCGTTGGACAACGCTTGATAGTCCCTATGAGCACCAAGTGCCGGCTTGAGCAGAGCATTCTGTTCTGACGTGACGTTTAGAGTCTGAGCGAGAAAGGGCAGCCCCACATCAATGCCTTTCGTACACAGTTGCACCGCCAGATTGAGTCCGTATGTACCCCAGCCGCTCGGCACCCCAACTTGCCACCCAATAACGATAGGGGCCGAAACTGTCTCGCTCATCGCATGATCCTTAAGAGCTTGTTTACCAAAGTGGCGTAGGACGAGATTGCGGGGTATAAAATGATAGTGGGGCCCGTCAATCTTAGGGTGTTCCCACTCAACAAACGACAACACACGGACGAGAGCAAGTCCGAGATGAGGCAAGGAAGGGAGTTTCCATGTCCGATTTCATGATGAGCCAAGTCAAAGGCCTCCTGTCGAAGGTTTCTGACGACATGGAAAATCTGGCCGAATCCAATAGCGGTCAGTTTGAAATGCTGCTGGGCGCGATCGACGATCTTGCCGCCAATATGTTTGCCACCCAGGCGATCATGTCTCTGATGCTCAAGAAAAACCCGGTCGATGCCGAAGAAGCCAAAGCCTGGATTCGCGAGCAAGCTGAATCCGCTGGTCAAGAAGCGCCAAAAGCCGAAGCGATGGTCGACTACCTAATCACCGACTAAACCTAACCAACGCGGTTCTTTCACGTCATACTATTCGCCACGCCGGTGCACAAAGCAGCGCCGGAACCCGTATTTATGGCTGTGTGACAGAGAATGCTGCCTCTCTATCGAATTTTCACTGACTTGGCTGCCTGGCCGCTGCGCATAATTTTGCGTCTGCGGGCATGGCGCGGAAAAGAAGAACCTCTGCGGCTCTCGGAGCGGCGTGGCATTACGGCCGCCTCTCGTCCCGAAGGAAAGCTCGCGTGGTGCCATGCGGCTAGCGTCGGTGAAGCCATCGCCCTTCTGCCCATCGTCAACCACCTCCTCAAAGACCCGGCAATGAATGTTCTTGTCACCACGGGAACGGTCACCAGCGCCCGGATTCTCGCCGAGCGCCTGCCTGACCGGGCCATTCATCAATTCGCTCCCTGGGATCGCCGCGCTTGGGTCAACCGGTTCCTGGATCTGTGGCGACCTGATCTCGCTTTGCGGATGGAATCTGAGCTCTGGCCAAACACGCTTTTCGCGCTACGTGACCGGAATATCTCCTCGATTGTTGTAAATGGACGACTATCAGAAAAAACCGCGCGGGGCTGGCAGCGCTTTTCAACGACAGCGCGCCAAGTCATGGCCAGCCTTGATCTCGTTCTCGCTCAATCCGAAGAATTTGCAGACCGGTTCCGTGCGATTGGCGCTCGACGCGTTGAGGTGACCGGCAATGTTAAACTCGCAGCCGCACCTCTGCCGGTGGACATTGAAGCACAACGAGCCCTTCTCCAGATGATGAACGCCCGACCGGTGTGGCTAGCGGCCAGCACGCATCCAGGTGAGGAAGAAATCGCATTCGCAGCCCATTCCCGCCTGAGCAAAACGGTGCCAGATATTTTAACCATCATTGCCCCACGCCACCCAGACCGTGGCAAGGCAATAGCACAGAGCGCAACGAGGCACGGCTTACGCGCCGCATGCAGAAGTAACGACGAGCCGATTGATCGTTCAACATCTATATATGTGGCCGACACTCTTGGGGAACTCGGCACCCTGTTCTCGATTGCCCCCATTGTCTTCATGGGAAAGAGTCTGGCAGCGCACGGGGGACAAAACCCGATTGAGCCCTGTCACTTTGACTGTGCCATACTGTTTGGGCCGAATATGGAGAACTTTCAGGACATCGCCGAGAGAATGATCAAGGACGGAATGGCACTTCAAATCAATACCGATGAGGCCTTGGCGGAGACAGTTGTGCGTCTTGTTTCTAACGCGGACGAGCGAAAGACATTGTCTGACGCCGCCAAAAATATGACGGTGTCAGCGCAGGCAAGCGTTACTAAGACCAATAGCGCCATATCAGACCTATTATCTAGGCCGACGCAAAGGTCGGGACAGGCCTAAAATGGATTCCGAAACAGAACATAAACTGCGCGATCTTCGCCTCGAATTGGCGGAGATTTGCCTTGATGCCCGGATCGATAAAATTTCGGCATTGAGCAATGCTGCATCGGGCGACGCATTGGCGGCCATGTACAATTCGGGCCTACGCCACCTCCCGATGTCGAAGTCGGATCAAGCGGTCGCCGAGCGATGCCATCGCATGTTGACGGTCGAATATGATCCGGTGCGCAAGGCCTGCGCATATCTCGCTTTATCATTATTTATGTATTCCTACCGGATTGAACGGTCGTTCGAATTGATCGATGTGCCGACCGAGATCGCTGCCACGATGGTTCGAGCGCTTCTTGGCTTACCTCAATTCTTCGACCGAGATGGCGCTCGGCGACAAGCTCTGGTTCATCTCACAAAGTCGATGGAAGAGATTCACAAGGCGGCGCGCGTTATTGATGAACCCGATTTCCGTAGCGCAGTGCTTAACGGGTTTCTCGACGGGTTTATCCTTACCCCAGTTTATGGGGAAGATGTCTCCCTGAAAGAGATTAGCGTCATGCGCGCAGATCTGATTCAGCGATACCTGGAGACGTCAGGACTCGCCCGCACCAAAATGCCCAATTGGCCTGATCGTATGCCCGAACAACTTCGGATCGGGATATTGAGTCCGGGGTCGCACTCGGAAATGGCGGCTATTAGGGGACACCTCTTCGGACTGTCAAAAGAACGGTTTAACATCACAGCCTTTGTGCCCGATGCCGCTGCCGATAGTGTCAGCCGAGGCGTTGATGACTTAGCGGATGCTCTAATTGCGCTGCCCGTTGATGACATCGCCCAATCGGCTGACATGATCGTTCAGGAGGATCTCGATGTTCTAATCGGAGCAGCCAACCTAACCAACGTATGTACATTCCCATGGACCTTGTTGATGGCGCAAAGACTTGCCCGCCTACAAGTCACGATGCACGCCTCTCCGATGACCACCGGCTTTGACACCGTCGATCTATTTATCAATGGGGCTCTCAACGAACCTGAAGGAGCAGAAAACGATTACACCGAAGAGCTCATTTTGGTCGAGGGCTCGTCCAATCATTATCATTTTATTGATGGCCAGATTGAACCGCAGGCGTTGACCCGCAGCGATCTCGGCATACCAGAAAGCGGCAAGCTGTTTGTATCAGGGACGAACGCGTTCAAGATTGGACCGGATCTGATAAACGCCTGGACAGATATTCTCGGTGCCGTGCCAGACTCCCATTTGGTCTTGTATCCTTTCAACCCAAATTGGTCTGCGCACTATCCACAGCGCAAAAGTTTCATTCGTTTTATTCAAGAGCGCTTCAAGGCTGCGGGTATCGATGTCGCTCGGCTACACCTTCTTGATGCACAGCCGTCACGCGCACCTATCTATGGTCTCTTAAAATTGGCCGATATTTATCTCGACAGCTTCCCTTATTCGGGAGCGGTCTCAATCATCGACCCTCTTAAATGCGGATGCCCACCGGTCGTTCTGGCGGGCGAGACAGCGCGCTGTCGCCAAAGCGCTGCGCTTCTTCGTGAAATCGAACTTGATGTTATGGTTACAGAATCAAGGGATGACTATGTTGCGGTCGCAGTGCGCTTGAGTGGCGATGACTCTTTACGCGACGAAATTGCTCAGGCCGTCGAAGAAATGGCCGACCGAGCGGGCTTGGGGCAGTCCGATTTCATGGGAAGAGAAGTCGGTGAGTTGTTATGGCAGGCTTTTGAAAGTCGCTTGCCGTCACCCCTTTAGCGGCGCTCCGTCTTTTTGATACGCCATAAGCGCGTCTTCTAATTGCGTGATGTAGTCGCTCCGAACCGCTCGACTAACCTCGAGTTCACCAATTCGTTTTTCCTGCCCAGCATAGAACCGGCCAAAGCGAACCATATCGGCCGCCTTGTCCGCATCCTTGTATGCAATGAGGTTCAGCTTCGTCCATGGCGTCGGCTGGAAAACAGAAAGGGCGTCGATCCGATCAAGACATCTGTACCCAAACACGTTCTCACCGCTCCAGTGAGATGCGCTCAAAGTATAGCCCTGCTGACCGAGAAAGGCGGCAGCTGCCGTCACTACTTCTGGGTCTTCCGTGAATGCCGCGTTGATCTTAACTGTGTCTGGCGTAAATAATGTGACCGTATGCCGCCACTCGTCAGTGAGATGAACGACATCTCCTATGACTAGATTGGGTGAAACCTCCAGGGCAGACGGGTCAAAAACATCTACGTTCAAATCTGCAGGTACGTCGCAACCGGTAAAAGACGGGGACAACAGCACTTGCCAGCCTGCAACCACGTATTGTTCCATTTGGGTCGCGTGAGATGCCGACAGGAAAATCACGACTGGGCGCGGCTTCAGCTGAGTCTGCGCAAATATTACCGGGATATCATCACTCATCTGAAGCACCTGATTGATCGAGTAGGTCGCCCTTTGATACGCGCTCAGCTAAGGCCTGAGCAACCTTGTGCATAACATCAGTCCAGATTCGCACTTTCGATGCGCGAAAGATCTGCACGGTCGGGTACCATGGTGAGTCGCTGCGATTTGTCATCCAGCGCCAGTCGTTCGCCGGCGAAATAAGAAGCCAGGTGGGACGGCCCATGGCCGCTGCCAGGTGAGCTGTAGCCGTATCGACTGAGATCACCAGATCAAGATGGGCAATCCACGCCGCCGTGTGTGAGAAGTCTGTCAACGCAGCCGATGCATCGGTGATGGTGTAGTCAGACGAGATGTTTGCCAACTCTGTTCCGTCGCTTCCGACCTGAAGGCTGACAAACTCCACATCAGGCACATCCAAGACCGGCGACCAATTGGTCAGTGCAATGGAGCGCAAATGGTCGGTCTCATGCTTGGGGTTTCAGGGCTACAGGCCCAGTCGAGCGCTATGGGTGCCATCGCTGACAACGTAACCAACATCAATACGATTGGTTACAAGGCGACTCAGGTGAACTTCAAAACCCTGGTCACCTCTCAGGTGTCATTGACCCAGTACTCGCCGGGCGGTGTGCAAGCTGCACCGCGCCAGAGCGTTGACCTACAAGGTCTGCTCCAGGCGACGACGGCGTCTACCGATCTCGCCCTCTCGGGCCAGGGCTTCTTTGTCGCGAACGAAGCAGCCCAACCGCAATCGGGCGACCAGTTCGCATTCACCCGCGCCGGCTCTTTCCGGGTTGATAAAGAAGGCTTCCTGCAGAATGTCGGTGGTTACTACATGCAGGGGTGGCCTCTTAGCTTCTTTGACGGCAGCAACGGCGCCGCCCAGGTGCAGGTGGGCAACAACACCTTCATGAAATCCTATATCGACGGATCTGGGGACCGTGTCCTGATCAATGACAACGTGATCGACAACCGCAACCTGCGCCCGATCAACCTGCAAACCATCGGCGGCACAGCCTCTCCAACAACGACGGTTGCGATTGGTGCCAACCTGCCGGCTGAAGCGTTGGTCGGCGGCTCGGAGCGGGTCAACAACCTGATTTTTGATTCACTCGGCAATCCGCACAACCTGACATACGAATTCCGTAAGACAGCGGCCAACAACTGGGACTTTGCGATTGAGCAGCCAGCGCAGTCTGCTGTTGTTGAACTCTCCGGCCCGAACGGTGACACCTACTTCTCCGCTGGGCGTCTTGATTTCCTCGATTCATTCACAGCGCCGCTTTCCGGCACCCTCGACATGGTTGCCGGCAATGGTGATATCGCAACGATCATTCTTGATTCGGCTTTAGCTGATGTCACCGCCTATACCCCCACTGGCGTCCCTGCACAGGTCGTTAACACGACTGGCCGGACATTAAGCCAAATTCTTGATCAGGTGGCGACCCGGATGAACACCTTCCTGACCGACGCAACCGTATTCGGGGCTGCCCCCACCCCACCTGGTGATTGGGCGCGACGCATCGCCGGCGAAAACGGCATCACTTTTGATCAAGCCGCAGAAACCGGCGGTGGTAACGTCGACATGAGTTTTACAGCGAACATCAACGATGGCGGTGGTAATTCAGTAATCTTCCAGAACGATCCGGCCGGCTACGCCGTGCCTATGCTAAGCCCCACCGCCGGGTGGTACGATCTATCTGCCGGCACATTGGGCATCAACGCCATAGAGTTCAGCGGGAGCGGTACACCAAACCTGTTGTTTGGACTCGATGCAGCGACCGCCAACATGCCGGACCACACTCTTGAAATTGTTTGGGCCAACGGCGCCGAAAACATGGCAGCCGGTAACCAAAATAGCCCGGCCATTGAAGTGTTTACTGGTAACTTCGGTACACCTGATGGATTAACGCAGCTGTCCGGCAACTTCCAACTGAACTTCCTGCAACAGAACGGTGCCAAATTCGGTAACTTTGCTGGCGTGTCCGTTGGACAAGACGGCATCGTGACGGCCCTATTCGATAATGGTGTGACGCGACCAGTGTTTATGATCCCGGTCGCAACGTTCACTAACCCGAACGGCTTGAACAACTTGAGCGGTAACGTCTGGCTCTCAACCGACAACTCGGGCAACCCCGTGATGCGTGAAGCAGGTGACGCCGGAGCGGGGCAGATCAACGCTGCCGCGCTGGAGTCTTCCACCGTCGACCTAGGACAAGAATTTACGCGGATGATTACAACGCAGCGGGCTTATTCCTCCGCCGCCAAAGTGATCACCACGTCGGACGACATGCTCGAAGAACTGCTTAGAATTAAGCGTTAAGTCTTAACGCATAAATCACGACGAAGCCCCGGGGACCCAGTCTCCGGGGCTTTTTCTATGGGCTGCTACTCTTTAAAATCCAGACCAACGTCAAGGCAGGGCGCGGAATGGGTGATCCACCCCACGGAAATCACATCCACGCCGGTCTCCGCAACCGCCGCTGCCGTGTCGATGGTTATAGACCCTGAGGCTTCAACAACCGCTCGATCATTGATCAGTGCAACGGCCTCAACCATCGTCTTCAGGTCCATGTTGTCGAGCATGATGACATCAGCGCCGCTCTCCAGCGCCGCTTCAATTTGATTCAAACGGTCGACCTCGACCTCTATCTTGACCATATGGCCGATTTTCGATTTGGCATTGCGTACGGCAGCGGCAATGCCATCCGCCGCAACGATGTGATTGTCTTTTATGAGTAGCCCATCGCCAAGACCGAAGCGGTGATTGAACCCACCGCCGCACCGCACCGCGTACTTTTCGAGAGCCCGCAGACCTGGTGTCGTTTTTCTGGTGCAACAAATACGCGCTTTAGTATGAGAAATGGCGTCGACCAGTTTGCGCGTTTCAGTCGCGACTCCCGAAAGATGGCCCAGAAAATTAAGAGCCGTGCGTTCGCCGGTCAGAATCGAACGAGCATTTCCCGACACCTGCAGAAGCGCGCTCCCCTGCTCCACCTGGTCTCCGTCCGCCGCTAAGACATCAACCTCAAGCGATGAGTCTATAAGCGTGAACGCGCGAGCCGCCACGTTAAGTCCGGCAATCGCACCGCGACGGCGTGCGACAACGGCAGCCGTTGCCATCGCGTTGGCAGAGACGGTGGTGCTTGACGTGATATCCCCGGCGGTGCCCAGGTCTTCTTCAAACGCAGTGAGGACGACACGGTCTAACGTCGCGAGCACCAAAGGAAAAGCAGGCGTGGTCATAGGAACAACCAGTTACAGAGGCAGAAGCCTTGGAGTTTTATTGACCAGGCTTCCATCCGTTAAGCATACGGTCAACGGACCGTCTTGCGTTGTCAGCAATCGCCGGGTCAATCGTGACTTCGTGCTCCATATTCTGGAGTGCGGTCAAAATGTTATCGAGTTCAATGCGCTTCATGTGCGGGCAAAGATTGCACGGCTTCACAAATTCAATATCCGGATACTGGGCTGACACGTTGTCGCTCATGGAACATTCAGTCACCAAAACAACCCGACCTGGATTGTGTTCCCCAACATAGTCAGCCATGCCGGCGGTCGACCCTGAATAGTCCGCTTCGTCGACAACGCTTGGCGGACATTCTGGATGGGCTAACACCACCACACCTGGGTAACTTTCGCGGAAGTCACGAATGTCTTGTGGGGTGAACTGTTCATGAACTTCGCATCGCCCTTTCCACGTGATGATATTCACGTTGGTTTCGCGCGCGACGTTCTGTGCCAGATACTCATCGGGCAGCATGATGACCTGTTCAACCCCGAGGGATTCAATAATCTGTTTAGCATTACCGGACGTGCAGCAAATATCAGATTCCGCCTTCACTTCCGCCGACGTGTTGACGTAGGTCACAACGGGTGCGCCCGGGTATTTTTCCTTCATCAAACGCACGTCGGCGCCAGTGATCGACGCCGCGAGTGAGCAACCGGCGCGAAGATCCGGAATCAACACAGTCTTATTCGGATTGATCAGCTTGGCCGTCTCAGCCATGAAATGAACACCGGCCATGACGATGACATCGGCATCAGTATCAACAGCGTGGCGGGCAAGGGCCAATGAATCACCGACGATGTCGGCGACGCAGTGGTAAATTTCGGGCGTCATATAATTGTGGCCGAGAATGACAGCGTTCCGCTCTGCCTTAAGCCTGTTAATGGCATCGATTTTGGGCGCGTGGACGGCCCATTCGATTTCAGGAATAACCTTCTTCACTCGCTCATACAGCGGAGCAGTGCGGCTCTGTATTTCCTCGCTAAAGGTCAGGTCAGCAGGGGCAAGGTTTGAAGCGTTCATTCCGCCACTCTCTCAATACGGTTACGTGATACTTATACTTAATTTGAGCATATGGGGAGCGCATAAAAAAGCCCGCCCTTATGCTCGCGCTGAGCGAAAGCTAGTCACCGGACTGACACAAGTCAAGAAATCGCGAGTCAAAACCGAGCTCAGACTATCGGTTCACGCCGGGAATTATCGCTAGAAACCCTTATTTTGCGCGCCTTCCGCGCGGCATGCGAACACCGGGCGCCGGCCGCTCACGCACGACGTCGGGGCGGAAGCGAAAGAGTTCTGCGGGTCGCCCCCCCGTCTCTGAAGAGACTCGCCCCGTGGGCTCGACTAGCCCCTCAGCGGCGACGAGGCGGCGGAAGTTCTGTTTATGCAATGGAGCACCGGCGAGTGCTTCGACAGCCCTCTGTAGTTGCAATAATGTGAATGCTATCGGCATAACTTCAAAAATGACGGGTCTATAGCGGATTTTGCCCCGCAATCGGCCTAAAGCTGTGGCGAGGATCCGCCGGTGATCCTGGTGAAGTGGCAGCCCTGTCCACGCATGGGCATCAGATTGGCCCTGTCCGGTCTTAATCCGCCCATCCGTTACGGTTTCCGCGACTAAGCCAGCCTCGTAAAGCAGTTCATAGCGCTCCAAAACGCGATCTGCATCCCAACCCACATCGCTAAACCCGAACGCGATGTCTGAGCGCCCGCGACGTGCTCTTTTGGCTTTGGCATCTTCAGCGCCGTCAATCCACGAGCCGATTTTTGGCTTAAGGATCTCATCCAATAGCGCCGGACGGCCATGGCGCCAATCTTCCCAGGGAAAGAGCCGATACCAATCAAACCAGTCTGATCCAGCCGGTCGTTTCGCGGCAGATTGTCGAATGAGGGCAACATATCCGACCGAAATAGACCGTGGCCCGCCCGCCCGGTTGTCCGGATCGCGAAACCGGTCACCAAAGGTATACAGCTGCTCTACAAATCCAACGGTGAGTCCTGTTTGTTCTGCAATCCAGCGGCGAAGCCCCTCCTCCATCGTCCGATCACTATCTGGATCGAACGGGCCGGAGGGTAGGCGTGGCCTAGAGTCTGTGTCCTCGGCATTGACCAGTAAAACACGCGGATCATCGTCTGCGACCGTTGCGATTACGGCCCCAAGATCAAGGACAACGGCCTGAGTAGAGCCTGACGGTGTTTTTTTGCTCATGGCAGTGCAGTGGGCTGCGCTTCTCGGTTCAGGTCAACCCGGCAAATCTTGCCGGGTGTTAACGTCTTCTTCACCCAGCCCTCTTAACTTCTAAACCTAGAGGCAACAAAGCTTTTTGACCCAAACCCTCAATAAATCCCGGGACGGATGAGGACAATGGGTCATTCGGGAAAGGGATCGACAGTGAATCCGTTTGTGCAACAGCTCAAAAACCTTGGCCCCTTCCTCTTCCTAGCCATCATTACCGGCTCAGCAGCGGGGTGGAAGACATTTAAACAAAACCAAACATTGGCCGCAGCCGCCGAACTCGATATGGATCTCGGAATCCAAGAATCGGCCATCCCTGAAGAACCGATCTCCTCAGCGATGCGCATCGATCAAGTCCGGCTAGAATTGGGTTACGGTTTATTGTCGATGATTAACAACGACAATCACCGCCTTACGGATCAAATCAAAAGCCTGCGTCGTGCGCTTGCCACCGACATGGGATTCGTGATGCCATCCGTTCGCATCCAGGACAACATGCAACTGCCCGCCAACTCGTAAGCACTATACGTCAAAGAAGTCGAAGCCGGTCGCGGTGACCTTCGCCCCAACATGCTTTTGGTAATGGACCCGCGCGGCGAAGAGATTTCTCTACCTGGCGAGCGCACACGCGAGCCGACGTTCGGTCTTCCCGCTCTATGGATCGACCCGGCCGCTCGCGAAGAAGCCCTATTCCGCGGCTACACAGTTGTTGATCCGCCAACGGTTATCACAACTCACCTCACTGAAATCGTCCGCGACAACATGCAAGAACTGCTGTCCTACACTGAGTCTCAGAAGCTCATGGACGAACTAGATAAAGAACAGCAAAAGTTGATCGCAGAAATTGTGCCTGCCCAAATCAGTGTCGCTGGTATCCAACGCGTGTTGCAGAACCTACTTTCCGAACGGATTTCTATTCGCGATCTGCCGACAATCCTTGAGGGCATCGCCGAAGCATGCGCCGCGACACGCAACGTCATGCAAATTAGCGAGCACGTTCGAACCCGTCTTGCCAGGCAGCTTTCCGATTCGAACACTGACGAAGAAAGCATCATTCCGCTGGTGACTTTGTCACCGGAATGGGAGCAGGCCTTCACTGAGTCTTTGGTTGGACAGGGCGATGAGCGGCAACTCTCGATGGCGCCGTCCCGATTACAGGAATTCATTACGGCGGTACGTCAGAATTTCGAGCGGTTTGCCATGCAAGGGGAAACTCCCGTGTTACTTACGTCACCGACAGTCCGGCCCTACGTTCGATCAATAATCGATCGATTCAGGCCCATGACGGTCGTGATGTCGCAGAATGAAATTCATCCGAAAGCAAAAATCAAAACGGTCGGCCAAATCTGACCTATAGTGACACTAAGCCAAGCACTTTGAGTCACGCCAACAGCGTTGGGGAGCGCCATAGGTCTTAAACAATGCGCCTAAAGTCGTACACAGCCGCCACCATGGCCGAAGCCATGAACTTGGTTCGCGAAGAACTGGGAGAAGATGCAATCATCGTCTCAACCCAGCGGTCTTCTGACGGCCAAGGTGTGCGCATCACGGCCGCGTTGGAAGAACCTGACGGTGAAGAGGATATTGCCCGGGCCCTGGCTGGCGAAGACACGACCCCCTTCTCGGAAGGCGTGCGCGAGGCACTGACCTACCATGGCGTACCGGCGCGGTTGATCGAGAAATTGGTTATGACCGCGCGTTCGGTCGAAGTCGGCTCACCGACCATGGCCTGCGCCGCCGCACTAGAAGACCACTTCGACTTCGCACCTTTGCCGGAACGTAAAGCACCACGTCCCTTTATGTTGGTCGGACCACCTGGGTCAGGGAAAACCATAACCGTCGCTAAGCTGGCAGCACGAGCCCGACTAGCAGGCCGGCCAGTCGGTGTCGTCACTACAGACACAATTCGCGCCGGCGCGGTCGAACAACTCACCGCTTTCACGAAAATTCTCGAAGTTGAGATTGCTCAAGTCCGCGGACCAGACGCATTACCTCAGGCCGTCGATACAATGATGGAACAGTATGATCTCGTGTTCATCGACAGCCCTGGACTGAATCCGTTTAGCCATCACGATATGGACTATCTAAAAGCACTCACTCACAGTGCCGATGTCGAGCCTATTTTAGTGCTGGCCGCAGGCGGCGACGCGGGTGAGGCTGCCGACATTGGTGAATCTTTCTCGGCATGCGGTGCGACACGCATATTGGCGACCCGTCTCGACATGACTCGCAGACTTGGCGCGGTCTTGGCCGCCGCGGACGCAGGACAATTGATGTTCTCTGAGGTCAGCTTGAACCCCCATGTTGCCACCGGTCTTTGCGCCATCAATCCGGTATCGATGGCCCGCATGATCCTACCGCCGGACGAAGACCTACAACCGGCTCGCTTTGAAGACACAGAATCGCCAGAACGGCCCGCAGGCCCCAGAACTGAGGTGTTTTGATGAACTCCGATTTACCGCCGCCCTCTAAACCGCCCTCAGGCAAACAAACGCCATCTCTGGCTGGAAGACCTGCTGTCTCGGCTAAGCGAGGCCGCATTATCGCCGTTGCATCCGGCAAAGGCGGCGTCGGTAAGACCTTTTTCTCGATCACCTTGAGTCATGCCTTAGCGATGCGCGGTGATCGCGTTCTCCTCTTTGACGGTGACCTTGGCCTCGCCAACGTCGATATCCAGCTTGGCCTGATGCCGCACTACGATCTTGGCAGCGTCATCGCGGGCAAACTTTCACTCAATCAAGCATCAATGCATTACGAACAAGGCGGTTTCGACGTCATTGCCGGTCGATCAGGATCAGGTAGCCTGGCAAATATTCCAATTTCTCGGCTACAGATTTTGGGTGAAGACCTGGCTTTGATCGCAGCGCGCTATGATCGTGTCATTCTCGACCTTGGTGCCGGCGTCGAGAAATCCGTTAGGCAGCTCGCCCGTGCGGCGGACACTGTCCTGGTCGTGACCAGCGACGAGCCCACCTCGCTCACCGATGCCTACGCCTTCATCAAGGTTACCGCATTGGAACGCCCTAACTTGGACATCCGTGTTGTCGTTAACGCGTCCAATTCTACACGAGAAGGCGAGCGCACTTACCAAACCTTGTTTAAGGCATGCCAAGGATTTCTCAAAATTTCACCGCCACTTGCCGGTATCATCCGTCGTGACGCCAGGGTTCGTGAGACCATACGCAACCAAACACCCATATTAATCCGATCACCTAATTCGGAAGCGGCTTTGGATGTTGCAACGATCGCCGAAAGACTGATCGCAAACTGAGATGTCGACCATCCTCCCGCCGGGCGCTCAAGCGCCACCGCCCCAACCTGCAGCCACCGCTCAAGCGGTGCCAACCGCGGTGGTGCGGGAACCCTCGGTGGAACTGCTTCGAGCTGCTGCGGGCACACGAATAGAAGGCACGGTCCAGCCGCCCCCGCCTGCACCACCAGACTCTGGGCGGGCCGCCGTTCAAACCTTACAAAACGCAGTCGACACCAACCGGGTAGACGCACGAACAGAAACCGTGCGCGTTGACGCCGCGAGAGCTGCACCTCCGTCGAGCACACCTGCGCCACCACCGGCACAGACGCCAGCTCCGCCAGAAGCACAAGCGCCCCGGGGACAACCAGCGCCAACGGCACCGCAACCTCAAGCGCCTGTCGTTCATGTTCGAACACCCGTGGGTGACGTCATTCTGCGCACACCGTTGCCCTTGCCCGAAGGGGCACGTGTGGCTTTTGATGTCGTGTCCACAAACAACAACCAAGTCACCGTTCGATTTGCATCGCTCAACGGCCAGCCCATTCAACAAGCTCTGGTCCAGCTTGCCGCTGATCGTGCAGCCGCACCGCTACAGCCTAGCCTTCCGCCAACACCGGGAGCAGGCCAACTGGCGCCACAAGGTGCCCTAACCTTTGGGCAAGCCTGGACTCCGGGCGGGCCGGTCTCCTTGACTCAGGCCGGGCCGCTGAACGCCTTTGTTCTTACAGGCACAACCACACCCGGTCTTGCAACGGCGCAGGCTGGGGCCCAGCCTCAGTTGCTACAGACCGGATTCGTTACCGGCTCGGACCTGACTATTCGTGTCACGGGCCTCAACCAAGCTCAGCCGGTTGGAGCGACAGCCATCGGCGGGACGCCAGCCGCAAGTACAAACCCAACACCAACAACCCCCGGCGCGCCGATCACGCCTGGCGCAACGCCTCCAGCGCTCGCAACAGCCGGGGCAACACCATCGCCAACCGCACCTGGCTCTGGAACAGGGCTTGGGGCCGGGCAGACGACTCTACAGAATACAATTCAATCATCGCCTCAAGGACCTGGCAGTACGTTGCCAACCGGCGGTACTGCGCAAACGGGTATTCGGTTGGTCGGAGTGCAAGGCTGGTCTGCACCGCCATTTGCAACACCAGTTCAAACCCAACCTTCACCTGTTCAACTGGCGTTGCTCGGGACTATTACGAACCATTCGACGACGGCACAGCCAACCATTCAAACCGCCGCCGGAACGATACAACTCGCTAGCCCAGCCAATTTACCACCCGGCACGACCGTAACACTTGAAGTTCTCGCTCAATCCACGCCGCGAGCCGATGCGGCTAGCGCTGCCCCACCACCGTCAACAAGCACCCTACCGTTTACCGCCGGCGCGGCACCATGGCCCACGCTGACCGAAGCACTGCAAGTCTTGCAGCGGTCTGATCCACAAGCGGCACAGATGCTGGCCAATACACTTCCAAACGGCGGACCACGCACTATCGTGGCGGCGATGTCTTTCATTCAGTCCATGCGCAGCGGTGATATTCGACAGTGGCCCGGCGACAATAATTTGCGCGCGCTGGAACGCACCGGCCCCCGCGGCGCCAACCTAGCCCGCACTTTGTCGGGTGAAGTCGCACAACTCAGTGTTCAATCTAGGGAAACCGCTGGTGAGTGGCGGACGACACCCCTGCCCTGGAACGCCCAAGGTCAAATCGAGAAGATCAATCTCATCACCCGTCGAGAGGACCCAGACGACGAGGATGACGAAAAAGACGAAAAGAAAGGCGGCACAGGCCTTCGTTTTCTTTTGGACTTAGAGCTTTCCCAATTGGGTGCCTTGCAACTGGACGGCATGGTGCACGAAGACACCAAGGGTTTTGACATGATGATCCGCAGTCATGAAAAACTAGATGATGACATTCGCCGCGATCTGACTGGACTCTTTATCGCCGCCAATCAAGCGGTCGGACTAACCGGTGGCCTCACGTTTCAAGTCACACCCAAGTTCGCCGACCCGATCGGATCTAGCGAGCCACTCAAACTTGAAAAAGAGGGCGTATGGGCGTGACAGCCTAAGCGTCAACCGCTTCACCGCTATCGACAGCACTGTCGACCGGCGCCGCGCTGCGCCGGGTGACGATCCACGCTGCTATTGGAGCCAAAACCGCGGCTAAGATCGCCGGCACTTGCCAGGACGATGACGATACCGCAATGATTGCCACACTGATCATCATCATCACGACAGCTGCCGCTTTGGCTGGAGGCGGGATCACGCGGTGCATATGCCAGGCCCGCAGCGTCGCGCCAAATCGAGGATGAGTCCAAAGCCACCAGCGCAACCGGTCGGAGCTCTTGGAAAAAGCCCACAAGGCAATAATAAGAAATACAGTTGTCGGTAACCCGGGCAAAAACGCACCAATAAACCCAAGCCCGACACATACCCAGCCCAAAGCCAAAAACACCGGACACAGACTCGAATGTGTCAGCGGCGGAGGAGGGACGCCGTCCCAATCTTTTGGCCGGTTATCAGTTTCTGGCGCGGTCATGATTCACCTGATGCGAACGGACCTGGGTTGTAGACCGGACCGGCAAGCATGAGCAAGGTTTCTGCGATCCTCCGGCCACCTGAAAACCGGAATTTACGGCGCAAAAGCCCCTAAATTAACTCGCAACAGCCATAGGACATTGGCTGAACGATTTGGGGCACAGACGCTCGCCTTGTTCTGACGCCGTGCCGCCGCGAGCAAGTACACGGTGAACTAGCTCAGCCAAACCGGCAATAAACGCTGGGCCGATAGCTACGGCGGGCACGCGTTCAAACCCGGGGACACCAACCTCTTCGGCCAGTTCGCGCATTTCCTGTTCGATTTCGACCAGCGTCTCAACATGTTCTGAGACAAAGCTAATGGGCGCGATCACGACCGGGACCTTGTCCTGACCAGCCCGTCTGATTTCATCTTCTATAAAGGGCCCGATCCACTTCACTGGCCCGACCCGGCTTTGATAACAAATGACGTGATCAAGATCAGTGTCGCCAAACGCGTCAACAATCGCGTTAGCCGTCCGCTCAACCTGCCATTGATACGGATCGCCGGCCCCAATCGTCCGTTCGGGTAGACCGTGAGCAGAAAGAAGTAGCCTCGGTTTTCCGGACTTGGTCGCTACAGAAAGTGACTGGCGAATGTTTCCGATCGTTTCTGCCAAAAAACCCGCCTGCAGCGGAAAACAACATAGCGAGTCAATGGGTGCAGCGAGACCTTGAGTCTGGGCTTCCCTGTGAAACGCCCGCAGCGATGTGCCTGCTGTCGTTGTTGAGAACTGCGGGTACAGCGGCAATAGGACGACCCGATCAGGCGCCTCTTGTTTTATTGCCGCAACGGTTTCCTTCGCCATCGGATGCCAATACTGCATACACACATGCACGCTGACCGTATCCGCCAAGCCGCTAAGGCTGATTTGCAGAGCGTCCGCCTGTGCCTGAGTTGATGGCAGCAATGGGGAGCGGCCACCGACCAACGCATAAATTCCACGAGACTTCTCAGCCCGGCTGCGTGAAATAAGCTGGGCGATCATCCATCGCATTGGATTCGGCATGCGCAGAATCGCCGGATCGTTAAACAGATTGAACAAAAACGGCCGGACTGACTCGAGAGAATCCGGGCCACCGAGATTGAATAAGACAACGGCAATTTTTTTCGCAGTCACAGCGCGCTGCCCCTGTTGATCCGGGGCACACTGAAGAGCCGCGTCGGGTTTTTGAGAACCTTCACTTTATGACATGCTCGCACTATTGAGCAAAGGTCAGGGCTATCCGTTCGTCGCCATTCGATTTGGCCACATTCTGTCCTCACAGAGGATAGGGGGGCACAAGTCGCGGCCCGGTCGGCTCACCCGGCACAATACAGCTACCCCGCACTGCGCCCCTGCCGTACAAGCAAAATATGGAAATCGATAAGCAGCCATCGACCATTGGGTCCGCCCCTGTAGAACCCAACCGCGCTGGCCTGAAGGTTGGTCCGGTTTGGATTGAACCCGGCATCTCACGGTTCAATGTCTACACTCTGCTATATGCATCGTTCTTCACGATCGCCAGTTCAGTCTTCTTGAGCTTTACGCAGCCCTATCTGTTCAACACCATTTTAAACATCCCCATCGAGTCTCAGGGAATGTTGTCCGGCCGTTTGGTGCTGTTCAATGAACTAGTGGTGATCGTCCTGATCGGCCCCCTGGGTTTGTTAGCAGACAAGATTGGGCGCAGGCCCATCTATGCCGCAGGCTATTTTTTCCTGTTCATCGGCTACATGCTTTACCCAACTGCCGAGAGTATTTCTGAACTGACGGTGTACCGCATGGTGTTTGCCATCGGTGTCGCCTGCAACACGGCGATGGTTGCTACCATTCAGGCAGATTATCCACAAAACGCTTGGCGCGGAAAACTGCTCGGATTGTGCGGTCTGCTTCAAGGGATCGGCGTCGTTATTGTTCTTCGAACATCGAGTATTCTGCCCGGATGGTTTGTCGACAGCGGCATGGATCAGATTACCGCTGGACGCATGGCCTTTTGGACCTTTGCCGTTATTTGCCTCATCAACGCGGTCATTGTACGCATTGGACTTAAGGGCGGCATTCCATCTGTCAGAACCGAAAAAGAACCGATGTCGGTCCTTCTCAGTCGTGGCGTAAAAGCAGGACGCAACCCACGCATCGCGCTGTCCTATGTCGCGGCCTTTGTTTCACGCGGGGACCTCACTGTCGTCAGCACGTTTTTTTCTTTGTGGCTGGTCCAGGCTGGTATGGCTAACGGCTACACGGCGGAAGAAGCACTGGCCCGAGGCGGATTATTCTTCATCATCGTCCAGGCGATCGCCGTTCTCTGGGCCCCGTTTGCCGGATTAATCATTGACCGCTTTGACCGCGTCACGGCGTTGAGCATTGCTATGGGCATCGCGGCGACGGGCTACCTGTCACTGGGATTCATCGGTGACCCAACCCAGCCCATCATGTATGGCGCAGCCGTTATCCTAGGCATGGGCGAAATCAATGCCGTTCTTGCCGCCCAAGCGTTGATTGGACAGGAAGCTCCAAAAGACGGGCGCGGCGCCGTGGTTGGTGTCTTTGGCTTCTTTGGCGCCATTGGTATCCTCCTGGCCGCATCGATTGGCGGTTACCTGTTCGACACATGGATGCCAGCGGGACCGTTTGTGCTTATGGGCGTTGCCAATGCCGTCCTGATGATCATCGCGATCAGTGTACGTATTGTTGCAGAACCATCCATGGCTCAGCCCACACGCTAATAAACTGCTTGAACATAGAGAGGGACTTCTCATGAATTTCCACTACCCAATGTCACGTCCGCTGGTGGGCGACATGAACCGCAGAGGGGCGCTCTCCGCATTTGGTGGGTTTGGGGCCATGGCGGCACTGTCAGGTTGCTCGGACGAACAGCCGGCGCCAGCAAGCCGAGGGAACCTGAACGAAGTCAGCATTGATTTCACCGACCCCGCGCAGAATTTGAGATCTTATATCCGGCTCCAGGGCAACCTTGATTCGTCAAAGGTCTCCGTGGGCTATTACTCCGGTACAATTTACAACGTCGTCGGCGACTGGAAAAAGGTCACACCCTTATGTGGTCTGTCTGGCATCGGTGTCCGACGGATCGAACCGCAGCCCGAGAACAAATACCGCGTCTTCAACCGCGAACTGGCGTTCTATTCAGATATTAGAACCGGTGAATTCGTCGATGTTTGGGACAACCCCTTGAACAACGAAAGAGTGGAAGTTCTGCCGATCCAGAACATGACCGTGAATGCTGAGATCGCACCGATCTTCGAATTCGACATGGAAGGAACAATCATCCGGCGGCCATTCAATCCACCCTGGGAAATTCTCAACGGCTCAGCACTTGCTCTGTTCGAAGTGCATCAGGAACTGAAGTCGGAACTTCAGCCTGAAGAATGGCCACGGGAAAGTTCTGGCCCAATGATGCGGATTTCAGAACTGTTCCATCGCCATTGCCGCGCGGCTGACCTGGACAATCAGGACCTAACCTCTGTGCCCTATATCGGCACATGGATGCGCCTGGCTCCCTATCTGCCATGGATGCTGATGGGGCAGACGGAAGGACACCTGTTCTACCGCTGCTCGATGCATAAATTCACCCGCGTACAAGATTTGCCACAAGCGTTTCTCGATAAGGCTGAGCGGGAATACCCAGATTTTCTAGAGCCGCCCAAACCCGAAAGCTGGGGCACCCCAAACAATTCAAGCTTCAACGTATACAAAGATACGCGGACGCCCATGCCACCGACAGATCAGGGGTAGGCTTAAGGCTCAACCGTCATTGGCACCTGGTCTGGCATACCGGCGCCAACGTCGACCCATTCGACCTCAGGAATACCTAGGTATTGCTGGGACAAATCGCCGTATTTGAGCTTCTCAACCACCTCGGAATAGGAGACAAGCCGATTTGGTTTGCCGCCGCCGACTTGCAACGGCAAAACAACGGCTTCGATCGAAAACTGTGCGCCAGTGGTCGCTGCAAATTTCATGTTCATACGAAACCCGCACGGTGTCGCAATCGCCGACCAAGAATTCTTATACAGGGATTGCTGCATTTCGGGGGGTTGCCCTTCGCCCACGACTTCTCCGGTCTTATCCTTACCCCATCGCTCGACCAATTTTGTACCGATCAGACGAAAAATAAGGCGTCCGTTGCGAAACTGGGCGATATGCAAATAGGGCGCAAACTGGGGATGGGGATTGTCAAGAAACACAGACTGGTGCGGGACGTAAGCACCATCCTCCCGCAATGATTTCCAGTGGGAATAGAAGGCGCCACATTGATCAGTCTGAAACGTCGTCATCGAGCCCAAACACACACTTTATCTTAAACCAGAGACTTAACTTGTCCGTATCGCGTAAGCTTATCCCATACGTTTAGCTTACACACCCTGCGTTGTGGTTAGAATGAAACTCAAAAGCAGATACGCAAATACCCGGCATGGACAAATGCATTACAGGACTGCGGGCGACGGCCCGCCACTGTTAATGCTTCATGCGACGCCAAAGTCATCGCGCTCTTTCGCACAGATCATGCCGTACCTCGCGGCTTACCATGGCGTTATCGCACCCGACACACTCGGCTTTGGCGAATCTGACCCCGTGCCGTCACAGCTAACAATAGAAACACTGGCTGAATCAGTGGCCGACTTGATGGAAACCTTAGGTGCAAAACCGGCCGTCATTTTTGGGTTGCATACGGGTAACAAAATCGGAGCAGCCTTAGCCGCAGGTTGGCCGGAGTTGGTATCCCATTTCATTCTTTGTGGCATGACCCACTCGATCATCCTCGATCGCAGCGAACGCGAAGCGGCCATTAAAACCTTGGTCGCCACACCATTTACCAAAAAGGACATATCAGACGACGAAAAGCGCGATCGCGAACAAGGCGCAAACAGCGTCGAAGCCATCTACAACGCCAATTATGGATTTGATCTAACCGCGACCTTAGCGTTACTCACCGTACCGACGCTGGTGCTGGAGTTGGCAACACCCGAAGAAGACCGTTTGGGGCGACAGGCTGACGCCGTTGCAGCCCTAATTCCTCGAGCCAAAACGTACACCTTCGAGGGCAGCGACCGTGATGCGTTGGAACACCGGCCAGACGAACTTGCCCGGGCCATACTCGATTTTACAGACGCATAGAAACATCTAATCATAGAGGCAGAACAACGGAGGGTGAAATGCGAGAGAAAATACGAGTGGCCGCGCTTATTGGTGCCGGGTTGATTAACGTTGTGCCAGTCCTCGGCGTGTTATCAGCCAATCGAATCAGCCAGGGCTATGGCGTCGATGTCTCTAGCCCTGACCTTGAAATTCTACTGCGCCACCGTGCCGTACTATTCGGTTTGGCCGGCGCGTTTATTCTCTATTCTGCCTACAAAACAGAATTGCAAAAACTCGCCATAGGCGGCGGTCTCGTCAGCATGATCAGCTTCATTGTTCTCGCCGTGTCCGTTGGCGGGTATGGCGCGGCGCTTGAACCCATCATCATCGCCGATGTCATCGGCTGCGTACTCTTGCTGCTAGCGTTTGCGTTAAAACTGAGCAAACCGAGTTAAACGTCTCTCTCCTGCTCCACCGCTCCGGCGGGCCACATGCGCAGCAGAATGTTGTCCTTACGCGCGAAGTGGTGCCACAGGGCAGCGAGTAGGTGCAGGCCGAGAATCACCCCGCCCGTATACAGCGCGTATCGGTGAATCTGAGCGAAGAACACGTAGCCAAACATGTGGTCGAGGGGCAGCTGCGGCAGAATGGGTGGAATGATATCCCACGCAAAGAACCACAGTTCCGTATCGCCGAATTGGGGAGAGTCCCCAAGCACCGAGTTTGCTGCCCACCCGGATAGCGGCATCACGAATAACAAGACATACAGAAAACCGTGAGTGAGACGCGCGAGCACCTTTTGATATACCTCTAACGATGCTGGCAAATCTGGTGCGGGATTCCGATACCGCCAAGACAAGCGGTAGCTCACCAGAGCCAGAATGAGAATGCCGTTGGTAATGTGAATCTGCGCCATCAGGTTATGCAGCCCGAGCATCGTCTCGTCCTTGAACGATGCCCCGTAAGTCGTCGACATCACAAAGCCGACCGGCACCTCGACCAATATCATCAACGCGATAAGCCAATGCAGCCATTTAGCTCGACTGCCCCAGGATGTATTCGAGTTCACCGCCATCGTGCCGTTCTCCATGTGCCTTTCTAGGCACCATGGTTCCTGCAACTACGCCCAATGGCAAGGGCCAGAATCGACGTTTAAGGCCCTCTCCCCTCCGGCCAGTGGTCACCGGCACCGACTGCAGTTTTCGCAGTCGCTCCGACCGGTCTAGGGTTCAGTTCAGTTCACGTAGAGAGGCCGAGCCAATGCAATCGAACTTCGTCAACGATCTGATGACCAACCGCCGATCCGTCTTGAAAGGCCTTGGCGCAGGCACGCTCGGCGGTATTGCAGGAGGGCTAGGCGCGGCCTTCTCATCAAATCAGGCCGCCGCCGCGATCAGCAACAAAGCGGGCGGACTTGATTGGAGCGACCCCAAAGACAATCTATGGGCCTTCGGTAAAATCTGGTCGGGCTATGACGAGCCGGTCATCGGTGGCTTTTACGGACTGATGTATGCCCGAATCGGCAACCAACGCATGATCCCTTTATTCGGCTATGAAGGTACGGGCTGCATGCAGTGCAAGTGGGACCCAGACGGCTTCCTCAATATCAAATCGCGCGAGACGGGCTACTTCACTGATCTCCGCACCGGTGAACCACTGAAGCATTGGTACAACCCATTCACCGAAGAGACTGTTGAGGTCTATGACTTCTATAACAACGTGCTTGGCGGTCGCCTTGGCACAAAAATTCCCAAGTTCGTCATGGGTGATGTTGGCGATAGCCCGACCCTCATGAATGAAGGCACGGCGTTTCCTAACGAGGATGGCGAGTATCCATTCCTCCTGCCTTTCGAACAGTTCGGCGACGACCTCCTGCTCTCCTGGGATTACACCCACGACTACACAAACCCGGTCACGCCAGAAGGTTGGCCCAAGGCCTCCACCGGTAAAACAATTACGCCGTCGGAACATTTCGTTTTCTATGTTGATCGTGATGAGGTGGAAGATCGCAGCATTCCTACCGCTCGTTTCCGCGCAGGGTTCTCACGTCAATGTAACTGGTGGCCGTGGATGAAAATGGGCGGCAGCAAATATCAAGATGGCATTATCTTTGGCCGCATGTTCAGTCAGAAAGGTTTGCCAGGAACGCAATCTGTCCGACCTAAGGTGCTAGCGTATATTGAGAAGCATGCCCCTGAATTTCTAACGCTTCCTGATGGCTGGCCGATCGGTAATGATCGGGTTGGCACATGGGAATGTTATCGCCAGGACATTCCGCCAGAGAACCCGGATTACGAATGGAAAGACCAAAGAAAAGACGACGTCATTGCACCACCTACGGGCTCAGGGGCGACGGCTAGCGCTGGGTCATAAGAGGATGGTGCGTGGCTATACGTCCGGTCCACTCACAAACAGGCGGGCTGCACTAAAAGGATCAGTTGCAGCAGCGCTTTCTGCAGCGCTCGCCGCTCCAGCGCGAGCTGCCACCGCCCCCCTGTCGGCCGACCCTGCAACGTGGACCGACGATGAACGGGTCTGGGCTGTAGCCCGTCAGGCCGGGGCTGTGACCGAACAAAAGATCATTTGGCGCACCCGGGGCGTGCTTTACGCCTTTCAATATCCTGACTCACCTATTCCGCTCGTCCGTTTCAAAGGTTGTGAGCAACAGTGGTGGCGGCCACAGGCAGACGGCTCTTTTCTACGCACTAAGTCTTTTCTAACGTTCTTTACTGACTACGAGACCGACGAAATGTTGGAGGAATTCACCAACCCTCTGACGGGAGAAACATCTCGCCCGTCGCCCAACTTCAATCGCGTGCCCGATGGACAAGTTCTGTCCAAGCGGGGGTGGTCGCACAACATCATCGAGAAAATATTTCCGGACTACTACGACCAGTTCTCAATCCGAGATATCGAAATCAACGTGATTGCAGACTCAGTCTCGTTTCATTCAAAGGTGAACTGGCCAGAACCGCTGGTGCGACGGCCCTACAATCAGAACAATACCCATTTCGTGAGACTCGCAGATTTAATGAATCCCGATATGACGTGGGTGCCGTCCCATGGCGCCGGTCAAATTCTCATGCCCGAAATGCCCAATGTTGGCATGACGGACCCGGCGATGGGCCAAGTGCTATGGCACGTTGAGTATTACAAAATGCCAAGTTTAGATGGTCTTCCCCAAGATTACCTGGAGCGCGCGACGGCAGAATACGATAACTTTGCAATCGACCCCATTGACGACACAGGCGAATCTCGCCTCGAACGTCGCCTGAAGCGCGCTGGTGTGTGGAAAGACTGAGGAGACAACAATGAACGCAACGACCGCCCTGATCCTGCCCTGGTTCGTCGCCGCTGCAATGATTGCGAGCCCAGCGTGGGCACAAACCGATACGGAAGAAGAACCCGATTTCGTGTTCTTCAGCTTGATCGACGAGAACGGTCAGGTGCCCGCGGATGTCGTTGCAGAACACTGCGCTAATTCTCCCCGCGCCCTATCCGTCGAAACGCGTGATCTAGTGCATACGACACCGCATCAACGGGTTTGGTTCTCTGGCCGCCAGATTACCAACGTTAACGCCAATCCAGGAGAATGGACCGGCGCACTCTACAAGCCGTTATGCCCAGGCCTCTATAGCTTTAGCGTCGATTACATGACCAGTGCCGAAGACGGTGCAACAGATGGCGAAGTCGTCGTCCACCTGCACACCTGGCACCGCGGCGGACGAGGTCGACCAGGAGAACTATCAGCTCTTGCTGTAAAGGCGCCAGGACAAGAGCGCGGCGTGGGTCATGCCAGTGTCATCGTTGAAATGGCGACGGGCGATGAATTCAGCCTCTTTACGTTGTCTCCAGGAGCCGAGAAACGTCGGTTCGAACGCTTGCAACTGACTGCCTTTCGTGTCGACCACATTGCCGATCTGGCCCAGCCGTTCGACACCAAAGTTTGGGACCAAGAACGCGCTGATTCAGATGCTGTCCCGGGAGCAATGCCATGAATCGATTCGGTCTCATCGTGATGCTAAGCACGCTCGCTGTCGGTCCAGCGCAGGCTCTCGACTCCGAAGTTCGTGACCGCTTGCTTGCCATGCCGTTAACGCCAGAACTCGGAGGCGACACAACACGCCCACTGGCAACCGCCGAGGCCTTTACCTTTATCTCTGCCAACGCGCCGTCGAATGTCAAAGCTGGCTTCACTTTCGGCAATCAACTGTTCAATACGATTTGGCGCCCGGCACCGGGACCACAGCCGACGACAGATGGGCTAGGGCCTGTGTTTAACAAGGAAGCATGCTCTGATTGCCACATCAATAATGGCAGAGGCAAACCGCCTCCCAAAGTCGGCGCGCCAATGGATTCCATGTTAGTCCGTCTTAGTGTGCCGGGGAACGACGAGCATGGCGGACCAAAAGGCGTGCCAGGCTATGGAGACCAACTTCAAGACCGAGGCGTGGATGGTGTTCCAGCAGAGGGCCGGGCAATCATCGAATGGGAAGAAATCAGTGGCTCCTATGACGATGGCACCCCCTATTCATTGCGCAAGCCTACGGTGCGATTAGAAGACCTTGCTTACGGGCCCATGCCAGACGATCTCATGACGTCGGCCCGGGTGGCCAACCCGATGATTGGACTTGGCCTTCTCGAAATGGTTTCCGATGACTTGCTCGCGGCCCTTGCCGACCCGGACGACACAGACATGGATGGCGTCTCTGGCCGCATCAACGTCGTTTGGGACGCTCGTGACAACAAGATGGCAACCGGCAAGTTTGGCTGGAAAGCGAACGCGCCCAACCTCACCAATCAAAACTCAGGCGCAGCGTTGGGCGACATGGGGATCACGACACCGACACGCTCAAATGACAATTGTGAAGCTATACAGGAATTGTGCTCGGCAGCGGCAACCCACGACGGTGTCGAGATGTCGAAGGCGTTCTTGAATCAAATGAATGTTTACACGCGACGCCTCGCGGTCCCCAGGCAACGCGGCGCAACCTTGCCTGAAGTCGTTCGTGGACAGGCGCGATTCCTAGAGACGGGATGCCAAAACTGTCACATTCCCACCTTGGAAACCGGCGCAGACCCTCGGAGCGAAGACCTCGCTGAACAAACCATTCACCCCTTCACGGACCTATTGCTCCACGATATGGGTGAAGGTTTGTCGGATGGACGGCCGGATTTCCTAGCGACTGGGTCGGAATGGCGCACCGCACCACTTTGGGGCATTGGACTGACCGAGAAAGTGACCACCCACGAGCGCTATTTGCACGATGGCCGGGCAAGAGGGCTTGAGGAAGCGATCCTTTGGCACGGCGGTGAAGCTGAAGGCGCGAAAGAACAGTTCCGCCGTATGCCGAGTGATGCCCGAGAAGATCTTATCGCGTTTTTGAAGTCTTTGTGAGGTCAGCGGGCCGTGATTTGAGCGCCCTCGGACGCCACGTCAACTGCCTTAGTCGCCTTGAGCTTCTCTTCGGTCAGATCGTACCCAAGCAACGAGAGTGCTGCGAGGAGCCCTGTTATCGCAGGAAGCCCTGCCGCACAAATGTAGACAGCGAGAATAGCGCTGTCGGGCTGTTCAGCGATGCCATCGCTTGAGGCGACATAGCCCATGGCCGCAAGAACAATACCCGTAATAGCGGGACCGAACGCAAAGGCGAGTTTCTCGATTGTCGTATAAACGCCCGCGTAAACGCCTTCACGGCGCAAGCCGGTAATCCGCAGATCGTACTCCATGGTGTCTGGCAACATCGCCTGCCCCATGAGCAATGTCGCTCCACCAAGAAATCCAAGCGCCACGCCTCTTAGCAATGTAACGCCGAAAGCTTCAGCCGGTGTTGCTAGAAGCCACGTTAGATTGATACAGACGGTCAGGAGCAATGCAGCAATGAAGATATCGCGTTTGCCATGACTCTTGCCCAGCTTAAGCCAAAAAGTCTGAGAAACTGTCATGGCCGTATAAAATGCAAACCAGTACCACCCAAAGCTGGATAGGCTGGCACCGAGCACCAAGGGAAAGAAGAAGGCCTTCGCTGGATTACTCAGTGCCTGCCCAAGCAAGCCAAACATTTTAGCCAACATAAGCCAGAGAAATGGCCGATTCTGCATGATCAGACGAACTTGGGCTTTGAAGCCTACGGGCGCAGAGTCGACCTTGTGCTTGAACGGGGCGTCTTTGGTAAAATAGTAGCAAGCCACAGACGACGCGAGAACGGCCGCACCCATCACCCAAGCCATGCCCTCAAAACCTGCGCGCCCGCCGCCGAAGTAATCAATAATGATCGGGCCACCGAAGTAACCCACATAGCCGGCCCCTGCGATCCCGTAGACTCGGAAGCTCATCAAGTATGCGCGTTCGTGATAGCCCTCTGTCATTTCAGCAGGCATCGCCAAATAGGGCACATTGAATACTGTGTAAGCGGTCGCATAGAGCAGCAACATGGCCGTCATATAGATGGCCGCGCCGGTTGGCGTCGCGAAATCCGGCACGTTAAACATCAACACCATTGTTGCAGCGAGCATAAACGCACCCGCCAAAAGGTATGGACGACGCCGGCCAATACTGCCGCCAGTGCGATCGGAGATAACACCCATTAGTGGGTCCGTCACAGCATCGTAAATCTTTGACAATCCCAGCAACGCGCCCGCCACCCCAGCTGAGATAGCGAGGTAATTGGTCATAAAACTAAGCGCAAATGTGCTGATGAGGCCGAACATAACGGCCATACCGAGGCTGCCAACGCCCCAGCCCATACAAACTTTAAGCGATAATGGGCGCTCAGGATCACCTGAGGACACGCCGGCGGTTGCGGCCGTTTCCGGCGTCAGATCAGACATGAATTTTGCTTTCTAGCGTTGGCCGCGTTCGACCAAAGATTCGACCGTAAATTCTACTTCCCACGGTGCGCCAGCGACGCGTCGAACGAAGCGGTCACGCTCCTCATCCAATTCTGCAGCAAACTCGCCTTCCGGGGCATAGTCATCAATGGCTTTGCGGGTCACCACACCTTTATCATCCAGAAGCTTCTCAAGCACGGTAACGCGATCGCGGAGAATCCAGAGCTCGGACATTAACTCTGTGTTGATCCGCATCATCGCGTCCATATCATCTGACCCGGTGATGGGATTGGGGGGCGGCTTCGTCATTAGAAAATCTCCGAACCTTAAATTTGATTAGGCAGGCTTGGTGCCCAAGTTGATCCATGGATACCCCTGAGAACCAAGGCCAAACGCCTTGGTCTCTACGAACCCAACTTCCTTGAGAACGTCGACCCATTCGGTTGCACAAGTTTCCGAGAAAAACGGCTCACCACGATTGTCCGTATCCCAGTCCAGAACCACTGCCTGGAATGGATGCACAGCGGCAAACGGTGGGGGATCGTTGATTATGATATCGCCGCCCGGCTTTAGAATACGGAAGGCTTCTTTGATCGTTTCAACACAAACGCTGACCGGCATTTCGTGAAACAGCGCGTAGCAAACAACAGCATCAACGCTTTCGTCCGGTTCCCCGGTATCGCGCGAATCACGTTGCTTGAAGGTGATGGGTATACCCATTGCCCGAGCCGCATTGTGCCCACCCTTCAGCATTGCCGGCGAAAGATCGCTACCAACCAATTCTGCTTCAGGATAGTTCTTGTGGCATGCCGCTAGCGTCGTTGCGCCGCCACAACCCAACTCATAAATGCGATCATAGTGATCTTTGGGCAGCTCTTTGGTGACGTTAACCCGTTGGTTCCGAATATCGTCACCGACTTCAACGGCGGCGTATCCACCTTTGCTGAAAACGTACGGACCGATGCCAGCCATAAACATAGGGCCTGCGAGGTCATAGCCATCCCAACCACCGGGTTCCAGATGCCACTCTACGCCCTCATAATATTCCGGGATGGGAACACTATCGTCCAATTCTAGAGATCCGCCGCAATCTTCTACGGGGCGGTTCACTATTTTTTCTGCTTCGGCCCGCTTTTCTTCGATAGCCGGAATCGCCCGGACAAAATTTTCTTCCGCAACATAACGCTGATAGAAGCGCTCATGCTTGTACGCGACGGATTTCTCGGCCACCGCTTTCGCCTTGGCGATGCGATCGGGCCAGGGTTCATTGGACCCACCGCGCTCGTGTTCGGCGACAATGGCCTGACCAACCGGATCAGCTTCAAACTCAGCCTTGGCGATGCCGCGCACGCGGCTCGAAGCGTACGGCTGCAAGGATCCTAGAAATTGAAGGCCAGAACGGCCTCGCTGTGACAGATTAAGCATGGCTTTGAGCCTTCTCGAGTTTGTGGGCAACCAACGAAACAGCCAGTGATAATGGGCAACGCCAACAGCGCCTTCAAGCCCAACGATAACCCGGCAAAGGTTCTGTTCTCCAGGTGATTAGTTCACCACTTCTTTGCCCGTTCAAGCCTTAAATCCCTATGCCCGTTAGGCATGGTATCCAAGCGCGGTGCGCATGGTTCTAGTACCAGCGCCAATCCTGCGTTAGCCTAGATTTTAGTGAGGGAAAGAGAGGAATGCACATGGCTCAACAGTCAGCCCGTTTGGGTATATTAGCGGCGTTATCCATTGCCCTAAGTGCATGTGGGGAACCAGAACAGGTGAACTCACTCGACGTTCAGATTGTTGATCGTGAAGATTTCACCTACTCCGCCGGATACGGGTACGGATGCCGGTTCAAAGTGCAGATCGTCAACAACACCGATATGGATCTCGCCAAACTAGACGCGTTCATTATGGAGGAAGACACACGTCTCTTTTCAATTAGTGCCAAGCTGCCCGCCCAAGGCGCCTCGATACGAACCCATGAGGTGCAACAAAACAAGCGATGCAAGGAGATCGGGAGAGAGGTCAAACTCAAAAAGAATTCATGCTCCCTAGGCAGCATGCCAGAGCCAGAGTGCTTCGAGATCCTGCAAATTTCGCCACCAAACGCTTAGCCGAAAAGGCAGACCTCATTCAGACCGTTCGTATTAAAGCCGTCTGAAGGATCACCCCATGACCAAGAATCCCAGATCACTCGCCCTCTCAGCCTTTGCGGCCGTCGCGCTTGGACTAATTGGCTACTGGGGACTCTCCTGGTGGATTGTCGGTCGGCATACAGAGAACACAAATAACGCCTACGTGCGTGCAGACATCACAACAGTCAGCGCCAGGGTTGAAGGTCAGATCGAAGATGTCCTGGTTGATGACAATCAACGGGTCGCAAAGGGTGATCTCCTCGCCCGTATTCAACAGGATGCGTTCAAGGCTCGGCTCGCCCAGGGCGTCGCCGATCTCGAAAAAGCTGAGGCGACCACCAAAGCCATTGATAGCAAACTTACGCTGCAGGGAAGCTTGATCGAAGAGGCACAAGCTGATTTAGACGCCGTTATGGCCGACCAAGCTCTGGCAATTGGAGAACTAGAACGCGCCAAGGGGTTGATGGCCGAGAATGCAACGTCAGCACAACGCTATGACATTTCTGTCGCAGAAGATTTACGAGCTCGCGCAAAAGTCGCCGGTGCCCGAGCACACCTTGCAGCCGCAAGAACTGAGCGTGACATACTCGATATGGAACGGTGGGCGCTGACCGCTGAAGCCGGCGAAAAAACAGCAGCTCTGGACCTATTGAATATTGATCTCGCCTATACCGAAGTAAGAGCGCCGATCGATGGCATCGTGGGTAATCGGTCGGTTCGGACCGGGCAGTTTGTCCGCCCGGGAATGCATCTCATGGCATTGGTTCCGACAGACACCCCATGGATTGTCGCAAACTTCAAAGAAACCCAACTTACCCGAATGCACCCTGGCCAGCCTGTTGAAGTCACCGTTGATACTTATCCGGATGTTGTGTTGAACGGACGTATCGAAAGTGTGTCACCGGCAAGCGGCGCAGAGTTCAGTTTGTTGCCACCAGAGAATGCGACTGGGAACTTTTCAAAAATCGTTCAGCGCGTCCCCATTAAAATTGTGTTGCCCGACGGCCACGCCCTTAAAGGCCTGTTGCGGCCAGGCATGTCCGTTATTGTCAATGTCGATACGCGCGAGGGTGAACGCTCACTAGGGTCGGGTGCCCTCGCCTCCGACACCCCATAGCATGTCGGACACGGCGGCTCCTGTTAATGGCATAAGCGCCAGCGGCAAGGTTGTTGGCCCCGCACCAACGGCTGAGACCGTGAGTTGGAGGCATTGGCTTGGGTTCTCCGTCTTGCTTGTCGGCCAGTTTATGGCCGTGCTCGATATTCAGATCGTCGCCAGCTCATTGGGAGAATTGCGGGCGAGCCTAGGCGCGACGGTAGAGGAAATCGCACTTATTCAATCAACTTACCTGGTTGGTGAAGTGATCATGATTCCGCTGTCGGCGTGGCTCGCACGCCTGCTTTCAATCCGAATCATGTTCGCTGGGTCAGCGGCCCTCTTTGTTGTGACGAGTTTACTATGCGCATCTGCGTGGAACTTGGAATCGATGCTCGTGTTTCGTGCCATGCAGGGCTTCTGCGCCGGTGCACTAACTCCACTGTCCTTTGCGACCATCTTCTTTATGTTTCCGCGTTCGAAACATGCCATCGGTGTTGCAATAGCCGGAATGATCACAACCATGGGCATCACCCTTGGACCCGTCGTCGGAGGCTGGGTCACGCTGACCTTCTCCTGGCATTGGATATTCTTGATGAATGTGGTGCCCGGATTTATCGTCGTCTTCGGTGTATTAGCTTTAATCGATGTCGACCGCCCGCAACTTCACATTCTTCCTCAGATCGATATTCCGGGCGTTATCCTAGCCGGTCTCTTCCTTGGTAGCTTGGTCGTCTTGTTCGACAAGGGTCCAGAAAACGATTGGTTCGACACCCCGTGGATCACACGGTTATTCATTCTGATGGTCGTGAGCGGGCTACTGTTCCTGTGGCGCGAGCTGACTTATCGCTATCCAGTTGTTGAGCTTCGCCTTTTTACGGATAAGGCCTTCGCAGCAGGGTGTGTTTGCTCGTTCGTACTAGGCGCCGCAATCGTCGGGTCCGCCTATCTAAGCCCCGCAATGCTTTCAACGGTGCGGCACTTCAATAGCCAGCAAATCGGCACGGTTATGATGTTTACTGGTGCGGCACAGGTGTTTTTGGCCCCGCTCGCCAGCTATATGGTTCAGCGCCTCGCAGCCCGTATTGTTTTGGGAATAGGCCTTTCCATCCTCATCATCTCATTATTTTGGCATGGTCAAATGACGTCGGAGATGGGGCTAGAACAATTGGCCATTCCCCAGTTCCTGCGTGGTCTTGGCATCATGATGTGTTTCATGCCGATCACCATCGTCGCCATCGGCAGTGTTCCGCTTTCGGATGTCAGGTCCGCTAGCTCTTTGTTTAACCTTTTCCGCAGTCTTGGCGGCGCGGTGGGTTTAGCGCTCATCACCACATACCAAGAGTCGCGTTTCGATTTTCATAGAGAACGCCTATTGGCAACCGTTGGCGAAGGCGGAATCGCGGCTGAACAATGGTTGGCGGGACTACAGCAGCGCATTCAGGACGCCTATGGGGCGGTATCCAATCCGGAAGCTGCGGCACTAAAGATAATGAATACTTTCATCGAACGTGAGGTTTGGGTTCTCACGTTCAACGACATGTGGATGGCGATGGCGTTCTATTGCGGACTGGCAGGTCTGTTTCTGCCGTTCCTTCCAGACCGCATCAGAGAATTGAAAGATGAATAAGCTAGAACATGGCTAGGGGCTATGGCTGTTTCGGGGGTATGATCGGGATCTTGCATTGTCGAAATCAAAAAAATAGACGGCGGACATTATGACCAATCCCTCGCCCCCTTTCGATGGCCCCTGCGCACTCTGTGGCACGGACTCACCTCACCAGGACCACGAGGCAGCACCAAAGCTTTCACGGCGCGCTGCCCTGTCAGCAGCCGGAGCAACATCTGCCTTTATTGGCGGCACGCTGGCAGCAGCGTCGTCAGCTCATGCCTCTTCGCATGGGATACAAGATATTCCCACAGACGAGTACGTCGTCGAAGCAGGCTGGCTTCTGGTCGAAGAAAACGGCGTTCACGAGCTCATGCGAGATGCATCCGTTTTGGTCTCAGGCGACAGAATAGCGAAGATCGCTGAGGGTCGAATCGCTGGAGATTATAAACGCATAGATGCCCATAAACATTTGGTGACACCGGGCTTTATCAGTGGCCACACCCACGCCTGTACCGCCACACCGACCCGAGGACTGATCGAGAATGGGCGTCGGCCGAACAACAGGCGCCCGCAAGAGCTGGTTGAACAACTTGATGACGGCGATCTCGATAAATTGACCGCCTACAACGTCGCTGAACTATTGCGCGGTGGCACCACCACCCATGTCGAGATGAGTCTGAGCCTGCGTCAGGCCCAATCTTATGTGCGCGTCGCAGAAGCGTGGGGTGTTCGCGGTTATCCAGGCGGCATGATTCCTGGCACAGCACGGCTTGGGCCCATTTGGGCTCGTACTGATGATCAAGTTCTCCTGGACTCTGAGGAAGGAACGCTGGCTGAAGTAGCCGCTAATCTCGCCTTCGCCAAAGAGAAAATGGGCTCAGCCGACGGGCGCATCAATCCAATGATAACCCCACATGCCACCGACACTCACACACCAGCGACAATGGCTGCGGTCGCTGCCGCCGCGAAGGAGCTCGGCACCGGGCTTCACATTCACCTGTCTCAATCGAGCGTCGAAACGGAACGTGTCAAACGCATGTGGGGTATGACACCGACCCAATGGCTCGACAGTTTTGGCTTGCTAGACGGAACAGTCTTTGGCGCACATATGGGTGGCCTCGACTGGGACATCGACCCCGCGATTCTGATCGAACGCGGCGTAGTCCTCGCCCATTGCCCGTCAGCGGGAGGCGCTGGAGGGTTTAGTCAAAATTACCCTGAGGCCCTTGCCGCCGGTATGGACGTAAACATCGGCATTGATACGCATTCAAACGATTATCTCGAAAACCTGAAGCTCGCTGTGCTTTACGGTCAGGCGCGCTACGACCTGATGAAAGATGGAGCCGTAGCTGTTAAACGACCGACAGCTTGGACAGCGATCCGCAACGCAACCACAGTACCGGCGGCAGCGCTGAGACGTTCCGACATAGGACGTATCGTAGAGGGCGCTAAAGCAGACATCGTTGCGATTGATGTATCCGGCCCACTCGTGGGAAGCGGTGCCCTGCCCCCTGAACCGCTAAACAATTTGCTCTACGCTAACGGCATGATGGTCCGGCACGTTATCACTGATGGCCTTGTTCAGGTCTTTGATGGTCACCTGGTCGTCGACGACGAAAGTCAAGTCATCGCCGAAGGCGGACAGGTGATGGGCGCCATTTATGAGCAACTGCAAGCAGAAGGGTGGTTCACACCACTACCGAGAGAATAAACCTCCGCTCAAGATCGGTTGGTACCTGAGCCCGTACAGGGTATGAAAGTATAGAAAATACCTGTTTCCAATTGACCAGATTGAGCGCCGCGTGACCGATAGCCCCCATCCCGTTTACCCCCACCTTTTCTCTCCGATTTCGTTGGCTGGCAAGCCACTCAGAAACCGGCTGGTGCACGCCTCAATGTCGTTGCGCTACGTGTCCGACGCCAAGGTCAATGACGAAACCATCACCTACTACCGCAACCGGGCACGGGGCGGCGTATCCATGGCGATCACAGAACCTATGGGCACCACTCGCTGGAACATCGCGCCCCGACGAATCCAGGTTTTTGGCAAAGCCAACGAAGATGGCCTGAAAAGGTTTGCCGACGAAATCGGCAACGAAGGCTGCCTGATGATTGGGCAACTACAGGACTCTGGTCGCGGAAATCATGAAGGCGGGCGCCGCGCAAATTCGATCGGGCCATCGCCCCTTCCAGACGATTTAAGCTGGACAGTGCCACACGCCATGACCACTGAAGAAGTCGAAACGATGATCGCCGACTTCGCTGAATCAGCGGCCTGGCTCAAACACTGCGGTTGGGGTGGCGTGGAAATCTCAGCCGGACACGGCCATATCTTCCACCAATTTTTGTCGGCGCACTCCAACATTCGTGAAGACAAATTTGGTGGCGATATCGAAGGACGCACACGCATCGTGCGCGACCTTATGTCGGCGATCAGAGATCTCGCGGGCGATGACTTCATTATTGGGGTCAAATTACCCGGTGAAGACGGCGTGCCGGGCAGCATCGACTTGGCCGAGGCGAAGCGCATTTCCGAGCAGGTTGCGGCCAATGGAAACGCAAGTTACGTCACTTATTGCTGGGGTGCCCATTCCGACACTTTGTACTGGCATCTTCCAGACCTACATGGCGACCGCTCCCCTTTCGTCGAAAAGATTAAAGAGATCGCAGAGCCTTTCGGCGACACACCTGTCGGAGCTCTAGGTCTAATCACTGACCCGAACGAAGGAGATCGCGCAATTGAGGCTGGTCAAGCTGACCTTGTGATGCTTGGACGCCCTCTCGTCACCGATCCCGCATGGGGCAAGAAGGCAATGGAAGGCCGTGAGGCTGAGATCCGCTATTGCGTGTCCGGGAACACCTGCTGGCAAATGATCATCGCTGGCGGGCAACTGCAATGCGACAACAATCCAAGAGTGGGGCAGCCCGACGAAGTGGATTGGTGGCCAGAGCAAGCCACGACCAAACGCAAAGTTGTGGTGATTGGCACTGGTGTCGCTGGCATGGAGGCGGCTTGGATCGCTGGCGCGCGCGGACATGACGTCACTGTTTTTGGTATTTCAGGCGAGGTCGGCGGAAAAACGCGTCTCCATGCAGAACTGCCGGGCGGTGAAAACCTTTCTAGTATTTACGATTACCAACGGCTCAGCGCCAAGAAGGCTGGCGTTAAGTTCGAGTTCGGTATTACGGCGTCCCTTGCCGACATCACGAAATTGAGCCCGGACGCCGTTATTCTTGCCACCGGCTCGACGATGTCGTGGCCATCGTTTCTCCCTGACGAGTACAAAGATGAAGGCTTCTTTCCGGATCTAAGGGAAACCATGGCCATGCTCCTAGAGCGGCCGGCACCCCAACCCGGAACCGCGGTCATCTATGACCAAGACCACACTAAGATGACCTATGCATCGGCAGAATGGCTTGCAGACAAGTTTGATCGCGTCATCATTGTTACACCGCGAGATCGCATCGCATCCGACGAAGCACTGGTGAACCGCCAAGGCATCTATGCGCGCCTATCCGAGAAAAAGGTGCAATTGCTTACCAGTTGCGACCCATCTCCGGAGTCAGTCTTCGAAGAGGGTCAAATTACAGCACGCAATGTGTTCAACGGCGAAGAACAGGTCATCGACGATGTCAGTCTGTTTACCTACGCGACGTCGCGCACCCCAAACCTAGACCTCGTGCCCGGCCTTCGAGAGAGCGGTGTTGATCTTCATATGATTGGCGATGCATTCGCGCCCCGCATAGTGATAACAGCGACTGCCGACGGCAACCGAGCAGGATTAGCCGTATAAAAGCGCAATGGGCTAGATAGGCTTTGGCTTACGAGCCTTCATAAAATCGCGGTAGTTGTTTCTCACACCTGTCCAACTGTCGAGATCAAACATCTCCGGCAACGTCTCTTGCAACAGCGTAAGCGGTTCTGTGGGAATCTCTTCCATGGACAGAAGTTTCATGCCGAATCCTCGGGACAGAGAAAATCCAGGACGGCCAGCCATTTCAAGCCATGGCGTCCATGTCACGTTCTCTTGATAGTGATTCAACGCACGCACCGCATCGAGGTCGGCATTCTCAAGGTCCGCGAGAGAAGCCATGAACAAAATAAACGACTGCCACGTCGTCGTTTCACCCGAGGACTCTTTCGGCCATTTTTCCGGTGATACCGGGTTCGGGAAAGAGAACTCCGACTGAACTGGCATCCACACGGAACCGCCCATAACAGTCCAGTCCATATTGACGGGTTTGATTGTCGCCTCAGGACCGGTATCCGACCCATCTGGTGTTACTACAACTTCGATTGGACCGATAACGTACGGCATCGCCTCCACATCTTCGCCAGTCAACGGATTACGAAACGTCTTAAGAACAGCGAATTCATCGAACGGCGTGTAGATCGCGCATTCGTGCATCTTATAGGTATGCTCGGTCTCACTGATACGCCGCCACTGCGTAACGTTGTAATTGATCATGCTGTAGAAGGGCGTAAACGAGTCGTCGTCGGGATTGTAGCCATACACCCAGCCCCGAGAGACCCGATGCGACGTCACATTATCCTTTAACGTGCCAATCATTTTGACTTTGGCCCGCATTTTGGCAATCGGGTCGTGGAGATTGAGGGGTTCACGCGCTGAGGCAGTGCCCCCGATTTCCAGGGACGGCAATGCACCAAGCCCGGCGGTTAATCCGGCGCCACCGGCCAGCATGGAACGACGATCAAGAGTAAAAGTCATGACTCAGCCCTCCCCCGTGGTCGGTTCGAGCGGCGGCTTAGGCTTCTGGTTTCGCAAATACCACAGGAACTCGTTCTGAAAGTCGCCCCAGTTTTCACGATCAAGCACTTCTGGAACATGCTGCTCCATGCGCTTGAGACGATCGGCGGGGATATCCTCCCACCGCATCTTTTGACCGTAACCCCGTGCGACGAGACGACCAGGACGCTGGCCCATCAGCATCCACGGCTGCCAACGAGTATTTTCCTGATACCAGCTGTGCGCCATTGCCTGCTTAACGTCAGGGTCCGCCAGATCGTTCATTTTGGCCGCAAACATGATGAAAGAATCCCAGCCAAAGGTCTCACCGGCCGACGCACGAGGCCAAACATCGGGCTGGAGGGGATTTTTGTAGTCCACGGATGAGTCTGTGGGCATATACACCGTATCGCCCATCACCATCCAATCGAGGTGATTGGGTACGATGACACGCTCAGCATTTTCAGCGCCGGCGTCCGCGCCTGTGGCACGTGGATCATGAGTGGCCAGCATCGGGCCGATTACATAGTGATGGACCTTCAATTTCTCATCCGTAAAAGGATTAACCCATTCTTCCATGACTTCGTCAGTGCCGAATTTCAAATAGACCGCAACCTCAAACATCCGAGATCGGATGACGCCATCATCGTCAAGGGTCCATTCGGAGACATTGTAATTCTCCATCGTGCAGAATGGGTCGAACCGATGGGTCTCGGGGTGATACATCCACACGTGACCGGTCGAAAGTCGATGGACCGTTTCCTCGGCCAGCGTGCCCGTTGTTTTTAACCGAGATTCAAATCGCGTGGCTGGGTCTTCAAGGTCAAACGAAGATGCCGCATGCGCTGTGCCCATAAGAGGGTAGCCAAAATTGCCCATCGCGCCAAAAGCGGATCGCCGGTCTAAAACGTGTTCATTCATTGCGAAATAACTCTCACAGTGGTTCAAAGAATTCTAGGAAGATGCCGTCCGGTGTGGTGACTGAGAATAGAGACACGTCACCATAAGGCGGCATAGCCACTCTCGTGGGTTTAGTCATTAGGTGCCCACCCCGGTCGACGATGTCTGCCGCTCGGGCCGCGGCATCGGAAACTGGAAACCGCAGCGTAAGAATACCGAGGTTCGGGGCAACAGCGCGGTCTGATAGGTCTCGGCCTTTTAGGCCATCCCATTCAACAAATTCTATGCGGCCGCTTTCGCCCCCTACCGGATGCATGATTGCCGATCTCAAGGGGATCGACGTCACAAGGTTTGCCGGCAGACCAAAATTATTGGCGTCGGCCTGGGCAGCTGGGGAGTTGCCGATGGACATAGACACGAACCCAAGGACGTTCTCGTAAAAGGCTAAGGTCACATCACGGTCTTTGACGATCTGCATAGAGTTGAACGGCCGGCTCAATTTCTTGATATTCGGCCAATCGGGAAGCCCTGGAACAACACGCTCATAAATACCAAAGTTGATGCCATCGGGGCCACGCAACACGACATTGCGCAGCCGTCTCTCAGGACCGAGATACAGCGTCACTGGATCGTTATAGCCGGTCCACTGATAACGTCGCGCATCAGCGAAGTTTTTATCGACGCCGCGAGACCTCAGCAGCAGCGATAAAAAACCACCCGTATCCCAAGATTGGGCGCTCGAGCGAATCTGCACTTGTTCTGCACCTACGAATTCCACTAATCGCACCAGCCCTTGAAACTCACCTGGGTTCTGAAGAACAATTGCCTTCGCCGTGACACCCTTGCCCAGCCCCCACGCCGCTAGCTGTTCGCTGTCGACTCCCCCAGAATGAATCGCGGTCCAGCCAGCGATATCCTCGAGCTGCGCCTGCCATTGCGCGGCACTGCTGACGCTCAACACGGCTTCTTGCCATCCCACATCCTTCTCAATTGGCCAGGTGTCCTCAGCCTTAGCGAACGATGCGAGGACGTAAACGCCAACAAACAGCGTCAAAAACCCTCGTTTTAGGTGCGACATTACGATTCCCATCCGGTTGTCCGAGTATGAGCCTAGCCGTGCCCACCCCTCCTAGACAATGGCTAGAACTCCGGTATCGAACCCAGGCATGGGCCTTGCGTAGAGAGGTTGTTTTATCGTCCAATCGGTCAACTGAAAATTAAGGGGCACAACCAGTCATGATGGATATCGGCATTTTCCTTCCCATCGCCAAAGGCGGTTTCATAATCTCGAAAAACGTGCCGCCAACGTGGCCGACATGGGAACTCAACAGAGACGTAACTCTTAAATGTGAGGCCCTTGGCTTCGATTTCGCACTCTCCATGGTCAAGTTCCGTGGCTTTGGCGGCGAGACGGAGTACTGGGACTATGCGTTGGACTCATTCACGTTAACGGCCTCCCTCGCGCCCATCACGAGTAAAATTAAACTCATCCCGTCCGTCACTAATCTCTCCCTGCATCCAGCCGTTGCAGCCCGTATGGCCGCAACCATCGAAGCTGTCTGTCCCGACCGCTTTGGTCTGAACATTGTTTCGGGCTGGTACAAAGAAGAATTTAATCAAATGGGTTTGTGGCCCGGCGACGAGTTCTTTGGCACGCGTTACGACTACGCCACCGAGTACGTCACCATATTGAAAGAACTTTGGGAAACAGGGAAATCCAACTTCAAAGGCCAGTTCTTTGAAATGAATGATGCGGAAATCAAACCGGTGCCGACAACACCAATACCGCTGGTGTGTGCCGGCCAGTCAGACCGAGGTATCCGATTCACCGCTGAAATGGGCGAACGAAATTTCGTCATCGCGGGTGGGAATAGCCACGACATTGAAAGTGACATTGAAGCGTTCAAGAGCATAACCACTCGCCTCCAGGCTCATGCCACTGAGCTAAAGCGCGACGTCGGTACAATAGCGCTGTTCAACGTGTTTGCCGCTGAAACTGATGACGACGCGAATAAACGGTTCGAACATATCGTCGCTGGGGCAGATGAGACTGCCATCACCAACTTGGTCGGCCAGGCAGAACTCGATAAATCTGACGGCATGTCAGAGAGCCTAAAACGCAAATCCATGTTTATGGGCTTGCCGACACTGGTCGGCTCATATGCGACGGTGGCGAATTACCTGGATCGCATTTATGACGAGGCCGGGGTTGACGCCTGCATGTTTGCCTTCCCCGACTTTGACCACGACATCGACACGTTCGGCGAACACATATTACCGAAGTTAGAGTCTCGAAAGGCGAGCGCCGTCTAAGAAACGGAGCGACCCAGGCTACAGTGTCTTTATTTTGTTATTGTGGTTTGCGATGAGCGATGGGGAGAACCAACGCCTAGATTTTACCTCTGGGTAACACCAATCAGTTAACGAGAACATGTAGGGATCCACCGGCCATATCCAACCCAGATCAGCACAATGCACGATCTCATCTGCTTCATCCGGAATTGCCAAGAGAATGAAATCGAGGGCATATCGAGTACGCTTTCTGGGTGGCGTAGCCCGATGTTTTATTGCGTTCGCATCAAATAAGACCCAAGTGCCCGCGCGCCCCATAACTTGTCGCGCGTCAGGAGAGCCGTCGACAGGTAGGTATTCAAACGCACCGTCATCTTCGGCAACGTCAACCAAATACACCAACCCTCTATAGATACCTGGGGGGCAATGGTCACGGTGAAAAGACTGTTGGCCAATACCCTCGCCTTCATGGGCAACAGATTCTACTGGCCTAACATTCACGATGGAGAACCTAGAGCCGATCATTGAACGAATGCTATCGCCAACCGACCCTTTAATTAGCACGTCGTGCAACAACTGCAGGCCGTCCACATCGATCACCCCATACTTTATAACATCCTTAAATTTGGGGTGATCTGAATTAGGCGGAGCATGCGACCAGTCTTGCGGCGGCCTCTTACACACTTGAACCTCGAACCTCCCAATTGATTTTTGCAGTCGCGCAACTTGCGATTCATCAAATACCTGAATCGGCTCAGCTATCCCGATTTGTGAAATTTTTGGTAAGTCGGTAGAAACCGACGCGTTCCCCGCCCACGTCTTATATCTTAGCGTCCGATCAGCGGATCTACTGTAAAGCCACAGCCTAGCTATTCGGCCTAGTGAAATAGACGTGTACTTGGGATCAGCGTGAACACCGTCAAACTCATAATCTGAATTTAAACACCCAGCCTCGTCGGCAAGATAATCCGTAGAACGGCACACCATCGCGCCGCTCTTGGCCGCGTATTGATTAAGATGTGTATTAAAGGCTCTATAGATCGCCCCTCTGTGCTCACGTGAGCAACTAAAACTGTTGATCTTTTCGAATTGCACATCGTCGCCAGTTGGTGGACTAAGCTCATGCAAAATAGCCGTTAAACCGAATGACTTTGAGATACCCACGACACTTTTAACGTACGATTCAATGAGCGTTTGGAGGTGGGTTTCGATCACCCCCATGTCAGCTTGGCCGGCCTTAAACAGCGAACCCAAGTACTTTCGAACATAAATTTCACCGACGTGGAAAATCACCAACTCGCTACGGAACCCAGACCCCGTCGCATATTGCTCGGATATGATTGCCGGATTGTCTGTTAACGCGATTGGTTTGCCGTCGGGCGCTATTAGACCTTCACCAACTAAATATTTCGCAACTTCCGGGTTAAGGTGCCCATTCGGCGCAAGAGTGTCGGGCTGTATCCCCCGTATATAAGATACGCTGGTCGAGATGATCATCCCTAAATCAGACAATTCCACGCTCTTGCGCTTAAAGGCTAGGGCATGAGAATCACCAATAATATGAATGGTCTTTGGGTGAATAGGCCTAACGTCCATGGATCAATCGACCTCTTGCTTTGCGAGATAGGCGTTCCATATATTTTCTTCTTCGCATACAGGATCAACGCCAGCGCTTAATTTATTGTCTGCAACGGCCACCGAAGGCTGAGCAACAAGGCCAATAGAAATTGCGGGCTCTTCGACTGCACCTCGCACAAATCGTCTTCTAAACTGCTTCATAACCCGCTCAACACCCACTTCACTGATTGAACGCATATCGGGTGCGAAATTCTCGCTTATGAAATGGGGGTTCATAACAATTTCGTAAGATGGAAAATACGCAAGCGGCGAGGCGGACTCTGGCATTTCAGAAAGAACATCCGCGATTGCTTGGCGCAATAGAGATTTTGAGTAGAAAGTCGCCTCAACTGCTGAGGCCGATGTAAAAGTAGCGACTAGCGGAACTGGCGACAGCGTTAAAATAATCGAGAGGTCCGGGTTGACCTCGCGAAGCAGATCAATGCTCTCTCTGAGTTCCTGGCGAACCTCTGACTGCGTTGAGTTATGGAACGTATGCTGAGATGGATCGAATTCACCAAACCCGCACCCTGGTGCTGAGGGAAATGTGATTTCCGTCTCATTGTCAATCCACTGCTCTGTCAGACCTAAGGTAAACGTAAAGACCGTGGCCCTCTCCAGCATCGTTTTTATATTGACGAGATGGGCGTCATCATCGGCACGCAGGACATCCTCTGACTTGTAGCTGAGAACGCTGGGACGGAATAGGTTGCGATATCGTCCATTCTCGTCCCGCGCGACGGGCGGATTGATAATCTGTTTCCCCGTCACCCGCCTCAACAGTTGAACGAGATGTCGGGTCGTATAAATGTTGCCATATCGTAGCGAGAAGATCGCGGGCGACTCTTCGCGCACGTCGTCGCCGTCAGAACTAATACGGTCGTCGGAAAAGAGATACGTCAATCCAGATGAACGAATGAACGTCGCGATCCGTGCGGCAAAACAACTTCCAGCCGAGATGATCTTGTCGTCGGGCCCAATCGAAAGATTTGGGTCCGGTTCAACGCCAATATCCCCATTACGGTCACCCAATTTCTTGAAAAAGGCGCGATCCGGAAGATCATTATATGGACAGGTTAAGTACGCGTTCGACATGGCCTTACTCGGTCGGGCTTGGAACTCATAGAACGGGTTTAGCGGTATACGATTGACCGATGCAAGTGGAAACGGTTGATCTAAACATTACAGGTCTGTTGATGTTCTCAAGATAGGCTGGCATTGGCTGAATGGCCGCTGTTGCAGCACATAGAATTTCCGGATCAAATGTATATCCGTTTCAAGAGAAAGCTGAGGAATAGAGACTAATGCCTTCTCAATCAGATAATGTTCGCCTTTGGTATGCCCGCGCGGTCATGACCTTCGCTGTTCTTATATTCGGCTTTCTGGCTGGGCTGTACGCATTCAATCCATTGGCCGGGATCGACATGTTTGGCGTCAGTTTATCAGGGGAAGCTCATTCCATAACATTCTTGCGCACGGGTTTAGGGGCAATGTTCTCTAGCCTGTTCTTAGCCTCAACCATCGGACTCGCTCGGCCAAAACTTTTTATGACGTGCCTAACGATCTTAGTCGGCGTTATGACGATCATAGTCGCACTGAGGCTCTACGGCCTGGACGTCGACGGCATTACGGATAAGAATCTGTCCGAATTACGCACAGAGGGTATCTCACTATTGATCTTTGTAAGCGGCTGGGTTGCCCATCCGCGCATCTCGGATTCTCAGCAGCGGGAGGCTCTGGATTAGAGTCTATTGTACGCGAATAACTATTTTGCCGAGCTTCTCACCGCTCTGCATGTATTCAATACACTCGTAAATATCGTCCCAATCAAACACCCGATCAATAATCGGCTTGATGTTGTTGACTTCCATTGCCGTCAGACAGTCCACGAACATACGGCGGCTGCCGACGATGATGCCACGGATGGTCAGATTCTTGATGATGATGTTGGGAATCTTCGTCATGGCCAACGGCGCCTGCGGGCCTTGGTTATGGACAACAGGGTTAGCGCCAATGTGCATGATGCGGCCATTGGATGCGGCGGAGAGTAAACAGTTCTCCAACTCTCCGAGGCCAACATTGTTGAGAATGATGTCCGCCCCCTCTCCACCGGTTAGGTTGAGCACTTCAGACGGCCAGTCCGGATTGGTGCGGTAGTTAATCGTCATATCAGCGCCAAGTTCTCTCATACGCGCAAGTTTTTCGTCACTCGACGAGGTGATGATGACCCTGGCGCCAAGCATCTTGGCCCACTGCATACCAAACACAGATACACCGCCCGTGCCCAAAGTCAGCACCGTATCACTGGCCTTAGCCGCCCCGGCTTCCACCACGGCATTCCAAGCTGTTAGTCCTGGGCTCTGAATAGTACTGGCGTCTTCATAACTGATGCTGTCCGGCAGCTTGATCAGCGCGGCAGCGGGCACCACCACCTGCTCAGCTAAAAAACCGTCAATCGTGGAGGCGTAGTCCTTCTTGGCCATGTCGGCATGCCAGTCACCATCAAGCCATTCCCAATAGTGGGTCATGGTCACCCGGTCGCCGACCTTGACGTTTTCGACGCCAGGACCCACGGCGATGATATCTCCAGCGTTATCGCTCAACGGCACACGCGTATACGGCATGACGTTCTTGCCGAGCGCCCCCTCCATAATCGAGAGATCGCGCGCGTTGATGCCGGTGGCCCGCACACGCATCACCGCCTCACCATGACCGGGAACCGGCTCGGGCCGCTCAACCGCATGCAAGCTGAGCCCTTTCGTGTAATCGCCTATTTCGTAAACTCTCATCTACACGGCCCTTCTATGCCAGCGAGTGATTAAGCGTGGGACTTGAGATAGTCTATGACCAGGGCGCAAGTTTCTTCGGGATTAGTGATCATACAATATGTACTGCCCGCCCCTTTGACGGCCTGAACCTTCGCATCTGGCTTGAGTGCCAAGAAGTCACCGATCAATCGGTCGAAGCTGGCTGACTCCATAGACTCTTCATCGTTGAGGGCGCTTTCGTTCCCCATCAACAGCATCACCGGGCATTGAATGCGCGGAATGTCACCCGTCAGGTCCGTGGAGGAAAGCGTCTCCATCAGCTCCTTCATGGTGGTCATATTGACGTTGGTCTCATAGTGAGGTGCGGCCCACTTTTCATATTTGAAATGGTCGGGGGAATAGAGCGTCTTTGCCGTGAGGACAACACCCGCAAAGACACGTGACAATTGAGTGATTCCAAATACGTGGGCAACCCAGTAGGCAGCGTGGAAGACGTCTCTCCAGTAATCATCGACCTTATAATACGGATAGGTGATGAGTGATTTCACCCGCTCTGGATACTTGGCTGCGAAACGCATACCGATAGGAGTGCTTGTGGAGGTGCACCAAATGTTCGTTTTCTCAATCCCGGCCGCATCAAGAACGGCCTTTAGGTCTTCGACCCATCCTTCAAGGGTGAACGGCTCTGTCATGGTCCAGTCGGATTTTCCGCTTCCCCGGTAGTTCCAATGAATCGTTTGAATGCCGGCCTCATGAAGAATGGGATCACAGAACTCGAACTGATTGTGGAGCAGTGCAAAACCACCAATCAGGAGCAGTGGCTCTCCGCTCCCTTGGACGTCGTACCAAAGCCGGACACCATTACGGATTGTTTCTGCCATTATAATTCTCCTTCTTCGAAATCATGTGATCGCACAGCTATTGCGCAATCTCCTCTAGCTCCAGCCCTGACCGAACGTTGTCGAGGGATAAAATTGCCAATGCCGCAATCACCATCGGCGGAACAACGGCCAAGGTAAACGCCCACTGCCAGCCGATCGATTCAATTGCCATGGTGACGAGAATCGGAAACGTTGCATGCCCCATATTCATCGCGAAGGAGGCAGCGAAACCTGCCGCTGTCGCTCGCACCCGCGTGGGAAACATCTCAACCATTAACGTGGAGAGCGCTGCAGCGGTACCATAAAAAAATGCTGCCATAATGCCAAACCAAATCATGTCTTCGAGCTGAGTCTCTGGTAGCCATAGCAAGCCCAGCGTCGCCGCCGAGCCAAGCAGCGCCCAAAGCACGCAGGTGTTGCGACGGGTCAAAACAAATTCGCCCACGAACGCTACGGCAATGTACCCAAGGACACCGACGCCATAAGAAATCCCGACGATGGCCGTCGCTGTCTCTACTGAGTAGCCACGGAATTGATGGAAATAGGCTGGAAAGAAGAAGGCCGTCCCGGCATATGCTCCACCAAAGAAGAAGAAGGCGATAAAGATCATTATCGTGCGTTTTCGCAGGTCTGGCGCGAACAGTTCCGACAAACGCTGGAAGAAGGGCTCTTTTTCAATTGCAGTCGATGCTTCCCTTTTTGCACGCTCCTCGTTGAACCGCCTGCTCTCCGGAAGATACCGAACGAGCAAAAATGCGATTGGAATGACAAGAAGTGCGGGCATAAAGATAAACCGCCATCCAAAACTCGCGATCAGCGGCACAACAAACAGCGATGCAACGAACCAGCCAATTGGATACCCGCATTGGACAAGGGCAACCATAAGGCCGCGGTAACGCGATGGTGCCGTTTCAGCAATGAACGAGGTGGTAATTGGAGACAAACCGTTGCTGATGCCAAACGCGAACATGCGGAGAATGGTGAGGCTAACCAATCCAATAACAAAGGCATGCAGACCAACCAGCAAGGCCGAAGCCGCTAAGCAAAACAGAAACATCGTCCGGCGGCCATGCCGATCGCTCAATGTTCCGATGATAGCGGATGCAAAGCCTGCGAAAACAAAGGAGAGCGACAACACCCAACCGACGTCAGTGATGCTAGCGCCAAATTCCGCTTGGATTCCAGGGATCGCGTAGCCGAAAAGAGACTGATCCATACTTGTCAGGGTCCAGCCCAACAGGCATGTCACGAATACGATTATTGGATACCCCTTAACTTGGGACCAGAACGAACCAGCGGTGGTCATAGGAAGACTCCGAATTGATCGCGTGACGCGGCGTGTGACTTATTCAACGTCGATTCGCTTTGCAACGATAGGGGAAAGGACGCTCTCCACGAACGCATCACGCGTCTCGAGAATTTCTTTTTCTTCATCGTCGGTGGGCTTGTAATCATCCAGATCCGCGCGGGTTAGGACACCCTTCTCGTCCAGCTTTCGCTCTACAATGCCTAGGCGGTCTTTCAGCACATAGGTTTCCCGCGCCAAGGCAACAACCACCTTCATCACGCGATCAACGGATGGCTCTTCGTCTAGGAAATAGTCTTTCGCCATAGCGCTGCTTTCTCCCCTATGTGCCGCAGCTCGGCCCACAAGGCCCCAACGTGTCTTTTACTATGACGCCTTCTGTTCACCTGGACAACACAGCCAAATGGAGTATTTGTTTGGTGTTTGCGGCAGGAACACACTGCCGATAGAATTGATGATTCGGTAGTGATGACGACTGAACGGACTAGTCATGGACATACAAGTCACAAGAACTGAACAAGCCAAATACGACTTCGTATCGGGACTCATGGGCTTCAATTCGACGGGCATTGGCCCGGCCATGGTTGATTTCTACGAGACCAACAAGAGCAAGCTCGGCCCCAATCCGAATTTGGTCGAGACAAAGGCACTGATGAACCAGTCCACGGCGTACAAATTTGGTGCGTTCTTTGAATACAACGACCACGCCATGATGTTCGAAACAGTGCTGGGCATTCTCGATAAGCAAAAAGAAGAGACCATTGAGTGGCTCGACACCTGCAACGAGCCTGGTGCGCTGGGCAGCCTGTCTCTCAACGCTGACGTGCAACCGCCGCGCTACTACAAGAACGTCGAGATTCACACCCAGCCGGGGAACTACCACGGCAGCCCCTTTGCGGGCCTCATGTACCATTGGATGATCGGTCCCTTCCTCTGCAACCGAGACAACAATGACGAAATGGGCTGGGACCTTGCGAACGGAATTCCGAAAGGAGATTACCGAAAGATCGTCGATTTAGGATGTGGCATCGGCAAAAGCACGATCCCGTATTGTGATCTTTATCCAGACGCTGAGGTCTACGGCGTCGACTACGCCGCACCAATGATTAAGTACGGCCATAAGTTTGCCGAGGAACGCAGCAAAAAGGTTCACTTTGTGCAGGGCCGCGCCGAAGATACGCCCTTTGAAGACAATAGCGTCGATCTGGTAACGGCGATCTGGCTGTACCACGAAGTTAATCGCAAAGGCATGGATGAGATCGCGCAGGAAGCCCTGCGCATCCTCAAACCAGGCGGTAAATTCGCGATCATGGAATCTCCCCCCTTCAAGGTGCTGACCGATGAATACCACCCGTTGTCAGAATTTTTATTGGACTCGACTGGCCGGCGCATGGAGGACCCCTTCATACCGCTGTTTTTCTCTTTGGATCGCAAAGAGATATTCGAGACGGCCGGTTTTTCCAGCGTCCGTGAAGAGGGACTACCAAACCATCTGACGGGTTGGAGCACAGACGTAAACTACTTTTTTGGGTCTTACCCCTGGTGGATGACCATTGGTGAGAAAGCATAAACACATAAACGGGAGACGACATGTCAGACGATATTGAAGCGCGGTTCCGCGCCATTACGCATAAACTTTGGGGCGACGAGGAAGGCGAGGATATCTATCAATGGATCGTCGCGACCCGTCCGCCGGCATTCCACAAGCAGCTGATCCAGGTGATGGTTCCGGTCTGGGAAATGGACAAGGTTGATCTCAAGGTCAAAATCTTATGTGCCATATCACTATTCACCGGCTTGCATCGTGATGAAGCTGAGTTCTTTTTCAAGATGGCCGCTCATCACAAAATTCCGCAAGAAGAGGTCGAAGAAATATTGATGCTGACAGGCTTGGAAGCCGGTTTCCCAACCGCAGAAAAAGCCATCGTCACGATGAAAACTGTCTACGACGCGCACGCCGCTAAGGTCGCAGGAAAATAACATGCTACTGAACCGGGAACGCGCAAATGCTATCATGGACCGCGAGGGGCTTGATGCCATCATCGCGGTTACCCCCAATAACGTGGTCTACCTGAGCGACTATGATACGGACTTCATTTACGACGTTCCGTGGCTAGCCTGTGCCATTTTACCGCGCTCTCCGGACATAGCGCCGTGCCTCATCACAACGGAGATTGAGGCCGTTGTCTTGCATGAACGTCCAACCTGGATGCCTGATCTTCGCCTCTATTACTTCGGGATTTATGGCGGCGTCTTGAAGGTCCACACCTTTGCGGACGATGTCGAGTTTACCGAAGAAGAAAAGGCCATGCGCCGGATGGTCGATGATGTAGAAAAAAACAACTACGTCGGCGTCTTTGAAACAGCTGCCAAAGCACTGGCTGACATGGGCCTAACCGGCGCCAAACTAGGCTTTGACGACACCCGCTTCGCCGACGCGTTGGGCGACACCGTGAAGGACGCTGATGTAAGGGATGCGACCAACCTGCTGTTTGAGATCAGGATGGTCAAAACACCGGACGAAATTGAGATTCTGCGAACAGCGGCTAAGAAAAACCAAGCCGCCATGGAAAAGGCGTTCACCGCCATTCGAGCCGGCGGGACCTGGGGTGACGTTGTCACGGCCTATGAAGTTGGTGTGGCTGAACAAGGCGGGCGCGTCCTCGCCGCCTTTAACGGCGCTGGCCGCAAAAGCGCAGGGGCAGGACGGGTCTTTAAAGACTACCCGATCTCTGAAGGTGACCAGGTGTGTTTCGACAGCATGATGCGCTGGCGGCGCTATATGGGCGATTGCCAACGCACCGTGGTTTTGGGTGATCCATCGGAGAAAATGGAACAGTATTGGCGCGGATACAAAGCGGGTGTGACGGACGTTTATGGCGCCATGAAGCCAGGGCTTTCGACTGGCGACCTACGGAATCGAGCCATCGATATCGTACGAAAAAGTGGATGCCCGACCTTCGAACTCGCTTTTATCCACGGTATTGGGCTCGACCATATCGAAGTTCCGTTTATTGCCGGTGGCACCTTGGGTGATTTTCAAATCGAAGAGAATATGGTCCTCAATATGGATTTCGAACTGCACGAGGTTGGTTGGGGCGGCATGTTCTTTGAAGAAAGCATGCTTATTACCAAGGATGGCGCTGAGCGGCTCTACACGCTGCCTCGTGATCTAATCAGGATATAGCATCGGACAAGCGATTTCCTGAACAAATGGCAATGCAGCCCGTATCACTGACCGAGCCATCCGCAAAAGACAGATTAGCCGGCGATGTCCAGCCGAGGTAATCATCTTGTCTGAGCTTTAGGTTCTCGCCCTCAAGACAAACTGCAAGATCACCGGTCACAACATAAAGCCAACGGCGCTTTGCTTTAGGCTGTGTGGCACCGTCGTCACTGCGCAGTCCATCACCCGGACGCCAATCTGAGGGTATGAACACCAAGTCTACGGTATCCGCTCCATACCCCTCTTCGGCAAGCGGTTTGATCTTCCAACCCGGCACATCTGGATGTACTTGCCAGTCCACGGTCTCCGTCTGGGTCAAGTTGCAGGCTGGAAAGGCGTTGATCTCAACCTTTACATCTTTGTCGAAGGCAACATTAACGGTCTCCTCCGCAAAAGCTTCCTCCTTGATGCTGGCACCCCGCCCTGTATTCCAATACAGAATGACCGCTCCAGCCTGGGATCGAGGTTCAGGCCTCAGACCGTGGAGGCTGCCGGGTGGGCGGTCCATGAAAAGACCCCGCTTGAAGATGTAGAGATCACCATCAAAGTCCTCGACACTGTTGAATTCCCAATGGGGGAAATCGCCATACAACTGAAAGCCGCGCTCAACGACAGACTTGTGATAATGGCGATCCGGCTTGCCATCGAACACATCCTCACCCCAATTTGGCGGCACAAACCACAAGCGGGTTACGGCCCCCGTTTCCTCATCACGGGACAGAATCTTTTGCTTAAAACCGGGGATGTCTGGGTCATCGACCCACTCCACCTCTTCCGTGCGCACATGACGAAATCCGAGATCAGACATAACTCAATTTCCTAGTAGTTGGGTTCGCGGTCGTAGTTCACACTAGCTTTAACATGCGCCTCATACTCGGGCGGCAACACCGGATTGTAGTCAGGATACCAATCGGGTGGCTCACCTTTGACCCACTCCGTCGCAAATGGCCCACCCTTGCAGCGCACCAAGTGAAGTGTGCCGCCCCATGTTGCAAAAGGGCCATGCTGAATACCCGGCGGTCGCCAAAAGTACCCACCATCACGAAAGACCCCGCCGGGAAAGCACAAATCACCAAGTATCGAGAACTCTTCTTCAACGACAGGGTGAATCTCACATAAATCGGTGTGCCAGTGGGGCGCCATACCGATCATCCAGGTGCGCTCGCCTGTATACGGATCTTGATAGAGCAACTTGTGGAATGTTCCCGTCGGGTCCCAGTCGGGCGTGTCAAAGGACTCGGCAACGTCGGTCATGGTTTTGAAGGTCCGGGTCTCGATGTGCTCGACGAGACGAGCTGCATCAAAACCGTTGCCAGCCGATTCGGCCTGAATTGCGTGAGGCTCGGATGAGAAGAACGAAATCGTAACCGCACCATTTGCGCACCGTTGACTGGTCCGCAGATAACCGCTGGGAAAATGAGCGTAGTCGTGTTTCCGATAGAGTTTGCCGTTGATTTCCAATGACCCTTCGAGCACCAGAAACTCTTCATCGCAGTCCAAATGCTCGGGTTCAGTTCGTGCCCATCCCGCCGGCCAGCGAATCATGGTCGACGCGTCACCGCCCTCTTTATCGATGCTGAGAATCCGCATTTCAACATCGGGGCGCGAGCCACCATACAAACCCTGAGTGAAGGGTAAGACTTGAGACTGTACAAACTCGACGTGTGGGCGTGCCATATCAATACTGCTCCCGTCGCTATTGGAACAAGGCGCGATCTAGAATCGGAGATGGTATCGCATCGTCCACCTTGGGATCGCCAGTTTTCATACCAAACATCATCTTGCCGTTTGGTGTCATCGCGCCATCCCATTGCAAACCACCATGAGTAGAGATCGTTCGGCAATCTCTGAAATGCCGCTGCACCGGATTGCGCCCCGTCTGGGCTGTAACCCCCATCATGCCAGATAGGCGTGTTGCGGCCGCTAGGCATTGGCGCGACGCATAAGCGAGATCACGCTTAACGGTCAGTAGTGTCGTCCCGGGCAGTTCCCGGCCCGCCACACCTTCGTCGTGCAGATACTGATTGACGTTATCGATAATCAAGTGTGCCGAGTGAATTTCGGCCGCGGACTCGCCGACCCGCACCTGGACCGGAACCTGCTCAATGATGGACTCACCAAACATCTGTCCAGAACGTGCCTTTGTTAGCTCGCAGTACTCTTCTAGCGCTCCCATCGCGGTGCCAAGCATGGGACCAGCGACCAGAGTGAAAAAATACGGCGAAAATTCTACGTTGTAGATGTAGTTGTCATGCAAGACGGCACCAGGAGGCTTTGTCCCGGTCGCTTCCTCGGTCAAGATCGTGCGGTGCTCGGGGACGAACTGGTTAACCACTTTGATGTCGTGACTACCAGTGCCTCTGAGACCTTCAGAATCCCATGTATCAACCACCTCATACTCAGACGGCAGCAACATGGCCATCCGAAAGACCTGTGTGCGGCCGCTGTGGAGATCGTCTTTCTTCCCGCCCACCTGGGCCGCCACCACTGCACAATCCGAGTGATTGATACCGCTGGAAAACTTCCATTGGCCATTGAGAATAAAGCCGCCTTCGGTTTTTTCCATGCCACCGCCGCCAGCGAACGCGGTACCGATAACGGCATCAGGGTGCTCAGGCCAGAACTCCTCCTGACATTCTGGAGGGAACCGCGCCAACAGCCACGTATGGCAAAAAACGACCGAACTCACCCAGGACGTTGAGCCGCACGCTCGGCCAAGCTCTTTGGTCACGTCGACGTGGACACCCCAGTCCATTTCGTACCCGCCATAACGCCGGGGTGTGAAAATCTTATGGATTCCAGCCGCCTTAAGATCAGCGATCGTTTCGGGCAACAGGTCCCGGTTTTTCTCCGTCGCCAGTGCGCGTTCTCGCAGCACCGGAATTAGGTCACGCGCTGCTTTCGTGATCTCTTCGCGTGTCGGAATATAACTTGGTTTCGAACCATTCACGTGCTTCACACCCCTTACCAGGAAATCGTTTCGCCATTGTAGCGTCTAAATGAACCAGACGTCGCCATCGTCAAATTAGAAATTTCGTTCCGCATTCCTAAGACTGCATCCGTCACTTCGACGGATGCGCCCTCAGCCATCATCCCCATGTCGGTTTTAGCGTGTCCAGGACATAAGCAAAGGACACTGACACCGTCATTGCGCAGTTGCTCAGCCATCATACGCATCCCCTTGTTCAACGCCGCTTTGCTTGTCGCGTAGGGGTAAACGGGATACTCGTTCATGTCCGTCAGAGAGCCGACAGTACTGGATACGACCGTAATCTTTTTCTGAGCACTCGCCTTGACGTTGGGAAGAAACGCCTCTGACACTTTCATCGGGCCGAGCGTATTGGTGCGCAGGATATTCTCCCAATTTTCGAAATCGAAGCCACCGAGCATTTGATGAGCGAAATCGTTACTCGCAATTCCCGCATTATTAACAAGAACGTCAACCGGTTGACCAAAAAGCTGCGCGGCACACGCATCAACAGAGGCGTGGTCACTAACATCTATCTGGACGATCTTGACCTGGCCATTCTCGCCCGCTAGACGTTTAAGGCTTTCAGCTTTCTCAGGTGAGCGGCAGCTGGCAATGACCTGCCAGCCGTCTCCCGCATATTGGGCCGCAAATTCTAGCCCAAGCCCGCGGTTGGCCCCCGTAATCAGAACAGTTGACAAGATTCACCTCCCCCATAGACCTCGGTAGAGTAGAGGCAATATGCTGCAGGAACCAACAGCCTAAAGGCGGCTGTGCTCATTGCACGACTGCCTCAAAAATCGCTTTCGCAGGACACACACATGGATGCTGACAAATCACCCATAGATTACGAAGACTTCTTTGCCACGCTCGCTCAGAACGTTGGGCCAGAACACGTCATTACCGACAAAACCGCGCTGTCTCCCTACGGCAAAGACATCTACTACGAAAGTAAGCCACCGATTGCGGTTGTGAGGCCTGGCACCATTAAAGAGGTGTGCTCCACCGTCCAAACCATAACGGCTGCTGGCCTATGCCTGTCGGCGCGCGGAGGTGGTTTATCCTATTCGGCGGGGTACCTGACTGACCGACAAGATTGCGTGACACTCGACATGCAGCGTCTGAATGAGATTATCGAGATCAATCAAGATGACATGTATGTCCGCGTCCAAGCAGGCGTAACCTGGAATCAACTGAATGACGCACTCGAGCCACTTGGTTTAAGAACCCCATTTTGGGGAACCGGATCAGGACTCTTTGCCACGGTCGGCGGCGGGATCTCGCAAAACGCCATCAACTATGGATCCGGTCGATACGGCACTTTGGCCGAAAGCGTTATTGGACTGCGCCTTGTGATGGCCAACGGCGAGGAATTGCGAACGGGGTCGTGGGCGGCTGAAATCGAACCAAGTCCGTTCAATCGGTATTACGGCCCAGATCTAACAGGGCTCTTTCTCGGAGACAGCGGCGCCCTCGGCGTAAAGACAGAGGTCGCCCTGCAACTCATCCCCCGCCCAACGGAAGTTCGGTTCGCCGCCTTTAGTTTCGCTGATCGGAATGACTTTGCCGCAGCCACCGGCGCTGTTGGTCGGCTCGGTCTCGTTTCAGAGTGCTTTGGGCTTGATCCTTTTTTTCTGTCAGAGCGGATTGCGTCCACCGGCTTTGCCGACGATGTGGACAAGCTTCTCGGCATCGCCAAAGGGCAGAGCTCCATCCTGCGCGGTATGAAAGAAGCATTCAAAGTGGCGGCAGCGGGCCGAAGATATCTCAAGGATGTGGGCTATACGCTTCATATGTCCGTCGATGGACGCAATGACGCCGACGCGGATACGGCGCTGGAAACGGTCAAAGACGCATGCACCACCCGCAACGGACGCGAGATCGAGGCAAGCATCCCCAAGGTCATGCGCGGCACCCCGTTTCCGCCGCCGATCATGATGCTGGGACCCAAAGGTGATCGCTGGGTGCCCATGCACGGGATATTGCCGCACTCCCTTCATGCAACGCTACTCGACGACATCGACGTTTTCATGAACAGCAATAAGGACGTTATCGAGCGCCACGGCCTTGTCTGGGGACAAGTGAGCAACCTAATTGGGCAATCGCGCGTTCTGATTGAGGTCAATCTGTATTGGAAAGATCGCCGCACCGACATGATCGAAAGTTATCTCGATGACGATTTCTTGAAAACCAGGGAGACGTTTGATGCAGACCCCGCGGCTCATGCCGCTGTCGGCGAATTGCGCAAAGGTTTAGCGAACCTTTTCCGTAAGCGCGGAGGAACCCACATGCAAATCGGGCGCAGTTATCCATTCCTTGAGTCGCGCATGGACACTGCGGCAGACCTCCTAAAAACCCTCAAAAAGACCGTCGATCCGAACAACTTGATTAACCCTGGCGCGCTGGGGCTATAGAGCGACGGTCAAATGCCGTGGACATTAGTCACAGTTTTTAAAATTTGACGTCTGACATTCTTCGGCCCACGCAGCCGCTTCAACCAATTGGGCCGGGGTTAAAGCCGCCGCCAAAGTATTGACCCGTTCTGCTGCGCGTGAGCTACCAGACTTCGCTGCCACAAGAGTCCAAGCGTGGGCTCTGACATGATCCTGATTCACGCCCCGTCCGATGGAATAGCGACGACCCAACATGTATTGCGCTAAGGAGTCCCCCTTGCGTGCAGCAGTGAGATACCACGCAGCCGCCGCGCTATCGTCTACGGGTAAGCCAGAGCCGATATCGGCCATCACTCTGAGATTTATTTGTGCGGCAATATTTCCTTGCGCCGCAGCTCTCTGCCACCAAGCTTCGGCTTGCGCCTTATCAGACTCAACGCCTCGACCGAGGTCATAGAGCGCACCTAGATTGGTTTGGGCGTCAGCATCATCCCGAAGAGCAGATTTCTGCCACCATGCAAATGCTGAGGAATCGCTTTGCGGCACCTCGACCCCTCGGAAATACAAGCGACCGAGCGCATTTTGGGCAGCTGCCACACCGAGATAAGCGCGAATAGTAAGGCCGGGATCCGCCTTAAGGGAATCCCAAGCGCCAGCAAGAACCGGGCCGGACCAAATCCCGATCCACATAGCAATTATGACAAGTAGTCGCGACAAGAGGATCAGTCCGGCAAAGCGAAGGCGACCAATTTATCGTCAAGCGGCGTGCCGACCAAGGCGCTGCCACCCGCTGCAATTACAATAAACTGTCGGCCGTTGACTTCGTACGTCATCGGCACAGCCATTGCCGGCACATCTAGCGGCGTCGACCAGAGTGTCTCTCCCGTATCAATATCGATGGCGCGAAAATCCCCCTCCATCGTGCCGCCAATGAAGATTAATCCGCCTCCAGTCACAATCGGGCCACCGGAGACCGGGCCGCCCCACGCCTTGGGTGATTTAAGCAAGCCGAACGGTCCAAACGGTACTTGGCCGAGCGGGCGGCGCCACAGCGTATCCCCAGAATTCAGATCAATAGCCGTCAGCTCACCCCACGGGGGTGGATTACAAGGAACGCCAAAGGGAGACTCCCACCGCCCCCCAGCAATACGATAGGGCGTGCCTTCCATAAAACGGTTTAGGGTGTCCTGCTCGAATAATCCTCCGTCGCTAACGTTAGGGTCCGCGGGCACCAACTTAAAGATGTTGGCAAAATTTTGTCCTTTGACAATTAGCACCTGCCGGGTTGGATCCACCGCAGCGCCACCCCAGTTACCGCCACCGCCCGGCGACGGAAAAATCAACGTGCCCTGTTCGCTTGCAGGCGTAAACATGCCGTCATAGCGTAAAGCGTTGAAACTCTCCTTGCATTTGTTTCGGTCCCAGAACGTCAGCCCAAATATGTCGTCCTCTTCCACACGCTGATGAGAAAAGGGATCCAAGCGACTGGGCATAGGCTGAGTCGGCGAGGCCATCTCACCCGGAATGCCAGACTTAGGCACTGGCCGTTCTTCGATAGGAAACAGCGGCTCACCGGTGTCTCGGTGAAACACGAACACGGTGCCCATTTTGGTGATCTGCACGACCGCCGGTACAGCGGCACCATCGCGTTGAATGGTGGTCAGAATAGGTTGCGACGGCAAGTCGTAATCAAAAAGGTCGTGGTGAACGATCTGATAGTGCCACAGCACCTCTCCGGTCGTGCCATCAATGGCGAGGAGCGCATTGGCGTAGGGGATAGGATCTGTCCGTCCCGCGCCATAAACGTCGACACTGGGGCTGCCGGTCGCCACGAAAGCGATGTTGCGTTGTTCATCTACTGTGAATGGGGGCCACACATCAGCGCCACCGGTTACGTCGCTAAGGTGTTCCGGCACCAGCACCAATCGCCACAACAGTTCGCCTGTTCGCACGTCAAGGGCGCGGATGACACCATCGGTGGAGTCCGCCTTTACGTTGTCACCCACTGCCCCGCCGATGATCACCGTATCGCCAAGGATTGCCTGCGGAGAGCTCATGAATATGCGGCCGGTGCCGCCGTTCTCAGGCACCTTCAAATCGACAGCGCCATCTATGCCGAAGTCCGCGCAAGCTAGTCCCGTATCCGCATCAACCGCGAACATACGCCCGTCTCGGTCTCCCTTGAACACGCGTTTCTCGCACGCTGTCTCGGGCCGGGGCGTCTCGGCCTGCCAGTAGGATACGCCGCGACAGGTTGAAGGGACGGCATCATCTTTAAAGAGCGAGCCATGAGGGTCGAACGACCATATCTCCGCCCCCGATTCAGGGTTGAGCGCGATCACGCGATTGAACGGTGTGCAGATATAAAGTGTGTTGTTTACGTGAAGCGGTGTGACTTGATACGAGGCTCCTCGCCCTAGCTCAGTCGCGCGAGCAGCGTGGCCGCTCGAATGTGTCCACACCTGCTTTAGGTCAGAAACAGTGCTGCGATCGATCTGATCTAGAGCCGAATACCGCCCGCCACCCGGGACACCACCATAGGAGGACCACGTAATATTCGATGCCGGGTCTGATTGGGCCATTGCCAGCCCCGCCCATAACATTGCGCCTACAATGATTGCCGCTCTAACCATATCGCCCTCCGATCCTACGATATGATATCAAATTGAAGGACAATCGACCAATGAGGAGAGAGACACTCGTTGGTGTCCCAGACACCCCTGGCTTTAGGGGGGTTGAAAGTTCTCGATAAGGCCCCGTTCTATGTTTTTACTCTCTAAAAACTGCCGTCCCTTTTTAGGGGCAACTCTATTCTTCGTGAGCTTTCTGTTCGGCCAAAGTCACGCCGAAACTTTGCGGATTGCAGCTGGTGGCGTCCCGCCTAGTCTCGGGAATCCCTACACGGCGACCGCCCTACCGGCGACTGAATTGTGGCTAGCCATGTTTGATGGTCTGACACGCCTCGATTGGCGCGGCGGGCCACGCCCCGGACTCGCGGTTTCGTGGGAGAACCCAACTCCACTCACATGGCGCTTCACACTTCGTGACAGCATAACGTTTCACAACGGCCGACCTGTTACGGCTGAGTCCGTTGCGAACGTATTCACCTTTCTACTGAGTAAGGATGCGGCCACATTTCTAGTCGCCAGAGAACTGACCAATATTGCGGACGTCGTGGCCGTCGCCCCTCTCACTGTTCAATTTAATTTACGTGCGCCCGACGCAATTCTGCCGAAGCGCCTCTCGCTTGTGATGATCATCGAGCCAGACTCGTGGATGGAACGAGGGGTTGATGATTTCACAATCGCGCCGATCGGGACCGGGCCATACCGTTTAGTTGACTGGGGGCCCGGAAATACGGCGCCGCGACTTACGGCCTTTAACGGCAGTTGGCGCGCGCCCATCGGATATACGGACCTTGAGTACCGTGTTGTCGGTAACAAGACATCACGCCTTCAAGCTCTTTATAGCGGCCAAGTGGACATTGCGACGGGACTCAGCGAAGACGACGTTGGTGATGTGAAAGAAAATGGATACATCCCCTACGTCACGGCCACGACACAAATAAAATCAATTGCGCTACCAAATGTGCACGAAGGTAGCCACCCATTGAAAGATCAACGGGTTCGACAAGCTCTTAACTACGCTGTCGATAAACAAGCGATTGCGGACGTCATCTTAGGAGGCTGGGTTGATGTTGCCAGCCAAGGGGCGGTCCCCGGAATTTCCGGTTACAACCCCAATCTCAAGCCTTATCCCTACGACCCCGAACGGGCTCGAACTTTGTTAGAGGATGCCGGGTACGAAAACGGGTTCGACATGGACATTGAGTTTGTAGCGACGTTGACGCCACTTGACCCGGTTCTATTCCAGAAAGTCGCCCAGGACCTAAACAAGGTCGGAGTCCGGACGACCGTCCGGCAAATTCCGTTTTCTGACTATTTGCGAAAGTACGTGCCAAACCAATGGGGTGAAGTGGATGCCTTTGGCTTGTTTTGGAATTCAGCAACATTTCAAGATGCCATTCGACCCTATGAGTACTTCTCTTGCTTCCGTGTTAATCCGTTTTTCTGCGACGAAGACGTCACAGCCGACGTGAGAGCTGTACAGGTCATGGCGGACCCGGCCGAGCGCGAAACCAAAATGCAGGCGATCATGGCCAAATTCCATACCCTCGCGCCAGCCATATGGATCACCAATTCGGCTTATGTAAACGCCACACGCCGCGGCATCAGCAACTTCCGCATGCTACCAGCAGGAATCGCTTTTGAAGAACTAACGCCGGAGAACAAATAGGCGCA
>JABJAH010000033.1 GCA_018666155.1 Rhodospirillaceae bacterium | reverse complement strand
CGTTGCAGTCGGTGCCTATTTCACTGGGATGGCAACGGCACGAGCTGAGGCCGATAGCCTGATGGAGGATTTCGGAGAAATTCTGACCATGTATCACATGTACTCAGCATCGGACGGCAAGAGCTATATCGAGGAAATGCCGGTTCCGGCAGCGCGGACGCCATTCAACCTCATGACCTACTTCAACCGGCCAGTTCAGAAAGTGACCATAGGGTATTGGCCCGACGGTGAAGAAAACACCTGGCATTACGCGGGTCACACAAACCTACTGATCTATATGCAGGGCACGCAGGTTCTAACAACAGGCGATGGCAAGGAATATCATCTCAAGCCGGGCATGGTTGCGCTCGCCGAAGACTGGACGGGGCTCGGCCATACCAACCGCTGTGTCGCCAAGACTGGAAAAAAAGTCTGCATGCTGATTCAAGTCACGGTCGACGATCTTGAGCGGAAATTGCCTTTGCGGCCACCACCGGGAAAATAAAGTAGGTCGCGCTACGCTCTAAGTTTCAGAAGCGTTTCGCCGAAGATACGACCGAACGTGAGCGCCGGAGTCACCATCATGCCGCCGACGGCCGTGTTCCCCATCAGCTGACCGGATCCGAGAAGTTCGCCAGCGGCGTAGAGGCCCTCAATAGCGCTGCCATCCTGGCGGACGACGCGCAGTTGATCATCTGCAGCGACGCCCACCGTCGACGTGATCGAGAATCCTTGTTGGCGGATGGCATAGAACGGCGCCTGTTGAATCGGCAACGGCATGTGAGTGCGCCCGAAGGCTGAATCAGTACCGCTCGCTTGGCCGCGATTGTACTGTTGCACCGTCGCGACTAGGTTCTCTCCATCAACGCCACTTTTCTCGGCCAGCTCACCCACCGTTTGCGCTTTGAAGAACATGGGATGGGAATCAAAGGCTTCGGCGAAGTCGGCTTTATCCCACCCTTCAATTCCGCTTGGCGACTGATCGAGAATGGCTTGGTCGAAAATCAGCCATGTCCGCAAATCCGGTTGACGCAGGAGGGCATGCTCGCGCACATCCACGCTGGCACTGTCTTCGGCGACGTATCGTTCGCCATTGACGTTGACCTGAATTTCCCAGGGTTGGCGTCGCTCAGGATAGATGACGAATCGCGTGTCCGGCGCAGCGGGTTCATAGGCACTGGCTAATATTTGTGGTGAGCCACACCTGTAATTTTCCTTGCCGCGGGTGTACCCACCGGCCGCGAGTGCCATCAAATATCCATCGCCCTGGCTATAGGGGTAGGACCCCTTGCCATATTGTTTGTAACCGCTGAGCTCATAAAACAGTGCTGGGTTAGAGGCGTAACCACCACTGGCCAGTAAAGTTGATTGGCCGAAGACATCCGTCATCTTGCCGTTATCACTTTCGGCGCGCACACCGATGACAGCGTCATCGCGCATCAGCAGTTCGCGGACCCGTTGCCCGCGCCAAATTGTTAGACGCCCGGCCTGCTCCTCCGCCAAAGCCAAAGGCTCGATGGCATCAAGGATGGATATGCCCCCTTCAGGACCCCAGGCGTATCGTTCAACACTGTAAGGCTCATGGGCCAACCCCAAAACGGGGTGCTCATCCGGCGGCGTCAGGCCGTTATCCATCAACCAATCAAAAGTATCAGCCGCATGGGTCACCGCTAACCGTACGAGCTCTGGGTCAGCGGTGTTCTGGCTGATGCGCATCACGTCATCGAAGTGCAGTTGAGGAGAGTCCGTGATGCCTTTTTGCTTTTGTAAGCGTGTTCCCGCCGCACTCATTTGTCCGGTTGATAGAAACAGGGTGCCACCAAGCTGAAGCGACGCTTCAATAACAAGGACACGCGCGCCACGCTGTGCCGCGAAGATGGCCGCGGGCAGGCCTGCTGTTCCGCCGCCGACGATGATGAGATCCCACGGATCAGCTGCTTGGACCGAGGACCGTCCGCCCGGTGTCACAGCCAACCCGACTGTGGCGGAGGAAGCACCGATCAATATTTGGCGGCGGCTTAAAGCTTCGGGTGAGAACGGATTGCGTATGGTGTTGGATTTCATCGTCATGGTTTTGGCCCCAAGAATGAATGCAATATTCTATGTTTGACGCGGCGAAAATTTAAAACTCATGCGGTAACGGTCGAAGTCTATCAGCATTTAGTAAGAGTCAGCGCCTAAAAGTCGGCCGCGATGGAAAACTCAAACCGGCGTTTCTCAAAGGGGCGAATCTGAGTTGAGGCATTCGGTGTAATGCTGTTGGCATTGGTCAGATTTCGACCTTGAAGACGCAGCCGGACCGGAACGTTTGAGATCGTCGTTGTGTATCTAATGCCCGCGTCGATGGTGATAACACCCGGTAGCTTGCGTGAATTGTCGACCGATATAAACCGCGACGACACACTCTCGACTTTGGCATCCAACGCGAGGCCCTGAATAGACCCTGGCCGGTACTGTAGATTCACACGAACCAAACGCGGTATTGGGCCGACGGCCGTTAGGTTGTTTGCGCCCGCGGCCACAGACGTATCGATGATGCGCGGTTGCAGTAGAACCGTGCCCGCGACAACAGTGAGTTCCTTCGTGACTGAACCCGCCAACGACAGCTCGACGCCGCGATGGCGGATATCGCCCAAGCGCCGAAACACATTGATCAGGTCCAGGCTGTAGTATGGCTTATCGATTTGAAAGACCCCGGCCACCACCTGCAGACCAGGGCGAATTTGATAGCGCAGACCGGCGTCAACTTGGCTGGTCAGTTCGGCGGGCACAGCCTCGTCGCGGTTGACGGCGTTGCCAGGTGCTGAGCCCAGTTCCTCGAAGCCACGCGCATAGCTAGCGTAGGCAGCCAGCTTGGGCGACAGATAGACGGCGGCCCCGGCGTTATACAGCCAGGGTGCTGTTGTACCTTCAACCGGTACACCACCGTCGCGTGTCCGCGTGCGTTTGTAGTCAGATTTTTGCACAGCCATGCTCAATTGACCGACGTTCTGCCAAACCCCTTCATAGGCCAGGCCGCCGGTGATTTGCTTAGTCTCGGTCAATGTCGGATTGGTGGTGGTGAATTGTGGCTTTGCCAGATCAGGAAACGCGCCGAGGGTTACCGGACCAAAGAACCGCAATTCACCACCCCCAAACGTGCTGGCGCGATCACGCGCCCGTGTGGTGAGGTAAACCGTATGGCGACGCGCGTTCTCGACAAAGGACTTCGAGATGCGCACCTCCCCCGATGTGGACTTGTTGAACCGCGGTGGAGATTGAGAAATCGCATAGTCGCCCTGTCCTGATTCATCGGTGTTGAGGACAAAGGCTGTGAAAGACCGAGGTGTGTTGCTCTCGGAGCGAAACGCGCCGAATTCTATTTTCCACTGGTTCG
>JABJAH010000032.1 GCA_018666155.1 Rhodospirillaceae bacterium | reverse complement strand
TGACGTCAACCAGCCTAGGCAGGCTATCGCCAAATAACGTACCAGATATGGTCCGTGTTTGACGCTCCGTCGTGACCGTCAGTGAAATTAATGTGTGGTAGCGATCACTGCCATCTTTCTTAGCTTCGCTGACTTCAATGTCCCGCTCCCGCGCGATCACCGGCGCATTCACCATGTTCACACTTTCTATTAACGGTGAGAGCAGACCTTGGATTGCGATCGCGGACAGTGGACGTGTGTTTAATTCAGCGACGGCGCCAGAATAGGCAATGGAGACTTTACTGATACTGCTCTGGGTAATTTGGCCAGCGAAACTGCCCAGCTGCTCAGCAAGCTTGAGATAAGGCTTTAACCGAGGCGCATCCTCCGCGCTGACCGAGGCCATATTTAGGGCATTGGTCACGGCACCTGAAACGAGGTAATCAGAGATTTGCTCGGCAACCTGAATTGCCACATTTTCCTGTGCCTCGGATGTCGATGCCCCAAGATGCGGTGTGCAAACCACGTTCTCCATCCCGAATAAAATATTCTCTTTGGCTGGCTCTTCTTCAAACACGTCGAATGCGGCTCCTGCGACATGTCCGTCTTCCAGTGCCTTTTTTAGATCCGCCTCAACAACCAATCCACCACGCGCACAGTTAATGATGCGAACGCCTTTTTTCATCGTTTTCATCGCCGCCGCATCTATCAGGCCACGGGTCTGATCCGTGAGCGGCGTATGCAAGGTAATGAAATCTGCACGCGCAAATAGGTCTTTCAGCTCAGCCTTTTCAACGCCAAGCTCGATCGCCCGGTCTGCAGAAAGGTATGGGTCATAAGCGACGACTTTCATCTTTAGGCCGAGCGCTCTATTGGCGACGATCGACCCGATGTTGCCACAGCCGACGAGACCAAGCGTTTTCCCGTACAACTCGACGCCCATGAACCGAGATTTCTCCCACTTGCCTTGATGCGTGGACTCATTGGCCTGCGGAATTTGGCGCGCAAGGGCCATCATCATTGAGATAGCGTGCTCCGCGGTGGTAATCGCGTTGCCAAACGGCGTGTTCATGACCACGACACCGTTCTGTGTTGCCGCTGGTGTGTCGACATTGTCGACACCAATTCCCGCACGACCAACCACTTTAAGGTTTGTCGCCGCCGCTAAGACTTCGGGGGTTACTTTTGTCGAGGAACGTATGGCGAGACCATCATATTCGCCGATACAGGCGATCAACTCTTCCGGACTCATGCCGGTCTTAACATCGACGTCTACACCGCGGTCCTTGAAGACCTGCACGGCTTGTTCGCTCAACTTATCTGAAATCAGTACCTTGGGCATGACGCTATCCTAATTGCTCTCTCATCACCTGCCCGTAAGCCCAATCGAGCCAAGGACATAGCGCTTCAATATCGGCGGTCTCCACTGTCGCCCCGCCCCAAATTCTAAGACCCGGTGGTGCGTCACGATACGCACCGATGTCGAACGCCGCGCCCTCCGCGTCGAGCAGCGATACAATCTTTTTCGCGGCGGCGGATTGGTCTTCGCCATTAAGCGCTGTGAACCAGTCCGCACCGATTGTCAGGCATATAGACGTGCAGGACCTCGTGGATACATCCGGTGCAAGAAATTCCGCCCAATCTGAATTCCCAACCCAATTCGCGAGCGCAGAAAGGTTTGCCTCAGACCGTTGAACGATAGCGGGTTGACCGCCTTCTTGCTCCACCCATTTCAATGCGTCTAGGGCATCTTCAACACACAGCATCGAAACCGTGTTGATGGTTGCGCCCGAGAATATATCAGCACTGAACTTGCCACCCTTCGCCATACGAAAGAGCTTCGGCATCGGCCAAGGAGGGGAATAGCTTTCGAGCCGCTCTACAGCGCGCGGGCTGAGTACGAGCATGCCATGTTGCGCTTCACCGCCTAGAACCTTCTGCCACGAGTACGTGACAACATCGAGCTTTGGCCATGCCAAATCCATCGCAAAAACTGCAGAGGTCGCATCGCAAAAAGTGAGACCAGCCCGATCATCGGGTATCCATTCGCCATTCGGAACACGCACGCCCGACGTTGTGCCGTTCCATGTGAAAATCACATCACGGGTAAAGTCGACCTGATCGAGATCCGGAAGGGAGCCATAGTCGGCTTTAAGGGAACGGACGTCTTCGAGCTTCAGCTGTTTAACGACATCTGTGACCCACCCCTCACCAAAACTCTCCCATGCCAGCATATCGACGCCACGGGCCCCGAGCATGGACCACATCGCCATTTCCATCGCTCCGGTGTCAGAGCCAGGTACGATACCGATGTAGTAGTCGTCAGGAATTCCCAAAATGGCGCGGGATCGATCAGAGACCTCTTGAATACGCGCCTTCGCGGGCTTCGCTCTGTGTGATCTTCCGACAAGAGCATCCGACAAGGCCGAGACACTCCAACCCGGGCGCTTCGCACAAGGACCAGAAGAGAAATTCGGATTATTGGGGCGCGCGTTTGGCTTCGCAGCAATAGTCATGGATGCGGTGCCTTCCTAACTCAGACAAACTAGAGGGTTTCACTAGCAAGCCGAAGCGTGGCCCGCTGGTTGATAGGCGCGGATACTACGTATGGCGTGGGGATGCGTCAACGCGGCCGTCGCGGAATATCAGAGGTCCCAGAACAAGGGCGCAAAGAACGAAAAAGCGAGCCAAACCACCAAAACCAACGGAAGTCCACCTCGGACAAAATCACTGAACTGATACTGTCCCGGCCCCATAACAAGAAGGTTGGTCTGATAGCCCATCGGAGTCGCGAAAGAGCAATTACAGGCGAAGAGACAGGTGATCGCAAATATCCTTGGATCAATGCCCAAGCTGGCCGCCAACCCAACGCCGATCGGAGTAAATAGGACCGCACAGGCGTTGTTGCTGAGCACATTGGTGAACAGGGCTACAACAAGGAAAAAGACCGACAGAAGCACCGGCGGTGACGCTGTACCGAACAACCCGACGATGACACTGGCAAGATAGGCCGCCCCCCCTGTGGCCGTCATTGCGGTCCCTAAGGCCAATGACGTACCAACCAAAAGGTAGATGGTTCGATCAACAGCTCGTCCAGCCTGCCGGAGATTCATACACCCGGTCAGAATCATGGCTGTCGCTGCGGCAATAGCTGCCGTTGTAATACTTACGAACCCCACCGCGGCACAACCAATGGCAATACCAAATATCGCGACAGCGCGTTTTGCATGGGTGCGATTAGGAATGATATCTCTTGTTCCAGAGATCAGCACCACGTCACGTTCTGGCCTCAGAGCCTCAAGGCGATCCGGACGCCCTTTCAAAAGGAGCACGTCGCCTGATTGCAGTCGGATATTGGTCATCCGTGCCGCCGTCATTTGGGCGCGTCGCTGGATCCCAAGGAAAATGGCTCTCTGACTTTGCTGTAGTTCGAATTGTTCAAGCGTCAATCCCACCATTCTGGACGTCGGCGTAATCATTGCTTCCACCAACACGGTGTCACGGTCCTCTGGTGACTCGTCCTGGTGCTCTTCAGCGGCCTCCTCGTACTCTTTGACACGCGTTTCTTGAAGGTCAAGGCCGTACGGTAGTGGCGGATGAAAGAGGCCCTGGTGTCTGCTCGCGACTTCAGTCAACGCCTGACGCGTCGCTGCAATGACAAACGTATCTCCAGCATGGATCGCGTAATCATCAAAGGGCGGTAGAATTGTATCGCCGTGCCTGAGAATCGTTCTTACGGTAACCCCAGGTAACAATTTAAACGCCCCGGCCAATGCCGCCTCGCCCATGAGGCCAGAATCTGCGGGTACAACAAACTGCGAAATATAATGCCGACCGCCAGAAACAGTGGAGGATGCGCTTTTTCGTTCCGGCATGATGAGAGGCAATATGAAGAGAACATAGATGATAGCCACACCCGCAAGCACCAACCCTAACGGGGTGATTTCGAAAAATGTCAGTGGACGTAGTCCCTGCTGACTCATCGAACTGGAGATCAACAGATTGGTGCTCGAACCAACCAATGTGGTCATACCACCCAGTATCGCGGCATAAGAAAGCGGCATCATCGTTCGGCTGGCTGACAGTCCGTTTTTCTGAGCCATCGATTGCAATATTGGAATAAAAATCAGGACGATTGGCGTGTTGTTGAGAAATGCTGACAACAGAGCCACTAGAAGCAGGACCAATGCCAGCATCAATATTTTCGGCAGCCGAGCCCGTCCAATAATATCACCGAGGCTTTCAAGAGCGCCGGTTCTTACGATCCCTTCACCGACCACGAGCAATGCAATTACCGCGATCAAAGCTGGGTTGGAAAAACCGCCGAGCAAAACTTCAGCATTGAGAAGATTGACGTCGTACGTACCAGTCAGTGGAAAGATCTGGAAGAACAGCAGCAATATTGTCAGAATCAGAAGTGAACTCACTTCAAGGGACAACCATTGAGTCACATAAAGCGTTAACAGAGTGACTGTTAAGCCAAGAACAGCCCACATCTGGATGGTCGTTTCGAAACCAGTCATAGTTTACGACGCCATCGGATCAGGCTGCACATCCGCACGTATCGTATGTCCATGATTCAGCGGCCCATGACCATTTCCATACCCTGGTGCGGACTCGATCGCAGTTACGACATAATCCCGCGCGCGGGAAACCGCGGCCGCTAATGATAATTTCTGCGCCAAACTAACCGCGATAGCAGATGCCAGCGTACAGCCGGTGCCGTGGGTTGACGACGAATCAACACGTCGCCCTTCGAATTTCTGCACTCCGCTTTCCGTTACAAGCAGGTCAACGATATGGTCGCCTTCGAGGTGCCCACCCTTCAACAGAACGGCCTTGGCGCCAAGTTGGCGGAGGTCATCGATCGCTGCCTCCATATCTGCCACAGTTCGAATTTCCAGCCCGGTCAAAACCTCGGCCTCTGGTAAGTTGGGGGTTACAAGCGTTGCGCCCAAAATAAGCCTGTTTTTTAATTGATCGACCGCGTCTTCAGAAATAAGGCGATGCCCCCCTTTGGCAACCATAACCGGGTCAACAACGCGCGGAATATCTGCACCCCATTCGGCCAATGCATTTGCAACCGCCTCGATCACATCATTCGAACCTAACATCCCTGTCTTCACAACATCGGCACCAATATCTGAAAGAACCGTACCAATTTGCGCAGCAACAAATGCTGGTGGTATGGCATGAACCCCATGGACAGTATTCGTATCTTGATTTGTTACGGCAGTAATCGCAGTCGCAGTATAGCCACCAAGAGCAGAAATCGTTTTTACGTCTGCTTGAATACCTGCACCACCGCCGGAATCTGATCCAGCAATAACAAGAACGCGGCCTTTGACCTCTATGGCAGACATCATATGAGCTCTAGCCGTTCGCTATGCTGCAGCTGCTTCAATAACAGCAGCGACACCCTCGACAACGGATTGCACTTCATCGGCATCATCGCCTTCCGCCATAACCCGAATCAGGGGTTCCGTCCCAGACTTACGAATGAGCAAACGTCCCGATGAGTTTAGTCGCGCTTCCGCGGCGGCAATGGCATCCTTCACTGATGCAGCATCAAGCAACTTCTGTGCCGTAGATGCGTCATCAAGGCGTACATTCTTCAGCATCTGAGGAACCGGCTCGAAAGACCGAAACAACGCGCTTGCGGGCTGGTCGCTCTCGACCAACGCGGCGAGTAACTGCAAGCCGGCCATCAATCCGTCACCTGTAGTCGCGTGCCTACCAAGGATCACATGGCCAGATTGCTCACCTCCAAGATTGAAGCCGCCCTCTTCCATTCGTTCCGAAACGTAACGATCACCAACCTGGGTACGTTCCAATCCCAAACCAAGGCTTTCGAGATAGCGTTCCAACCCCAAGTTGCTCATGACCGTTGACACGACGCCGTTGCCTGAAAGTTCGCCAGACTGATGCCACCGTCGCGCAATGGCGGCCAAAATCTGATCGCCATCAATGATGGTGCCGAGCTCGTCACAAACAACAATTCGATCTGCATCGCCATCCAAGGCCATTCCAAAATCAGCACCAACGTCTTTCACCTTGGCGGCCATATGCTCTGGGTAAAGTGATCCACAGTCCTTGTTGATGTTAAATCCGTTTGGATCGACCCCCAGGGGAATGACGTCCGCGCCAAGCTCCCACAGCACAGAGGGGGCAACCTTATAGGCAGCGCCGTGGGCGCAATCGACGACAACCTTCAAGCCGTTAAGACGAAGGTTACGTGGGAAAGTATTCTTGACGAACTCGATATACCGGACCGCACCAGTCCCATTGTCGAGCCTTTGCGCGCGGCCCAACTCATTTGAACCGACACGAAGGTCTTCCGTACCGGTCGTCATAAGTGATTCTATCTCCGCCTCTATAGCGTCAGAGAGTTTGAAACCGTCAGGACCAAAGAGTTTTATCCCGTTGTCTTCATAGGCATTGTGGGAAGCAGATAGCATGACGCCAATATCACAACGCAAGGATCGTGTGAGCATGGCGATGCCAGGTGTTGGGATTGGCCCAACAAGAACCACATCCATTCCCACCGCAATAAAACCAGCCGTTAACGCCGGTTCCAGCATATAGCCCGACAAACGCGTATCCTTACCAATAACGACGGTATGCCGATGGTCCCCACGCGTGAACTTATGCCCGGCAGCCATACCCAGCTTGAGCGCCATTTCCGCCGTCATGGGATCTTGGTTCGCGGTCCCCCGCACACCGTCTGTCCCGAACAGTTTTTTCACTGTCATCGTGCCTGGCTCTCCCGCTCTTCTATTAGACGCCCTAGTTTAGAGCCTTTTCATGACCTATGGACTTTATTCGATCAAGCCATGTCCAAGTTCTAGGCCTGATATTGCCAGACATTGAGCGCCTGATGCGTCTCCGAAACGTCATGAACTCTCAAAATACTTACGCCCTGGGCAGCGCCAGCTAAGGCAGCAGCAATCGAACCGGAGACCCGCGCCTTTGGATTTTCTGTATCTGTTAGGCGGCCAATAAAGCTCTTTCGAGACGCACCGAGCATAAGCGCACAGCCTAAGCCGTGAAACATCGAGAGCGCATTGATGATATCGCCGTTATGAATATCTGATTTCCCAAATCCGATTCCCGGATCGACGCATATGGAGTCCAGTTCCATTCCAGCCTCTAGGCAGGCGTCGACGCGCTCTGATAAGTAATCGAATACGTCACCGACAACCCAGTCGTACGACGGTGCACTTTGCATGGTTTGTGGCTCGCCCTGCATGTGCATAAGTATGACTGCGGCCTTGTGTTTCACGACGACCTTCAGCGCGTCGGTGTCTCGGGTTAGCGCCGTGACATCGTTTACAATTTTAGCGCCCGCCGCTAATGCCGCGGACATGGTCGATGCATTCCGTGTGTCGACCGAAATAACGAACCCTTTTTCAGCCAACGCTCTTACGACCGGAACGACACGTCTTTGCTCCGTTTCAGCATCGACCAGTTGCGCACCTGGCCGCGTTGACTCACCACCGACATCGAGAATAACCGCTCCCGCGCCTGCCAGCGACTCCCCGTGCTGAACCGCACGTTCTGTCGTCGCATGATCTCCACCGTCGGAAAAACTGTCAGGCGTAACATTAACAATACCCATGATCGCAGGCTTATCTATCGATAGCCCGGCAAAGTGTGGCCGCGGTTTCGCCACCGCCTCGAGCAAAGACGCAATGCGCGCCTGTTGGCTCGCATTAAGAATTTGGCGCCATGGATTGAATGCCGTAACGGATGCAGCGTACTTCGTTACACCCTTGCTCTCGCGAACAACAAATTCAACGGCAGCAAACGCATGACGACTGCCCAGGAGAGGTAGCCCGTGCCCAGCACCGACAAGCGAAGACGCCGTGTCTCCGGCACAAATTCCGCGGGGCACGCAATATAAGTTTGATGCGGGTATACCACCGAGGGACTTTGGTGGCGGCAGCCCCCCGGCAACCTTCGTCACGTGTTGGGTTGCGGTTCCGGCTCTGGTCCGAGTCCACCAGAGTCTGGCTCCTCGCCACCACTATCCGTTGTTGGGACTGATGTTCTACGGCCAGGCGGACGCGGACGTTTCGTCGGCTTATCGGATTTATCGATAGTCTCGCCGCGCAATAGAGTCTCGATCTCTTCACGAGACAGTGTCTCGTACTCAAGCAGCCCTTTAGCAACGATTTCTAGATCGTCCTTGTACTCGTCGAGAATTTTACGGGCTGTCTTTTCACCCTCCTCGACAAAGCGCCGCACTTCCTGATCGATCAATTCGGCGGTCGCGTCTGAAACATTCTTTTGCTGCGAAACGGAGTGTCCAAGGAAGACTTCTTCTTGGTCCGCATTGTAGCGCAGCGGCCCTAGTTTCTCGGAGAACCCATACTCGGTCACCATGCGGCGGGCGATCTCGGTCGCTCGCTTAAGATCATCTGATGCACCGGTCGTGACATGTTCTGCACCAAAGGTCATTTCCTCGGCAACCCGACCGCCAAACAAACTGGAGATCAAGGCCTTCAATTCCATAAGCGATTGACTATATTTATCACGCTCGGGCAGGAACATTGTCACACCGAGGGCCCGACCACGTGGAATGATAGTTACCTTATGCAGAGGCTCATGACCTTCCACATGCAACATAATCAAAGCATGGCCCGCCTCATGGTAGGCCGTCAGTTTCTTTTCATCTTCTGTCATCACCATGGATCGGCGCTCAGCGCCCATCATGACTTTGTCCTTCGCGTCTTCGAATTCATGCATCGTAACGACGCGCTTCGCTTTCCGCGCCGCCAACAAAGCAGCCTCGTTAACTAGATTCGCTAAATCCGCGCCTGAAAATCCAGGCGTTCCACGGGCGATCACCTTCAACTCAACGTCGGGAGACATTGGTGTTTTGCGTGTGTGCACTTTTAGAATTTTTTCACGGCCCAAAATATCTGGGTTCGGAACCACGACTTGGCGATCAAACCGACCTGGCCGCAGCAATGCTGGATCCAGAACATCAGGACGGTTCGTTGCGGCTATGAGGATCACACCTTCGTTTGCTTCGAAGCCGTCCATTTCAACCAACAACTGGTTCAACGTCTGTTCGCGTTCGTCGTTGCCACCACCCAAGCCGGCGCCGCGATGACGCCCAACAGCATCTATTTCATCAATGAAAATGATGCATGGCGAATTCTTTTTGCCTTGCTCAAACATGTCGCGAACACGACTGGCACCGACACCGACAAACATTTCGACAAAATCGGAACCCGAGATTGTAAAGAATGGAACGTTAGCTTCCCCAGCAATCGAGCGAGCAAGCAATGTCTTACCAGTTCCAGGAGGACCGACTAAAAGCACGCCCTTTGGAATCTTGCCGCCAAGACGCTGAAATTTCCCCGGATCACGAAGAAACTCGACAACTTCCTCAAGCTCCTGCTTGGCTTCGTCGATCCCAGCAACATCTTCAAATGTTACCCTGCCCTGCTTTTCTGTCAGCAGTTTGGCCCTGGATTTTCCGAAACCCATCGCCTTGCCGCCGCCGCCTTGCATTTGGCGCATGAAGAAAATCCAAACCCCGATCAACAGCAGCATCGGGAACCAGGAAATTAGAATACTCCACAACGTCGTTTCACCGTCCGAGCGAGGCATCGCTTTGATATCGACACCGTTGGATCGAAGAGACGGTACGAGAGATGGATCTTCTGGTGCATACGTCCGAAACGGTGTTCCGTCCCGAGTCTTTCCAGAAATATTGTTGCCTTGGATGGTAACGCTATTGACCTCATTGCCTTCAACAGAAGCCATAAACTCTGTAAACGACATTTCACGACTTTGGGTACGCGAGGTCGGTGCCTGAAACAGGTTAAACAAAGCAACAATCAATACCAGGATGATGACCCAGAGGATTAAGTTTCGGCTGATATTCACACCTGACCCTTTATTCTTTTTGACCCGCGTTTATGCGTCTTTATGTCCCAATTAAATAGGGCGCGCACCCAATAACGCAAGCTGCCAAACGCACACCTAAGTGTCACGTTTTCGCTGTTTTCGGATGATTGGCCGTTTAAATAGGCTGGTTAACGCAGAAACCCAAGGGTTTTCAACGTTCTCGGGACTCTAACGACACCACTAATTGTGTGCTTTTCATTCTTAGCTGACAGCCATGTAAAGTTCGGTCCGACCATTTGGTGGGGTCTAGCGCTTTATACAGACTGGTTAAGCTATCGAAACGCGGCGGATACACGGCACCAGAAACCTGCATGAGACAGCGTGCCAGACAACGCAAACCGATCTCTTCTGGCGCTTCATTTAACGCTGCAACATCGATTTCAATAGGTCCCTCATCAGCCCGCATCGAAGAACTGTCCATCAGTTCATCAACTGCAGCATCAATGGCGCTCTTGGCACGCGCCATATGGTCTACAGTTTTGAGTAGACGGTCACGATGCAACCCCTCTTGCTCTAGGGCGGTCATAATTCTACGCAAACGGACACGGGCAAAGGCATCGTCGCCATTGCTGGGATCATTCACCCAATCCTGTCCATGGGATCCACAAGTTGAAATGAGATCTGCCTTTGAAGCCTTTAACAGTGGCCGCAAGATACGCACTTCGTTTCTCATAGTTTCGGGCGCAATTGCTGCAAGGCCATTAACACCGGACCCGCGCACTAACCTGTAAAGAAATGTCTCTGCCTGATCATCAGCATGATGCGCAGTCATCAACGCGACGATATCATTCTCACGACACCAACCACACAGCAGGCCAAACCGCGCATCACGCGCAGCGGCCTGAGGACTCCGATCGAGAGCCTTAACCGATTCACCCTGCTCCCAGGTCAGCGTCTCATGCTCCATTTCGACGGCTTCAAGCCACTTGGAAACCTGTTGAGATTCAGTTCGGCCTTCGTCCCTCAGACGATGATCGACTGTCAGTCCCACAACCCGCAATCCGCGAAAATCTGCCCATTCTTTAGAAAGGTGGCACAAAGCCATGCTGTCCGGCCCGCCTGACACGGCGACGGCAATACGGCCCCCGGCCGCAAATGGCCCAAACGCATCCATAAAACGGGCGAAGGTGCCTGAAGAAACCGAAGTGCCGGTCGTCAGGTTATTTGAATTTTCGATGACCTTTGGCATGCGCTATGCGCATTTCAAACGGGCCCGCTCCGTTTGCGCGCGTCGGCGGATGGTATCGTTTGCTGATGGATATTCTGTCGCCAGCCGTGTCAGTGCCGTACACGCCCCATCGGTTTGCCCCAGACGCGCCATAGATAGCCCTAACTTCAAGAGGTTGTCGGGCCCTTTTGTACTGCTTGGATAGGTCTGATAGCCCGACAAGAACTCTACCGCGGCCTGCTCAAAATCTCCGCGCACATAGTAGGTTTCGCCAAGCCAATATTGAGCATTTCCGGCGAGGTCATCCGTAGCGTTGGCTTCAAGGAATAAGCGCAGCGCTTTCTCGGCCCGCGCATAATCCGCCTGACGCAGAATATTGAACGCGTAGTCGTACTGCTCTTTAGGCGGACCCACTGGCAAGGCGGTAAATTCCGTCGTCGGATCCGGTGCCGTTCCAATTCGCGCGGTCGCCACAGGGCCGGGTGTTGGCGCGGCCTGGATATTTGGAGGTGCCACGGGGGCAGCTTGAGGTGGAGGGAATGCCTGCGCCGCCTCCGAAAGCGGTGATGGCGGTAATACCTCTCCATCAGAATCGGTGCGAAGAACGCCGAACGTGTTTCCTTGGTTCACAGGCCCTGTTTGCGCAGGCGCGGTGAGTACCGTGCCGGGAGCGACTTCTGTGGTGACAGATGATGGCACACCCGGCGCCATTATCTGCGGCTGCGGCTGTACGGGTGCAGACATCGGCATGTCTAAATTTGGGGCCAACCTGGTCGCGTCAGGTCCACTCACTTGTGCCTGTATCGCTGGCGCGACGGGCGCTTGAATTGGCTGAGGTGAAACTGAACCGAATTGCGTCGCGGATGGGGCTGCAACGGCAGCTGATACTCCGGCCGCCTGCTCTAATACGGCTAGACGATATGACACATCGTTCGACATCTGCTGCAACTCAGCCCGCATGCGCGTGACTTCGAAGCGTGTTTCCTCGACCTGCCCTGTCAAGGTTTCAACCAAACGCTCTAATTGCTGGACGCGAATTTGAATGCGGCTAGCAACATCAACCGGCATAGCCTGATTAACAGTTCCAGTATCCGCTGGTGCAGCCGGCGTTTGAATGTTTCCGCCGACCGGGCCCTGAAGGCTTTGGAGTTGACGTTCAAGTTGCCCAAGACGCTCGTTCATAATTCGCATATCGAGCGGAGTCTGAGCGATGGCCGCAGGCACTGCGACCAACAGCAAGAACAGGACGGACAGTTGTCCAGTACGTTTCAACGACGAAAAGAAATGAAAGGTCATAGCGCAACAACTTACTTGGTGAGGCACGCGTCTTACCGTGGACGCACGGCAGAAATAAGGCAAACGGCGGCCTCTGCAATGCAGAGCGCCGCCGTTTTTAACACTTAGTCCCGAAAGCCAATCAACGGCTTTCGATCAAAATTTACTGTACGACAGAAACGCCGCGACGGTTCCGGCTCCAGCAATCATCGCTGGAGGCCACACATACTGGCCGTTCTTTACCGTATGAAATTGTCCGAACCCGGCTAGGCGCGACACCCAAAGAAACAAGGTAGTCTTTAGCCGCATTGGCACGGCGTTCGCCGAGGCCAAGGTTGTATTCACGGGTTCCGCGCTCATCGCAGTGCCCTTCAACAACAACCGACTGTGACGGGTTCTGGCCGAGCCAAGATGCCTGTCCGCGGAGTGTCGCTTGAGCGGCAGCATTGAGGTTGTATTGGTCGAGACCAAAATACACACCGTTGCCAACCACCGTGTTGAAATATTCGGCTGAATCCATTGCCGGACCAGACGGAGTAGACGCCGCGGCAGGTGCGGGCTGACTGGTCGACATAGAATCTGAATCCATGTCGTCATTATTGCCTGCACAGGCAGCTAACAGAGCAAGTGCGGCGACGGCGCTAGTGAAACGGACCATCATTTTATTTATTCCCCTTCGGTCACAAGACTGACGTAACTATGCACAAAACGGCTATTTTCTGCACCTGTTTTATCAGGTGCATGGTGGGACGCAAGTTATTCCATTAGCAATTCCCGCAATAAAAACACGCGAGAACGGCTTTGGTTTCAATTTTTTTGGGTAGAGCAACCTACGGAATAAGCGGAGACCAAGCCGGATCCGAGGCATCCTGCGGGGTCACCATCTCCCTTTGGTTGTATCCTGTTAGATCGATCGAATAGAGTCTGGTTCGCCCTCCAGACCCATCCGCACGTCTCGCCGACTGGGCAAAATACATCAAAACACGGCCGTTTGGAGCCCAAGTTGGCGATTCCACAAGAAAACCTTGTGCCAACAACCGCTCATTTTTGCCGTCGGGGTCCATAACCCCAATATAGAACGTTCCACGACTAATGCGTGTAAATGCAATCAAGTCCCCCCGTGGCGACCAGACCGGCGTCGCGTAGCGGCCATCGCCGAAACTGATCCGCCGGGTGTCTGAACCGTCAGAGTTCATCACGTAGATTTGCTGACTACCGCCACGATCAGAGTTGAAGGTCAATTGGCGACCGTCTGGTGCATATGACGATGACGTATCGATTGCCGGGTGATTGGTAAGGCGCAGAGTTCGGCGGGTTCGGAGATCCATCTCATAAATCTCAGAATTTCCATCGGCCGCCATTGAAAAAGTTACTTTGTTGCCGTCGGGCGAGAACCGAGGGGCGTAGGTCATTCCCGGAAAGTCGCCAAGAAGCTCCTGCCGACCCGTATCAATATTGAACAGGTAAACTCGAGGAACGTTGCGAAAATAGGATAGGTAAGTGATTTCCTGAGCGGTCGGTGAGAACCTTGGCGTGAGCACAAGAGCTGAGCCATCAGTCAAAAAGCGGTGACCGGATCCATCTTGATCCATAATGGCGAGACGTTTGATACGCGCCGTTCCAGGGCCGCTTTCAGAGACGTAAACAACTCGAGTATCGAAATAGCCGGTCTCACCTGTGATCTGTGTATAGATCGCGTCCGCAATAATATGCGCGACCCGACGCCAATTCTCGGGCTGGGTCACATAGGCCTGACCAACCATTTGTTGGCCGCCAAAGACATCCCAAAGCCTGAACGCGACCCGCATTTGTCCGTCCGGCTGGGTTTCAATCTCACCCTGAACCAATGCCTGCGCACTAAGAGCGCGCCAATCCGCAAAGCGTGGTTGGACATCGAGCGAAGGCAGAGCCTGAATAAACGCCTCGCGGTCGACCGGACGGAAAAGCCCAGAGCGCTCCAAATCATTTGAAATGACAGAACTCACGTCGCGTCCGACCCGATTGGACTCTTCGTCATTACCCGGGAAATTCGCAACTGCGATCGGCATCGGCTCAACCCGACCACGGGTAATATCAATCTGAACCTGCGCTTGCGCACCAAATGATAGAAGAAGCGCGACCACTGCGCTCGATAGCGTTATCCAAAAATCACGCACGCTTAACTGACCTCCCCTTCCCGTCTATCCAAAACTATCAGAGCAACGGGAGTAACCCATTTTGTCAAAGATAACATGTCAAACCTAGTTCAGCCGTCCCTGGGGTGTGAAAGTAAATACGATTTCTTTAAAAGTTTCGTATCTTTGTGGCGAGATTGGGATGTTGCTGCAACTGAGTACAGCCGTGCGTGCACTGTCGGCAAACGTCCGAAACGAGGGCTCCGAAAAATATCGCCCTGTATCTTCAATAATTGCCTGCCGCACACTTCCGTCAGGCTGGATAGATACCCGTATGTCGACGGTCAGGTTTTGAATCCCTTCTTTACCTGGATCAATACGCCAACAGTTTTCTATATGAGCCCTGATTGCATCTCGCTCACTTAATGTCGCCCTATCGGCGGTCTGCAATGTTCTCAATCGCTCGTCCGGTTCTTCGTCGATCAGTTCCGGTTCAGTTGGTGGCGGTCGCTTAGAAACTTCCTGCTCCAAGTCCTTGACCAAACTTACGAGCTGATCGAACGAATCCTTCTTTGGAGGGTCCGGCTTACGCGGCGGTGCTGCGACCTTGCTTGGCGTCGGTAGGTCGGCGACTTGCTCTGGTGGAGCTGGAACCGACTCTGGTTCCGGCGGTGGCGGCTTTTCCGGCTCGGGTGGTGGAGGCGCAGGCGCAGGCTCTGGTGCAGGTTCTGGCTCGGGTTCTGGTTCCGGCTTGGGCGGCGGTGCTGCGGTCACTTCGGCAATGGTTACCAGCTCAACGACAATAGGCGTTTCAACATCGACAATGTCGCGTTTGAACATCGGCATCCCGATCCAAGCGAACACGACAACCAAGCTATGCAGAACGGCCGAAAGAAGAAAACTTTTGCCCATGCTTGGCTACCCTAGCGCCCCGCGGGTGGATCAGTCACCAGCGCGGCATTGCGCAGCCCGGCTCTATAAATTTCTGACATGACATTCATGACGGTGCCGTAGGAGAGAGATTTATCGGCACGGACATAAATACGGACATCGGGATTTGATTCGCTCACGGCCTTTAGTCGCGCCCCTAGGTTTTCAAGTTCTACCGCCGTGTTTTGCAGCGTGACACCTTCTTTGTTCACGTTGATCGTTAGCGCTTGGTTATCTTGAGGGAGGTTTGGTGTTGTGGCTTCAGGAAGGTCGACATCGACACCGGTTGTTAGAAGCGGTGCTGCAACGATGAAGATAACTAGCAGCACCAACATGACATCAACCATGGGCGTGACATTGATCTCCGCCATCGGTCGATAGGGCTTGCGTCGTGAACCGCCTCCACCCTCATTGGGCTGGACAAACATACCCATGACTTAGGTCCGCTCTTCGAGTTGGCGGGACAAAATCGCGCCGAATTCGCCAGCGAAGTTTTCGAGGCGAAGCGCGTACCGATTCATATCAGAAGATATTGAATTGAACGCGATGACGGCGGGAATGGCTGCGACCAGACCTAGAGCTGTGGCGAACAACGCCTCTGCGATGCCCGGCGCAACCGTGGCCAAACTTGTATCGCTGGATGCACCGATAGCCGTGAACGTGTTCATAATTCCCCAGACCGTGCCGAACAGGCCAACGAAGGGTGCCACCGCTCCCGTCGAGGCTAGAAACGTCATTCGGCTCTGCAACTGATCCATTTCACGCTCTAAGCTGATACGCATAACGCGATCAATGCGCTGTCCCAATCCCGCAATATTTTCAGGCTTGCCATCCTTGTTTTTGGACGATGAGCGCCGCCATTCACGCATCGCGGCAACAAAGATAGAGGACATTGGGTCAGGCGGACGCGGACCAACGCGGTCATACAATTCTTCTAAGGAACTACCCGACCAGAATTTCTCTTCAAACTTCTCCGCACGCTTGGTCAAAGATCTTATGCGTAACACTTTGTCGAATATGATGGCCCAACTCCAAAGCGACGCAGCTGCCAAGAACAGCATGACGGATTTGACGATAACGTCCGCTTGAAGAAAGAGGCCCCAAAGCGAAAATTCAGACTGTGTTGCGAGGGCACCGAGGGCGCCGACAGATTCTACTTCCATGCCTCGTTAACCCTTCTCATCACGTAAGCGTTCAAGTGCTGATTTTATATGTGTTGGCAAACGTTGGGGCTTACCGCCCTCATCCACGATCACCAGCTTAATTTGTATGTTGGATATCGCAGGACCGATACCATCGTCGCCAACTAAACTGATACGCTGATCCATCGTCATTGATGCACCGCCTAAGGCGGTGACAGTGGTCTGCACAATAAGTTCGTCTTCTAATTTCGCTTGCCGGAGGTATCGAATTTCAGCGGAATGAACGGCAAAGACCAAACCAAATTTCTCAATCATTTCGGTATGGTCAAGGCCATTGACCCGCATCATTTCTGTTCGGGCGCGTTCGGCGAACTTTAGATAGGCGGCATGATAAACCATGCGTCCGGCGTCGGTTTCTTCGTAATACACGCGCAACGGATAGAGATGAACATTGCCATCCATCTTACCGGCCGTTGCCCTCGGTAGGTTCGTCGTCACGCGTCGTCACCAAGCATATCGAATTGAGCCTGATCCCGTTGCGGGACAGCAAGTCCGATGTGACGATATCCACTGTCTGCAAGAACTCGCCCTCGTGGCGTCCTTTGCAATAAACCTTGCTGAATAAGAAATGGCTCAACAACATCTTCAAGTGTGTCGCGTTCCTCCGCGAGCGCCGCTGACAGCGTATCCACGCCTACTGGGCCGCCGCCATAATACTCTGCAATACAGGTAAGATAACGTCGATCCATTGCATCGAGGCCAAGCGCGTCAACGTCCAATCGTTTTAGAGCGGCGTCAGCTGCCTTGGCATCAACCATCGAGACTTCATCAACGGCGGCGAAATCACGGACACGCCTTAAAAGCCGGCCAGCAACACGTGGCGTGCCACGTGAACGCTTAGCAATTTCCAAAGCACCATCTGCGGCTAAATCAAATCCCATGATTGCCGCACCTCGTTCCACGATACTCACAAGCTCCGTCGGTTTGTAAAACTCAAGTCGCAACGGAATGCCAAACCGGTCTCTGAGCGGCGTGGTCAGTAACCCAGAACGTGTCGTCGCGCCAACAAGCGTAAATGGCTGCAATTCTATCCGCACCGACCTGGCCGCTGGACCTTCTCCGATAATGAGGTCCAGCTGGAAATCTTCCATTGCTGGATACAACACTTCTTCTATGGCCGGATTGAGGCGATGGATTTCGTCGATGAACAAAACATCTCTGGCCTCAAGGTTGGTCAGAATTGCCGCTAGGTCCCCCGCCTTGGCAATCATCGGCCCCGATGTCGCGCGAAAGCCTACTCCGAGCTCACGCGATACAATTTGAGCCAAGGTCGTCTTACCTAAGCCAGGGGGGCCATGAAGCAGAACATGGTCGAGAGGCTCATTGCGGCCGGACGCTGCCGAGATAAATACACTAAGGTTCTCACATAGCTGACGCTGGCCAATAAATTCTTTCAGCCGCTGAGGACGCAACTTCGCGTCCGCGTCTTCCGATTGGGACCCACCTGAGATAATTCGGTCTTCAGCCATCGCTCGAGAGGTCCTTCAATCCGTCGCGGATCAATTCGTCGAGGTTTTGCCCACCCGGGTCTTTGTGCGCCGCGCGACTAACCGCACCAAAAGCATCAGCCCGACCAAAGCCCAGATTAACCAAAGCCGAGACGGCATCTTCGACGAGGGCAGCGGCTGAGTCTGCAACCGAACGACCCTTGCTCTTTCCTGCAGACGCTCCAGACAACGCGGGAACCGCAGCAATACTGCCCACCTTGTCTTTCAATTCAGTAACGATGCGGGCAGCTAATTTCGGGCCAACACCGCTGGCACGGGTGAACGCCGTTTTGTCTTGAGCTGCGATGGCTTGCGCCATTTGATCTGGGCTCAAAACAGATAGAATCGCCAAAGCGACTTTTGTTCCTACGCCTTGAACTTTAGTCACGAATTGGAACGCGTCTTTCTCAGCAACGGAACCAAAGCCATAGAGATGAATATGGTCCTCTCGCACATGAGTCTCGATCAAAAGACTCACCGCTTCCCCAGCACTCGGCAGAGCGGTGAGCGTACGCGACGAACAGAACACGCGATATCCGACACCAGCAACATCGATGACTGCCCAATCGTCGCCCACGCTATCGACAAGACCTTTGAGTTTCGCGATCACCGGGATCGACCTCCCGCTATGGCTTTGCTCAAACGGTCAGCGGACACGCGATGATGAGCATGACAAATCGCAACTGCAAGAGCGTCAGCGGCGTCTGAAGACTCTGGTGCATGGCCCGGTAGAAGCATACGAACCATGGCCTCAACTTGCTGCTTGCCCGCATGCCCCGCTCCAACAACTGCTTTTTTAACGGCGTTGGGCGTGTACTCGGCGACCAGCAAGCCCGCTTCCGCCGCTGATAGCATTGCAGCTGCCCGGGCATGGCCGAGCTTCAGCGTTGAGGTCGGGTTCTTATTCACGAACGTTTCTTCGATCGCACATTCATTTGGCTCATGGTCACGAATAACTTTGCTGACTTCCGAGAAAATGAAATGCAGCCGCTCTGCCAGAGGTGCTTTGTCATCAGGACACACGGTTCCGTTAGCGACAGCAGACAAAGTATTGCCGTCCGCATCGACGATGCCCCACCCTGTCGCGCGCAGGCCAGGATCAAGTCCTAATAGCCGAATAGCCACTTTCCCTTCTCGCCGCTCAGCCTAGCTTCCTAACTTTGCTAAAATTGCGTCATCGATTTCATAGTTAGCCGCAACACGTTGGACATCGTCATCATCGTCAAGGACATCCAATAAGTTAAACAACTTGAGAGCGTCTGCTTCATTCACCTCGACTGTATTTAAAGCGCGCCAATCCAGGCGCGCACTTTCGGGCTCGCCAAGTGAGCCTTCCAATGCTTTTTGAACAGTGTTGAGGTCTTCAGGTTTGCAAAATATGTCGTGCCCAACGTCACTGGACTCAACATCATCTGCGCCAGCTTCTATGGCCGCTTCCATCACCTTGTCTTCGCCGCCCACTGCAACGGGATAGGTTATTTGTCCAACGCGATCGAAATTAAAGGCAACGGTGTTTGTCTCACCCATCGCCCCGCCGCCTTTGTTAAACGCGGTGCGAACCGAACCCGCCGTCCGGTTTCGGTTGTCCGTCAGTGCTTCGACGATAAGTGCGACATTGCCGGGTCCATAACCCTCATAACGCGCTTCTTCGTAATTTTCACCGTCACCACCAATCCCTTTATCCATCGCCCGCTGGATGTTGTCCTTGGGCATGCTCTGGGCTCTGGCCGCAGTAATCGCTGAGCGCAGCCGCGGGTTATGATCCGGGTCCGGCATCCCCATCTTGGCCGCGACTGTTATCTCTTTGGCCAGCTTACTGAATAGCTTGGCGCGCTTCTTATCCTGCGCGCCCTTGCGAAACATGATGTTCTTAAACTTGGAATGACCGGCCATAACGACGTCCTTCGGGCCACCACAGACAGCAGCCCCCCTTCATAACTTATACCAGATGTAGTGTTTAGCACCCAAATGGGTGGAAAAGCATCACATGCCGAGGCCGACCTCGGGTGTCAAGCTTCGCTATGGCCTAGGTGGCAAGACAGGGGCCAGATCGCCGCCATCCCTGAGGGGGTGAATCCTATTGGCTAGACCAGTCCGGTCATCAGTTTCGACCATGACACCACAGATGGTGGCGGGCCCTGTCGCCGGCTCGAGGCGCTCGCCCGGCAAGCTGTCGACAAAACGGCGCACCGCAATGCCGGCGTCCATACCGATCACAGAATCATAGGGCCCACACATCCCAGCGTCAGTCTGAAAACCTGTGCCCGCGGGCATTACCCGAGCATCAGACGTCGGAATGTGGGAATGACTGCCTACCGCGAGCGAAGCTCGACCATCAGCTATGCAACCCAGCGCCGTTTTCTCGCTAGTCGCTTCGCCATGAATATCGATAACGATGGCGTCGGCATCCTGCCCCAACTGTGTTCCGGCCAGAAAAGTCTCAAGAGCGCGAAATGGATCATCAATGGGCGGCATAAAAAGGCGCCCCATCACCTGGCAAACCGCCACTTGGCGCCCGTCGGCGGTTTGATACAAACCTGACCCAAGGCCCGGCGTTCCATCAGGGTAATTGACCGGCCGCAACAACCTGGGCTCCGTCGGGATGTAGTCGATGATCTCACGCTGATCCCAGGCATGGTTGCCTGTCGTAATGACGTCTACACCGGCCGCGAACAGGGCCTCGCATATTTTAACTGTGATACCGAAGCCATGGGCCGCGTTCTCGCCGCAGGCGATGACAAAGTCCAAACCGAGTTGTCCGCGCAAATCCGGCATTCGGTTGATCACAGCCTGCCGGCCGGATTTCCCCATGATATCGCCCAGATAGAGAATCCTCATCGCCTAGTTCAGCCGTCAGTTTGAACTGGGATAAATCGGCTCGGCGTAATCACCCCATCCAACTGGGCGTCAAATGACTCCCGTGGAATCCGAGAGACTTCTTGATCGTCGTAGCCTATTCCATAGGCCACTATGTTCTTTTGTGCGCGAAGCTTGGGGAGGGTGCGATCATAGTATCCACCGCCAAATCCTAGGCGATAGCCAAAAGTGTCAAATGCTACGAGCGGAACCAAGATCACGTCAGGGTCTATAGCCTCGGACTTTGCAGCGGGGTGATAGGTACTGAGGCGCCCTTTTTCCATCGCATCGCCGGTTTGCCAGGCGCGAAACGCAAGGACATCGCCAGATTTTCCTGCAACGGGTAAAACGATCGAGGCCCCAGCATTCTGCAGGGCTTCTAATGCCAGTGATGGGTCAAGTTCATCACCGATCGCCACATATCCTGCAATGACGAGTGTTTCGATGGTATCGAGCGTCCGTACTATTTGCGCGGTTAAATTGCTCGGCGCATCTGGCTCTGCCGCCCGCATCGCCTTACGAGCCGCCAGCATCTGCGAGCGCAACGCAGTTTTGGCCTCAGGCGCGCCTTCTGCGTCTAGGCTGCTATCTGAAGCCGGTCGTGTCATAGGATCGGGTACCAATACAAATCGTGCGAGATGGAGCCACCGTGGCCGTCGGCTAACGTGACCTCGCCATGGGCCACAGGGTTAATGTGGGCGCCGCGATCAAAGGGCCAGGGCCCTACGAGAGGCAGCTCCCGGTCTTACGATATCGCCCCTGGGAGTAACCACAGCCTAACGCACCCGGCAGCTCCACAGCGGAACTTAAGGACGTTCAAGCTTTTCAGCAAGACTATCGATCCGAGACGCCAAGCTATCAATGGCCGTGACGACGACCTCTTCCGCTTCAACGCGGGCGTCACCCTTGCCCTTACTCGCAAAGTTTTCGAGCTCTCCTGCGGCGTCCGATAGTTCGTCTGCGATCAAAAGTGACACCATAACTAGCAGCATGCTGTCCGATACGGGCCCCGTTTGCTCTAGCAATTGGCCCGCGCGCTCATCCAAATAGCGACCGAGCCGGCTCAAATGAGCCTCCTGACCGTCTTCACATGCAATTTGATAGCTGCGACCCCGCAGCGTAATGGAAACTTGAGCCATATCCCGCTGCCCTATGCCAACGCGCTTTGGGCAGTGCCGCCAAGGAGCTCGATCTTGTCATCTAGTCGATCAGCGACCTGTGATGCAGCCGAATGCAGTTGCTCATAATCGGCTCTAATGGCGTCTAGCTCGGCCTGTAGAAGGTTAAACTGCTCCCCTTCCTTGGGACCGTCGTCCTGCTCAATATCTTTAACGTCTAACCGAGTGGTAGCGGATTCAAGACGGTTGACTGCTGTCCCCAACCGTTCAAGTGCTTTCTCAACACGTTGCAGCCTATAGATCGCAATATCTTTCAACGCCCTAGCACCCTTTTCTTGAAGCGATACTGGAACATAAGCAGCGTTCCTCTAGGCGTCAATCTTAGTTGGAGTCACAATTTTTTCAGCGTGCCCCCTCATCTATAAGCTTTGAGTCTGTTCACCGCCGCGCCGGGCCGATATATGTTCCAGACAAATATCAATTAGGGGATTACGACACATGAAATTGACCCAGCGGGTTAGGAAAATTCTAGCCGGATACGAAAGCGATAATCCCGGCACTAAAGCCAATCTCGCCCGGTTTCTGATGCAGGGCCGCCTCGGCGGTACGGGTAAAATGCTCATCCTCCCCGTCGATCAAGGGTTTGAGCACGGCCCAGCGCGCAGTTTTGCTCCCAACCCCCCAGGCTACGATCCGCATTATCATTGGCAGCTGGCGATAGATGCCGGTCTTTCAGCATTCGCAGCGCCACTCGGCATGATTGAGGCCGGCGCCGCTACGTTTGCGGGCTCTGTGCCGACAATTCTCAAGGTTAACAGTGCGAATTCGCTGAATGGTGAAAACGATGCCCCTACTCAGGCGATTACAGCCAGCGTCGGAGATGCATTGCGACTGGGGTGCTCGGCGATCGGCTACACCATCTATCCGGGCTCCCAGCAGGCCTACGGGATGATTGAAGACCTGAGAGAGCTTTCAGAAGAAGCCAAGTCCGTTGGATTGGCCGTCGTCGTGTGGTCCTACCCCCGTGGCGCTTATGTATCGAAAGAAGGCGAAACCGCATTTGATATCGTGGCTTATGCTGCCCACATGGCCGCCCTTACCGGCGCCCACATCATCAAAGTTAAACTGCCGACCGATCAACTGCACTTGGCGCCAGCGAAGAAAGTCTATGAAGAACAAAAAATCTCAGCGGCAACCCTCGCCGACAGAGTCCAGCATGTTGTGCAGTGCTGCTTTGAGGGCCGCAGAATCGTGGTGTTCTCCGGTGGCGGCAAAAAAGGTCTCGATGGGCTTTATGACGAAGCACGCGCCATCCGCGACGGCGGCGGCAATGGCTCAATTATTGGCCGGAATACGTTCCAGCGCCCTAGGGATGAAGCCATGGCAATGTTGGACACGCTCATCAATATATACAAAGGCAAAGAGTGAGCGATTCAACGGACTGTCGACTCTATCTCATTACGCCACCGCTGCTCGACGACCCCAAGGATTTCGCGACAAGGCTTCCCGAGATCGTTGGGGCTGGTGACGTTGCTTGCCTTCAACTGCGCTTAAAGGGTGTCGATGACGACGAGATACTAAGGTGCATCGACCTATTACTTCCAATCTGCGTTCAGACTGACACCGCCTTAATTCTGAATGATCGCCCCGACCTTGCGGTGAAATCAGGGTGTGATGGAGTCCACGTCGGTCCAGACGACACGCCGTATCCAGAGGCCCGGGCTATTATGGGCGACGATGCATCCGTAGGCGTTTCCTGCGGCCCCTCACGTCATCTGGCGATGAGACTGGCAGATGACGGAGCTGATTACGTAGCTTTTGGGGCGTTCTTCGAAACGACAACTAAGCAGAACACCGATCTAGCCAATATCGAGGTACTAGAGATTTGGTCTCAGACCACCAATGTACCCGCAGTGGCCATTGGTGGGATCACGCCCGACAATTGTCGTCCGTTAATTTCCGCCGGAGCGGATTTCCTTGCAGTCTCGTCAGGGGTCTGGAACCATCCGGACGGACCAAAATCCGCCGTGCGTCTGTTTTCTGAACGCATAGCAGAATAATAGAAAATTGGGCCTTTCTGGGACTTCCCATCTAGGACCGATCCGAATAATGTGACGCCGACTGAGAACCTGAAAGCAGGCAGATAAATATGAAACACGGGATTGCTCTCGCGACAACGCTCTTTCTATTAGGCGCAGCCACTACGGTATACGCCCAAGAAGCGAATGACCTCGCACCACCGCCACCTCCAGAACTCGAAGAGGAAACAGCGGACGCTCCAGCGGCGCCGCCGGAGAAAAAGAAAAAGAAACTTGATCATTGTGGCCCGCAGTCTGCAAAGGCCTGCGACGGGATAGAAAACGTAGCTGATCTTGGCGACGACGTATGGAAGATTGGCGCCATGGGGGCCGCTCTTTGCTCAAAGAGCGCAGCCATCGAGGCAACACGCAAGCGCCGCAAGGACCGCACTGAGTATGAAGAGTTGCTAGCAGATATTGCTGAAGACGACGAAAACAGCACTTACACGCCATGGGTCCCTTCAGAAACCAACACAGCGTTTGCTCAACGCACCTCAGCCGAATGCGGCGACAACAAGGAATACTGGTGCGGAGAAATGCAGTTTGCAGCAGCTGAGATAGCCGATCCGCAGACCCAAGCGGCAGCACTTGCCATGGTTGAGGCGTCCTGTAGCCCTCCTGCGAAGTAGCATTTTACCCACTCAAAAAGATAGAAACGGCGGGTCTTAAACCCGCCGTTTTCTTGTCTAAGACGGCTGTTGGACATCCATATCAACGGGGGCCCACAGGACATCTCTGATGTGATCGGCCCCCGTGAGCAACATGATCAGTCTATCGATGCCTAAGGCCATGCCGGCCGACTCTGGCATGTGCGCTAGAGCTGACAAAAAGTCCTCGTCGATAGGGGGCGCCTCGCCATACAGCCGCGTATACGCTGCCTGATCCCTCTCGAAACGCCGCCGTTGCTCAGCTGCATCCGTTAGCTCTGAAAACCCATTCGCCAGCTCGACACCACACACGTAGGCCTCAACCCGCTCGCAGACTCTACTATCCGTCATTTTTGGGCGGGCCAAAGCACCAACCGGCGCTGGAAAATCAAACAATAATGTTGGCGGTCCTTCAGCCAACTTAGGTTCGACGCACTCGAGCATCACCCGATGGAATACGTCGTCCCAACGATCATCCTTGCCACACCGAACACCGGCCGCCTTGGCACCTTCAACAAACTTACCTGAGGGCAATTCATCTTGGCCTGCCACTTCATCCAAGAGATTAATGTCTGCAAACTCGGAAAACGCATCTGAAACGCTCATCCGCCGCCAAGCCTGTTTAATTTCAGTGGCATGTCCGCCATGACGGAAACTGCTCTGACTTGTTGCCACTGCAGTCTCTGTCGCCAGATTGGCGACATCTTCCATCAGCTCATCATAGGTGGCGTGCGCCCGATACCATTCCAAGAGGGTGAATTCGGGGTGATGCAGGCGCCCGTCTTCGCCATTCCGATATACATGACAAATCTGGAAAATTTTCTGCTCGCCTGCAGCCAACAGCTTCTTCATGGCAAACTCAGGTGACGTGTGTAGAAAGCGATTGTGATCTGGACTCTCGAACGGGCCTCTTACAGAGACATTGATAGACTGAATATGGCGGTCAATGCCCGGAGACACTTGAATCGCAGGCGTTTCAACCTCCGTGAACCCTTGATCAGAGAAAAACTGCCGCACAGCCGCAATAGCTCGGCCCCTGATCTGGAGGCTTTCTTTTCGTTTTGAATAGGCTGAGTGATCCCACCAAGTGGCAGACATTACGAGCTTTCACCCACATTGTGACTTCGATAGGACGCCCGTTGCACGGCCCAAGCCAAACTGATAAAAGCCCCCGGCCTACAAGATACGCAACGTTGTTTCATTCTTTACACGTCCAACAGTGATGAAATCATGAAAATCCAAGCCAATACAATGCGCCCAGGGATGGTGATTGATCACCAAGACAAGCAGTGGACTGTACTAAAAATTGAACTGCTACAACCAGGAAAAGGCGGCGCTTTCATACAAGTAGAAATGCGAGATATCGCGTCTGGCAACAAATCCAACGATAGGTGGCGTACACAGGACTCTGTCGAGAAACTAGAAGTCAGAGAGCGTGATAGCCAGTATCTTTACCAAGACGACGACCTCTACACATTTATGGACACAGAGACTTTCGAGCAATTCACCCTAAGCGGCGACGATTTGGGAGAAAAAGCTTCATTTCTGCAAGAAGGCATGGCCGTCACGACGGCGACCATTGAGGACAAACCAGTTGATATAAATCTGCCGCAGCACATAACTTTGGAAGTGGCTGAGGCCGATGCGGTCGTCAAAGGTCAAACGGCAGCCTCGTCTTATAAGCCGGGCATACTTGAGAACGGCGTCAAGGTCATGATCCCACCGTTCGTAGAAGCCGGCACCCGGATTGTGATCAACACCACCGACGGCACGTACGTCGAACGCGCCAAGGACTGAGGCAAACTCAATGGCGGTCCGCTCCCCAATCCTCAATGTGATGGTCGGCGCAGCTGAGAAGGCTTCGCGGACGATGAAGCGAGACTTCGGCGAGGTCGAGCACCTTCAGGTGTCTCGCAAAGGCACCAACGACTTTGTGACAGCCGCCGATACGCGAACTGAAAAAATTCTGCAATATGAGCTAGCCAAGGCTCGGCCTGCCTTCGGTTTCATCATGGAAGAATCTGGCGTAGTCGAGGGCGAAGATCCCAATCGCACTTGGATCATTGACCCCATTGATGGCACGACAAATTTCATTCACGGCATTCCGCACTTTGCGATCTCGATCGCTTTGCAGGAACATGGCGAATTGGTTGCTGGGCTTGTCTATGCGCCCGTTTTCGATGAAATGTTCCTCGCGGAGAAAGGGCAAGGCGCAACTTATAATAATAGACGCCTGAGAGTTTCGGCGCGTACAGAACTAAGCGAATGCGTCTTGGCCACTGGTATTCCCCATCTCGGTCGCGGTGATCACGAGTCCTATTTGCCGCAGCTCACGTCTGTAATGGCGGCAACTGCCGGTGTTCGCCGATTTGGCTCAGCGGCACTAGATCTGGCTTATGTTGCAGCCGGTAGATTCGACGGGTTCTGGGAAACCGGCCTACAAATCTGGGACGTTGCCGCTGGTATATTGCTTGTCCGAGAAGCTGGTGGCTTTGTGACGGAAATCGATGGCAAAGGCGATCCTCTTACTGGCGAATCCGTCTTGGCGGCCAATCCTCGCCTCCATCAGCCACTCAGCAACTTACTTACCGGTAAAAAGACTGAGCGCCTGCGGGCACGTTAGCTTGCATTCTGCGGTTAGTCTTACATTGTCCGGGGGGCCACCCTTAGGGTAGGGTTCTGAGGAGAGGGTGTGAAAGCATCCGCTTGGGGACTTCAAATTCAAGGTGGAACGTTTGCATGGCTGAGAAACGCGATACTAGGCAGAGCACGAAACGCCTCAGCATCAAGCTTTTGACAATGCTGTTGGCTCCCGCTGTCATTGTGTCGATTGCAACGGGTAGTTCAGAAGCCTCCGCACAAAATGTTGATGGCGTATCCGTCAATCTAGGAGTGCTCGACGATCTCGATCCAATGAAGACTCTGCCCCGGCTTCTCATGCCAAGTTCTAGGCCGACCACGGGTCGTGTTGTATTGACCCCTCCCGCAGGCGTGGATGCCATTACTCCGCAACGTACACGCGTTGTCCTGAGACCGCCGCCCGGATCGCCGACGCGTGTTGCGTCTGCACCAAAAATTTCAGTGCCACCGAGAGCACCGGCTGCCCCCGCCCCTCCGACATCTGTAACGGCGCCGCCAACTCCAGCACCTAGCAGCGTGTCTGCTAAACCCGCCCCCGTCTCACCGATCGCCCAGATAGCAGAACCTGAAGGCGACAGCGCCAATAATGAAATGTCTGGGCCGATGACGCCAGCAGAGGCGACGCCAACGGAACCCGAACAGACAGCAGAAACAGCCCAATCTGAACAGGTCGCGGCATTGCCAGAGCCGGGTTCCGATACAGGGCCAGTTTCAATTGCGTTTGGAATGGAAGAAACTGGACTCCCGTCATCTGCGGCGACGGCGCTCACTCCGGTCGTAGAGCAAATGAAATCGGACACCGAGCTTCGGGTTCAATTGCTCGCCTATGCAAGCAGTGCGGACGGCTCTGCAAGTAGCGTGCGCAGAAAATCGCTTAGTCGCGCCCTATCAGTTAGAAAATTCCTCATGGATCAAGGTGTACAAAGCACGCGCATTGAAGTTCGAGCCCTTGGTGACCAAAATGAGGGTGGTGCGCCTGACCGGGTCGATGCTGTTGTCGAGCGACGCTAAATGATTCACCAGAGATAGTTTCACGGTGCCGGAATGACTGACACCACACGCTTTCTTACGCGGATGACGCTGTTCTTAGTCGCGGGAGCAGTTGCGGGCGCGTTTCTATACGGAACTCTCATCGAAGCTTTTATGGCTAATCCGCTCTTAAACGGATTGATTCTCGGTGTTCTACTCTTCGGCATCATTTTAAATGTGCGCCAAGTAATGATGCTCAAGCCAGAAGCTGAATGGTTAGAGTCTTTTCAAGACAATGCGGCGCGGGAAAAAAGTGACGACGGGCATGCGGCGGAAGAGACCCCGCCACCCCTATCGGGAAGTGGGCCGAAATTACTTTCACCCATGGCACGCATGTTGTCTGAGAGCCAAAGTCGAGGTGGAAAATTCTCGCTTAGTGCTCAGGCGATGCGAACACTCTTAGATGGCATCGCGTCACGACTTGAAGAGTCTCGCGATCTAGCCCGATATTTCGTTGGACTCTCAATCTTTTTGGGCCTTCTCGGAACGTTCTGGGGATTGCTAGGCACCGTTGCGTCTGTCGGGGATGTTATTCGTAATCTGTCTATTTCCGGCGAAGATATTTCGCTGGTCTTCAACGATCTAAAAGCTGGTCTCGAAGCGCCTCTCGACGGCATGGGAACCGCGTTTTCCTCGTCTCTGTTCGGCTTGGCAGGATCCCTCGTACTGGGATTCCTCGATTTACAAGCCGGGCAAGCACAGAACGCATTTTACAACGATCTTGAAGAGTGGCTGTCGGGCATGACCCGGCTTTCATCCGGAACAACCTTGAGCGAGGGTGAGCAAGGTGTTTCCGCGTACACAGAGGCGCTACTCGAACAAACCGCCGAAAGCCTGGATGAACTGCAACGCCTCTTGGGGCGCGGCGAAGAAAGCCGCATTACGGGTAACCAGCATTTCGCGACCATGAACGATAAATTGACTCTGTTGACGGAACAGATGAAAGCCGAACAACAGGTTCTATTAAAGATGGCTGGGAACCAAAGGGATCTTTCCCCACTGCTGGAAAAAGTCGGTGCGCTTGGCGAAGCCCTCTCGCAGCCACAAGAATCAGGATTGGACGACGGCACCAAAAATCATATTCGTAATATTGATCAATCTCTGAACCGATTGGTCACCGAGCTCTCATCTGGACGCGACCAAATGGTCAAAGACCTTCGGTCTGAAATCAAACTGCTCGCTAAGACCGTCGCTGCAACCGGTAGCCGCAGTGATGCGTCAGAAAGCTAGGACTTAGAGAAACCCGATGGCTACGCTAGCCCGCCGCACCCGTCGCACAACAGACATCTGGCCAGGGTTCGTCGACGCGCTTGCGACACTTCTTATTCTCATAATTTTCATTCTGATGGTCTTTGTTCTTGGCCAATTTTTTCTTGGTCAAGCTCTATCAGGGCGAGACGCCGCCCTTGAGCGGCTTACTTCGCAAGTCAACGAACTAGGAGAAATGTTAGCGCTTGAGCGGCAAGCCAACACGGATCTAACACTCAATGTGTCGCAGCTGTCCGACCAACTTCAGGCTGCGAATGTAGAACTCGATGATTTAGCATCCCTCCGAATGGAAAATCGCGAACTTCTGGGCCAAATTGAAACGCGAGATGATGAAGCAAGAGCGCGAGATGCTGAACTGGCTCGTATGCAGACGGCCATCAACGCTGCGGTAGAGGCAGCAGAAGCGAACCAAGCACAGATAACAGAACAGCGCCAACGGTTAGCTCTACTGGCACAAAACGTTCGAGCGCTCGAAGCATTAAAAACAGAACTAGAAACGGAAATCTCTCGTTTGGGAGATACGGTAGTCGAGCGCGAACGCGAAGTTGCCACAGAGCGTCGTGTCTCCGTAGAAGCCAGAGCTCAAGCAGCCTTAATGAGCCAACAATTAGAATCTCTACGGCAAGAACTGGCCCGGTTGGCGGAAACTTTAGACGCATCTGATGCTCTATCAATAGAACAACGGGCCCAAATCGCTGATCTCGGACGAAGAATGAACCGCGCATTAGCCGGAAAAGTCCAAGAACTACAACGATACCGATCTGAATTCTTTGGTCGTCTCAAAGATATATTGGGTACCCGCCCAGGCATTCGCGTCGCTGGAGACCGGTTTGTATTCCAATCCGAGGTGCTCTTTGCAAGCGGCTCTGCCGACTTGGGGACAGAGGGACAGCGTCAGCTCACTCAACTGGCCAAGACACTCATCGACATTGCGCGCGACATACCCGACGAGGTCGACTGGATAATGAGGGTCGACGGCCATACCGACGATTTACCCATCAGAACGGCCACTTTTCGATCAAATTGGGAACTATCCATCGCGCGAGCGCTGTCCGTCGTCCGCTTTCTTATCGCTCAGGGTGTGGCGCCAGAACGTCTCGCTGCCGCAGGATTTGGCGAATATCAGCCGATTGACCCGGCGAAAACCGTTCTAGCCCGGGGCAAAAACCGCCGAATTGAGCTGAAATTGGACCAAAGGTAGTTGGGCGCTTGATCACCGAGAGGCCTTGCCTCCGGTTATCTGTTTCGCTATACCCCAGCGACTTTTGATACGAGGCACACAATGAAAAAAGACATTCATCCCGATTATCATGACATTACAGTGATCATGACGGACGGAAGCGAATACACGACACGCAGCACCATGGGTAAAGAGGGCGATACGATCCGCCTTGACGTTGACCCTAAGACCCATCCTGCGTGGACTGGAGTGCACCGTCTGCTTGATTCAGGTGGCCAGCTCGCCAAATTTAACAAGCGCTTTGCAACGTTTGGCCTAAAGAACTAATTTCGGCCATATACCAAATGTAGTAGCCGCCTTCTCCGGAAGGCGGCTTTTTTGTGTTTAAAGCGAACCTTTAGCCGATTTGCGCGTTTATCAAATAACCGCAATTACCCAGAATCGGCATGCTCAGAGTCGTACAATTCGAAGTTTATGTGCTCGACCAAGGACGCTGGTACTTCCACGCCCGTTATCCAGGTGCTGAACGGGACGAAGCCATATTAGACGCTCGTAATACGGAACTGCGAACCGGCTATCCAACGAAAGTGGTCAAAGACACGTATCACCGCGATCAAAACTATTCGGAAGAGACCACGGCCTACACAAGCCCGAATGCCAAGATCCAATTGGCGCAGATCAAGTCGACGTCATTGCGTTCAAAACCGCTGCCGCGAAACCAACGCCGCCCCGCGGGCATTGCCGAAAGCACCGGAAACACCAGAAACACCGGAAAAACAGAAACGGCAGAACAGGGAAAAAACCAACATCCTTTGAAAACCGTTAGCGACGGAACCTTCGCTATTCGACTTGTGCTCGCGCTCGGCGGCAGCTTGATTCTAGCGGCGGCGCTTACCGCGCTGCTTGCGACCGCGTTAAACGCCATCAACAAACTGGGCTATACGGTTTCAAGTGATGTCGGATCCCAAATTACGGCTTATTGGTACATCGCAATGTTCCTGTTAAGCGCAGTCGCGCTCAACAAAGCTTACGTGCCGTGGCAGCAACTTTTTGCCAGGCGTTCAGCTATCGCAACTCCCATACAACAACAGAAGCTGACATCACCACATGAAGCAATGTGTCTAAAACCAAAACATCGAGATTCATTAGACCAAAAGGAAAGCAAGCGCGCTGTCTTTGAAATGAAAACCATGCGCGGTGACCCCGATGTCACAATTGAACCAATAGAGCTAGACGGGGCTGACGCACTAAACCTCCCCAAAGAAGGACAAGCGAACGAACAAGCATCAAGTATCGCGACGCCAAACGAAAATCATGACATTCCGATATCGAAGAATACCGAGAGCAAATCTAGTGAACCGGCAACTGATGGCTCTCAGCCTTCAGCCCCGAATGAGTCGGAAAGCGCTCAAACCCGCAGCAAACCGCCACCGACGACAGCCCTGACCGAAATGGATATTGAACCGTTAATTATGATGCGTTTCCTCGGCGACACCGTCATGACCCTGCGCGCCAGTCATGACCAAATGGACGCACGAACGCAGTTCGGCGTTAGCCTTTACTTAGCAGGAGCCGCCTCGGCGTTGGCAGACCAACGTGGTCTTACGCCCGACTCTGAGCACGCAGTCTTGTCAGATGCACTCAAACTCATTGGGCATGGCAACGCAATGCGCGACTCTTTCTTTTCTGCTTATAACGAGAACATGGATGCTAAAAAGAACCAAAACGTAATTGAAGCCGGTCAACAAGCGATGGTTCGACATCTGCAATTCACAAATAGTCCTGCCAAGGACATAGGCACCCTTCTTCAAAAATGGCATACGGCGGGCCACGAGCCACAACCGAATTTCGGCGATATATTTCTTCTGACCTACACCAACATTCCCGGCACAACGCCGGGCGGGGCTGCCGAAGACTCTATGACCAAACACAATCGAAGCGTTCGTCGTGTCTTGGCGAACTGCGGGGGCGAGGAAGTTCGCCATACAGGAAAAGGAATTTTTGCCCGGTTCGAGAACCCCGATGACGCAATCTGCGCGGCTATTTCGATTCAGCAAGACCAGGAACACAATCGCAAATCGCCGGAGCCGCTGCCGCCGACGCGTGTGGCATTGGTGGCCAGCCTCATAAATCAAAGTGACCCAGATTTCTCAGGTGACGTTTTCAGTTGCTGCGACGATCTGTGCAGGCGGCTAGGCGACGGCAGAATTGCCTGCGATGCTATGCTCTCTAAGTCCTGCACCATTAAAGACGTTGTCTTTGACCGAGCCATCCCTAGCGCTCACAGCGGCATTTTAGAAAAAGGCCCAGCCGTTGAAATTATATGGGATCCATTGCCAGCATAGCCAATTGGCGATTTTCAGCAGGATTTCTTCGCTTGGAGGTTAAGACCCCTTTAGGAATTCTCCTGCATATTCTTGATGTTAGCGGCAGAAACCACTAACAATCCCCTCAATGGCGGGATAAGTCGGACTCAAATTCGACCGTTGGTAAAGGACCGTCGAGCGAACGGCGAGCACAGACCATGGCGATCGAACACTACGAAATATATTATTATCAGAACGGACGATGGCACGTTCACGCTCGTTTTGAAGCCGAAGAGCGCGAAATCGCCATCGAGGAAACCAAATCGGTCGAGACCAATCTCGGCTACCCGGCCCGCGTCATACGGGAATCCTTTTACCCAGAAACCAATACGACCGAAGAGGTCGTCACCTATCAGGGCAATCGCGCAAAAAAGATTTCGGACTCCGATACCATGTTCGGAGCAAAAGCGCAGGGTGGTGAACCTTCGGCAAAGGGTGGCGCTGGAAGCGGAGGCAAAGCGAGTGCCGGCAGCAAGGCACGCGGTGGAGGGAAACCTACTCGCTCCACACCGAGACCTGAAGGACGTAGCTCCGGATCAGGCGCGCGCCAGCAAGCAATCAAAAAAGACGCGAGCAAACAGAAACAGCAAACTAGAAAGAAGGCTAAGAACGCGTTCCTAACTATTCTAACTGGGTTTGCCTTAAGCATACTCGTTGCCGTTATAGGTTCCGTGGCCGTAACACTCATTCTTTTTCAGTTGGTCGAAGCAGGGCTGGTTCCGAACGGCAATCGTAACCCCCTTCTATTCGGCACTTTCATCCTGTTGTTTTTCGGTTCTGCTTTTATGTATCTAAACAAGCACTTCAATTTCTTGCGCTTGTTCAAGAAAAAGCCACAGGAAAAACGTGGGCCGGCGCCAAAGACAATGCCGGTGAAACAGAGGGCTCAGAAAAAACCAGTGCCTCGTGATGCGGCAAATCTCGCTGATTCGGATCTTGACGACCTCACCAAGCGCGTAAAAAACGAAGATGCCGAAGGTGATATGACGGCGGCATCTCTTGATGACGACGGCTTTGAGTCTGACTCGCCTTCGGATAAAGGCGGCGACAAAAAATCTGAAGAAGGCGAAAAGAAAAAACCTAAAGACGAGAAAAAGGACGAAAAGAAAGACGAAAAGAAAGACGAAAAGAAAGACGAAAAGAAAGAGAAAGCAGAAAAGAAAAAGGAAGAAGAGCGCAAGAAAAAAGAAGCAGAAAAGAAATCTAAACAAGATGAGGAAAAGCGTAAGGCTGCCGAAAAGAAGAAAAAAGAAAAAAGCCCCGCAGACGCCGTTAAACCTGATTTCCTCAAGTTTCTTACAGACGCGGTTACATCGATACAGAAAGACCACCCCCAACTGAACACGTTCAGTAAGTTCGGCATGAACCTGTATATGTGTGGAGCCTGTTCAACGATATGTCAGGCCAAAGGGTTGCCCAACGACGTCATGGTAACCGTGCTTAAGAACGGTCTAGCACTGATCGGCACCAACGCAGCTAGCGCCCAATCTTTCTGCGACGAGATACCGACACATGGTAGCAACCCGCGTTACGCCGGCATGATCCAGGCCGGAAGCCAAGCGATGCAGAATTTTATGGCCGGTCAGACTAAAATCAATGACGGGTTAAGTGGGCTCCTTACTGAGTGGAATCTGCCAGAAAAGCGAGCAGCCGTGCCCAACATGTTTACCTTCCTCTTTACCGACATCGTCGGATCTACGGCGATGACCCAACGCCTCGGGAATGCTGGCGCTCAAAAAGCAGTTCGCGCACATAATGACGCCGTACGAGGCGCTATTCAGCAATACAATGGGCGCGAAGTTAAGCACACAGGCGACGGCATTATGGCGACGTTCCCAGATGGCCCTTCTGCCGTAGCAGCGTCAATCCAAATGTTGCATGGCGTGGTCGCTCATAACCAAGCGAGTCCTGAAATTCCCGTTGAAATTAGGGTCGGCGTCAACACTGGCGAGGCCGTCGAGGAAGAGAATGACTTCTTTGGACAAGCCGTACAGATGACAGCTCGGATTTGCGACAAAGCCGCAGACGGCCACGCCTGGGTATCAGATATTATTGTCGAGGCATGTCAGGGTCAGAAATTCAGGTTCCTGCCCCGCGGTGAATTTGAAATGAAGGGCATAGAGAAACCAAAGCCGTTATTCGAAATTGCTTGGACGGACGCTCACCGAGACGAACTCGCAGACTTATAGATCGCGAGCTCTATTTATTTGAAAACGGACTCTGCCCCCATCCGCGCACTTTGCTTCGCCTTTATCGCGGCTTTGGTTCGCTCAATCTCCGTCGACATTAACTCGATATACTCTTCTAAATCTTCAATCGACATAATAGTAAGGTCACGCGGTTTGGCTTTCTTGCGCAACGGTTCAAGATCTTCGGCGTCCATCACACCTCTCCTGTATATCCTGCCTGCCCTTTGTCTGGACGGCGCCTGTGGTGGTTACTAGAGTCTCGCTAACTCTAAGACAAAAACCCTCGGAAGAAAAAGAACATGAATTTACCGCCGTCCATGCGCTGCGTAGAAATTACAAAACCTGGTGGACCGGACGTTCTGGTCGAGACAACGCGCCCCCTCCCCGATTACAACCGCGATCAAGTTCTTATTAAAGTGTCGGCGGCTGGAGTTAATCGCCCAGATGTTCTTCAACGTCTAGGCCAATATCCGCCTCCTGATGGTGCGTCCGACCTTCCTGGTCTTGAGGTCTCAGGGATAATAGCAGCTGTCGGAGAGGACGTTGATGCGTGGAAAGTTGGCGACCACATTTGCAGCCTCCTAACGGGTGGTGGTTACGCAGAATATGCCGCGTCAGACGCGGTTACGTGTATGCCCATACCAGCTGGACTGAACGTAATCGATGCTGCCGCCCTACCTGAAACAGTCTTTACGGTTTGGCATAACGTGTTCGACAGGAGCCAACTCCAACCAGGGGAGAGCCTGCTTGTACATGGTGGTACGAGTGGCATTGGCACGACCGCAATACAGATGGCCAAAGCGCATGGCTGCGAAGTCGTCGTTACAGCGGGTTCCGACGAAAAGTGCCAGGCCTGCCTCGACTTAGGGGCAGATATAGCGATCAACTATCGAGACCAGGATTTCGTGAGCATCATCCGCGATCGCCCCAAAAAGGGGGTCGATGTCATCCTCGACATGGTCGGTGGCGAATATATTGCGAAGAACCTAAAATGCCTGAGGCCAGACGGAAGACTGGCATTTATTGCATTTCTTGGTGGGTCTAAGGCTGAAATTGATTTTATGCCCCTCATGCTTAAGAGATTGACGATTTCTGGCTCTACACTTCGATCTCGACCTCTTTCCGTCAAGGAAAGCATAGCGAAATCTGTTACCGAGACTGTCTGGCCTTGGATAGAAAAAGGTCAATTCAGGCCTAAAATAGACCGCATTCTATCTCTCACGAAGGCGTCCGAAGCGCATCAAATCATGGAGAGCAGCAGCCATATTGGCAAAATTTTGCTCAATATGGAGACGATTTAGGCGTTCATCAGGTTTGACCCTGCCTCCCCTATTCCGATATACCAGCGCCACAAATCGTGACTTACAGCGCCGATGCCCGGCTTGATCTGGCGCTGATCACCCTCGAAAGGATAGCTCCATGGCTTTACCGCTTATGCCAAAAGCGACCGCAGTTTGGCTGGTCGACAACACGACACTGACCTTCACGCAAATTGCTGATTTCACAGGTATGCATGAGCTCGAAGTTCAGGCGATAGCTGATGGAGAGGTTGCTGTTGGTATTGTCGGCGTTGACCCGACGTCCAATGGGCAACTCAGCGCCGACGAGATAAAACGCGGCGAAGACAAAGCTCGTTACAGTTTGAAACTGAGCAGATCTGATATTCCGAAGCCAAAGGCTCGGTCCAAGGGTGCCCGTTATACGCCGGTTTCGAAACGACAGGAACGGCCGGATGCTATCGCGTGGCTTCTGCGTCACCACCCCGAACTGGCCGACTCACAAATCTCCCGTTTACTGGGAACGACAAAGCCGACGATTAATTCGATCCGTGATCGCACACACTGGAACATGCAGAATATCAAACCGCAAAACCCGCTCACTTTAGGATTATGCAACGAGCCTGATCTTCAAAAGGCCCTAGCCTTGGCAGCTCGTCGAGCAAAGAAAGCGGGAATAATATTACCCAAGGCTGTGCCGGACGTCGATCAGTCCAACGACGAGACCAATGCGCGAGACGAAATTGCGGCTGCCACGCCTGCCGCCCCTAAAGTCACTGCAGAAAATCTCTTCCGTCCAAGTTCGGCTGAAAACTAGAGGCCGGCCCGCCACAAAAAAAACGGCCCATCCATCAAGGATAGGCCGAAGGGGTCGGATGAACCGACCGTTGTTTGACGGGCGCCTAGTCGTTATTGACCACTAGATTGCCGGTTTACAGAATACAGGTGCGCCCTTTAATGGGGCATTCGTTCGAGTTCGTCTTTAATCCTTAGCTTATGCTTCTTAAGATCATGGACCATTGTGTTATCAGGTAGGGGTCTGTTTTCCTCTTCTTCGATCTTATGATCGAGTTCTTCGTGTTTCACTTTCAAGGTTTCCAAACGAGCATTCTGACCCATAGACGAAACTCCTCTCATATTTTGTTACGACCTTAATATGGTAACGCCTCCGGTGCGTTAAGCGCTAGTGGCATACGTAACACTTTGTCTTAATTCATTTTTTTGGCGGCAATATAATTAGTCAAAGAAGTAATATTAGTATGCGACCTCTGCGCAATAGTAAGACAAATGAGCTGCGTAGTCTCAAAGGCTAGATTCCATGGGCTTGATGGCAGACGAAAGATGGATGTGACATCGATGTAATCAGCACACCTATTTGCGACTCGGAGAGCTTTTTGCTTTTCCAACTATACGAAAACCATTTTCATGTTATCTGCGCCTATACACCTCTCCTTCAAATGATTAGACATAGCGATGTCCGAAACAGACGACTCCCAAGGCGACGTTCAAGAAAAGATAGTGGCTCTAGATCTTGAGCACCGCGATCTTGATGAGGTGATTCGGAATCTAGAAATTCAGGGGAATTTTGATCAACTCAAGCTTTCGAGGCTTAAGAAACGAAAGCTGATGTTGAAAGATCAGATATCTAGCCTCAGTAATAATCTCCTGCCAGATATTATCGCCTAACTATCTGCAAGGTTAGGAGCGTAATACGTGATCGGCTTGGCCAATAGCCTGTAAGGCATCTTGCCCCGTCTCCACTTTTACCGATGCGACCGTGAAGCTGAGTTTCATTTCAATTCCCGCCACCGAATACACAGCATCCTCAACAGTGATCCGGACCTTATCCGCAACGGTCAATTGTGCCTCGCCATCGGTGGCGTCAGGGAGGCTGTCCAGATTGTCCGTCTCTGTGAGCAATGCAGCTATGCTCGGTCCTCCGATCAAACCAATTGGAGTCGCCTCCAGCGGACTGTTCTGAACTTCGGCAACAACGTCCGCCAGAACGGTGTTCGCGGCAAGTAAACCTGAGCTTTTGCGAATGTCTTCAAAGGTATTGACGGTTATTAGTGCCAGCTGACGGCTTTGACCTGACGACGGGGCGCTGGTCAGCGCCCGATCAAGGACTTGAATGTACCGATCTCCCACGAGGAGAGCATCCGGCGCCTCATCGCCACTCTTATTCATCGCTGACTCATAGCGCCTAACTTTCGACTTAAGATGTTCCACTTCGGAAACCAAACCACCAATCGTGGCCTGCACCTGAGTGGTCATCAGATCAACCGGAATTCCGAGGATCGTGATCTTGTCATTGATTGCACGAGCAGTTTCCTCATAAGTCTCGGCAACTTTATTCGCCGGCGGCTCATGCTGCTTCTGCTCCCTGTCCTGAGGCGGCCGTTCCTCTCGACGTTGAACGGTAATAACACCGGAAGGAGGCGGGATATCTGACATAATTGAGCTCTACATTCGTCTAGGTTAAAAGCCACCACACTGACAGTATAGCACTTCAGCTTGCGAACCGCAGGGCCCGTCTGTAAAGTGCGCCCCTTTTTGGGGCTGGAGCGTTCTAAGCATGAGTAACGCCGTCGTTGGAATCATTATGGGTAGCCAGTCGGATTGGTCTACCATGGGCCACGCAGCAGACATGCTCGAGGCTCTTGGTATCCCCTTTGAATCGCGCATTGTTTCGGCTCATCGCACGCCTGACCGCCTTGTCGAATACGCCAAGTCCGCGCGAGAACGCGGCCTTAAGGTGATTATCGCGGGTGCCGGAGGCGCCGCGCACCTTCCCGGCATGACGGCGTCAATGAGTCCCCTGCCCGTTCTCGGCGTTCCAGTCGAAAGTAAAGCTTTGAGCGGAATGGATAGTCTTCTTTCCATTGCCCAAATGCCCGGAGGTATCCCCGTCGGAACACTCGCTATTGGGGCCGCAGGCGCGAAAAATGCTGGGCTATTGGCGGCTTCAATTATTGCTCTTTCAGACCCAGCAGTAGCCACGCGACTAGATGTATGGCGATCGGAACAAACTGCAGCGGTTGCTGATACCCCATCTTCTGAAAATTAGATTCTGGTTCTAACGATCATGACGGAGCGTATAGATCCAGGCGGCACGATCGGGATTCTTGGCGGCGGACAACTAGGCCGTCTACTCGCACTCGCTGCAGCGAAACTTGGATACCACACCCATGTATTTTGTTCTGAAACCGGGTGTCCGGCATCCTTTGTCGCAACACATAATACGTGTGCGTCTTACGATGATCACAACGCTCTTGATGCATTTGCCGGCCAGATTGACGTTGCCACATTCGAATTCGAAAATGTTCCGGCGCAGACAGTTGCCCGTATCGCTGATGCCGTGCCTGTGCGGCCGTCTTGGAAAGCATTAGAAATTGCGCAAGACCGGGCAAAAGAGAAGGCCTTCTTCGCAGACATCGGTGCTGCGACGGCACCCTGGCGTCCGGTCCATAGTCTTGACGAACTTGCAGCAGCTCTGCGCGCCGTAGACACACCTGCCATTTTAAAAACGGCACGGCTTGGGTACGACGGCAAAGGCCAAATCCTTATCGAGAATGCAACGGATGCAGCGTCGGCGTGGAGCCAGCTTACCAATGACCAGACACTTGATTCATCGGCAGCTCCATTTGCTGTACTCGAAGGGTTCGTAAAATTCACCAGCGAAATTTCCGTCATCGCCGCCCGTGGCCTAGATGGACAAACTCAGTGTTTTGAGCCCGTTGAGAATGTTCACAAGAATCACGTCCTCCACACCACAACAGCACCTGCCAATATTTCATCAGCGACAGCGAAAACCGCAGTGGGAATAGCCGAACGTGCCGCTGAGGCTTTGAACCTCGTTGGTATTGTTGCTGTCGAAATGTTCGTCACGTCATACGGTGGTGTACTTGTAAATGAGATGGCGCCCCGCCCACACAACTCGGGACACTGGACTCTTGATGCCTGCCAAACCGATCAGTTCACGCAGTTGATTCGTGCCATCTGTGGATTACCCCTTGCAGAGCCCCTAAGACATTCAAATGCCGTAATGACGAATCTTCTTGGCGAGGGCATCAACAACGTCGATGAGTATTATGCCGATCCTGCATGCCATGTTTATGTCTATGGCAAGTCGGACGCTCGACCGGGCCGTAAAATGGGCCATGTCACTCGATTAAGCGCCCGCACCAATACCTAAGAAGTCTCTATTCGTCTTCCTTGACCATCTTAAATCCGAGCTGACGGAAGATAAACGCGACGTCCGCATTGCCCCATCTCTCAACAACTTTACCGTCATCAAATCGGTAAATGTCGATACCCGTGATTTCATACGGCTCGCCCGTTGGCGGGTATCCAGCAAGCGGTGTATTGAAGCTGCTCTTAATGACCGTTCGTACGACAACAAAATCGTCCACGCACAGTATTAGTTCGTCCTCGAGCACTCGCTCGGGATTATTCTTCAATGAAGATTCCCACATTTTGCGCATGTCGTCTGGTTTGACGACCGAGCCCGGCCCTCCCGCATCGTTGTTATGGGAGATGATTTCATCGGCGTAGAACTCTTCAACTCTGCTGACATCCCGGTCGCTAAACAGCACCTTGTGTATTTGCAGGTAGGTGTTGAGATTCTCTGCTTGGCCATCGCAATAAATCTGTACTTGAGCGGAAGCTGGCGCAGCGAGCGCGGAAATAAGAGCAAATAGGGCAATCTGAATACGCATTCTTAAAGATCCTTCAAATTGTGACGTTCATGCGAAAGCATCGTCTGCCAGATCAATCAAAACAAGGAGAAACGAGTGCTCGCAAAATAATTTCTTGGATTTACGAGGAACGAGCCCATGCACCACCGAAATACAAACGAGTACTAAAACCATTAGGGAGTGATTTAGTCCCGTACGCAGTGAGAGACTATCGCGGTAGGCCTAGCAACCGGCGGCGCGGCTTGTTTCGCGCCCGATACATATACCCAATCCAAAGAGACATTGGGCCAGACAACCACCCGGCATCAAACTCTATATGATCAATCAGAGAGGAAACGCCCTGCCCCTCGTCCCTAACGGTCATAGTATGAAGGTACGACTTAATGGAGCCCCCTCTCTCCGACGTTTTCAATATACACCGGGTATCATCCCGTTCGATGACTTCAATCCACCATGGCATTTTCGGCACAAATAGAGGTAGATCAACGGTGATTTCTATACTTTGCCCGGCAGTCAGTTCCCCGTCAGGCAACCCCTGATACTTTATTAAGCCAGCCATCGTTTTCTTAAGGTCGTCGTAAGAGACGCAACTTCGCCAAAGGTGGCCAGCGTCGACCTCATAGGTGTGTTCTATATGAACCAATCTCGACACATATCCTCCATATCAACACCAATCAGCTGCCTATCCTGCCAACCGCATGCAGCCTTAATTTTTAATCTAGTTTTGATCCGATCTTGAAGTCTACTTAAAACACTCTTTAAACTAGTAGTTCACAAAAAATGATGCCTAGTGAACCATTTAGCGGTACACGCACCTTCCGTTAATACTAAGCGTTACAGTGTTATAGACATTAGGACACCATTATTCATATGGCTGCTCCATCGGGACTCTATCCATGCGCCTCATAGGCTCGAGCCGGGCTTCGCAGCCTCGCTACACAATTCATTGGCACGCTTCGGGGAAGTCTGTGAGTTACTCGTCCCTTGATTTCGAGGCGAGAGTCGACGCCGAAAAGAAGCTGCTCTCAAACATAGGAATAAAGGCTGGCACTAAGGTCGGAATCCGCGGAGACAACTCCTATCTTTGGATGGTCACAGATATAGCGTTAACAGAATTGGACGCGGTATCCATCGTATTCCCAAAGGAGTTCAATGATCATGATCTGGATGATCTGATCGCTACCTACGGACTGTCATTCTTTTTAATTTCTGATGCAGCAACGGTAAGCGCCTCAAGCGACCCCAACATTGCCGTCATGGGGCAAATTGAGGCTGACAACCACACCCTAAGACCAGTTGTTAAAGATCCCTATCCAGTCACTGACGATGATCACTCCTTTGTGTTCTCGTCCGGCACCAGTGGCGCTTTTAAAGGCATGGTCATCTCAAAAAAAGGCGTGCGTGATCAGATTGAAACCTTTTGCGCCGCTCATGATGTGACCGAGAACGACAGTATAATTTTTTTTATGCCGTTCTCTTCTATGCAGAACCGTGTGCTCTACTACGCTGCGATCACGTTTAACGCCGATATAGTTGTCGTACCGTCAACTATGCTTCTTGATGGACTAAAGCGTTACCAACCGACCTTTCTCGTCGCACCGCCAATATTCTACGAGGCTGTAGAAAAAAGTATCAAAGTTGCACAAGCACGAGTTTCGCTAATCAAACGCACGCTTCTAGCCGTTGCTTCTCGTGCAGTAAGATTAATGCAACACATCATCCCTCGTCGAGCATCTGCGTCGTTGTTGCGCCGCATCCACCGAAACGCTTACGATATATTTGGCGGACGAATGCGTGTGATGATTACCGGCATGGCAAAAATCGGGCTTTCTACACTAGAGTTCTATAAGACATTGGGGCTACCCATGTTGCAGGTCTATGGACTGACAGAAACTGGCGTGGTTTGCGTGAACACACTTACCAACAATCAAATCGGGACGGTCGGTCGCCCTCTCCCCGGAAATAACGTTTCCATCGCAGAAGATGGAGAAATCGTTGTGCACAAGGAGGCACCCGAGACAAATCGGTTCTTTCATTTCGAAGATTCGAGTGAAGACACCCGTTTCGAAGACGGAGGTGTCTATACAGGAGATCTCGGCCACCTTTCTGAAGACGGTACGCTGACGCTTGTTGGGCGTAAGAAGTCAACCATCGTTGGTAATTCTGGCGTTAAAGTTCAACCTGAGCCTATAGAGAAGGTTCTTGAAGAAAATATGTTGGTGGCCAAGGCTGTCCTTGTAGGTTTGGATAACGGACGCAGCCTTGGTGTCGCGGTGCAAACGATACGGAGTATCGATGGAATTGAATACACAACGCTAGAGGAAGAGGTTCGCAAGGTAGTCCGCGATATGGCCGCATCGTTCAAGGACCATCTAAGATTGGCAATTACCGAGGAAGACTTTACCGCGGACAACGGGTTGCTCACCCGCAATCTTAAGATTAACCGGACTGCTGTACGAACACACTTCTTTGAAAGCACGCTGGCGCGCTAGCGGCGCCCAGTTTACAAGAGTTGAGCAATGTTCAATTTCTTAAAACGCAAGCGTCCGCCCTCGGCATCGGAGATCATTTCTCGCGTCTTCTCTGAAACACTGGGCATGGATTCAGTTGATCCAAACGCGAATTTTTTCGAGCTGGGAGGCGACTCCATGCTCGCGACAATCGTGGTCGCATCACTAGACGAAGCCGGCCACCCCCTCCCATCAACAGCGGTGTTCGATTACCCGACAATTAACGGCCTCACGCATGTCATAGAGAGCGGTGCAACGCCACCATCCGCCGGTTTCGCCCGCACCATCGCAAGCCACCCACGCAATTCCAGCGGTAGCACTCGAATGAGCGCTTCCGTACTTCAAGAACGACTTTGGCCGTACGAACGGAATCCTGACCCAAAGAGATTTCAACCGCGTGGCGAAGGAGCGATTCTTCTTACCGGCTCGTTGAACGTCAAAGCGCTGGAAGTCAGCATTTCATTGATTACCGAGAGGCACGAGGTCCTCCGGTCTTCATTTAGTGAAGAAGCGAACGCTCTCCATGTGGATATTCACACAGGTCAACCTGTACGGCTCGAAATACGTCACGCGAGCGGAGACACACCGGAATTGCGACGCGCAGATGCAGCTGAAATAGTTGCAAAAGCAACGTCTGGCACATTTGACCTCCGCCTGGGGCCACCGAGCAACGTGGCCTTGATTAAATTATCAGAGACGGAACATGTTCTCGCCATTTCCATGCACCATATCATCAGTGACGGTTGGTCAATGGGCCTGTTAGTAAACGAAATCGCCATAGCTTACGAAGCCTTGAATGAAGACGCTAATCCGGGTTTGCCAGACTTGCCCTACCAATTTGCTGACTATGCAGCTTGGCACAGGGAGTGGCTTACATCTGATGCGGGATGCACATCGGTTGATTTTTGGCGCTCATATCTGAAGGGTGGCACTCCGGCCCTGGAGGTTAAGCTGCCCAGCGACAAGCCGAGACAAACCACATTTAACTTCCCCGTTCGACGGTCTGCGATAACTCTAGACAATAAAGTTCAACAAGACATTCGTTCACTTGCCAAATCGGCTCAAACATCCGTGCACACCGTCTTTTTTGCTGGCTTCTTGTTCGCCTTTCGACGACTCACCGATTGTGCCGAGCTTCCAGTTGGAATTATGCATGCCAACCGGAATACGCCTGGCACTCAAAATCTCATAGGCTTCTTCTCAACCCTCATCTTGCTGCGCTTTGAGTTTGATGGGAAGGACGACTCAATTGTTCGTCTCATCGAATTGGTGCGCGATACGACCCGTGAAGTCGAGCCACATAGCAGCGTTCCCATTGGCACTCTGTTAGACGAAGGCATAGTTGACACCCTGCCACGCGTATTCGTGGATTCCGTGCCGAGGCCTTCTATGCCATCGATCAACGGCCTCGTTCTCGAGGACTTCCCCTTCGATCACCCCCCACTGTTCGCCGTCGCCGACATAGCCCTGTTCCTATTTGATAATGGCAAAGAGCTTTCCTGCCTCCTTGGTACGAACGAAGACATGTTCTCCGACAAAGCCGCAAGCGATCTCGCTCACGCGATAGCGGGGTCTCTATCCAATTTGGACCCGCAAACCGATCCGGTCGACTGACGTCAAACTATCTGATACCAACAAATCAACTCCGCTCTCACATGCTCATGTAAGGATTTTTACCCATGCCCGGACCTCTCGACGGCATTAAAATTCTCGAACTCACAGCCGTAGTGCTTGGTCCCTGGGCCTGTCAAATGCTCGGCGATATGGGTGCCGACATCATCAAGATTGAAGCACCCTATGGCGATAGCAACAGATCTCTCGGCGCCGTTCGCAACACTAAAGGCATGGCCGCCCTTTACCTAACCTGTAACCGCAACAAACGCAGCCTCGTGCTCGATCTAAAAAAACCAGAGGCTCGCGATGCTTTACTCAAACTTGTCGAAACCGCAGATGTGCTTGTTCACAACAACCGACCGCAAGTGATGGACAAGTTGAAGCTCGACTACGACACGTTGAAAGAGATTAATCCAAAATTGATTTACTGCGGCTCATACGGCTATGGCAAAAAAGGCCCCTACGGCGACAAGGGCGCACTAGACGACTCAATTCAAGCCGTGTCTGGCATCGCAATGCTCAATAAACTTGTGCTCGGCGAACCCCGCTATCTCCCGACCATCGTATGTGACAAGACAACGGCGATGGCCGTCGTCCAAGCTGTGTTAGCGGCGCTCTTCCATCGTGAGCGCACCGGTCGCGGACAAGAAATTGAAGTGCCGATGTACGAGACTATGGTGTCTTACGTTATGGCAGAGCATCTATGGGGCAACGTATTCGAACCACCTATGGGCCCACCCGGCTACGTGCGGTTGATGAGCGAACATCGCAAGCCCTATCCGACCAAGGATAGCTACATCGCGATTTTGCCATACCTCGATGCTCATTGGAAAACCTTCTGCCAACTCGCGGGCCGCGAGGAACTCCTCGAAGACCCTCGTTTCAAAACATTGGCTGACCGGGTTGAGAATATCGACGACACCTATCAAGAAACCGGCAAAACGATGCTGACCAAAACCACCAAGGAATGGATGGATATCTTCGGCAAAACCAGCGTGCCAACGATTGTCGTCAACAGCCTCGAAGATTTGATTCACGACGAGCATTTGAATGCCGTTGGATTCTGGCAGACAATTGATCACCCCACCGAGGGCAAGCTGCGTACTCCATCCTTCCCAATCGCATTCTCTGATTCTCCGGCGGACATTCGCCGCCACGCGCCGCTGCTCGGCGAACATACGGTGGAGATCCTGTCGGAAGCCGGCCTAGATCAGGCGTCAATCGACGCAATGATCGAAAGTGGCGCGACGAAGGTTGCTGGGTAACGCTATAGAAACGCACGGTTCTCATAGGCCACTACCCGGCGTATTGTAGCGCAACGCACGAATTCAAAACACTCAGGGGAAGTCCATGAACAAGCTCCTTACTGTCGCGACAGCTGTAGCATTCGCCCTCTTCACGTTCTCGGCAAATGCGCAATTGGCCGATAAAATCGTGTCCGGCGGCGACATTGTCGTCCCGGCTTATATTTCCAACGCCCTTAAAAGTGATCAGCGACCAGACGAAGAGAAAGCGAGAGACGCCAATCGTCAGCCTGGCAAAGTCATGGCCTTCTTCGATGTTAAGCCTGGAGATAAAACTGCCGAACTACTGACCTTCGGTGGCTACTACGCGGGTGTTCTCTCAGGGATCGTTGGCGAAACTGGTGTGGTTTACGGCCAAAACAACGACTGGATCATGAAGCGCCAAGACGATGGTAAATCACCCATTGAGAAGCGCATCGCCGAACAGGGGTTAACGAACGTTGTTGATCTGGTCAGCGAACTTGAAAAACCAAATTTGCCCAAGGGTGAAATGGACTCTGTTTTCATCGTTTTGATTTATCATGATGCGATGGGCGGTTTTAACACTGACCGCACAGCAATGAATAAAGCCGTTTTTGATTCGCTCAAGCCCGGTGGTATCTATGGCATTATTGATCACCACGCAGCTCCTGGCATGGGCCTTTTGGATCTAACAAAAAATCACCGCACCGAACGGCATCTCGTGGTCGAAGAAATCATGCAGGCCGGTTTTGAGTTGGCGGGTGAAACAGATGTCCTCGAGAATCTCGATGACCCCCTCAACGTCAGCGTCTTTGCCCCACCCCTTCGCGGCAAGACCCACCGGTTTGTTCTCAAGTTCCGCAAACCTTCTTAGGACAAATGGGCGGAGGAGTTACCGCGCTTGATGCGGAAACTCCTCTGACCCTGCCTTAATCGCCGATAACATATTGGCTTCGGGAACAACGCGGCCAAAAGCCAATGCGAACATCTGCATGGCACGATCATGAAAATCGGATTTAAGGTCACCACAGGTCTCAGGCACAACAAAAACGCGATAATCCATCATCGCTAGGTCTCGGACCGTGCTCTCAACACACATCGATGTCGTAACGCCTCCGACGACGAGACCTTCTATTTTTCGCTCCTCCAGCAAAGCGGGTAACGGCGACTTAATCATCGCCGAGTAGCGCTGTTTCTCGATAATGATATCGTCTGCCTGAGGCTCAAGCATTGGCATGATCTCTCGGTCGGGCCTATCAGCACGAAGAGCGTTGTCCTCCTTGAGATTGGGCCTGAGCTCCGACGTTGTTAGTCCGCCATTGGAGTAGTCCGGCGCAAAGGCCATGGTCGTATAGATCACCGGCATACCCGCAGCACGGGCCGCAATCGCCAACCGTTTCGCAGAGTTCAGAACCGGCTCGAATCCGGAGACATCGAGGCGGCGTCCGGTATGCCCGTCGGGTGAGCAAAAACCGACTTGCAGGTCTATGAGTAGTAATGCCGCAGTCTTAGTATCGAATTGCATCGCCCGTTCGCCTTATGCAGGATCATCAAATTCTCATGTTAACGGTCTGTTTTGCCAGGACAAGCTCGATGGGCCTTGGCATGATACGCGCCTCATAAACCTAGAGGTTTCCGCCATGTTGGGTCGTCTTTTTTCTTCAACCGTCATTGCTCTTTCACTGGCTATCAGCCTGGCTTCGCCCCAGGTCGGCGCCGCTGGCGTGACGCCAGGGGCTGAAATCAAAGTGCCCGGTTTCATGACGAAGGCGCTGCAAGCGGACAGCCGACCAGACGAAGACAAAGATCGCGATGCCGGCCGACGCCCGGACCAAGTTATGGCGTTCTTTGGACTTGAGCGTGGCGATACGGTTGCCGAATTCATGGCCTCTCGCGGGTACTACGTCGGCGTCCTATCAGAGATGGTTGGGCCAGACGGAACCGTATTCGGCCAAAACAATAGCTGGCTGGCAGATCGCATCACGGAAGGCACCCCCTTGGGCCCGCGGATTGCGGCGTCCGGCTTGACCAACGTCGAGGAACTGACGTCGGAATTAGAAGATCCCCAGATCCCCGCCAACACACTTGATCAGGCCTACATGATTCTGTTTTACCACGACACCTTCTGGCTTGAGATAGACCGGGCGTCGATGAATAAAGCGATCTACAAGACGCTCAAGCCGGGCGGTATTTACGGCGTCATCGATCATCACGCCGCACCCGGGATGGGCATCACAGATGTGCGCGGCAATCATCGTATCGAGCGCCATGTCGTTGTCGACGAAGTGACGGCGGCGGGCTTTGAATTGGTTGGCGAGACCGACGTTTTAGAGAACCTTGAAGATTCACTCGATGTGATTGTCTTTCAGCCGGACCTTCGGGGTGACACCCATCGTTTTGTACTTAAGTTTCAGAAACCGATGGACGGCTAGGCTGTCCGGCGAGCTCGCCTAAACAGACTTAACGGATTCGGTAATCGGGATAAGACCTCTTTGACGCGCGCCTGCGCCTTTGGCACTTTCATGACGTCGGCAATGCGGCGGTCGAGAAACGCCCATGTGTCAGCGCATCCCTCGGACCGGTCATCGAGCCAAACCAAAAGCGTCGAGGAGTAGACGGCCGCCAGCAATCCACGCTTGGTGTAAAAGTTATAGTCCGTTGAACGGTCACCAGCAGCGCGCCACATAGCGTCTACCGTGGCATAACCACTGCGCAGGCCGTCTTCCGCAAAACCCGGCAAAATGGAAATTGCAAGTGCGCGGCGGACTGCCTCACGATGGAGAGTCCAGCGCTCTAGCCGCGTGCGGACAAGCATCGCGATACGATCCCGGATACGCAGAGCTTCGAGATCGGTTTCAGCCAAGTCCTCAAGCATCAGGCGGTCCGCCATTTGGAGCCAGTGGCGGACAGCGGCACGTGGCCCCTGCGGAAATAGGATGTCGACGTCGGCCGGTGTCAGTCCCGCGTCAGCCGCACCACGGTTCAACGCGTCAATTGTCCATCCATCGAATGGAATGTGCACGAGGGCCGCGAGAATAATGGCATCGCGGCGGGCGTTCTTGTCCGTCATAAGGCAGGTTCCGCTGCATCGCGCTCGGGAACATCGGTTTCCGCCTCGTGTTCGAGCGTCTCATCGTCACTCTCGCCGTCCTCCAGGTCTTCCTCTTCGTCATCGGCCTGGGCATCGGTGAAGGACAAGGTCGCGATATCAATCATTCGCATGGGATAGAGAACCCCGTCCAAGTGATCCGTTTCATGCTGGACAACGCGTGCATGAAACCCTTCTGCAGAACGTTCCCGGAGGGATCCATCGACATCCTGATAGGAATATTTGATCTGCGTCCAGCGTGGAACCACACCCGTTAGGTAGGGGACTGACAGGCAGCCTTCCCAATCTTCAGCCATGGCATCAGAGACCGGCTTGATGACAGGATTGATCATTACCGTCATGGGCACGGCGGCACCGCCGTCACGGCCTTCCGGAACAAAGAAGATAACAATGCGAAGGGGCACGTAAACTTGCGGCGCTGCCAAGCCAACGCCCCCGGCATGCACCATGGTCTCCTTCATATCGTCGATGAAGGTATGAAGCTCCGGATCATCAAAATTGGTGACCTCGTGGGAGCGTCCCTTAAGGATGGGGTGCCCCATGCGGGCAATATCTAAAATGGCCATGTACTGCTGAATATTCTTTGGTTGTGGGCGGCTTATAGAGGCCGCCTCGGATTGGTGATCAATATAGGAGTCCTAAGCCTTTGGGCAAATGGCTAATTGCCCGGAAACAAAGCAGTTTCAAGCCCGTTGGCCCTGGCGAACAGGCCTTCACAAGGTAGATTCCCTATGATATATACCGCGCCTTCTGGGATTGGCACTGATATGAGCCCCCCCTAGCGAACAATTTAGTTAAAAAAGGAGACGAACCCTGGTTCAGGTCGTCGTACGCGATAACAATGTCGATCAGGCGCTAAAAGCCCTGAAGAAGAAGATGCAGCGGGAAGGCGTATTCCGCGAAATGAAGCTCCGTAAGGCCTATGAGAAGCCGTCGGAAAAGCGTGCTCGGGAAAAGTCCGAGGCCGTCCGTCGTGCCCGTAAGCTTGAGCGCAAGCGCATCGAACGCGAGGGCTTTTAGCCCAGTTATCGTCCCGAGCCTCCGAGGTTCGGAAGAAATTCAATAAAGTATTACGGCGCGGCTTGTCAGAGCGGCGCCGTTTGCATTGGGACTGTTTCAAAAACCTCATAGGCTGAAGATATAGCCACCCTGAAGTCCCTACTGCGCCGTATAGTGAGCTTATGACTGATCTCGGTACAGATACCCCCCAGATACGGCGGGCCGGCCCTGACGACCTCTCCAGCGCGACGACCCTGGTCGAACACGCCTGGACAGCGTCCAACGCCGAATTTCTGCCCTCAACCACCATCACCCTGCTCACCGCTGAAAACTCAATCGCGGGTTTGATTGCAAGCCGAAGCCAGGAGTTATGGCTAGCGGAGCTTCGCGGCACCCTCGCCGCCGTCCTTGGCGTCGATACAAGCGGCTATGTATGGGCCTGCTATGTCCACCCCGATCATCAGCGTAAAGGCATCGGTGGCGCGCTAATGAGCGCTGTTAAGGCGTATTTCAAAGAGAAGGACGTCACGTTCCTTTATCTCGACCTGATAGACGGAAACACTTCGGCTCAGACCTTCTATCTGGCCCAGGGTTGGGTCGAAGAAAGCCGCCGCCCTGAGTCCCTGCCCGATCACACCGCCACAGCGATTCGCCTTACCTACGCCCTCTAGCGGGTCCGGTATTCATGGACGGGCGTCGATCAGCGGATATGATGGCGATACCTTAAATTCCTTTGCTCGATAATCTGGAGACTGACGCCAATGTCTAACGCAACGAAAACCATAGCTGTCATTGGAACCGGCCGCATGGGCGGCGCCATCGGTGGCCGTCTGGCCTCACTCGGCCACACCGTCATATTCGGATCGCGGGCTCCGGATAGCGAAGAAACGGCGGCTTTAGTTCAGAAGACTGGAGGCGGCACGACCGCCAGCAGCCCGACTGATGCAGCTGCAGCAGCCGATCTTATTGTGTTCGCCGTGCCCTGGGCCGGTGCTGAAAAGGCCGCATCGTCATTGGGTGCGGTAGACGGCAAGACCATCATCGATGTCACCAATGCCCTGTCTTTCGGCTCCCATGGTTTGATGGAAATAGCGACTGATACATCGTCCGGGGAAAGTATCCAGAAATGGCTGCCGGGCAGTACTGTCATCAAGGCGTTCAACACCGTCGGCTTTCATGTGATTGCTAACCCTGAAGCCGCGGGCGGTCCGGTTTCGGTCCCCATCGTTGGTGACGACGAAGACGCCAAAACCGCAGTGGCAGAGCTTGTCCAAAGCTTTGGTTTTGAATCCGTTGACGTTGGCCCTCTTGTTCATGCTCGAGCCTTAGAAATGATGTCGATGATCTACATCGTTCCCTATCTGCAAGGCCGAAAGGAAGACGCGTTCGAATTCTATTTCAGACGCGGCGCGGCACCCAAAGTGAGCGCAGGCGTTCGGGCCGCTGGATAAAACTCGAGCATCGGAAAGGCCTCTCTTATGAAAATGCACCTGATCAATTTAACGACCGTATTGACCCTCCTGCTTATAGGGTCAGCCAACGCCGATACAATTGCGGTCATTGGCACCGGCGGTGTTGGCAGCGCCCTAGGGCCTAAGTTCGCAGCCGCGGGACACACGGTCGTTTATGGATCACGGTCTCCAGATGAGTCAGAGGTCCAGGGTCTTGTTTCTCTGACCGGTCATGGTGCAACGGCGACGACACAAGCGGCCGCTGCGAAAAATGCAGATATCATTCTGTTGGCCGTGCCTTGGGCTCCGGCAAAAACGATCGTGGATGGCCTGGGGCCGTTGGACGGCAAGATCATTATCGATCCCATCAATGCGATGGCCTTTGGTGCTGAAAAATCAATCAGCCTTGCGGCAACACCGTCTGCCGCAGAACTGATTCAAGGGTGGGCACCCAAGGCCCACGTCGTAAAAGCATTCAACACCCTCACCCGCGCCTACATGGTCGATCCGTCAGCTGCCGGTGGACCAATAACTATTCCGCTGGCTGGAAACGATACTGACGCAAAAGCCCGTGTCGCAGCGCTCGTTGAGGCCGTTGGTCTGGTTCCATTGGACGTTGGCTCGCTCTCACAGGCGCGGGCGGTCGAAGCCATGGGCCAACTCTATGTGGCCCAGGGATATCAAGGCCGCACTCGATTTGAGTTTCATCTGCGCCCACGGTGAACCCAATGGCCGGACAGGTCTTTCATGTCCACCGACAAACCGCTATTTTTGCGGTTAACGAATAATCTGGAGATTGGCGATGACTCGATCCAACTACTTCGTCGACCGCGGCATGAATGGCAACACGCCGGCCCTTCCCTCACGAGCTGACGAGAGCTTTGTTGATTATGTATGTGAGGCGCGCAATGTCCTCCTCCATGCACGATGGAAGCAGCTCGGGGATCACGGCAATAAAACGCTAAAAGATCACGGCATTGCAATCGAACAGACCAAGGACTGTGTCAAACAAGTTCGAGATGTTATCGCTGGAGATATGGAACTCGCGAGTTTCCTGCGCATCAAACGCAGCTGCCAAGAAATGTATAAAGACCGCATCATCGGATCAATCAATACGCAACGAGATGATTGGCTGCGCAAACTCGAAGAAGCTGAATCAACAGGACCTGGGTCGCTGGAATACGACGCCGACTTTCCAATGCCCGACTATGCAAAAGTCCAAATCCATATTCAGCCACGCGGCTATGTCGGCGATGACCTCGCTGGCCTCTACTACGACTGCGGTACTCAGATTTTCTTTGGCGGAAACAACGCCGGAGACGCCTGGCATCGCGAGCTCGCTGAGCGCACCACCATGCCAGAAGACGGCAAGGTTGATCGTATCCTAGAGATCGGCTGTTCGGTTGGACAACTTGCATGCGAACATAAGAAACGAAATCCCGATGCTGAGGTCTGGGCCACAGATATCTCAGCGCCCATGGTGCGCTACGGTCATTGGCGCGCAATCCAGCAAGATCTGGATGTGAACTTCGTCCAAATGGCTTCAGAAGCACTCGAGTTTCCAGACAATCACTTTGACCTCGTGACGGCTCATATTCTTTTCCATGAAATTCCCAGGCCTGTGATTGAGAAAACACTGGCAGAGGCTTTCAGAGTTCTTCGCCCAGGTGGGACGTTTGTTCTATGGGATTTCTCCACCACGTCAGACGATCACCCCGGTTATGGCGGGTTCCTAGGCCTGATGGACTCGGCCGACAACGGCGAGCCCTATGCCCCTGGCTTCGTTACCATGGGTGTTGAAGAAACGATTGAGAACACAGGTTTTGTCATTCGCTCGATCGGAAACCCGGCACAAATGCATGATCGAGTTTGTGATAAACCCGCTTAATCCTAATAAGGAAACATCCATGATCGCCCGCAATATATTGGCCGCCATTGCAGCAACCCTTTATGTGCTCAGCAGTGTTCCTGCGTTCGCCGACGTCGTCGCCGTCATCGGCACTGGTCGGATGGGCGGCGCCATTGGCCCGCGGTTCGCCGAAACAGGCCATACTGTTATTTATGGCTCTCGCACTCCCACATCAGAAAAAGTAACCGCCCTCGTCGCTCAAACTGGCAATGGTGCGCGGGCAGAAACGTCCGCGAAGGCAATCGCAGAAGCTGACATTATTGTGCTGGCGCTGCTCTGGCAGGCCACGGAAGATTTGATCAAGGCGAATGTTGATAATCTAGACGGCAAGATCGTCTTCGATATCACCAACGCAACGCTGAAGGCGCTACAGCCCGATCGCAACGGCGCAGTTGAAAGCTCGGCGGGGGAATTGATCCAAGGCTGGGCGCCCAAGTCTAAAGTTGTGAAAGCCTTTAATACGGTCGGCTATCACATAGTCGCTGACCCGGCTCAAGCGGGTGGCCCTGTCACCGTTCCCTTGGTGGGCAATGACCAAGAGGCAATGGAGCGGGTCGCAGACCTCGTTCAAGCGATGGGGTTCGAAACAATGATCCTAGGCGGTATCGAACAGGCCCATGTTCTCGAAGGCATGGCTTCGCTGTATTTCGTGCCCTATGGCTCAGGACGCTTCGACGAAGCGTTCGAATACTATTTCCGCAAAGGCACCGCTCCTGCTGGCATAGGCTCGGCACAGGTGCGAGGGGCAGACTCCAAAAAGCCTGAATGAACCGAGTTAGCTTTGCTCGGCGCTATCGTCCGTCGATCCAAGGTAGGCCTGTGTAAGACCTTCTGAAACGGTCCAGAGCCTCTCAGCCATGGCCGCGTTTTCCATGTTGTGACCAGCAACGACGGGGTTGCAGTCCTCAAAATAGAATCCGCTTGTTTCTGACAGTGCGGGCGCAGTGGCCACATAGGTTTCCGTGGCTGCGCCGGCCTCAACAGATTTAAAGAACGGCAACGCCCAGCTGAATAGACCTGCAAATATCTTGATATAGATCGGATAGTGGCGCCCTAAATTGGTATTTATCACTCCCGGATGAATAACATTTGACGTCGCCGTCGACCCTTCTAGACGCCGTGCGAGTTCCAGCGAGAACAAACCATTGGCCAACTTGGAATGCCCATAGGCGTCATTGGGCACATATTCATCCCATGTGCCGTCCAACTTATCGAACTGAATGCCGTCGTCTGGCGCCCAGAGATACCCTTGTGACCCGACGGTCACAAACCGACCTTGCGGGGCCGCCTTAACTTGCTCCATCAACCTGTTGGCCAGGATAAAGTGCCCTAAGTGGTTGATGACAAAATGGCGTTCAATGCCGTTGACCTGCTGCAGTTCTGGGAGCGCCATAACGCCCGCGTTGAGAATCAACATATCGATAGGCGTGCCAGTCGCACCAATCGCGTCTGCACAAGCAGCCATCGTTTCGAAATTCTCAAGATCTCCAGCGAATGGTGTCGTTTTTCCGTCCACTGAATTACAGGCGTCCGTCGCCTTTTCCATATTGCGCGCGATGCCAAATACATGAGCACCACGGGAGGCCAGCACACGCATGGTTTCATAGCCAAGGCCAGAATTGCAGCCCGTGATGACCGCTGTTTTGCCAGATAGATCGAGACCCGCCGTCACCTCATCTGCAGTCGACTCTTCGCCAAAACTGCCCATCGGAACACCATCTGGCCGAATAACCGGGGCTTCTTCCTCATCCCCGCCACAAGCGGACAAAGACGTTGCCGCGACGACGGCTGTGGTGCCTGTCAGCACCTGGCGGCGGGACAGGCCGCTATGGAGGTCTTTACTCATGGAGAAGTGCCTTATGGGGTCACACTGGTTCTTTGTACGAAGCCTTAGAGAGATTGGACGATCTTTTCCGTCATTTTTTTGGCGTCGCCGAACAACATCATCGTGTTATCACGGAAGAACAATTCATTGTCGACGCCGGCATAACCCGCCGACATCGACCTTTTAACGAACAGGACAGTTTTTGCCTTTTCAACGTCAAGGATCGGCATGCCGTAGATCGGGCTTTGAGGGTCGGTCTTCGCCACTGGATTGGTGACGTCGTTGGCGCCAATCACATAAACCACGTCTGCCGTGCTGAATTCGTTGTTGATCTCTTCCAACTCAAATACTTCGTCATAGGGGACATTCGCCTCAGCAAGGAGCACGTTCATGTGTCCAGGCATCCGTCCCGCGACGGGATGAATAGCGTACCGCACGTCCACGCCTTCGGCCTTCAACTTGTCGGCCATCTCGCGTAGTGCGTGTTGCGCCTGCGCAACCGCCATGCCGTATCCCGGAACAATGATCACTTTAGACGCGTTGCTCATAATGAATGCGGCATCTTCACCAGCACCAGACTTTACACTTCTGTCACCCGTTGCCGCTGCTGGCCCAGCTGCAGCGTCCCCGCCGAAGCCCCCGAGGATGACATTGACGATGGACCGATTCATGCCCTTACACATGATGTAGGACAAAATTGCACCGGACGAGCCGACCAACGCGCCGACAATAATCAACAGAGAGTTACCTAAGGTGAAACCGATCCCTGCTGCCGCCCAACCTGAATAGGAATTGAGCATCGACACCACGACCGGCATGTCGGCCCCGCCAATGGGGAGAATAAGAAGAAAGCCGAGCGCAAAACTCAGCAGAGCGATCAGTAGAAACAGCGATACGCTTTCCGTGTTGCAGAACCAAATCACGAGCACGAGCAAAGTGATGCCGAGGAGCGCATTGAGCGCATGCTGACCCGGAAAAACGAGCGGTTTACCCGACATAAGGCCTTGCAGCTTTGCAAAGGCGATGACTGACCCTGAGAAAGTGATAGCCCCAATCGCAAGACCGATCGACATTTCCACCAAACTGCTGGTCTTGATTGCCCCAACAACACCGATCCCGTAGGCCTCTGGCGCAAGTAACGCCCCAAATGAAACGAGTACAGCCGCCATACCAACCAGACTGTGGAACGCCGCGACAAGCTGCGGCAATGCCGTCATTTCAATACGTTTGGCGATTATCGTGCCAGCGGTACCACCGATCAAAATGCCGACGACAATCCAGACGTAGGCTGTCACTTCCGGCGAAATCAAAGTCGTAACAATAGCGATGGTCATACCGACCATGCCAAAGGTGTTACCGCGGCGCGCCGTCTCAGGAGACGACAACCCACGCAAAGTCAGGATGAAGAAAACACCTGAGACGAGGTAAGCGAGTAGTGTAGCGCCTTGTGCCATAACTGTTCCCTACTTCGCTTTTTTCTTGAACATGGCCAACATGCGCTGGGTCACAATGAATCCGCCGAATATATTCACGGATGCAAGAATAACCGCAAAAAAGCCAAGTACTTTTGACGTCGTAAACGCTTCCGGCCCAGTTGCAATGAGAGCCCCAACAATGATCACCGACGACACCGCATTGGTGACCGCCATCAGCGGTGAATGAAGAGCTGGAGTGACACTCCATACGACATAAAATCCAACGAAAACGGCCAGCACGAAAATGGTAACGAGGTACCAGAATTCGTTTCCGCCCCCGGCGGCTTGCGCTTGCATAGCCAATTGTCCGGCTTGCGCGGCCAGCATTTCCGCATTCTCTGCCAACATCTCAGCCTGGTCGGCCAGGCCTTGAGCAGCCTCGGGAACGGCTTGGGTGTTCATGAGTTGCCTCCTTCCCCGGTCAGTCGGGGATGCACAACATTGCCGTCTTTGGTCACCAATGTGCCGGTGACGACATCGTCGTCCCAATCAATAGCAAGGTTACCGGTTTCCTTGTCGATCATGGTGGACAAGAAGTTAAATAGATTGCGGGAGAACAGGGCGCTTGAGTCTCGAGCCAACCGCGCCGGCATGTTCGCGTGCCCGATAATAGTCACACCATTATCTGTCATCACCGTCTCGCCGAATTGAGAACCTTCAACGTTACCGCCTGATTCAACGGCAAGGTCGACGATGATTGAACCGGGCTTCATATCGGCCACCACATCGGCGGCAACCAGCTTCGGCGCTGGGCGCCCTGGAATAAGGGCTGTGGTAATGACGATGTCAGCTTTGATGACTTCCGCACGCACGGCGTCAGCCTGCTTTTGCTTAAACTCGTCGCTCATTTCTTTCGCGTAGCCGCCTTCAGTCTCGGCCGCCTTCATCGCTTCTTCATCGACGACGATAAACTTTCCACCGAGACTCTCGACCTGCTCTTTGGCGGCATAGCGGACATCTGTCGCCATAACGACAGCGCCCAGTCGTTTTGCCGTCGCGATGGCCTGTAGCCCCGCAACGCCCGCGCCAAAAACAAGCACCCGCGCGGGTGCGATTGTACCGGCAGCAGTCATCATCATCGGCATCGCCCGACCAAATGTCGCAGCCGCATCGATAACGGCTTTGTAGCCCGATAAATTTGACTGCGACGAAAGGATATCCATGGATTGAGCGCGGGAAATGCGTGGCATCAGTTCCATCGCAAAGGCTGTTACCTTTTGCGTCGCGAGCGCCTCAACGGTGTCCTTTTCCGTGAGCGCCTGGAGCGAGGAAACCAGAATCGTGTTTGCAGGCAGTCCCGAAACTTCGTTCTCTCCATCCGCACCGGTCATCGGGCGCGCGACTTTGAGAATGACGTCCGCGCCTTTGACAGCATCTGCAGCCGATTGAGCAATGCTGGCACCCGCCTCCTCAAAGGCAGAATCGGAAATGTGAGACGAATCACCGGCGCCACTTTCGACAACTACGCCGCACGCTAGACCAATGAATTTCTTAACCGTCTCGGGAGTCGCTGCGACGCGGGTCTCCCCGGGCCGGCGTTCCTTCAAAACTGCGATCTTCATGGCACCCCTGCACCTAAACTTTACCTATCCCTTATGCCCTACCCCCTGGCCTTTGTGAAGGGGTCGAGGTGTCAGGCCCCACGCCCGCCACAGGGCGATCAGCCCGATGTTAGCGGGGGTGTACGCACCATTTAAATCCAATACAGTGCGCTCATCGTCGGCACTCGTATTTAGCAGTTGGACCACCATCTCCTATGCGCCACATCGCCTCATTCTTAGCCGCCGTCCCAGCCCTTAGCATGGCCCTCAGCCTCGCAGGCGGACCAGTTTCTGCCGCTTCCCTCAATAACTTGTCCGAGCGCCTGGCTTACGATCTCAAAGTCGGCGGATTGCATGTGGCTGATTTTCTCGCTGAATTTGACGAAAATGAAACCGGCTACCGGACGACGCTAACGATGGAAACACGCGGTATGGCCCGCTGGTTCCAAGATTTCAGGGCCGAAGTTAAAGGTGATGGCACTTTCGTCATTGAAACCGGCCAAGGCCCGACCCCGGTTCCTCGGCAATTTGATCGCGCCTGGGCTGCTGAGGAAATCTCATCCTCCCTGACGATTGCCTATGATCTGACGACGGGCCTGGCGCGACCTATCGAACGAACTTTTAATCCTTTGACAGGCGAAGATATCGCCCTCGATGATCTCGACTGGAACCGTGGCCGCAAAGCGCCGGAGCCGGTCCCTGACGATATGCGCGTTGGAGTCTTTGACCCTATGGCCGCCTTTGTCGCGGCAAGAGGGCAGATTGTTCATCATCGTGAAAATGAGTTCCGAATACCCGTATACGATGGCCGCAGACGGTACGACTTAGTCGGTCGAGTTGAGGCTCCCCGCCTGTTCTGGATCGGCGGCGAAGATGTCGAACTGGTGCCGGTGATCGCCGGTATAGAGCCGGTATTTGGATTCGACCGTGAGCGCACAGAATCGATGCAGGACAGCGGCGGCAAAATACTCTTTAGCCCAGATGATCGGTTTATACCGGTCCAGATCATTTTAGAGGGTCGCGCTTTTACCAGTGTTATGAACCTGACTGCGGACTGCCGGGTCGATACAGCGACCTGTGAACAGATTGCACAGGCCGGGACCGCAGATGCTGAGATCCCGTGACATCTGAACTTATAATTCCAGTTCGAGTTTTGTTCAGCGAGCCATGGGAAATCCGTTTTGTCCTAGGGTCTTTGGCCGTTCTCCTGGTTTTAGGACTTTCACTATTTCGGCTAAACCGGCGAAGACCAACGGGCGTCTATGATCCGCAGCGAGCGTGGCTACGCGCCGGACTGTACTTTTTCACCTGCTTTCTTGTGTCGTGGGCTGCGGGAGTCATGCCCACTTTGCGATCAGTGCCGGTCGTACGACCGGATCAACTCAGTGACCCACTATGGTTGGCCTGCACGGCAGCTTTGACGGTCGTCATCTTGTTCGGCTATGGCGTGATTTGGCGCAAGGGCACGGTTTCTTACGGTAGACCTCTAGTGCTGGTCGTCGTCATTCCCTTTGGTATTGCCTGGGGATTTGCCACCGGCGAATTGCTGCTCAGTATTTGGTCGATATTCGAAAAGACGGGGCTCGGGCCGGTTGCAGCAGCGGTGGGTACTTTTCTCGTCGGCGGCACCCTGAACGGCCTCTGGCATGCCAAGTATTGGGATAGCCGAGTCTCACCGGACCACAACATCCTAGAAAGTAACCAAAAGAAGATCCTACTGGCCCATTTCCCGAATCTGATATTGAGCCTCGGACACCTCGCGCTTTTCGCGAACCCTTATGTCTTTATTCTGGGACAAGTTGTCGCTCTGACAATCTCTGTATTGGTCATGCACTTTCCACCCTTTTGGGGGCCCGCTTCTGCAATACTACCGCAGCACAATCCAGAAGGCCGACCACGGGCAGATATAACCCGCCCCTAAGAAAGAAAAACTATGACGGAGAGATTTCCAGTTGGCTCGACGGCCTACACCAAGGACGGGCACCCCTACACGGTCGAAGAAGTTGCTGGTGGCATCGTCTATTGTTCATTGCCGAACGGTACAGAAACTGATTTTCCGGAAAGCTCTCTCTTAAGTGAACCAGAATGGTCCGGGCGCTCTGGTGGACAGGACGACGTTGTCTACGGCCGAATAAGACGGGCCAAAGCCTATGCCGCGCCGACAGCAAAATTGAATCCAGCCGCATCGGAAAAAGTTTTGACCCGCGCTGAAGGGTTGTCTCCAGGCCTGCTCGATTTTGCCGCCTTTACAATCGGTGCACAGAACCTGTCGGAGAGCGGTCATGATGATCTTCTCGACGGCTTATCAATTGTGAAATGCCGAGACGTTTTTGACTCTCTTTCACCCCAAATACGCGCCAGCGCTTTGGCCAGCATCCTTGGCTCCAAGGCAGACATCTTCGTCGGCATTGCTGACCTCGGTGATAACTTGATGCGCGCCATGATCGAAAAAGGCATGGCCGGCCATGCGGCCGCGTTCGAGGAATTCTGCGACAGGCCGCGGCGATAAAAAAACCCCGCCTCACCTAAGAGACGGGGTTTTCTCAAAAACGAAGTGTTTGCGATTAGCGCGCCATCGCTTCTTGTGCTGACGCATCACCGCGAACTTGTTCCGGTGTCCACTCCCACGGGTACTGGCCCTTGGCCTTGCGAACGATAACCATCGGCGCTGGCCCAGGTGTCGCGGTCATGAACGCCCATGCCTTTTTGGCAAACTCAGGATCGTTCACATCAAGCGCTTGTTCCGGCAGATCGACGTACGGGTCGGTCTTACCGCCTTCGCAAACAGTGATGTTCTTGAAGTGCATGACCTTGCCAACTTCTTTAGGGATCGTGCCGCGGAACTCGAAAGTTGCCCAACCATCCGATGGAATGGTGTCGGCCGGGTTCTTCCAGACGATTTCGCCGATGACCTCTTTCACTTCACGACCGTGAAGCATGACCGGCGTTTCCAGTTCACGCATCTTGTACTCGATTTCCCAGCCCTGCTTATCGACCGCTTTCGCATCAACAATGCCATCGGGAATTTGGACACGTGCGCCAATAACCGGGGCGCCCTTACAGCCATGATTGACGTTCAGAACCATCGGGAACAAATGCCCTGCTGGTGCTTCACTTACGTTAAGAACGTTGTGGGCTGATGCTGATCCGGCAGCAGCCATGGACAGGCCAGCGCATAAAGCAGCGCTGCCTAGTGTCGTCATCAGACGGGTCTTGAAAGTCATATTTATTCTCCCCTGCGGCCCTACTTAAGAGCCATTCAATTGAAATCCGGGTCTCACCTATCAAACTGAACGCATCTTGTGACCACCGCCCGGCTAGGCGCACCACTTAAGTTAAGACTAGCTCGCAGCATGGCCACCGCCAAGGCGGTGTTACACGATTCCGCCTCCTTCGATCAGCTCCGCAAAGCGCTCTAGCCGTGGCGATCCGCCATATATTCCGGGAAATCATCCCTCGGCTCGGTCCAGTTGTCCGTATCAAAAATCTCCGGAGTCTGGTCCTCAAGAGCCTTTCGATAGGCTGCGGGGATCTCTTCCGGCCCCTTAATCTTAGCCCCATAGGCCCGTCCCCACGTCCGTCCGGGTTGGCCGCCCATCCCCCACCATGGATGCCAGCTGACCAGATTTTGGAATTGAACGTGAGATTGAACACTGGTGATTTCTCGGTTCACGACGTCCTTCATATTAGCAAAGTACACGTAATGGGAATCCCACCAATACGTATCACCTGCCGATTCCTTCGGATAAGCTTCTGGGCTCATCGGGTTCGGAAACGAAAAGGCCGATGCGCTCGGGATCATAACCGTGTCGCCGAACACTTGTAGTTGCAGCGGCTTTGGCTTGAGGGTCGCCAGCTCTCCTGTGATCATTCCGTCCGGCCCTATTTCAACCGACAACGGCCCACCGATAAACCGCCAGGGCTTACGTTTTTCCCCAGTAATCGGGTTTTCCCAAACCTCAAGCACCTCATCGGAATCAAATTTCGTATAAACGCCTGTCTCAAAAACTTTTGCAGCTTGGTTGCCGTTTGGAAGAGTCCGCCACTTACCCACATTCATATTGCTCATGGTCGCGAACGGAATCAGGTTGCCCGCGTGGGTGTAGCCATAGAGGTGTAAGCGGAAGAATGAATAGATTGTCTCTTCCCCTGACGACCCTTTCATCGCGGACTGAATACGCACCCGCTCAGCGGGGTCTTCCCAATTCAGTTCTGGGGGAACGGCTGAAGCCAGGGTTGGCATAGCTGGTGTCGCTGCGGCGGCAGCACTGGCGGCAAATAGAAAAGTATCGCGGCGACTGAATGTCGGTAGGTTTGGCATCGGTCTCTCCCAAAAGGTTCGAGAAAAACTAGACCAGCGATATGAGCAGGCACAGAGGCCTTAGGCCCCTTCCTCCAGCCAGTGAACAAGATCATGCGCTTTCAGCGCTTTCTTTTGCCGCTTGGCCAGAACATTCGGATCAAATGACGCGATGGTGTCGTGGAACAGGCGGTGCCAATTGACCTCAGCGCCAAGGCGCAGGAATACCGAACCAAGGCCGATCGCGGCCCGGTCCATAAGCACGAATTCACGTGGAGGCTTCACCCCGCCAAGACGGCGGAGGTCGCTGTGGACTTCCATGGCGACTTCTCGGCCATAGTCGGTCGCATTGGTTTCCTCGATTAATCGAGGGCGGTCTTCTAGGAGAGGTGCATAAATGAAGGAAGCCCAGCGGCTCAATGTATCGATCACTTCGCTGTCTAGCCCGACAAAGCCCCATGTCTCGTAGGCGTGGACCGCGAGATCACGATCACCTGTTTCGACGGCACGGTACAGATCAATCACACCGTTTATGAATTCCGGCCTGAACACACGGATACAACCAAAATCCATCAGGTTAATCGACAGATCATCGCGCACTGAGTAGTTGCCCAGGTGCGGGTCCCCGTGAATAACCCCGTATTGATAGAGCGGCACGTACCACGCGCGGAACATGTTCTCGGCAATGGTGTTGCGATCCTCTAAGCTTAGGTCTTCCAGGTCGGCGATGCTTTCTCCCTGCTCCCAACTCATGGTGAGCAGACGTTCAGTTGAAAGATCATCATGGACCGTGGGGACGCGCACACCGGGCGTGTCCGCCAACATCTGGCGATATAGATTGAGGTTTTTCGCCTCGTTAACGTAATCAAGTTCTTCGCGGAGGCGATCCGCTAATTCCGCATGGATTTCTGAAGGATCGATGGCTTCGTCATATCGGCGATACAACGAAAAAATGAGTTTCAGTTGCTTTAAATCGGCCTCAACAACCGATGACATATCGGGATACTGCAGTTTGCACGCCAACGTGTCTCCATCGTGGGACTCAGCCTTGTGCACCTGACCAAGCGATGCCGCCGCCGTGGCCTCTCGTTCAAAGTGAGCGAAGCGGTTTTGCCAATCGGACCCCAGCTCGGCAGTCATTCGGCGTTTTACAAAAGGCCACCCCATGTGCGGCGCATTGGCCTGCAGTTGGGCCAGCTCACGGGCGTACTCCTTGGGCAAAGCATCGGGGATGGTGGATAGAATTTGTGCCACTTTCATCAGAGGCCCCTTAAGGCCGCCGAGGGCAGCACGCAAATCTTCCGCCCCTTTTGTGGGGTCGGCCTTGAGTCCAAGGTAACGCTGCCCGGCCATACGAGCGGCAAGCCCACCCACGGCCGTGCCAACCTTCGCGTACCGTTTCACGCGCCCGGGCAAGCTGTTGTCTTCAGTAGAGCTTCGTTTGTTTGGCGCCATAGTGGCTCAGGCAACCGTCTCGAGTTCATCGATGAGCCCGGTGAGCGTCTCCATTCCACGCGCCCAGAAGGCTGGGTCTGATGCATCTAGACCAAATGGCGCCAAGAGTTCTTTATGACGGAGAGTCCCACCAGCCTTGAGAAGATCGAGATATTTGTCCTCAAAGTCTGGCACCGTTCCGTCGGTGTAGACCTTGTAAAGCGAGTTAACGAGGCAATCACCAAATGCATAGGCATAAACATAGAACGGCACATGGATGAAGTGGCTGATGTACATCCAATAGTATTTGTATTCCTCATCAAACCGAAACGCAGGGCCTAGGCTTTCAGCTTGCACACTCATCCATATCTCGCAGATTCGATCGAGTGACAGTTCACCCTCACGCCGTTCATCATGAACGCATTGTTCAAATTGGTGAAAAGCGATTTGCCGGATGACGGTGTTGAGCATGTCCTCAACTTTACCGGCGAGCAGTGCACGACGCTGTTCCGGCTGCTCCTCTTTTTCGAGCAATGATCGAAACGTCAACATCTCACCGAAAACAGATGCCGTCTCCGCCAGCGTCAACGGTGTATCACACAACAACGTCCCCTGGTCCGCGGCCAAAACCTGATGAACGCCGTGCCCGAGTTCGTGAGCTAGGGTCATGACATCACGTGAGCTACCCAAGTAATTGAGCAATATGTAGGGGTGGGCCGATGGCACCGTCGGGTGAGAGAAAGCGCCAGAGGCCTTGCCTGGTGATGCCGGCGCATCGATCCAACCCTTTTCAAAAAATGGCGCGGCGATTTCTGCCATTGCAGGTGTAAAATCAGCATAGGCGTCGAGTACGGTCGACTGAGCTTCATCCCACCGAATGATGCGATCCTCTGCGGTCGGCAGAGGCGCGTTGCGGTCCCAATACTCGAGCTTATCTTTGCCAAACCACCGCGCCTTCATCGCGTAATACCTGTGAGACGTATCCGCATAGGCGCCCTTTGCTGCTGAGATCAGGGCATCAACAACATCATCTTCAACAAGATTTGCCAGATTACGGGAGGACACTGGCCGAGGATATTTGCGCCACTCGTCCTCAATCGATTTATCTTTGGCCATCACATTAGTGATGTAAGCAAACAGACTGGCCTTATCGCCAAGCGCCTCCCCAATACCTTTGGCGGCAGTCTTGCGCCGTTCAGGTTTAGGGTCAGACAATCGATTCAGAGCCTCGGTTAACGTGAGTGTTTCAGAATCAACTGTGCACCGAATAGCGGCCTCAGATTCATCAAAAAGGCGCGTCCATGCCGCCCGTCCGCTGACATACTTTTCATGCAGCAAGCGCTCCAAGTCGTCGCTGAGTTCGTAATCCTTATAGACGCGCAAATCTCTTAACCACGGGCGATAACGGCTAGCAGCAGGATCGGACAATTTTAATTCTAACTCGTCATCGTTGAGCCGATTGATCGCCAAAGTAAAAAATATGGTTCGGCTCGAGAGCGAGGTCATCCGATCCACTGTGTTCTGGTAGAATCGGCCGCGCTCGGAGTCCCCTACGTTTTGGCTTTGGTACAGTTGTGCAAAAGACCCAATACGGCCCAACAAACCGCTGATTGATTCGTACGCGACTATGGCCTGGCCAAACGATTTACTATCGAGGCCAGCGATCTTTCCAGCATAGGCCTTCTCAAAGGACTCGATCTGCAGCGCGACATCCTCAAAGGCTTGCTTGAGGTCGTCCCCCTCGGGGCCAGAGTAAAGGTCAGCGAGGGACCAAACTGGCAAGGCGCCAAAGTCGTAAGTTTTGGATGGGGCGGCGGACATGTCGTTCATAGCGTCTCCTAAGCCGCCAAACATCAGCGGTCTTCAAAAAGAGATATAGGCGGAGTGAAGCAATTCGCCAACCAGGAGTTCACTCATACTGGTTTCCCTCCGCTCAGCGTCGTAGAGTTGAGCTTCGAAAAGGGGATTTTGACGGCAGCAAGGGGACCGCCGTGGCCGAACGGGCGATCGACGCACGAGAAGTGCGCAATTTAGTGACATTGTTTTTCGACCAAGCTGAACGCTTCGCCGATGAGCCCTTTGTGTGGGCAAAGCGCGATGGCGCATACACGGCTCTTACCTGGCGTGAGACCGCTGACCAGGTGTTAGCGGCCGCAAATGGTTTAGCTGCGTCGATGGCGATCAAGCCCGGTGATCGCGTTATTATTGTAGGGGAGAATCGGCCAAAGTGGCTGATCGCAGATTTAGCGGTCAAAGCCATCGGGGCCATTTCGGTGCCGACCTACACGACCAATACAGCTGTTAACCACCTTCACGTGATCAACGATTCAGGCGCCAAGGTCGCGATAGTCTCTAACCCTACCCTCGCCAGCCCACTCATTGCTGCAGCCGCAGAAGCCGATCACAAGCTCAAAGTTGTCGTCTTTGACGACGCTGAGTCGGTCATTCATTCAGAGATCGAAACCAAGGCATGGTCGGATGTTCTGGATGCGGGTCGTGGTCGCGGCATGCCCGACCAGGTCGCCACGGCCAAGCGCGAAGACATGTGCAGCATCATTTACACATCCGGCACAGGCGGGCTGCCGAAAGGCGTGATGCTCACCCATGGCGGCATTTTGTGCAATTGCGACGGCGCGACGGAAATCGTCAGAGAATTGGGACTAGGAGAAGAAGTTTTCTTGTCTTTTCTACCGCTGTCTCATGCCTATGAACACGTCGGTGGAATCTACTTCCCCATCTGCCTTGGCGCACAAATCTACTACGCCGAACGCGTGGATACGCTGATCAATAATATGGCAGAAGTTCGGCCCACGATTATGACGGCCGTTCCGCGCCTTTACGAAACGATGCGCAGCCGGATTCATCAGGGCCTAAAAGTACAAAGTAATTTTCGTAGAGGTATGTTCGAGAAAACACTGGCGCTCGGCTCCAAACGGTACGAGAACTCCAAGAGCCTATCCTTATGGGACAAGCTCTTGGACGCGATCTGTGAGCGGCTTGTTCGTAATAAAATACGCGAACGGTTTGGCGGCCGCCTTAAGGCTTTGGTCTCAGGTGGCGCCCCACTCAACTACGACGTTGGTTTGTTCTTTACGGCCCTTGGTGTTCGAATTCTCCAAGGGTACGGGCAAACCGAAGCCTCACCCGTAATCAGTGCGAATATTCCTAGCAACGTTAAGCTCCATGCCGTCGGTCCGCCGGCGCGTGGTGTCAGTGCCAAAATTGCCGATGATGGTGAAATCCTCGTGAGCGGCGAGATGGTTATGCTTGGGTATTGGAATGATCCGGACGCAACCATTGCAACCCTCAGCGACGACGGATGGCTTCACACGGGGGACATCGGCCATATTGATGAAGATGGCCATATCGTCATCACCGATCGAAAAAAGGACATCATTGTCAATTCTGGCGGTGACAATATTTCGCCACAACGCGTTGAAGGCATTCTCTGCCTCGAAGAAGAAATCGAACAGGTGATGGTCTTCGGCGACAAACGGCCATATCTAACCGCCGTCATTGTCCCTGATGCAGACTGGCAAAAGCGGTGGATAAAATCCAACACTGCAGACCGTGACAGCGCAAGCTTGATTGAGGATCAGAGTTTCAAATCGGCAATCGGTGACGCCGTTTCCCGATCCAACAAAAGCGTGCCTGTCATTGAGAAAGTTCGGAAGTTTGTCATTGCGTCACATCCATTCACTGTCGAGAATGGCCAAATGACGCCGACACTTAAAGTACGGCGACATGCAGTGATGCGGGAGTTCAGGGAAGATCTAGAAGGGCTTTACTAGGCCTCTCCTAAAGCCCTGAGATATGTATCTAGCAACGCCTCTTGCTCTACTCGTTCACTCTGATCCAGCTTCCTCAAAGCGACGACCTTACGCATGGTCTTAGTGTCGAAGCCCGAGGACTTTGCCTCGGCATAGACCTCTCTGGTGTCAGCGGTCAGGTTCTTTTTTTCTTCTTCAAGCCGTTCGATTCGCTCAATAAAAGACTTGAGACGGTCTGCAGCTAAACCACCGGTATCGGCCATAAGGTGCTCCTGAATAGGTACGTGCTGGGCTCTAGCGGCCCTTGGGGCGCAGGATATAGCAGGTCGAGCGTGTGAAAATAAAGAGCGTCAAAACAAGTAATTTTCCACTCCTAGGATAGAGCCTTACCCGCAGAAAACGGTTACGTTGCATTGTCGACTTTGGCATAGTCCAAGCAGTTGGTCGGGCAGTGCAATGATTCCGGCGACATTGGGGAACAATAAGAAATGACTGCGGCGCCGCGACTAGGACAAGATCAACTAAAAATCCTGCTAGTCGATGACAACATATTTATCCGGAACTTAATCTCGCATTGTCTAGGGCACATGGGTTTTAGTGGATTGCGTGGATTCTCCAACGGCATCCAAGCGATTGAGTTTATCAAACCCGCAGTAGAGGACGAAGATAGTCAGCTGGCCAAAGAAGTCGGGCAAGCCGATCTCATCATATCCGATCTCATAATGCCTCAACTCAACGGCATTCAGTTGCTGCACTGGGTGCGGACCAACAAGGACAGCCCAAATCGGTTTATGCCGTTCATCATGATTTCTGGGGCGGCTGATCAAAAAAATGTCCACGAAGCGCGCGATGCCGGTGCCAATGAGTTTGTTGCTAAACCGTTCACCATCGGATCAGTGTTTAGCCGCATCCAGGCTGTCATTGATCGACCACGTCAGTTTGTCGCCACGCGCAAATACTTCGGGCCCGACCGCCGTCGGGTAAAAATCGAAATACCTGAGAACGGTCCGAAAGATCGCAGACGGCCAGGTGAGGATCACGCAACGGTTGTCTATTCAGCCGATAAAGTAGAACGCAAGACAAAGGGGTCTGACACCTACCTATTCAAGCTGCCAAATATCCTTAAGCAGAAGATGGGATTACATAACTCCAATAAACCATTTGAAATGCCGACCGAAATTCTGGCTGAGGCGGAAGATACGCTAGAGCGTGAAGCGGAAGGATTTTTGGACTGGGCGAAAACCTTTCTGGATGATTTATCGGACAAGGTTGCACAGGCACAAAAAGATGCGGCGAACCGTGCAGGTCACTTGGCTGAAGTGAACCGCATCGCCCATGAACTCCGCGGCCAGGGCGGCACGTTCGGCTATCCGTTGATAACCCTAATTGCAAAAAGCCTTTATGAGACAACCGAATATCCGTGCCGCGAAGACGACGCCAATCTAAAAATATGCGTTGCACACATTGATACCCTGAGAGCCGTGATTCGTGAAAAAATCGAAGGTGACGGTGGCGCAATAGGGCGCCAGTTGCTGTCCTCGTTGAACCAAGCGATCGCAAAATACAGTAGCAAGTGATTAGACAGAACAGCGTTAAATCCCGTCGCCACGGTTAGCGGGCGCTATTAAAAGGCCAGAAAACAGCCGTTATCCGTGAACGTGCTTGGCGGGTCGGCACAGCGCCGCAAGTCAGTTTTGCGAAAATCTAAAGAAGTAGCCCTGATCCGTGCTTTCAGGAGGCTCCTGACTGCCTTAAAACATCCACATCACAATTTTTGGGAGGGCTTCGGACTAGTTGTCCGAGTTGGCAGTAATCCACCGATCCCTCTAAAACCGTAACAAGCAGCGACCCATAACCAGGAGGCAATTTAATGGCCACAAGCAAACTCAAGACTGATCGCCCGACATACGCATCTGACTTCATTCCATCAGACGTCGAACGGGCCGTTTTCCTCGGCAATCCGGTTCTCGACAACATGATGACCAGTTTGATCGCACTTGGTGCCGAAGTTTGGTCAAACCGCCGTCGCATGAAGGTCGTCGAAGCCCTTCTGGCTGAAAAAGGCGTTACCGCTGAAATGATCGAAACCTACATGCCAACGGCAGAGCAAGACGCTGAATGGCAGAAGGACCGGGATCGCTTTATCGATCTAACTTATTCGCCGCTGCTGCGTGAAGGGGACCTTCCCGTCTCTGCCGCCTTCACCCGCGAAAACAAATAAGCCGCACAGCTAGAGTTAAGGAGAAACACTTATGTTAGATCGTCGATCCCTCTTTGCTGCGACAGCCGCCGTTGGATCCTTTGTCGGAGCAGCGTTTGGCAGCCGTAAGGCTAATGCCGCCACCCACACAAGCGTTAACCTCACCCCAAAAGGTGACGTTGAACCGCGCGGCTCCAAAAATCGGCTGGAGCGTCTTCCAGCACTGGATCTTGAAAGCAAATATGACTTTGTGACGGGCTTCCGCAGTTGGCATAACAAATCGAACCGCGTCGTCAGTCAGCGTGTTGAGAAAATCCTTGAAGAAAAGGGCCTCGACCCCAAGGCCAAGTACAGCATGGAAAAAGTACTGCCATTGATTGAAGACGATCACTTGGTCGGCACCAGTGGCCGCACTTGGATCAGCAATCAACAAGTCACATGGAAAATCCTACAGGATTACTTCCATGAGCATGCGGACGAGTACATTGCTGAAATGGAAGCCGCCGACAATGACGGCCCGGGCACGCTAGAGCTCAACCCAGATATGGAAATTCCAAAATACACCAAACACGAAATCCATATTCAACCGGGCGGCTACGTCGGCGACGAATTTGCCGGCCACGTCTATCACTACGGCACGAACAGTTTTTATGTCGGTGCCATTGGCGACAATGAGCAAGACCAAATCCACATCGGCACGGCTAATCGCCTGCCTTTGCCAGAAGACGGCGTTGTAAAACGTATCCTGGTTCAGGGCTGCGGAACGGGCCAGATGACGTCGGCTCTAAAAGAACGCTTCCCCGATGCTGAAGTCTGGGGCATCGACGTCGGCGGCCCGATGGTGCGTTACGCTCATATGCGGGCACGCAACTTAGGCCTGGATGTTAACTTTGCCCAACGCCTAGCTGAAGATACGAAGTTCCCCGACGGCTACTTCGATATTGTCACGTCGTACATCATCAACCACGAACTTCCCCAAGATTCGAATCGTGCCGTTATTGCAGAAGCCCATCGTGTTACGCGTCCCGGCGGGTACTACTATCCGGTCGATTTCCGCTCCGGCGGTGCCGACGGCAGAGCATACGGTCAATATCGCCGCTGGTGGGATCATCGCTGGAATACAGAAGTCTGGAGCCGCGAATACCACACGCTGGACTTCGACGGCGAGATCGAAAAAGCCGGTTTCACGATGAACAGAGAAACAAAGGCAGCACTGCCGGGCTTTGGTGCCCGCCATGCAGTGAAGAAAGCTTAAGTCTCTGAAATCTTAAGCAGGAATATTTTGGCCCCGCCCCAGGACACTGAGGTGGGGCCTTTTTCTTGCCGAATTCATGGCAAAATTGCGCAAAGCTGCCTCAGGGTTTAACCGCACGCTAAACACGCATACGAAATTGCGCCTTAATAACGGCTATACGAGCACTGAGGGTATGGGCATCTGCGGCCATCGGTGGCAGAATTTCCCCATATTGTGAGACAATCTAAACGCCAACTAGATCGAGTTGAGGAGAAACACCAGATGCTAGACCGTCGTTCCCTTTTCGCCGCGACAGCCGCCGTCGGATCTTTCGTCGGGGCCGCGCTCGGCGGCCGCAAGGCTCAGGCCGCAACCACCTATACATCTAAGAACCTGTCTCCCGCTGGTGATGTAAACAAACGCGGCACCAAAGGCCGCTTTGAGCGAATTCCCGAACTAGACCTCGAAAGTAAGTGGGACTTCGTTACCGGCTTTAGAAAATTCCAGCAGGGTTTTTCGCCGGTCGCCAAGGCACGGATTAATAAAATCCTAGAAGCCAAGGGCATCGATCCTAAAACTAAGATGAGCTACGACGAGGCACTGAAGCTTGTTGAGGATGATCTACTGGTCCAGACCAGCGGCCGGACTTGGGTCAGCAATCAGCAAATTACTTGGAAGATTTTCCAAGACTACTACCACGAGAATGCTGACCAGTACCTGGATGAAATGGAAGCGGCTGACAATGTCGGTCCGGGCACGCTGGAACTCAATCCAGACATGGAAATTCCAACGTACATCCAGCATGAAATCCATATTCAGCCGGGCGGCTATGTTGGCGATGCGTTTGCCGGACATATTTATCATCATGGTACAAACAGCTTCTCTGCTGGCATTCCGTTCCTCGGCGACAATGAGCAGGACCAAATTCCGATCAGATCGGTTGAACGCCTCCCCCTTCCCGAAGACGGCAAGGTCATGCGTATCCTCGACATGGGCTGCGGCATTGGCCGGATGACCGTCGCGCTCAAAGAACGCTTCCCCGAAGCTGAAGTCTGGGGCATCGATGCCAGTGGACCCTTGGTCCGCTATGCCCACATGCGAGCCAACGACCTTGGTATCGACGTTAATTTCGCGCAACGGCTGGGTGAAGATGCAAAGTTTGAAGATGGCTATTTCGACATGGTCGTCTCATCGATTATCAACCATGAAATTCCGTCAGAGGATAACAAGAAGGTTATCGCTGAGGCCTATCGGTTGGTCCGCACGGGTGGCTACTATTATCCCATCGACTTCCGGACATCCGGCGATAAGGGCACTGCCTATAACCAGTACCGTCGCTGGTGGGATCACCGCTGGAATTGCGAGCCATGGTCTCCTGAATTTGTTGCGTTCGATTTCGAAGGTGAAATCGAAAAAGCAGGGTTCACCATTAACCGTGAAACCAAACCTGCACAGTTCGGCTTTGGTGCTCGGCATTCCGTGAAGAACGCCTAGACCAACACTGTTGCGATGATTTGTGTGAAGGGGCTGCCAGCAATACTGGCAGCCCCTTTTCACATTGAGCAGCGTCGTGTAACGGCTGCCGAGCCAAAACCGATTAGAGCCTACTCAACGACGCTGATCTCTGCATGCATCCGTTTACTCGCATCGAACTTCTGTTTCTGGTCGTCAGAAGCCGGGGCCTGATGATTCTGTTTCCACTCGTCGTAAGGCATGCCGTAAACAATCTCACGGGCTTCGTCATAATCCACCGGCGCATCATAATGCTCAGATGCTGCCTTGACCCACTTCGCCAAACAGTTCCGGCAAAAGCCAGATAACCCCATCAAGTCGATATTCTGCACGTCCGTGCGCTTTTGTAAGTGCTGAACCAATCCACGGAAAGCGGCGGCCTCTATTTTGATTCGTGTATCGTCGTCCATTGTTTCCTCGTTGCTCTGTGCCGTTATCATTCAGTGATGTGCGATAGCGAGCATTTCTGGATCATCTATAAGTGGGTTCAATACTCTTTCAAGCAAACCCGCCCAGTGCAGAATGTCAGAATGATCAGCCAGTAAATCTTGCCGGATTTCGATCTGGACATTCGCAAGCCCCTGCGATCCACCGTGAATTTTCAGAGTGTACCCGTATTCGACACCTGAATAGGGTTGATTGTCCCCCACATTAATATCGCCACTCTCGGCTAACCCGACAATCACCGCGTCGCCCAGACGCCGGTCTGTTGCCGCCATCACACCAATATGCCACGGCCGTTCTTCATCTCCGAAATCAGGCGTAAACGAGTGAATGGAAACAAGGACTGGCCCGGGACCGGTACGGCGCAATCGCGCCATCTGATGGCTAATAGCCTGATGATACGGCCAATAGAACAACTCTGCTCGGAGCGATCGTTCAGTGTCAGTCAGCTCTGCGTTGGCTGGTATGTGCGTGGCATCGCTGATAATTGGCATGGATGACCCGTCGCCCAACGGTCGGTTTGGATCAACGATAAGGCGAGAGTACTGACTAAGCACAGCTGTTGCAGCTAATCGGTTCGCTAATTCCTTCGCAACCAACGCGGCACCAGGGTCCCAAGCGATATGGCGGTTCAGGTCGTCCGCATTTAAGCCCAACTGTTTCATGGCCGCAGGTACTGCATTTCCAGCATGATCGGCGATAATCAAAACTGTTCGCGCGTTCGCCGGATTCAGAATGAGAACTGGTTCAGGATCGTCTCCAGTTAGAACGCTAGGGCAATTGTAACCGCGTGCGACGTCCATTCTTCTTCCTGTCCTACAAATGCTATAAACGCGATCATCCTGCTTGTTTCAACCCGCAACACAAGACGTCTTTTATGTCCCGTTTCGCCCTGCCCGCGGTTCTACTCGGCGCACTCATTCTATCAACATCAGCCATCTTCGTTCGTCTCAGCGAAGTGGGACCAATCGCAACTGGCATGTATCGGATGTTGCTGGCGCTGCCGGTGTTCTGGCTGTGGATGATCGCGGACGATCAACGATCCTCACACCAAGACACTCACCCTAAGGGCCTACCAAGAAACCCACGAGACATCCTGCTTGTGATCGTGGCCGGCCTATTTTATGCCGCTGACTTGGCGGTCTGGCATACCTCGGTTGGCCTAACCACGGTCGCCAACGCCACTGCATTGGGCAATACAGCCCCTGTGTTTGTCGCAATCGCGTCCTTTGTCTTGTTTAAGGAACGCATTACGCGACTTTTCTTCGCCGGACTCGTGCTTGCGATGGCTGGGACTGCAGTCCTGATCGCACGTAGTTTCACAGTATCCTTTGACAGCGTCGTGGGCGACGCGCTTGGATTACTCACTGGCGTCTTTTATGCGGGTTACATTCTCACGGTCGCCCGTGTGAGACGACGGGTCTCCACATCTGCCGTTCTCGCTATTAGCGGTCTGACATGTGGCCTCATACTCGGCCTAGCCGCGCTCATCCTCGGTGAACAATTTGTGCCCCTCACGACGGCCGGTTGGGTATGGCTGTTCGGGTTGGCGTATCTTTGTCAGCTTGGTGGCCAGTCGCTCATCATCGCTGCATTGGCTTACCTACCGACGAATTTTGGCGCCGTCGCCCTATTGGTTCAACCCATCGGCACCGCGATCATCGGTTGGATCATCCTCTCCGAAGCCATAACGATCGATAAGGCTATTGGTATCGCTGCAATTCTTGGCGGTATTTGGCTCGCCCGCAAAGGCACGCCTGTCGTGAAAAATAGCTAAGACAAAATGAAAATTCTCGCCGCCCTCTGGTGGGAAACCATTCAGACGCGTACTATTAAGGCATGACGAGAGAACGCCGCGCCAAGATTATCGCTACTCTGGGGCCTGCCTCCTGTACACGTGACACGATTGCCGATCTGTACGAAGCGGGTGCAGACGTCTTTCGGCTTAACTTTAGTCATGGCAGCCACGCCGATCACGCCGCCCGCGTCGCTGACATTCGAGCTCTAGAAAAAGACGTTGGACACCCAATCGGAATCTTGATGGACCTCCAAGGCCCTAAGCTTCGCGTTGGGACATTCGCCAACGAGGAAGGAGTGGTTCTTAAAAGCAACGCCACATTCCGGCTCGACATGGATGATGCACCGGGCGATGAAAACCGAGTGAATCTCCCTCACCCAGAAATATTCCAGGCTCTGAAACCGGGCGCTTCTCTGCTTCTAAATGACGGCCATTTGAGGTTTGAGGTCATAGATTGTGGTGAAGATTGGGCTGAAACAAAGGTACTAGTCCCTGGCACCTTGACGAACCGCAAGGGCGTCAACGTTCCAGACGTCACTCTGCCGTTACCCGCCATGACCGACAAAGATAAAACCGATCTTGAGTTCGGCCTCGATCAAGGCGTCGATTGGGTTGCTTTATCTTTTGTCCAAAGCCCAGCGGACGTTATCGAACTCAAAGCCCGCGTAAAGGGGCGCGCCACCGTCATCGCTAAACTAGAGAAGCCGGCAGCCCTTAAACATCTCGACGAGATCGTTAAAGAGGCTGATGGGGTCATGATCGCTCGCGGCGACCTAGGCGTTGAAGTGCCTTTGGAGCAAGTCCCAGTGCTTCAAAAGAGAATTATTCGAGCCTGCCGCGCTGCAGGCAAGCCGTCGATCGTCGCAACACAGATGCTCGAGACCATGATTAAATCGCCAATGCCGACGCGAGCGGAAGCCTCGGATGTTGCAACTGCAGTTTATGATGGTGCAGATGCTGTGATGCTCTCTGCCGAGACCGCGGCTGGCTCTTTTCCTGTGCGCGCCGTCGCCACAATGGACCGCATAATCTCGGAGGTAGAAGGTGATGAGCATTACCTCGACCTCATGGCGGCTGCTCATGAAAACCACGGAGATTCGGCGCCAGACGCAATAACGGCTGCAGCGAGGCAGGTTGCTGCTGACTTGAAAGCCAAAGCGATCGTCACCTACACGACGTCTGGCTCAACCACACTCAGGGCGGCTCGAGAGCGGCCTCCGGCGCGTATTCTGTGTTTGACGCCAAGCGAAACTGTGGCCCGACGTTTTGCCTTGGTCTGGGGCGTTCACAGCGTCGTCAATCTAGCCCACACACCAGACGAGCGGATCGGTGCGGTCGCTATTGAAACCGCTGCCAATGAAGGATTAGCCGATGATGGTGATATTCTCGTGGTCACAGCGGGCGTACCATTCGGTACAATCGGATCAACCAACATGATCCGGGTCGTAAGAATGGGCGAGCAAGCCTAAATCCCAGATTTTGGTGCGCAATAACGCAGGCAATAAAAAAACCGCAGTAAACTGCGGTTTTAGAAGCTTTATAAGCGCGGTGATACCGGGCAAAGGGATCGAAGTGATCTACCCTTGGCGAGCCTTAAACCGCGGGTTTTTCTTATTGATGACGTAGACACGGCCCTTGCGGCGCACGACGACACAATTCTTGTCCCGCTTTTTCGCGGATTTGAGTGAGCAACGCACTTTCATGGTGCTTTTCCTTGCTTATCAGCGGTTCCAGACACGGAACGCCCGAAAGAAAGGGCTTATACCCAACCCCTTGCTGCAGCGCAAGAGCCTGTGCAACGGGAATACTCAAGCACACCCTGCGATCAGACCTCTAATTCACCCAAGCCAATAGCGCATAACGGCGGTTACGGCGTGTGGCTGCTCCAAGGGAGCCAAATGGGCAGCATCCTCGACAATAACGAGGCGGGCACCCGGTATCGCATCCGCCATTTCCTGGTGAAGATCCGGAGGGGTCAGTATATCTTGGCGGCCACACAAGACGATTGTCGGAATTCGGATGGCGTGGAGATCGCCTCGACCATCTTTACGCCCCATGATCGCCGACTGCTGGCGAGCAAAGGCCTCTTGGCCCACCCTTTCCGCCATTTCCAAGACAACATCACGGACCGCAGGATCATCGAGACGATCCTTATGCACCAAATTTGGCAATAAACGGGGGGTTACGCCCTTAAATTTGCCCATGCCAGCCAAACGAATGAGATCCTTACGGATCTTAACTTGGTCCGCGCTATCGGCTCGGGCTTGAGTATCAACCAGGGCCAGCCTTTCGACCCGCTCTGGCTCCTGCCGCATAATCTCTTGGGCGACATAGCCGCCCATAGATAGCCCCGCCAGCGCAAAGGTATCTGGTGCTTCATCAAGAATCCGCTCAGCCATATCGGAGATACTGTCGTCTCGCGTGAGATCACCCACCATCACCTCAGCCGTATCGGCAAGATGGACAGCCTGGTGGGCCCAAAGGGCGTGGTCACACAGGAGACCGGGTAAAAGTACGATATGACGTTTAGACACGACCGATATCCTTGCGAAACTGCGGGAAATTCATGAGGTCTGGTTGACTTTATACGCCTCCTGCATCATATAGTGCAGCGCGAAAGAGGGTAGCGGCGCAAGCGAAACCGCATTTTTGAACCCCCGCAAGGACATTTCAATCTCCATGACTTTTGAAGACTTGGGCCTAGAGCCGAGCACGCTTAAAGCTGTTGCCGAATCCGGCTACACCGAACCTACCCCGATCCAAGAAAAGGCGATTCCGATTGCTCTGATGGGTCGAGATGTCATGGGCATTGCCCAGACTGGAACCGGTAAGACCGCCGGCTTTACCTTGCCAATGATCGACATCCTCAGTTCGGGACGGTCTAAAGCGAGAATGCCACGGGCACTTATCCTTTGCCCGACGCGAGAATTGGCCGCTCAAGCCGCAGACAATTTCACGAATTACTCGAAGTACTCAGACCTATCCATGGCGCTGATCATTGGTGGAACGTCGTTCACCGATCAAGAGAAGGCCCTCAATAGGACGTGTGATGTTTTGATCGCGACACCCGGTCGCCTCCTCGACCTGTTTGAGCGCGGCAAAATTCTGCTGAACGATGTGAAGTACTTCGTTATTGATGAAGCGGACCGCATGCTCGACATGGGTTTCATTCCCGACGTCGAACGTATTGCCAAATTGGTACCTCAGCTTCGCCAAACGCTATTTTTCTCGGCAACGATGGATAAGCAGATACGGCGCCTGTCCGAAGCGTTCCTGATGAATCCAAAGGAAGTCGCTGTTGATGCACCAGCGACGACGGCGACAACGATCACTCAAGCGCTCATCAAGACGACCGACTCTGGCAAGCAGGACGCGCTACAAAAACTGATACGCACTGAAAAAATCGAGAATGGTTTCGTCTTTTGTAACCGCAAAAAAGACGTCGATATTCTATTCAAATCGTTGACCAAGAATGGCTTCAAGGCCATCGCACTCCATGGCGACATGGCGCAATCCAAGAGAATGGAAATGCTCGCGGCGTTTAAAACTGGCACCGCAGGTCTACTGATTTGTTCCGACGTTGCCGCTCGTGGCTTAGATGTTGCAGCAGTGCCCTTTGTCGTAAATTACGATGTACCGAATAATGCGGAAGATTACGTCCACCGAATTGGTCGCACGGGTCGCGCCGGAATGCAGGGTAAAGCCTTTACGCTGGCCGTACCGGCGGACAGCAAAATGCTCATCTCAATCGAGAAATTGATCGGAGGTCCCATCCCTCCGATCGGAGCAAAACCTGCTCCACAACCTCCCGCCGCTGTTAAACCAGTCACAGAAGAGCAAAAGAGTGAACCTGTGAAGGTGGTAAGTGACACGGAAGCGCAAAAGAGTGAGCCTGCGAAGGTCGTAAGTGACACCGAAGTGCAAAAGAGCGAGCCTGCGAAGGTCGTAAGTGACACCGAAGTGCAAAAGAGCGAGCCTGCGAAGACCGTAAGTGACACCGAAGTGGCAAGTGCAGAAACATCGGTGAGCCAAGAGGCCCAAAAGCCTCCCGTTGACGAAAAGAGCACAAAAAAAGCCGAGCCATCAGCGAAGAGAGAGGCACCTAAACCAGCCGCTAAAGAAGAGCGACCTGAGCGTCCGCGCCGTGATCGTGGAAGACACGATCCAGACGTCGGAGTGATGGATCACGGAGAAGACGTTGTGGCTTTTGGTGCGCACACACCAAGTTTTCTTAAGGCCGAACCTTACGTAATTGAGCCGGCCGAACAGAAAGTCGTCTAGACTTTCACTCAGCGCACCTAATTTAACGCCACTTCGGGTTCTTCTGGCAATTCGTCAGGCTGAACGTTCATAGGGCCCGCCTGATGATGAACGAGCCGCCACTCTGCGTCTTCGCGTACGAAAACATTCGTTGCACATAGGTAGGCCTCCTCCAGCTCTTCAATGCAGATTACTATTGCCATATCTCCGTAGACCGTCGCCCGCGGCGCACGACACCGAACCTCTGGGGCGCTGTCTTCGCCCAAAATTTCCTGCCAACTCTCCAACACATCTTCGCGTCCGTGCAACGGCTGCCAACCAGGATGCACACAAATAATTCTTTCGGAGCCCCATAATTGCTCCATCGCTTCCATATCTTTGCCGACAAACGCCGCATAGAACCTATCATTAGCAAACAGAACGGCCTCTTCATCACCCATCACAAATTCCCGTGCCACGTTTTACGAATTGGTGCATCACTTATTGCCGTACTCTATCATGATGTGAAGTTGTTTCTGGAGCATGTTCGTAACCATGTCTGATCACGTTACTCTCGAAGGCCCTAGTCGCCCGCCAGCCTCTGGCGGGCCGGCCAAACAGGCCATTGTATTTCTTCATGGATATAGTGCAGACGGCAATGACCTGATTGGCCTTGCACCGTATTTCGCTGAAAGCTTACCGGATGCTGCGTTCTACAGCCCTCATGCCCCCGAACCTGGTGAGGTCGGCTACGGTAGACAATGGTTTACCCTACAAGGGTATGACCCGGAGATGATGAGACGTGATCCGGCCCGTATGGCTGGAGCCTTCGCTGTTATGTACGAAGGGGCCAAACGCTCGGCCGTCTCCCTCAATCTTTATTTAGACAGCCTCCTCAGTGATCTGGATTTAACTTCAGAGTCCTTGGCGCTGATCGGGTTTTCGCAGGGTACGATGATGGCCATGCATATCGGCT
>JABJAH010000031.1 GCA_018666155.1 Rhodospirillaceae bacterium | reverse complement strand
GTTTTACTTCCGCACGACGGATGTGACCGGGACGATTGAGCTTCCGGAAGGCACGGAGATGGTTATGCCTGGGGATAATATCTCCATGCAGGTTAACCTGATTGCGCCGATTGCTATGGATGACGGGCTTCGGTTCGCCATTCGCGAAGGCGGACGCACCGTCGGTGCTGGCGTCGTCGCTAAAATTATCGAATAGGGAATTAAGCTACGTCACCTCATTTGTGAGGTGACGTTTCTTTCAGGAATGGACCGATGTTAGACAACCAGAATATTCGCATCCGCCTTAAGGCGTTTGACCATCGCGTGCTCGATCAGTCGACCCGTGAAATTGTGTCTACTGCCAAAAGAACGGGTGCTCAGGTTCGCGGGCCCATTCCGCTGCCCACACGAATTGAGAAGTTTACTGTTAACCGGTCTCCGCACATTGACAAAAAGTCGCGGGAACAGTTTGAAATCCGTACGCATAAACGTCTGCTCGACATCGTCGATCCGACCCCACAAACAGTGGATGCGCTGATGAAACTGGATCTTGCGGCCGGCGTCGACGTGGAAATCAAATTGTAGGGTTGGACTGATGCGTACCGGTCTTGTTGCAAAAAAAGTGGGAATGACCCGCGTATTCACCGAAAGCGGTGAGCATACGTCGGTCACGGTTCTCAATGTTGGTGGCGTGCAAGTGATTGCTCAGCGTACCGCCGAAAAGGATGGCTATACGGCTGTCCAGCTCGGCCTAGGCGCTGCTAAGCCGCGGAACGTTAACAAAGCCATGCGTGGCCACTTTGCTAAAGCAAAGGTGGAGCCTCGCAAGAAGCTTGTTGAGTTTCGGGTTGATCCTGAAAATCTGATTGAAGTTGGGGCTGAAATTTCTCCTGAGCATTTCATTCCCGGCCAGTTCGTTGATGTGACTGGCACCTCGATCGGTAAGGGTTTTGCTGGCGCGATGAAGCGTCACAACTTCGCTGGTTTGGAAGCAACGCACGGTGTGTCGATCTCTCACCGTAGTCATGGGTCTACTGGGCAATGCCAAGACCCAGGTAAGGTCTTCAAAGGCAAGAAAATGGCTGGTCACATGGGTGATCAGCGCACGACAGTTCAAAATCTCCGTATCGTATCGACTGATCCGGCGCGTGGTTTGATTCTGGTTAGTGGCGGTGTTCCCGGGTCAGACAACTCATACGTTTTGATCAAAGACGCAGTTAAGAAGGCGACACCAGAAGGTCTGCCTCTTCCAGCTGCGCTTATGTCATCAGGAAACGCGCCGGCAGAAGATATTCCGTCTGAACAAGCTGTAGCCGAAGACGCGGCGCCAGCCGAAAACGCAGATGCCAGCGCGCCTGAAGCGGTCGCGGATGCGGACAAGAAGGACGCTTAAGTTATGAAGTGCGATGTCATTAACCTAGATAGCAAAAGCGTAGGGTCGGTCGATTTGGCCGAAGCTATCTTTGGCCTTGAAGTGCGGGAAGACATTCTGCACCGGGTTGTGCGCTGGCAGTTGGCTAAGCGTCAGTCGGGCAACCACAAGACAAAGACTGTTGGCGAAGTCAGCGGATCCAATAAAAAGCCGTTTAATCAAAAAGGCACGGGGCGCGCTCGTCAAGGTAACGCTCGGGCTCCGCAACTACGCGGCGGCGGCAAGGCGTTTGGACCGGTTGTGCGTAGTCATGCCCATGCGCTGACTAAAAAGGTACGCCGTCTTGGTCTCAAAACGGCACTGTCTGCCAAAGCTAAAGAAGGCAGCTTAATCGTTTTAGATGAAGCCAAGTCAGCTGAAGGTAAGACCAAGCAATTGGCGTCACAAATTAAGAAATTGGGTTGGAAATCAGCTCTGATTATCGATGGAACGACATTGGATGAGGCGTTTTGCCTAGCCGCTCGCAACATCATTGGCGTTGATGTCTTGCCGGAGCAGGGTGCCAATGTATACGACATCCTTCGTCGCGAAAAATTGGTGCTGACTAAAGCGGGGCTGGAAAAGCTTGAGGAGCGTTTGAAATGAGCGCGGACAAGCAACCGACTGAACTTCTCTACGACGTGATTCAAGCGCCTCACATAACAGAGAAATCGACATTGGCGTCTGAGTTTAACCAAGTCGTATTCAAAGTGGCTATGTGGGCGACGAAGCCACAGATCAAACAAGCTGTTGAGGCTCTTTTTAAGGTCGATGTTAAGGCCGTGAATACGTTGATTCAGAAGGGCAAGACTAAGCGTTTTCAAGGCCAAGTAGGCAAGCGTAATAACACGAAGAAGGCGATCGTCACATTGGCCGAGGGCCAATCAATCGACGTGACGACGGGACTGTAGAACGATGGCACTTAAAACCTATAAGCCGATGACGCCGGGGATGCGCGGGCTCGTGCTCGTTGACCGGTCTGATCTGCATAAAGGCGGACCGATTAAGGCTCTGACTGAAGGGCTTACCAAATCGGGCGGTCGCAATAACCACGGTCGATTGACCATGCGCCATATCGGCGGTGGGCATAAGCGTCGTTATCGCAAGATTGATTTCAAGCGGACAAAGTTTGATGTGTCTGCCACGGTGGAGCGTCTTGAGTATGACCCCAACCGCACGGCATTCATTGCGCTGATTAAGTATGATGACGGCGAACTGGCTTACATTCTGGCGCCACAGCGGTTGAAGGCTGGCGATCAAGTGATTGCTTCGGAACAGGCTGACATTAAGCCTGGCAACGCGATGCCACTAAAGAACATTCCTGTTGGTACGATCATACATAATATCGAAATGAAGCAGGGTAAGGGCGCTCAACTGGCGCGTTCCGCTGGGTGCTATGCTCAGTTGATTGGTAAAGACGGCGGCTTTGCTCAGTTGCGTCTTTCATCAGGTGAGCTCCGGTTGGTTCGTGGTGAGTGCATGGCATCTGTCGGTGCTGTTTCAAACCCCGATAACCAAAACGTAAAATTGGGTAAGGCTGGCCGTAAGCGGTGGATGGGTGTTCGCCCAACCGTACGTGGTGTTGTCATGAACCCGGTCGATCACCCGCATGGTGGTGGTGAAGGTAAAACCTCTGGTGGCCGTCATCCGGTTACGCCTTGGGGTAAGCCGACCAAAGGTAAGAAGACTCGTTCCAACAAGCGCACAGATGGGCTGATTATGCGCAGCCGACATCTGGCCAAGAAAAAAAGAAAGTAACGGAGGGCGCTAGTGGTTCGTTCTGTTTGGAAAGGTCCGTTCGTCGACGGCTATCTGCTTAAGAAGGCAGAGGTTGCCCGCGCGTCTGGCCGTAATGATGTGATCAAAATCTGGTCGCGACGCTCAACGATTCTGCCGCAGTTTGTGGGGCTGACGTTTGGTGTTCACAACGGTCATAAGTTTGTGCCCGTGCTGGTGACGGAGAATATGATCGGTCACAAGTTTGGTGAGTTCTCGCCGACCCGGACCTATTACGGCCACGCGGCCGACAAGAAAGCGAAGAGGAAGTAGTCATGGGTAAGCCGAGCAAAGAACGGCGTCTCAGCGACGTTGAAGCGCGCGCTTTTTCGAAGTCGATCCGTGTAAGCCCTCAGAAGCTAAACCTGGTCGCTCAATCGATCCGGGGAAAGTCGGCAGAAGCGGCGTTGGCGCAGCTGAGTTTCTCGACACGGCGGGTGTCCAATGACGTGAAGCTCGTGCTGGAAGCAGCAATCGCGAACGCAGAGAACAATCATCAGTTAGATGTTGATAGCTTGTTTGTGTCGGAAGCGTTTGTTGGGAAAAGTTTAACGATGAAGCGCTGGCGCCCACGTGCCCGTGGCCGCGTTGGCAAGATTCTTAAGCCGTTTAGTAACCTTACAATTATCGTGCGCGAGCGCGAGGAGACCGTTTAATGGGTCAGAAAGTAAATCCGATTGGGCTGCGTCTGGGCATCAATCGCACTTGGGACTCTCGCTGGTATGCGGGTAAGGACAAGTACGCTGATATGCTCCACGAAGACTTGCGCATTCGCAAATTTCTGCAGGATCGTCTGGCACAGGCTGGGGTCTCAAAGGTCGTTATTGAACGTCCCGCAAAAAAAGCGCGCGTGACAATACATACGGCGCGTCCGGGTGTTGTGATCGGTAAAAAAGGTCAAGACATCGAGAATATGCGCAAGACCTTGCAGGCAATGACAGGCAATGAAGTGAGTCTCAATATAGTTGAGATCCGTAAGCCTGAGATTGACGCGCAACTTGTTGCAGAAAACATCGCCCAGCAGCTTGAGCGCCGGGTTGCTTTCAGGCGGGCCATGAAGCGCGCCGTTCAGTCGGCAATGCGCCTTGGTGCTGGAGGCATTCGCATTAACTGTGCCGGTCGTTTGGGTGGCGCGGAAATTGCTCGGACGGAATGGTATCGCGAAGGCCGGGTGCCCTTGCATACCTTGCGTGCGGATATCGATTACGGAGAGGCCAGCGGTCACACGACCTATGGCGTCTGTGGCGTAAAAGTTTGGATCTACAAGGGCGACATCATGGAACACGATCCCATGGCCCATGACACACGTTTACAGGATCAGTCAGCTCGCCCGTAGGCGCGCTGATTAGAGGCTCAAGGAAGGTTCGGGATGTTAAGTCCGAAACGTACAAAGTTTAGAAAGGCCCATAAGGGACGCATACATGGCGTCGCTCATGCCGGGTCACAGCTCAATTTCGGGTCATACGGCCTTAAAGCGCTTCAGCCTGAGCGGGTTACGGCGCGCCAGATTGAGGCCGCGCGGCGTGCGATGACTCGCCATATGAAGCGTCAGGGCCGCGTCTGGATCCGTATATTTCCGGATGTTCCAGTTTCGAAGAAGCCCCCTGAAGTTCGCCAAGGTAAAGGCAAGGGGTCCGTCGAGTATTGGGCGTGTCGGGTTAAGCCGGGTCGCATCATGTTTGAAGTCGATGGTGTTTCAGAAAACGTTGCGCGTGAGGCGTTTGAATTGGCTGCAGCCAAACTTCCCATCAAAACGAAGTTTGTCGTGCGTATTGGAGCGGAGGGCTAAGTCATGGCTAAAGCTGAAGATTTACGCGCCAAGAGCGAAGATGAACTTTCGGGTCGGCTGCTCGACCTAAAGAAAACGCAACTTAACCTTCGTTTTCAGCGGGCGTCTGGCCAGCTTGAAAACACTGCCGAATTTGCGCGCGTTCGTCGCGAAATTGCGCAGATTAAGACCATCCTGCATCACCGCGGTACTGCCGCAGCGGCGCAGGCGTAAGGAGAGACTGATGCCTAAGCGTATTCTGCAAGGGGTTGTCGTGAGCGACAAGCAAGACAAGACCGTGGTGGTCAAAATCGAGCGTCGTGTTGCACACCCTCTGTACAAAAAATTTATCAAGCGCTCCAAAAAGTATGCGGCGCATGATGAGGCCAACAGTTGCAAGATTGGCGATATCGTTCGCATTCGCGAATGCTCACCGATCTCAAAGAGAAAGACCTGGGAACTCGTAGCTGACTCGGCTGAGTAAGTTGCGCCAGGACGAACGTAAGGACGTAATACTATGATTCAGATGCAATCAAATCTGGACGTTGCCGATAACTCGGGGGCAAGACGGGTTCAGTGCATCAAGGTTCTGGGTGGATCCAAGCGCAGATTCGCAGGCGTCGGTGACGTTATTGTGGTCTCGGTTAAGGAAGCCATCCCCCGTGGTCGGGTTAAAAAGGGCGATGTGCATCGCGCGGTTATCGTGCGTACTGCCAAGGAAGTGCGTCGGGCTGATGGCACAGCCATTCGCTTTGACAGCAATGCCGCGGTCTTGATCAGCAAGACTGGCGAGCCAATCGGAACACGTATTTTTGGACCGGTTACCCGTGAATTGCGCTCGAAGACGTTTATGAAAATCGTCTCATTGGCACCGGAGGTGCTGTGATGGCTAAGTTTAAGAAGGGCGATAAGGTCATTGTTCTTGCTGGGAAAGACCGCGGCAAAACAGGAGACATCGTCAAGGCATTGCCGCAGGACGACAGGGTTATTGTTCAGGGCATCAATATGATGCGCCGGCATACGCGCCCCTCAGCGACAGCGGCCGGTGGGATTGTTGAGAAAGAAGCTTCAATCCATGTTTCAAACGTGGCGATCGTCGATCCCAAGGAGAATGTTGCGACCCGTGTCGGGTTCCGCAAGCTCGACGACGGCACCAAAGTCCGGTTCGCAAAGCGTTCCGGCGAAGTGATCGATTGAGGCTGCTATGACTGAACCACGTTTGCGCCAACACTATAACGACGTTGTCCGGAAATCTCTTCTGGACGCCTTCTCCTATGACAATCCCATGGAAGTCCCAAAGCTTGAGAAAATCGTTCTCAATATGGGCGTTGGCGAGGCGTCACAGGATCGTAAGAAGATTGAAGGCGCTGTTCAGGATTTGACACGTATTTCGGGTCAGAAACCGCTGATCACGAGGTCTAAGAAATCCATTGCGGCATTCAAGCTTCGCGAAGGGATGATGGTTGGTACTTCTGTGACGCTCCGCCGCGTTCGTATGTACGAATTCCTTGATCGCCTGGTCACGATTGCGCTGCCTCGCGTGAGAGATTTTCGCGGCCTACCGCCGATGAGTTTCGATGGTAAGGGCAACTACAATATGGGTCTTAAGGAACAGATCGTTTTTCCTGAGATTGATTACGATCAGGTCGACAAAGTTCGCGGCCTTAACATCACTATTTGCACAACGGCAAAGAACGACGAAGAAGCAAAAGCGCTTCTCGTAGGGTTCGACTTGCCGTTCCGCAAATCCTAACGCCTGGAGCACGCTGAACTATGGCTAAGAAGAGCGCTGTACAACGGGATCTCAAGCGTCGCCGAATGGCGGCCCAGCAAAGTGAACGCCGGGCTGAACTGAAGGCGGTGGTTATGGATCGCACGTCGTCGCCTGAAGAAAGATTTGAGGCGGCGCTGAAGCTTGCTGAAATGCCGCGTAATGGATCTAAAGTGCGGATACACAATCGGTGCGAAATCACTGGTCGTCCGCGCGGTGTTTATCGAAAGTTTAAGCTTGGTCGTATCAAGCTGCGGGATTTGGCTTCTAGAGGTCAAATTCCCGGCATGGTTAAGTCGAGCTGGTAAGGAGAGACGATTGTGGCTTTATCCGATCCTATCGGTGATACGCTAACTCGTATCCGCAACGGACAGCGGGCACGCAAGAATGCCGTCACGGCACCGGCCTCTAAGCTCCGGGAAAATGTACTCGATGTGTTGCAGCGGGAAGGTTATATCCGTGGCTTCGAGCGGTACAACGTGCGGCCCGGTATTGACGAGTTGCGTATAGAATTGAAATACAACGAGGGCGAACCCGTGATCAGTAAGATTACGCGTGTTTCCACGCCTGGCCGGCGCATTTACTCGAAAATCAAAGACCTACCAAGGGTATATAACGGTCTTGGTATCTCCATTTTGTCTACGCCACGTGGCGTGATGTCGGACCACGAGGCGCGAGACGCCAACGTGGGCGGCGAAGTTCTCTGCCAGGTATTTTAGGAGGGCTGTTGTATGTCACGTGTTGGAAAAAACCCGATTGCCATTCCGGATGGCGTCACTGTTACACTGGAGGGCAATAAGCTTATTGCCAAAGGGAAACGCGGTGAGTTGTCCTATTTAACGGCCGTTGAAATCGAAACGATCATCTCTGATAATGAAGTGACCGTGAAACCTATTGGTAATGGTAGACGAGCCCGGACGATGTGGGGCACTACGCGTTCTCTCGTTGAGAACATGGTTATCGGTGTGAGTGAAGGCTTTTCCAAGACCCTGGAAATTCAGGGTGTTGGGTACAAGGCGCAGGCTCAAGGTAAAAAGCTGGTACTCAGCCTCGGATTTTCGCATGACGTCAATTTTGCGGTTCCGGAAGGCATTGAGATCAAGACACCTCAGCCGACCCAAATTGATGTGAGTGGAACTGATCGTCAGAAGGTCGGCCAAGTTGCCGCTGAAATTCGAGCATATCGTCCACCGGAACCCTACAAGGGCAAGGGCGTGCGGTACGCCGGCGAATACATCATTCGTAAAGAAGGTAAGAAGAAGTAAGGATCTGCACGATGACGTCAGTTATCAAATTGTTCAATCGCCGCAAGGCGCGAACCCGGTTCAAGATACGCAAGATGAAGAGCGATCGTCCGCGTTTGTCTGTGTTCCGGTCCGGCCGTCACATCTATGCCCAGGTTATCAACGACATTGATGGCAATACGGTGGTTGCGGCGTCGAGCTTGGAAGACGGTGTAAAAAAAGACGCTTCCAAGGGCTGCACAATGGATGCCGCATTAGTCGTCGGTAAGCTGATTGCTGAACGCGCCAAGAGCGCCGGCGTCACGGACGTTATATTCGATCGCGGTGGATACAAATATCACGGCCGCGTCAAGGCTTTGGCCGACGCAGCACGGGAAGGTGGCCTGTCGTTCTAGCAGGCGCCCAAGGAAGGACTAAAGATATGGCACGTTCAGGACCAAACGCGAATAGACGCGATAGAGATAAAGACGATGATCTCGTCGATAAGCTCGTCTATATCAATCGCGTTGCTAAGGTTGTGAAAGGTGGACGCCGTTTTGCATTTGCTGCGTTGGTCGTGGTTGGTGATACCAAGGGTCGCGTTGGCTTTGGCTCGGGTAAAGCGCGAGAAGTTCCTGAAGCTATTCGTAAAGCGACCGAGCAAGCCAAACGTACGCTGGTTCGTATTCCCCTCAGGGAAGGTCGGACACTACACCATGACGTGAATGGAAAGTTTGGTGCTGGTCGTGTTGTGTTGCGCTCTGCTCCGCCAGGAACGGGTATTATTGCTGGTGGACCAATGCGTGCCGTGTTCGAAACGATGGGCGTGCAGGACGTTGTGGCTAAGAGCCAGGGGTCAAACAACCCTTACAACATGGTGAAAGCGACATTTGAAGCACTCAAGTCGTTAAGATCTCCTCGTATGATTGCCGCTAAACGCGGCAAAAAGGTTGCCGATATCGTCGGGCGACGCGGTGACGCTGTGCCTCGCGATGAGGCGCCTGTCGAAGCGCCGGTTAAGGAGGCCTCCTAATGGCGGGTAAGTCAAAATCGAACGAGACCGTCACAGTTACTCAGATTGGCAGTCCCATTGGGCGCCACCGGTCTCAGCGCGCGACGTTAAAAGGCCTAGGCCTAGATAAGATGCATCGTACACGTACGCTCGAGGATACGCCTTCGGTACGTGGAATGATCAACAAGGTTCATCACCTTGTGCGCGTTGAAGCAGATAACTAAATAGATTTCAGAACAGACGCTGGATTTTCAGCGTCAGGAAGGTTCGCTATGCAACTGAATCAATTACGGGATAAGCCTGGTGCCACGAAGGAGCGGACTCGCGTCGGTCGTGGGCCTGGCTCAGGTAAAGGCAAGACAGCGGGCCGCGGCCACAAAGGTCAAAAATCCCGCACAGGTGTTTCAATCCGTGGGTTTGAGGGCGGGCAAATGCCGATTTACCGCCGTCTACCGAAGCGTGGTTTTAATGTCCTTAATCCCAAAGAATTTGCAGTAATCAATGTCGGTCGTCTGCAAAAGATCATAGATGACGGCCGTCTCGACGCGAGCAAACCTGTCGATGGTGCAGCGCTTGAAGCTGCCGGTATGGTTCGTCCTCGCCGCGACGGTATCCGTTTGCTGGCGTCCGGTGAATTGAAGGCGAAGCTTGCCATTACCGTTGACCATGCGTCTGCGGCGGCGATTGCAGCCGTAGAAAAGGCAGGTGGTTCGGTCACTATTATTGCACGAGCTGCCGCCAAGCCTAAGAAAGCGGCGAAGACAACCAAAAAAACAGCAGAATCCGGCGAGGGTAGCGAGTAACCCGTATGGCCTCCGCCGCCGACCAAATGGCCGCTAACGTCAACCTTGGCGTTTTCGCCAAGGCTACAGACCTCAAGCGTCGTATTTGGTTTACGCTTGGTGCTTTGATTGTCTATCGGATGGGTACGTTTATCACTCTGCCCGGGATCGACCCGCAGGTGATGGCAGACATCATGCAGCAACAAAGTGCCGGTGTTCTTGGCATGTTTGATGTATTCGCCGGCGGGGCATTGTCGCGCATGAGCATCTTTGCGCTCAATATTATGCCCTATATCTCGGCCTCGATCATTATGCAGCTTATGACGGCCGTGAATCCGACCCTCGAGCAGGTGAAAAAAGAGGGTGTGTCCGGCCGCGTAAAAATAAACCAGTACACCCGTTATCTGACCGTTGGTATTAGTGCTCTACAAGCTCTGGGTATTGCGTCGGGCTTGGAAGGTGCGACTAGCACAACAGGTGCGTTGGCGGTCACAAGTCCAGGCGTATTCTTTAAGTTTACGACCGTCATTACTCTGGTCGGCGGAACCATGTTCCTCGTTTGGCTCGGTGAGCAAATCAGTGAACGCGGTATTGGCCAAGGTGTGTCGCTGTTGATCTTTGCTGGAATTGTGGCGGGTCTCCCTGGTGCAATCGCACAGACATTGGAATTAGGTCGTACAGGCGCGATGTCCCCGGTCGTCATCGTTGGCTTGATGGTCGGTATCGTCGCCACCATTTATCTCATCTGTTATGTCGAACTCGCCCAGCGCCGGATTATTGTTCAGTATCCCAAGCGGCAAATGGGCAACAAAATGGTCGGCGGCGAAAACTCTCACCTGCCGCTTAAGTTGAACACCGCAGGGGTTATCCCAGCGATCTTCGCGAGTTCAATTCTGCTGATGCCGTTAACCGTCGCGGGGCTGCAAGGTGGTGCTGTCGACGCGGGTGGAGAAGGTGGTATCCTGAACACAATTGGTGTTCTTCTCGGACGCGGTCAGCCACTTTATCTCTTCCTGTATGCCGTTTTCATTGCCTTTTTCGCGTTCTTTTATACGGCCTTGGTGTTCAATCCGGCAGACACCGCTGAGAATCTGCGCAAGTACGGTGGGTTTGTTCCCGGTATACGTCCAGGAAAGAATACAGCTGAGTACATAGATTATGTTCTCACCCGTCTTACGACAGTCGGTAGTATCTATTTGATTGTTGTCTGTCTTTTGCCTGAAATCTTAATTTCACGCATGAACGTAACCTTCTATTTTGGTGGTACGAGCCTGCTTATTGTTGTCAATGTGACGCTCAATACCGTGCAGCAAATCCAATCCCACCTGCTGGCGCACCAATATGAAGGTTTGATCAAGAAGTCTAAATTGCGAGGCCGCAACAGATGACTGGTAAACGTCTTGTCCTCATGGGTCCACCGGGCGGCGGCAAAGGCACTCAAGCTAAGTTGCTCGAAGATGCCTACGGCATTGTTCAGCTCTCGACTGGCGATATGCTAAGGGCTGCCGTTGCGGCCGGTACAGAGTTGGGCAAGCAGGCCAAGACCATCATGGATGCTGGGCAGCTGGTATCCGATGAAATTATGGTGGGGATGATCTCTGAGCGGTTGGACGCTCGGGATTGTGCAAACGGTTTCATTCTCGACGGTTTTCCACGCACTGTGGCGCAGGCGGAGAGCCTCGATGCAATGCTCCAGGACAAGGGCATCGTCTTGGATTCTGTCATTGAGATCCGGGTCCCAGATCAGAATCTGGTGGATAGGATCACAGGGCGATTTACCTGCTCCAAATGCGGTGAAGGGTATCATGATACCTTTAAGCTTCCGAAAGTGGCTGATACCTGCGATGCATGTGGGAGCACAGACTTTACGAGAAGAGACGACGACAATGCTGAGACGGTGAAATCCCGCCTTGATGCCTATCACGGGCAAACAGCCCCATTGCTCCCGTTCTACGAGAGTAAGGGGCTTCTAGCGGTAGTCGACGGTGACCAGGACATGGCGGCCGTAACTACCGAGATTAAAAGGGTTTTAGACAGCTGAGGGCGTGTTGACAGAGGGTAGAGCCTGCCTATAATGGCGCGCTTTTCCGGCTGGGCCGAGCGCTCTCGAGAACAATTGATTGAATAGAAGGAGTACGGGCTTTGGCGCGTATTGCAGGCGTTAATATACCAACGAATAAGCGGATTCCGATCGCCTTAACTTACATTTTTGGCATTGGTAATACGCGAGCCGTGGCTATTTGTCAGAAGGCGAACATTGATATGACGCTCCGCGTCAATCAATTGTCAGATGACGAAGTGTCGCGTGTACGTGACATTATCGACCAAGACTTCGTGGTCGAGGGTGATCTGCGCCGGGAAGCGGCTATGAACATCAAGCGTTTGATGGATCTTGGCTGCTACAGGGGACTACGCCATCGTAAAGGCTTGCCCGTCCGCGGACAAAGAACTCATACAAATGCCCGGACCCGCAAGGGACCGGCCAAAGCCATTGCCGGCAAGAAAAAAGTCACCAAGTAACGGACGAACACACTCATGGCCAAGCCAGCGACACGGACCCGCAAAAAAGAACGTAAGAACATCAGTTCTGGAATTGCGCACGTTAACTCGACCTTTAACAACACGCTCATCACGATTACTGATGTGCAGGGCAACGCCATTGCATGGGGTTCTGCTGGTGGGCAAGGTTTTAAGGGCTCGCGGAAATCCACTCCATATGCCGCTCAGGTTGCGGCGGAGGATGCCGGTAAGAAGGCCATGGAACATGGCATGAAGACCTTATCCGTTCAGGTTAAGGGCCCCGGCAGTGGTCGTGAGTCAGCGTTGCGCGCTCTACAGACAGTAGGGCTCAACATTACGTCTATTCAAGATGTTACGCCCATTCCGCACAATGGGTGTCGGCCACGCAAGCGCCGGCGGGTTTAAGTCATACGCGTTTTGCCGTACTGGCGTAATAGTACGGCTTTTCGGGCGCTCCACTTCGTGTGCGCCCTTAACCTTTAGAAGAGCGGGATCAAGCCGTGATACAGAAAAACTGGCAAGAGCTCATTAAGCCAAACAAACTCAATGTCGAAGCTGGCGACGATAGCAGTCGTTTGGCGACGATCGTTGCGGAACCTTTGGAGCGCGGTTTTGGTATTACTCTTGGTAATGCCTTACGCCGAATTCTGCTTTCATCCTTGCAAGGGGCTGCGATTACGTCCATTCGCATTGATGGTGTGCTGCATGAGTTTTCATCGGTCACCGGCGTAAGAGAAGACGTCACCGACCTTATCCTCAATATCAAGCAGATCTCTTTGGCGATGCATGCTGAGGGTCCAAAACGGATGACTCTATCTGTTAAGGGACCAGCTGAAGTGACGGCCGCGCAGATTGATGCGCCATCCGATATCGACATCATGAATCCGGAGTTGGTGATTTGTCACCTCGATGAAGGGGCCAACCTTGAAATCGAAATGGAAGTCAGTAACGGCAAGGGATACGTAGCGGCGACACAGAACCGCAAGGAAGATGACGCCATTGGCGTCATTCCAGTGGACTCTATTTTCAGCCCTGTTCGTCGTGTGTCCTATTCGGTCGACAATACGCGTGTTGGTCAGGTCACTGATTATGACAAGCTGTCGATGAAGGTTGAAACCAACGGCGCCGTGACCCCCGAAGATGCAGTGGCCCTCGCGGCTCGTATCTTGCAGGATCAGCTGCAGTTGTTCATTAACTTTGAAGAGCCAAGCCAAGCATTCCATGAACGTCCCGATGAAGATCTACCGTTCAACAAACATCTGCTGCGCAAGGTCGATGAATTGGAACTGTCAGTTCGTTCGGCAAATTGCTTAAAGAACGACAACATTATCTACATCGGCGATCTGGTTCAGAAGACTGAGGCAGAAATGCTCAGAACACCGAACTTCGGCCGTAAATCTTTAAACGAGATCAAGGAAGTCCTTGCTCAGATGGGATTGCATCTCGGCATGGAAGTGACCAATTGGCCACCAGAGAACATTGAAGACCTGGCGAAGAAGCTTGAAGAGCCGTTTTAGCGGCGTCGCCTCGATACAAGTAGTACGAGCCAAGAGGGCTCGCCCGCCTGTTCAGGATTCTGGCAGGGGGTAGATCAAATCAGTCTCGCGCGCGAGACCTCAGATAGTAAGGAGACAGCACCATGCGGCATGGAATGAGTGGTCGGAAATTAAACCGTACCAGCCAACACCGTCGGGCAATGTTTGCGAATATGGCGAACGCACTGTTCAAGCATGAACAAATCACCACGACGCTTCCCAAAGCAAAAGATTTGCGCCCCTATGCGGAACGCCTGATTACCCTTGCTAAACGAGGTGACCTCCATTCGCGCCGTCAAGCCATGGCGAAACTTCGCGACAAGACAGTCGTATCGAAGTTGTTTTCAGTAATTGCTGAGCGTTACGCGGACCGAGCCGGCGGTTATACCCGTGTTTTAAAGGCAGGATATCGATACGGTGACTCAGCCCCGATGGCGGTTATTGAATTGGTTGATCGCGATGCCGACGCTAAGGGCCTTGATTCAGGGCCGGTTCAAGAAAAAGCCGTCGACGAGGAATTGCCGCAAGAGTAGGGGCTTCCCGCGACCCATCGAATGTCGAGAAAGGCGGGCATGTGTGTCCGCCTTTTTTGTATTTGGGGCTGATGTGCTGATTGCAGTGGTCCCACCGGGCTCCTACTTCTGATATGAAGGGGGGACGGGGAGAACCAGGAGAATTCCCATGCGTTTTATAAACCTGATCACAGTCTTCGCCGTCGCTTTGCTGGTTCTACCTGGACCGGCAGGCGCACAGGCTGTTCGGGTCCCGGGTTCTGATGGTGAAATTAAGCTGACCTTCGCGCCTATCGTTAAGCGCACAGCACCAGCGGTCGTCAATGTCTATACACGGCGGGTGGTTCAGCAGCGCGTACCAAGTCTATTTAATGATCCGTTCTTCCGCCGGTTCTTTGGCGACCAAGGGAGCCAGAGGTTTGGGATGCCGAAAGAGCGGATTCAGAATTCGCTTGGATCTGGCGTTATTGTGCGAAATGACGGCATCGTCGTAACCAACAATCACGTTATCGCTGGTTCCGATGAAATCACCGTTGTCCTGTCCGACCGCAGAGAGTTTGATGCGGAAATCGTCGGGACAGATGAACGTACAGATCTCGCCGTTCTTCGCATTAACAATGCGCCGGCTGACCTACCAGCCCTTCAACTTGGTGACGCCGATGCGTTGGAAGTTGGCGACTTGGTGCTGGCGATTGGCAATCCCTTTGGCGTAGGGCAAACGGTGACCAGCGGAATCGTTTCTGCAGTGGCGCGATCAAATGTCGGTGTTTCAGATTTTAGGTCTTTCATCCAGACTGACGCCGCCATCAATCCGGGCAACTCGGGCGGTGCCTTAGTCTCGATCGATGGCAGTCTCGTTGGGATTAACACGGCCATATATTCCCGAGATGGAGGAAGCGTGGGTATTGGATTTGCCATTCCTACGCCAATGGTCCGCGTCGTCCTGGACAGCATACTGAAAGAAGGTCGAGCCGTTCGCGCGTGGCTTGGCGCTGGTGGCCAATCGGTCTCGTCGGAAATCGCTGAAGCGCTTGGTTTGGACCTGCCGCTCGGTGTCATCGTCAATTCGGTCTATGCAGGTAGTCCGGGTGAGGACGCTGGAATCGAAGTCGGTGATGTTCTTGTTTCTGTAAACGGCCGCGAAATTCTCGACGCCGAGAATTTGCGCTATCGGTTGGCGACCCTGGTTGTAGGCCAGAGCGCAGACGTTGAGCTGTTCCGAAACGGAGAACAGAAATTCGTCAGGGTTCAGCTAGTCAAGCCGCCTGAAGAGCCACCGCGGAACGAAACAGTATTGTCTGATCAATCACCACCATTTGGCGGCTCAACTGTCGCTAATTTAAACCCAGCATTGGCAGAGGAATTGGGGATCGAGCCCGAAGAGGGGGTTATTGTCCTACGGCTGAAACGCCGCAGTTTTGCCCGCCAAGCGGGCCTGGCGCCCGGCGACTTCATACTTGTGGTCAACGGTCGTGACATCGCCGACATCGGAGATCTCGAAGCTGCTCTTGCCCGACCAGATCGCCAATGGACGTTTTCCGTTAAGCGTGGTGGACGGGTGATCCAGCGCTCGATTGGGCTGTGAGCACACTGTTCGAAGACTTAGACTCTGCCGCGGCGCCCATTAAACCGGCGCCGGGCCAACCTCTTGCAGATCGTTTGCGGCCTGGAGCCTTGGATGCCGTTGTCGGTCAGTCCCATCTGCTCAACACAGCTGGACCGGTCGGTCGAATGCTCGATGCGGGCCGGATTTCGTCGGTTATTTTGTGGGGCCCCCCAGGCTGCGGGAAAACAACCATCGCGCGGCTTCTGGCCGGAAAGACCGACCTGCACTTTGAGCCGTTATCTGCTGTGTTCTCTGGCGTGGCTGACCTTAAGAAGGTTTTCGCAGCGGCAAGAGATCGCGCCGCGAAAGGGAAGGGTACGCTGCTTTTTGTGGATGAAATCCACCGCTTCAATCGGGCGCAGCAGGATGCATTTCTGCCGGTTGTCGAAGACGGCACGATTATCTTAGTGGGCGCGACAACCGAGAATCCCTCGTTCGAATTAAATGCAGCCTTACTTTCCCGATGCCAAGTTCTCGTCTTACATCGCCTCGACGATGCAGCTCTGGAAACACTGTTGGTTCGTGCTGAGGATGAAGCCGATAGCCAACTGCCGCTTGATGCTGACGCAAGGTCTGCGCTCCGTGCGATGGCTGATGGCGACGGTCGTCATATCTTGGCACTGGCCGAAGAGTTGCTTGCGCTTGAACCGCCGTCTAGCCCTATGACGTCCGTTGACCTTGCAGCGACCCTTCAACGCCGGGCGCCGGTATACGACAAGGACCGAGACGGGCATTACAACCTCATCAGCGCAGTTCACAAATCTCTGCGTGGCTCTGATCCTGATGCTGCTTTGTATTGGGTTAGCCGCATGTTGGATGGTGGCGAAGACCCAATTTATATTCTGCGCAGGCTGACACGCTTCGCTGTTGAAGACATCGGGCTGGCTGACCCTCAAGCCATCACTCAAGCTCTTGCCGCATGGGATACCTATGACCGTCTGGGGTCGCCTGAAGGAGATTTAGCAATAGCCCAACTGGTCCTCTATCTCGGGACGGCCCCCAAATCCAACGCCGCGTACAGGGCATTTAGCCAGGCCAAACAGGCCGCGCAAAAAACCGGCTCATTGATGCCACCCAAGCACATTCTCAATGCGCCGACGCAGATGATGAAAACTATGGGTTATGGCAAAGATTACGCCTACGACCACAATTCTGAGGACGGCTTTTCAGGGCAGGACTATTTCCCAGACGACATGCAGCGTGAGACTTACTACGATCCGCCCGAGCGTGGCTTTGAGCGAGAAATCCGCAAGAGGCTGGCCTATTGGGATAAGCTCCGACGCGACAAAAACTCTAAACCGAAGGATGATCAATGAACTGGACTGTCGTCACCGCCGTTGCTGCTGGAGGAGCCGTAGGATCAGCCGCGCGATATCTGGTAACGGTTATGGTTCAGCGGTTGGTGGGCGTCGGCTTTCCGTGGTGGACTCTATCCGTCAACGTCATTGGTTCATTTGTTATGGGCGTCCTTGTTACGGCAATTGCGCTGCGGTGGTCTGTTGGCCAAACCGGGCAGGCCTTTCTTATGGTTGGGTTGCTCGGCGGCTTTACAACATTCTCTGCATTCTCACTTGATGTGGCGACGCTTGTTGAGAGAAACGCCATTGTCTCTGCTGGTGGCTACGTCATTGGATCGGTTGTGTTGAGCATCGGTGCGCTGTTTGCCGGTATGGCCGTAACCAAGGGAATCCTCGCATGAGTGGCGTCCATCACCGGTCTGTTTCGGCTGACGAAGCGGATATTCGTTTAGATCGATGGTTCAAGCGTCACTTCCCGGCGTTAAAACATGGTCAGCTCGAGAAAATGCTGCGCAAAGGACAGGTCCGTGTCGATGGCGCGCGGGCGAAGGCGAACCTAAGACTTGAGCCAGGGCAGGAACTGCGCATTCCACCTATGCCGGACTCATTTACGGAGGACCCGCAGCCCGGTCGTTCGATGGAACCCGACCCCGGACTGGTGCGGCAGTTAAGAGACAATATTCTTTACAAAGATGATGACGTGCTTGCGATTAACAAGCCCGCGGGTATCGCGGTTCAGGGCGGAAGCGGCATCACCGTTCATATTGACGGCGCGCTTGATGAATTGAAATTCGGTGCGAAAGATCGCCCACGCCTTGTCCACCGTCTCGATAAGGATACCGCCGGTGTTATGTTGCTCGGTCGTTCTGCTAAGGCTGCTGCTGAACTCACCAAGGCGTTCCGCCATCGTGAGACTGAAAAGTTGTACTGGGCTGTGGTCATTGGTTGCCCCGAGGTGCCTGACGGTCAGATAGAGGCCGCCGTTGCGAAGAGTGGTGGCCCGCAAGATGAACGCATGCACGTCGATGCGGAGCACGGCAAGTCGGCGATCACAGATTTCAAAGTGATTGCTAGCGCAGCCCGAAAAGTGTCATGGCTTGATCTTCGACCTCGGACCGGTCGGACACATCAGCTTCGTGTGCATTGCGCGGCCATCGACACCCCGATCTTGGGTGATGGCAAATATGGTGGTCGAACAGCTTTCTTGGCTGACTTGCCGGGCGCTAAAACGCTCCACCTTTTTGCCCGTGGCATCAAAATACCTCGTGCATCGGGACGTTCGCTTACAGTATCTGCTCCGCTCCCGCCTCAAATGGCAGAAACGTTTAAGTATTTCGGATTCGAAGAGTCCGAAGCTGACGACGTGTAAGATTTATAGCCTTGTCTGAACTTTCTCTCGTTATTCTTGATCTTGACGGAACCTTGGTCGATAGCCGCCAATTGATCATACATATTATGAACGTTGCGGCAGACGAGGCGGGTATACCGCATCCAACCGACGAAGCTACTGGCCGGATTATAGGCTTGTCATTGGAACGCGCGATTGAAGAACTCTTCCCTGATGAGAGTTCTCGTTCTCGTGCCGGCGTACTTGACGCCTATCGTGTTGAGGCTTTGCGTATGCGGGCAGACCCTGCGGACCCTGAATCATTGTTCATCGGTGCACATGAGGCCGTGAGAGCCTTGCGTGATGCGGGGTATTTACTGGGCATAGCGACGGGCAAAGCACGCCGCGGTGTCGAGCATTTCTGCACCCGCTATAATATGGGGGGGTGGTTTGACACGGTGCAGACGCCGGATACTAATCCAAGTAAGCCGCATCCCGGCATGATCGAGTCGGCGATGGCCGAAACCGGAATTCCGGCCAGCCGTACGGTCATGGTTGGGGATACGGTTTTTGATCTTGAAATGGCCCGGAATGCCGGGGTTTTTGGCGTTGGTGTGTCGTGGGGTAACCACCCGGTATGCGAGCTTGAGCGCGCCGGTTCACACCATATAGTAGAGGCAATCGAGGACCTGCCACAGGTCATCGCAAACGTTTTTCAACAAGGGGCACAGGCATGAAGCGGATCGCAATTATTGCTGGCGGAGTCGTCGTCGTTTTAGTCGCCGGCGTATTCGTTGTTTTAGCAACGGTAGACATCAATCAGTACAAAGGCGTCATCCAAGACCAGGTCGCTGCCGCCACTGGCCGAACACTCACTATAGAAGGAGAGCTGGAGCTTTCTGTTTCGTTGAGCCCGGCTATTGAGTTGAACGGCGTCCGTTTTCAAAACGCGGAATGGGGGTCTCGGTCTGACATGGCTGTGATCGAACGCATTGAAGCATCCGTTCCGTTGCTGCCCCTTGTCTTCGGCAATATCGAAGTCAGGCGCCTTGCTCTTATCAATCCAGACATACTGTTGGAGCGCAACGCCCAAGGACAGGCCAATCGGGAATTCCAAAGCGAAGAAACCGTGGCCGATGCTGAGGCCGAAGCCAGTGCTTTAGCGATCTCCGCTATCGAGATTGATGGCGCCATTCTGGCCTTCAAGGACGCTCAAGCAAAATCCGATGTATCAGCAACCTTGGATCGTCTCCGCGTTAACATATCCGGTGATCTGTTAGCGCCCGATGTGCAGCGAGTTGCTCTGGATAACCTTGCAGCGACGTTGACGTCTGCAGGTGACGAGACAGAAATTACGGTTTCATCGCTTGAACTCGAAGCGGCGTCTGGCGGAACAGATGTTTCGTTAGACTCAGTTGTCGCCGGGCAGGCGATCGGCGCGGAGGGTCAAGTCGGCCCTCTGGGGCGCCTGGTGACGATGGACGGAGACTTCCCCGTCAAACTTTCTTTAAACTTGGCCGGTTTCGAATTTGATGCGGACTTGATTGCGGACTTGGCGGTAACGCGGCCAAAAATTAGCGGATCGGTCACGTCAGACACCATTGATTTAACAAAGCTACCTCCGGCTGAAGAGGCGACGGATAAACTGTTTCCGGCTGATCCGATACCGATGGATGCCTTGACGGCGGTAGATGCCGACATTGACATAGAGATTGGGCGCGTCGTTTTGGTCAAAGCCCTTGCACTGACGGATGCCAAGTTGAATTTGAGCCTCGACAACGGCAAATTTTCTCAGACACAAACCGCCAATCTCGCGGGCGGTTCAATCAGTTCCGATGTCGTGTTCTCCGCACCGGCGGGCAACATAACAATAAAGGCGACTGGCAGTGGGATGTCGTCGGAAGTGCTCGCCAAGGACCTCGATGCGACCGACGTGATAACGGACGGCGCCCTCGACTTTGACTTAAACCTTAAAGGCGGCGGAAAAAGTGTGGCTGCCTTGATGGCGAGCCTGGACGGCGCTGTCGTTGGCGGTATGGGGGAAGCGCGCATTCGCAACGACGCCATCAATCTCGCAGGCGCAGATTTCCTGGCGCAGCTGATGTCTAAAATTAACCCGTTTTCTGACCAAGAAGAATTCACTGTCGCGCAATGCGCCGTGGTGAACCTACAGGTTCAAGATGGGGTCGCGCGTTCGGAAAAGGGAATTGCCTTTGTTTCTGATCGCATGGAAATTACGTCGTCGGGGACCATCAATCTCGCTGAAGAAAAGCTGAGCCTGAACATACGCCCCAAGGCGAAGGAAGGGCTGGGCATCGGCATGGGTAAGCTGGTTCAAATCGTCAAGATTAGCGGGCCGTTGTCTAACCCAGGGATCGGCATTGATGCGGCGGGCGCAGTTAAGTCATTGGGCTCGATCGCCGGCGCCTTTGCGACAGGTGGTGCGTCGTTGCTAGCGGAAGGGGCGCTCGAGCGCGGCCAATCCTCTGGCGATACCTGTGAAGCAGCGCGGACGTGGCACCTTGCCAAAAAATAAAGGCGTCACGGTTAAACTTCCGACCCAAGAAACCAGACGAAAACGAGTCTATAAATCTGTTGCAGTCGTTCACGAGGGCAATCTGTTTGGCGTGGCGCTGGATGATCGTCCGCTGCATACGCCCGGCCGCACTAAGCTTGAGACACCGTCTAAAGCGCTGGCCGAGGCCATCAGTGTGGAGTGGGATAGTCAGACGGAGCATATTACCCCCGGGTTGATGCCGCTGACGAAACTGCTGAATACGTCCTTGGATCGCATTGCTCCGAATGCGGACACAGTTGTAGCGGACCTCCTGAGTTATTTGGATACGGACCTACTTTGTTACCGCGTAGATGATCCACCGGACTTAGTCGAGCGTCAGTCAGCCATCTGGCAGCCGGTTCTTGATTGGCTGGCGCACACCCATGACGTTGTTCTAACGGTGGGAACCGGGCTAATGCCCTTATCACACCCCGACGAGTCTCATCGCAGGGCGGAGCAAGCTTTAGCCGCCCTCAACACGACCGAACTCACCTGCATGCAGGCGACAGCTGGTCTGACGGCTTCACTCTCACTGGGGTTGGCGCTCGTTGGCGGCAAACTTTCGAGTGCAGAGACAGCTGCAGCTGCAAATCTTGACGAGACCTGGCAAATGGAAAAATGGGGTGAGGATCAGGAAGCACTCGACCGCATAGCTGGCCTTGCCTCAGATATTTTAGCGGTCGAAACGTTCATGAAGCTGAGCACGTAATTTCTAATCAGTGCTGGGCGTTTCTTCGTCCGGAGTTTCAATCGCGTGCTTGGTAATAATCGGCACCAATGAAAAGCTGAACAATAGGGTCAGGGGCATTACGCCAAAAACCTTGAATGAGACCCAAGTATCGGTCGATACCGTGCGCCATACGACTTCGTTGAGAATGGCCAAGAAAATGAAGAAGCCGATCCAGGCGCGCGTCATTTTTAGCCAACCTGTGTCTGATATGGCGAAGGCAGAGTCCAAAACCATCTTTAGGAATAGGCGCCCGGTCACAAGACCGAACGTCAGGATCGACGCAAACAAGAGGTTAACGATCGTCGGCTTCACCTTTATGAAGGTTTCATCTTGCAGCCAAATCGTTAGGCCACCGAAAATCATCACGAAGACCGCAGTGACCAGCGGCATGGTCGGGATGGTGCGGTTGATCGCATAAGACACAGCCAGAGAGAACAACGTCGCGGCCATGAAAGCGATGGTAGCGGTGAAAATACCGAGCTGCGTGTTGGTGATGAAGAAGACGACCAAGGGGCCGAGTTCTAAGGCAAGCTTAAGTAATGGGTTCATGGCCAAGTGTATACGGAGCCCATCCCTATATTGTCCATGTTTACTGTCGGTTTTCTCCCGAAAGTCGCAAGGATCCGGTCTTTTTTCGTTCCCCAGAGGCTTCGGTATGCTATCCCCTAGACCATTATAAAACCGTAACCGGTCCGTAAGGTGCCGGAGAGCGGTAAAGGGGATCTAATGAGCGAAATCGTCAAGAAACTCGAGGAAAAACGGGCCGAAGCCAGGTTGGGCGGTGGTCAACGTCGGATTGATGTCCAGCATTCCAAAGGAAAACTGACGGCGCGTGAACGGATTGACGTTCTTTTTGATGCCGGCTCGTTCGAAGAATGGGACATGTTCGTCGAGCATCGCTGTGTTGATTTTGGTATGGCAGAACAAAAAGTCCCGGGCGATGGCGTCATCACCGGCTACGGCACGGTTAACGGCCGGCCGGTTTTTGTGTTTAGCCAGGATTTTACCGTTATTGGTGGGTCGCTCTCTGAATCGCACGCCAAGAAAATTCTGAAAGTCATGGAAAAGGCGGTTCAGGTTGGGGCTCCTGTCATCGGCCTTAACGATTCCGGTGGTGCGCGTATTCAAGAAGGGGTGGCGTCTCTCGCTGGATACGCTGACGTGTTTTATCAAAACGTCCGCGCGTCGGGTGTCGTTCCGCAAATCTCGATGGTGATGGGACCGTGTGCCGGCGGCGCTGTCTACTCACCTGCGATCACCGATTTTATTTTTATGGTCAAAGACACATCTTACATGTTCGTGACCGGACCCGACGTGGTGAAAACCGTTACACATGAAACCGTCACTCAGGAAGAGCTCGGCGGCGCGATGACCCATGCCTCCAAGTCTGGTGTGGCTGATGGTGTGTTCGAGAATGATGTCGAGGCTCTGCTGCAACTACGCCGGCTGCTAGACTTCTTACCACTGAACAACAAAGAAAAGCCTCCGGTTATCCCAACTGTTGACCCACCGGATCGTGACGACTTGTCGCTCGATACGCTGGTACCGGACAACGCCAACAAGCCCTACGATATGAAAGAGCTGATTAGCAAAGTGGTCGACGAGGGCGACTTCTTTGAAATCGGTGAGCACTTTGCCAAAAACATGATCATTGGCTTTGGCCGTATGGAAGGTCAGCCGGTCGGCATCGTCGCCAACCAACCGATGGTGCTTGCGGGCTGTTTGGATATTGAATCCAGCCGCAAGGCTGCTCGGTTTGTTCGCTTCTGCGATTGTTTCAACATTCCTCTTCTTACCTTCGTTGATGTTCCAGGGTTTATGCCGGGGACCGATCAGGAATACGGCGGTATTATTAAGCACGGTGCGAAACTTCTATTCGCCTATGCTGAAGCAACGGTGCCGAAAGTTACGGTTATTACGCGCAAAGCTTATGGCGGTGCCTATGACGTGATGAGCTCCAAACACATCGGCGGCGATGTGAACTTTGCCTGGCCGACGGCTGAGATCGCCGTCATGGGGGCGAAAGGCGCCGTTGAGATTATTTTCCGCCAAGATATTGGCGATTCAAAAAAGATTGCTGCCCGCACCAAGGAATACGAAGAAAACTTCGCTAATCCGTTCCGCGCTGCAAACCTCGGATTTATAGATGATGTCATCATGCCTCACGGTACGCGGCGTCGTGTTTGCAACGCGTTAGCGATGTTGCGGACGAAGGACATCAAGAATCCGTGGAAAAAGCACGGCAATATTCCGCTCTAAGGCAGCAGCTAACACGGTCGCAAGACAGGGACACGACGTATGTTCGATAAAATACTTATCGCCAACCGGGGCGAAATTGCCTGCCGCGTTATTAAGACAGCGCGCAAGATGGGCATCAAAACGGTGGCCGTTTATTCAGACGCGGATAAAGACGCGCTCCATGTCCAGATGGCAGACGAGGCGGTCCGGATTGGGGAAGCCGCTTCGGCGAAAAGTTACCTCAAGGCCGATCGAATCATTCGTGCCTGTAAAAAGACCGGCGCCCAAGCGGTGCATCCAGGCTATGGTTTTCTGTCGGAGAACAAAGACTTCCAGAAGGCGCTCGCCAAACAAAAGGTCGCGTTCATCGGCCCTAATGCCTGGGCAATCGAAGCCATGGGCGACAAGATTACATCGAAGAAGCTCGCCGGCGAGGCTGGGGTATCAACAGTTCCTGGCTTCATGGGAATCATCAAAGACACCGATGAAGCGGTAAAAATCTCTCGAGAAATCGGCTATCCGGTGATGCTGAAGGCCTCCGCAGGTGGTGGCGGCAAGGGGATGCGTGTCGCCCAAAACGACGCCGAAGCCCGCGAGGGATTTGAGCGCGCAACGTCGGAAGCAAAATCATCCTTTGGTGATGATCGCGTGTTTATCGAAAAGTTTATTGAACAACCGCGCCATATTGAGATTCAGGTGCTGGCCGACAGTCACGGCAATTGCATCTATGTCGGCGAGCGGGAATGCTCCATCCAGCGTCGCCATCAAAAGGTGATTGAAGAAGCGCCAAGCCCCTTTATCGATGAAAAGACCCGCAAGGCGATGGGCAAGCAGGCAGTCATTCTGGCTAAAGCCGTGGACTATGTCTCAGCCGGGACCGTTGAGTTCATCGTTGATAGCAAACGTAATTTCTACTTTTTGGAAATGAACACGCGCCTCCAAGTGGAGCATCCGGTGACCGAACTGGTGACCGGACTCGATCTGGTCGAGTGGATGATTCGGATCGCCGATGGTGAAAAACTCACCGTTAAGCAATCTGCCGTCAAACTGAACGGCTGGGCTATGGAAAGCCGCATCTATGCGGAAGATCCATACCGCAACTTCTTACCGTCGACGGGTCGGCTGGTCAGCTATCGTCCTCCGGAAGAATCTAAAAACGTCCGTGTCGATACCGGCGTGTACGAAGGCGGCGAGATTTCCATGTTTTATGATCCCATGGTCGCCAAGTTGTGCACCTGGGGGAAGACCCGCAATCAAGCCATTGCCCATATGCGCGATGCGCTCGACCAGTATTACATTCGCGGTATTAATCACAACATTCCGTTCCTTGCTTCGGTGATGGGGAAAGAGCGTTTCGTGAAGGGCAACTTGACCACGAACTTTATCGCTGAAGAGTATCCTGATGGATTTTCAGATGCAGATCTCCCGCCCGATGATCCGACGCCGCTCGTCGCCGTCGCGGCCCTTATTCATCGCGCATACTCTAATCGTGCGGCCCATATCAGTGGTCGTCTTGAAGGTCACGAGAAGTCAGTCTCCAATACCTGGGTGGTTGATATCGACGGTAAGCAGCGTGCGGTTGAGATATCCGATGCTGCGGACGAAGGGATTGCCGGCTCAGTCAAGATTGGCCGCCGTCGCATCCACGTTGAAAGCTCTTGGACCTTTGGCGAACCGCTGTTCGTTGGCTCGGTGGACGGCGATGAGGTTTGTATCCAGGTCGACCGAGATGGCATTGGGTACCGTCTGTTCCACAATGGGGCCCAGGTTGAGGCGCTGGTCTATACACCGCGCGAGGCCGAGTTAGCTAAACTCATGCCGCTCAAAGTGGCGCCGGATATGTCCAGCTTCCTGCTTTCGCCGATGCCCGGGCTTCTCGTTTCTGTTGAGGTCACAGAGGGGCAACAGATCAAGGCCGGTGAAAACCTCGCGATTGTTGAAGCGATGAAAATGGAAAATGTGCTCAAGGCGGAGCGCGATGGAGTGGTGAAATCTATTCCACAAAAAGCCGGGGCCTCCCTGGCCGTCGATCAAATCATTATGGAATTTGAATAAGTGGGTCTACGCGGCGACGCGACCACGGTTGGCATACGCGTATCCGGGCGGGTTCAAGGCGTCTGGTTCCGCGGCTGGGCCGTCGGCAAAGCGACTGAGTTAGGCTTAGCCGGTTGGGTGCGTAACATCACCGATGGCAGCGTAGAAGTCCTAGTCAACGGACCCAAAGACATAGTCGATCAAATGATTGAAGCCTGCCGTTCAGGTCCGCCGTCCGCCAGCGTCGATGATGTAGCGATCACGGTTGTTGATCCGCCGGGCAGGGGCGGGGCCTTCCCGACCTCGGGGTTTGACCAATTGGGCACGTTCGATCCCTCTGATCTGCCTGATATGACCTAGCCAACTCCGCCGTTTCCTGCCTATCCTTTTGCTTCTCTTCGAGCAGGAGGTGTGGAGTTATGGATCAAGCCAGCAGACGATCAGTACTTAAAGTTGGGGCGGCGGGGCTTCTTATCAGTAGCGCGCCGGTCATGGCGCAGCCAGTTGCAGACGACCGCCCGCCCGTATTTGCAGGAATGCACACCCCTAAACCATTGACCTTTGACCCGGCCAAGCTAGAGGGCCTGTCGGAGCGCCTGATTACCTCCCATTGGCAGAATAATTACATCGGATCGGTCAACGCATTGAATATGATTGAAGGTCGGCTGGCCAAAGCCATGGAGGACCCCGATGTTCACCAATTGGTATACGCAGGCCTCAAGCGCGAGGAATTGCATCGCACGGGCTCAGTCATTTTGCATGAGGTGTATTTCGATGCGTTGGGCGGAGACGGTGAACCTGGCGGTAATATAAAATCGGCACTTGCTGCAGCGTGGGGATCGTTTGAGACGTGGCAGCAGGAATTTATCCACACCGCCCGCGCACTCGGTGGCGGTTCCGGCTGGGTGATGCTGTCCTTCAATCTCCATACGAAAAGCCTGCATACCTACTGGGCGCCGGATCATATGCATAACGCGACCCTAGGCGTGCCGCTGCTCGCTCTAGATATGTATGAACACTCGTATCACATGGACTACGGCACAGCGGCTATGAAGTACGTCGATGCGTTCTTTAAGAATATTGATTGGCAGGTTGTGGATCGGCGGTATCACCGGGCTCGTCGGATGGCTGCGGTCTAGTCGATTCAGGTGTTAAGTCGTGCGGCTGCCATAATGCCGTCACTCTTTTCCGTATAGTGGTTCATCTTGAACGGATGGAGTAAATCACCGTGTCCCGGGAATTTTCAATTTTTGCCGCTCTGCTGCTGACGATCGCACTCGCGGGCTGTACGGATCCGGACCGTATGGTCGCTCAAGGTGTCAAAGATTGGTGCAAGCGCGACGTCCATTGTGGTCGCCCTAGCAGTGATCCGTCCCAAGTGCAGACGGGTTCGCTGCCGAGCAGGGACAACCCCTCTGGCGCCCCGCGATAGGCCTAACCGCGTGGTGAAACCTCGGGCGATGAGGTCATGGACGGACCCTATGAGTTCGGGTCTGATAGCGCCTCAATTTCAAAGTAGGGGCAGCGCACATGAGTAATCCAAAGAATGGCAACAGTCGCCGGACTGCATTGGCCCTTGGTGCCGGTGGCATGGCTGCACTGACGTCGGGCGCTCCTCGGTCGGCGTCCGCCGCAATGCCCAATCTCGACAATCCAGCAGATTTTCTGACCACGGTGGTTAAGATGCGCGGCGCGACCGACGGTAGCATCGCCATGGGGTGGGTTATGGGCCAGCGTTACGCGGTCTTTGATGGCCGTATCACACCGATGTTTGGTCTGCTCGCGAGCACGTTTTTCAAATACACCCGCATCGATGAACTAACCTTTGAAATGCGCTCCTTTGAGGTGGCCTACTTCACCGACCTCGCGACTGGCAAGCTGTTAGAGAAATGGGAGAACCCATTCACGGGTGAAGTATGTGATGTGCCTCAGACGCGGATGGGACCAAGCATCGTGCCCGTGAAGCCCGGCGGCTTTGATCTGACGTCGGTGCCGTCTATGGGCGCTATGGATGCCAGTCATTTCTTCAGGCCTGCGGTCACCCAGGGTGACGACATCTGGATCACGGAAGAGATCAAGATCGCCGGCGACCCGCCTAATTCTGGTCCATCTAAGTTCCGCTATAACGAGATGACCACCTATAACGCCAAGTTGTCCGATCTCGCGAAGCCTGATCTAGCGACCGTGCCGACATCGATACAGTATCAAAGCATCGTCGGTTTCAGTCCGTGGCAGAAGATGGCTGGAGTTGAAGCGATGAATATGGGCCGGGGCTCAGGCAAACGAGCAACACGCATCGAAGATATGCCGCCCTATTACATCGAACTGACAGAGAAATATCATCCCGATGTTTTGAATGATCCGGAGGCGGTCCTTTATGGCCCGCGTGAAGGTTAAGACTTAAGAGTTGCTTAGAAAGGAATTAGATATGTTTGAACAAGACCCGATGGTCAGCCGTCACTCTCGCCGCGCCATGCTTGGTGGTTTGGGCGGTGCCGGACTCTTGGCCGCAGGTGCACCGGCGCTAGCCGCCACCAACGGCCGTACCCTTGACCTCTCCAACAAGAAGGATCAGCTCACGGCGCTGATCAAAATGCGCGCCTCTATGGATGATCGCATCGTCATGGGCGGCGTAAAGGGGCTGTACTACGGTGTCGTCAACAACAAGGTCACGCCGCTCTACGGCGTGATGGGCGGGACCCTGGCGCGCTACGAACAGCTCGACGAATGGACCTATGCCGGCGTCTCTTTTGAAGTCGCCTACTTTACCGACTGGGAAACCGGCGAGCTGCTGGAAACCTTTGACAATCCGTATACCGGCGAAACCGTCGAAGTGCCGCAAACCCGCATGGGGCCGAGCAAGTTACTGCTCAGCTTAGAGGGTCGTCGCTCCCCGTCTGAAAGCCCAAGGTTGGCCGGTCTCGATATCAGTCATCGCTTTATCCCGGCACGCAATGAACGGGGTACTGTTGTTTTGGTCGAGGAGATTCGCGTCGGACCACCCGATGGTTTCAAAGGGCCTTCCTTTAACTACAACGAGGTGACGACCTACCGCGCCCAAATGTCAGAGCTTGCCGACCCAGAAGTGATGATCGCTAATGACTCGACCCACTTCAACGGGATCGTCAGTTGGCGTCCGTGGTTAAAAATGGGTGATCATCCAGGTCATTTGTTCGGGACAGCCACGGGCGGTCGTTTCGCAACGGTGGATGATTATCCAGAGTACTATCTGGAACTTACCAACAAGCATCATCCCGATGTTTTCGCCGACCCTGCCGCGATTTTGGCTGGTACGGAAGAGTAGGGACGCGGATACGGATTGTCGCGCTTACGGTTCCTCGACCAGTTGAACCCCAAACACGGATTCGAACTCACCTTTAAGGGCTGAGTCCACGTCGGTCATGGCGACGTCTTTGCCTAGGGAGGTAAGGGACGTGACCCCGTGCTGCGCCACGCCGCAGGGCACGATGCCAGTGAAATGGTCTAGGTTCGGGTCAACGTTCAGGGCGGCGCCATGGAAGGTGATCCAACGGCGGACCCGCACGCCAATGGCGCCGATTTTATCTTCGCCTGGCAAGAGGCCATCGCCGTTGCGCTCGACCCAAATGCCGATGCGGTCGCTGCGGGTTTCGCCGGTCACGCCCAAACGAGCGAGGGCGGCAATCATCCAGGCTTCCAGGTTTTGCACGTAGGCGCGCAGGTCTTGGCCATGCTGGTTGAGATCAAGCATCACGTAGATTACCCGTTGGCCGGGGCCATGGTAGGTGTACTGGCCGCCACGGCCGCTCTTAAACACCGGGAACCGATCCGGCGCCAACAGGTCTTCGGCCTGTGCGCTGGTCCCCGCTGTGTACAATGGCGGGTGCTCCAGTAACCACACTAGTTCCAGTGCCTCACCAGCATGAATGGCGGCTACTCGGGCCTCCATGTCGGCCACGGCCTCTTCATAGGGCACCAGGCCGCTGCTGCGGCGAAGCTGGACGGTGCGGGGGTCTGACGGCTGCTCTGGCATGGCCCTTTTATAGCCCCGAAAACCGGTACCTGCAGCCCCCTTTACGCGCCGCCTAATATGCTGACTTGCGCCCAGGGCAAGGGTTTGCTATCTCCCAGCCTCCTCAGGCGGGGTTCTCACTCCGTCAGGCTCCTTGCCTAGAATGCGGTCGTGGCGGAATTGGTAGACGCGCAGCGTTGAGGTCGCTGTGGGAGAAATCCCGTGGAGGTTCAAGTCCTCTCGACCGCACCATTTTCCATTATATTTGTCTGCTGACGTCGGTCGTGACTTTCACGAACCGATCAGTGTGGAAAAATCCCCTGCATTCCAGGCCCGTGGTACGCCATACTCAGCGCAACTCGCTAAATCGATAAAGGACCAACCCCGCCATGACACATTTCTCCCAGAATCTTCCTAAGCTGTCGCGCCGTTCGTTGCTCGGTGGTGTCCTCGGTGTAACGGCGGCCACGGCCTTTCCGTCGCGGCAGGGTCATGCGGGTGAAGCCTTGGCCAGCACGGGAGAAAAAATTCTGCTGAGTGACGGCGACCTGATGGACTTGGAGAAAAGCATCAGCGGCCCCGTCATTCTGCCATCAAGCCTGATCTATGATGAGGTCCGGCGGTTGTGGAACCCAGCAATCGATCACCAACCTGCGCTGATCGCGCAATGTAATACACTCGAGGATATTCAAGCGGCGTTTCAATTTGCCCGCAACCATAACATCCTGACGGCGATCCGCTGTGGTGGTCACAACTACGATGGCCTCGGTATGGCCGATGGCGGCATGACCATTGATCTCTCGCCATTCAGGGGCGTGGAGGTCGATGAGACCAACAAGGTTGCTTATGTCAAAGGCGGATCAATCCTGCGCAACTTGGATGAAGCCACCATACCTCTCGGTGTTGTGACGACCGCCGGTGTTGTGTCTCACACCGGTGTTGGTGGGCTAGCCACGGGCATCGGGCAGGGGCGTCTGGCCCGGTCGTTCGGCTACACGATCGATAACGTGCGTGGCGTCAAGGTGCTTACGCCTGATGGCCGTCACTTGCGTGCCGACGCGACACAAAATAGCGACCTGTATTGGGGCGTTCGCGGCGGTGGCGGCAACTTCGGCATCGTCACTGAGTTTGAAATACAGCTCTATGATTTCGACCCGACCGTCACGTCGATTTCTTATACCTTCCCGGTGTCGAAGGCGGCCGATGTGTATAAGACTCTGTTTGAACTCGGCGAGGTTGTGCCCAACGCGATGTCATTGTCCGGTGGCGTTCGCACCAGCGGCAGCGGTGAAACCACGTGCTCGCTTGGCGGCAACTATGCCGGGCCAATGGCAGAGGCGCAGAAAATCCTCGATCCCTATATCAAGAAATTGGGAGATCCCCTGAGAACGCGCATGAACGAAGTGGATTACCTGTGGCTGCAGGGCATTGCCGATGGCGACTTGCTGGCCAAGAGCGCGACGTACTATCAGTCCGGTTTCTTCAATCACGTTGATGAAAAGATCGCGGAAGAGGTCGCCGATTACGCGACCAAAAACACCTTCCCGGGATCACAGGTCCAGTTTGGCCATCAGGCCGGAAAGATGTCGACAATGGCACGCGATGCCACGGCCTTTCCCCACCGCGATACAGTGTTCCAGTTCACGACGGATGTGCATTGGGCTGACCGCAGAGACGGTCCGGCCAATCGGAAATTCGCTGATGACACCTGGGCGGCAATCCGGCCCATGGGCTCGGGCGGGTTCTACGTCAACCTGGCCGTTGATCCCAGCGAAGCCGATGTTCGCGAGGCTTACGCGGAAAACTACGATCGCCTGGTTGAGGTGAAGGATAAGTATGACCCGGATAACTTCATGCGCCTGAATGTGAATATCAAACCGTCGGGTGCGATGTAGGGCTGCCCTCGTTGGTTTGTTAGAGGCGCAGGTATAACGTGCGCTAACGGCTCGCCCTGCAAGTGCCATACAACAGGGTGACGTTGACGCGTCGTGACAGATAGTCATCTTTGAAATCGATATCGTCGGTCTCGTGAAAAAGGTCGGAATCAAAAATCACAACCCGGTTGGCCCGATGAGGGATGCGGATGCCGTTGGCGCCCTGGGTCTGGAGGAACTCCCGAATTCCTTCGACACTTTTCGTATTGTTGTAGTCTTCGTAGGTCCACTCGGCCGGAGGCTTTTTGTCCCAGACGATAAGGCCGCCTGTGTCCGGCGAACGGTTCGCGTCGTCACTTGTCACCCAGAAATTGACGTTAACCACCGCGTCGTCGGCATGCACCGGGACGCCGCTTAGCGTGCTGTCATATTTAAATCCCCAGGCATAGGCCAACCGATTAGTTTTTATAACGCCCGGCAAAAGGTGCGCGAGTTCGTGGGAGATTTGGAAAATCAGCGGACAGGCGAAGTTTTCGGGCAGCGTTGATGCGAGATACCCGCTGGGTGCATCCTGGTGCCATATGGTTGAATAGGTGCAGTAGTCCCGTAGCGCTTGGAGGGCGTCTGGTGACAGAAAATCGTCAATGACGAGGATCTGCGGGTCCTTACTCTGATAACGTGCCGTTAAGGCCTCACCATCTAAATCGGTATTGAGTGCACCGCCGGGAACCGTCGACCCAGGTTCGATATGGACACGATTGCGGTAGAAAACGCGACGGGTTCGAAATGCTCCGACTGCTGTGTAACGGAAACCGTTTGCGCCACGCCATCGGACTCAGACCAGACGGCCTTAAACGCGTTGAGGCAGGCGCTGGCGTCAGCCCCGAGTTTCTGTCTTTCGTCCAAGGCACTCATTTGGTCGAGATTGTGCCTAAACCTGAACGTCGGGACTGTTAATGCATCCTGTTCTGCGGAAACAGCTAGGGGGCGAAGCCTCGCCGATTCCTCGAAATGAAAGAGCGCTTTGTCATCATCTCCAAGGGCCATCCAACACCGCCCGAGATAATCGTGGAGAGCCGGGTCCGTTGGATTGAGAGGGTGGGCAGTCTGCAAGTTGCTTAAGGCGTCTTCGAAGCGGCCGAGCGAGAGGCACGTAAATCCGCAAAACAACCACGCTTTATAGTGTTGCGGAGAGATTTTCTTGGCTTGTTCGAAAGTCGACAAAGCGGACTGGAGGTCGCCCGTATAAAATTCGCTTTGGCCCTGTTTGATTAAAGTGTCTGCTGTCATGTCCTGTTTACGGCTAACTTTTCGCGCATGGGTTGGTTTGGCTCTTGATTAGCATTTTCTATCAGGTCCTCGAGTATATTTCACGGTAGTGTAGCATCCGATGACGCTAAGTTCGTCAAGCAAACCAATTGCTGATCACCAGCTGCGATTGCGCCGTTTTAAGGGGCCCTGTATTTCATACCGTCAACTAGCAATAGGAGCGACCCGTGTTATTTAGATCGCTATGTCTGTCAGTGGTTCTTATATCGAGTTTATTTATCCACCATGGGGCAAGGGCTGAGGTAGCGTCGGGCAAGGAGATAATAGCCGTAATCGGCACCGGACGTATGGGCGCCGCCGCTGGCCCACGTCTCGCTGCCGTCGGTCACACGGTGATCTACGGAACCCGAGACCCTTCATCCGAAAAAATGCGAGAGTTGTTAGGCCGGTCACCAGGTGCGAAAGCAGTTTCACAGCGTCAGGCTGTTCAATCCGCTGATTTGGTTCTGCTCGCCATTCCCTGGTTTGCAACGGAAGAATTTGTGGCGTCGAGCGGGCCGTGGTCTGGAAAGCTAATCATGGACATGGTCAATGCGTCGAAGATGGGTGACGATGGTCTTCTTGAAGTGGCTGTTGATACGTCGGCTGGAGAGTTAATCCAATCCTGGGCGACCGGCGCGACGGTTGTGAAGACCTTTAACACGGTCAGCTATCACATCATCGCGGACCCGAGTATTGCAAAGGGGTTAGTCACGATCCCGTTGGCTAGCAACGATGCTGAGGCCAAGGCGCGAGTTGCAGCGGTGGTCGAGTCCATTGGAATGGAGCCATTTGATGCGGGGCCCTTAAGGTTTTCCCGTGCACTGGAACATATGTCGACACTTCATATGGTCCCCTATTTACAAGATCGTTGGGAAGACGCTTACGAGTTCTACTTCGTAACAGGGACAGCACCATTAGGAGCAACCGGTGTGAGGCTCGCAAAATGAACAGTATCCGGTTGAGTCTAGTTGCCCTGCTATGTGTTGTGGCGTCGAGCATCGCTGATGCCCAACAGTACATGGCGAAGGAAGTCGCGCGCAGCGACGACAACAGCTGGTCTGTCGAAGACGTGGGTGAGGGGGTTTATCTTTTTCGCTGGTGGCCCGGGTTTTACGTCAGCCCGTTCGTCGTCGGCGACGATGCAGTGTTGGCGGTTGATCCTGTTAGCCGCGATGTTGCTTCGTTGTATCGCGCGGCCATTGCGTCCGTCACCGATGCGCCGATCACCAAGATCGTCTATAGCCACGATCATCGCGACCATATCGTCGGCGCAGATGTGTTGTCGCCCGATGCCGAAATTTACGCGCACCCAGGCACGTTGGCATCCCTCGAGCGGCGCGGTGACCCTGATATTCCCAAGCCTGATGTGCTGGTCGATAACGGCGATAGCATCAACATTTCCGGCCGCACGGTTGGGGTGCATTATTTTGGCCCCAACCACGGCGATTCCAACATCGCCTTGTCGTTTGAAACTGGGTTGGGCTCAATGCTGGTATTCGTCGATACCCTCGAGATCGGTATCGTGCCTTATCGCACGCTGCCCGATACCAACGTCCAAGGGTATATCGCGTCGTTGCGCGGTGCCGCCGCGCTTGATGTCGACTGGGTGCTCGGTGGCCACAGCGGGCCGGGGCCAGGCGTGTGGATCGACAACTACCTCAATTACTTCCTCGATATGGAACGGGCGTTGATCAAAGCCGAGGCTGAGACTGTTGAGCCGCCGTCAGAGTCAGTCGAGGATGTGATTGCGCAAGGCGAGCGCTATACCGATGCCGTCATCGCTCGCGCTATTGACGAGCTAAGACCAACATATGGCCACTGGCGCGGCTTTGAAGCCTGGGCGCCGCTCAATGCTCAGACGGTGCGGATGTACATCATCACGGGCAACTAACCGGGCAGAGGCCCGTCTATTCGCCTTCCTCGCCGCCAGGTCTGGGGCCGACAAGGCTGTCGTCCTGGGCATGATAGATTTTGCCGAGGCAGTCCGCGTTATCCATACACCCAAGAGATACAGCTGCTAAGTCGGTCCGGGTGATGCGACCGAACGCGTTCATGTCGTCGATGAGGTAACCATTCCCTGTGGGTGCTGCTGGCTCGAATTCCAGCAAGCCATTGCGAATGATGGTGTATCCGATGCCGCTGTTCTCGAGATAAATTTCAGCTTCGCCTTTGTCGCGAATGTTTTGACTTTCGGTGTCATAGCCAAATTGTTCTCGCAGCAATTTTGCAGCGCTGCCCCGCACACCGACCGAACTATGAATAATGATCTGCTCAACGCCTGTCGCCTTGGCAGCGTCGACGATGTTGCGCATGGCTTGGGCATAGAACGGTTGCTCACGGGTCAACATTCCGCCACGGCGGGCAGAGGTGTCGATCACCACGCGCGGCTTAAACTCGGTCATGGCCGCCAGCACAGACTCTGCATCGGTGAGGTCTCCAATGGCGTATTGAATGTCCAACCCAGTCAGTCGCTTGCGTTCAGATGTCGGTCGAACGAAAGCCGTCACGGTTTCACCGCTTTCAACAAGAATTCGTACATGCGGCGCGCCCAGCTGTCCGCTCGCACCAAACACCATCACACCCTCTGCTTGAGCGGCCGCGGCCGTTAACAGGATGCCCGCCGCAGCAAGCGCTAATTTGAACAGTCTCGTCACACTTATTCTCCTTCACCAAAACTCGGCGGAGGCCAAGTCAGGCTATCATCTTGGTTGTGATAAACTTTACCGTAGCACGCGTCGTTATCCAGACACTCCATCGTAAAGCGCGCTAAGTCAGCGCGGGTAATTGGTGTCATGACTGTTCGATCTTCGGTCATGACCGCGTTGCCTGAGGGTTCTGTGTCGTCAGGCCAGACCCGGCTATTGCGGATGATCGTGGTGGGAATGCCGGAGGAGAAAAAGACTTCCTCGGCCACACCATGATCCATCATGCGAGGGAGGAGGTTCGGCACCCGCGCCCAGGGCACATCGGGGTGCAGCGCCATGTTCGATCCCGCTCCCACAGCGCCATGGTGAATGATCTGTTTCACACCACTCATCCTGGCTGCATTAGCGATATAGGTACTGCTCAGCCTGTAAAAATTCTGGAGCTCAGTTGGTGCGCGGGCTGTGTTGATGACAGCTCGGTAGGATCGGCCTTTAAAGGCTGCATTGATGCTGCTCTCATCCATCATATCGCCAATGACGTATTCGACCTCTAGCTCATCGAGCCGGCTGCGATCTGAGGATGCTCGTACCAGTACGGTCACGTCCTCACTTTGATCGATGAGCAACTTTACAACCCTTGCGCCGAGCTGGCCGGTGGCACCGAGCACCAGAATGCCGTCTGCTAAGGCTTGTCCACCTGACAGCAGCAGCGTGGAAAGAATGATGAGGACACGAGGAAAAGTCGTCATGGCAGCGCGCTCCTAGATTTTTTTCAACGTGTGGCCAGCCTATCATCGGTCCCGTAGCCTCTCATAGTGGGGATCGGCCCAGTCTTAGCCGTTGTTTCGCTTGCGCTGGCACCCGCCCTAAGGCACAACCAAGCAGGTTTTTAGCTGGATTCAGACCCCTTTAGGAGTACGCGTTATGGCCAATTCTCCCACTTTCAAACGGATCAATCTGTGTGTCGCCGACCTCGAGCGGTCTCTGACGATCTATAGGGATATTCTTGGATTTACCGTCGATTACCAAAAGGACTCCAAAGAGGATTCATACTCCTATCCGGTGTTCACATTCCCTAAGGAAGCCAAGCTTCGGTTCGCCACTCTCAACACTGCGAGTCAGGAGCGGACCCTTGCGCTGACGGAAGTAACGGGTATCGATCTTCCGCCAATGCCGGTTCCACGCATGGTCGCTGCCGTTATTAATTGCCCGGCGTTTGATGAGGTCATTGAGAAAATTGCAGCGGCTGGGCTAGAGGTTGTTCCACCTCAGCATTTGCCCGATCAAGAGGGTAATTCTAAAGGTCGTGAGACGGCGTTCATCGATCCCGATGGGCACCTCATCGTGCTCTATATTCTAAACGACCAGTAGGGCTTGAGTTTAGTAGCTTCGACTTGGCATCGCTGACTCTATGAAGCTGACATAACGACGAGCGCCATGTTGGGCGCGGGGGTGTTCCATGGTCCAAACCGTCTATCACACGAGTGTAAACCAAGACCCCGATTCCTTGGATGAGACCTTCGGCCTTCATCCCGCGTTCGTTGATGAAGTAGAAGACGCGCTTTTCAGTAAGAAAAATGAACGTGTTCGGAAACTTGTCGCCGGGCTTCATCCCGCCGATCTCGCCGATTTGCTCGAGCACCTTGAGCCCAAGCAATGTGGCCAGCTTGTCGAGACGCTGAAGGATCAATTCAACCCCGAGGTTCTTCCAGAGCTAGATGAATCCGTACGGGACACCGTCATGCGCGCCATGGGATTCGAGGATTTTGCCTCAGCCTTAACGCAATTGGATTCTGACGAGGCTGTATATATTGCCGGACTATTAGAGCCCGGCGAGCGTACGGCCGTATTCGAGCAATTGCCTGCGGCTGACCGCATGCAGATCGAGGCAAGCCTAGAGTATGGAGAGGAAACAGCTGGTCGTTTGATTCAGCGCGAACTTGTCGCTGTTCCCGATTATTGGACTGTCGGTGAGACAATTGATTACCTGCGCGTCGCGCGCAAATTACCCGATGACTTTTACGTCGTATTTGTCGTTGATCCGCGACACCGGCCCGTCGGCTTGGTCGAGCTAAACCGGCTCGTTCGATCCAAACGTCCGGTCCGCATGAGGGATATCGTCAACCCCGACATGGACGTCATTTCCCCCGACATGGACCGGGAAGACGTTGCTTATCTTTTCCGACAACGGGACTTGGTGACCGCTCCTGTTGTTGAACGGTCGGGGCGATTGATCGGGCAAATCACAATTGATGACATCGTCGATGTTATCGAAGAAGAAGCACAGGAAGATATTTTTAAGCTAGCCGGCGTCGGTGATACCAATTTGTACAGTGCGGTTATTGAAACCGTCCGCGGTCGTATGAGCTGGTTAATTCTCAACATGATGACGGCAGTCGGCGCTTCAATCGTCATCGGCCTGTTCCAGCCTACGATTGAGAAGCTTGTCGCGTTGGCCGTTCTTATGCCGATTGTCGCCTCCATGGGCGGAAATGCCGGGACACAGACTTTGACTGTTGCTGTCCGCAGTCTCGCGACCAAAGATCTCGATTCGAGTAACGCGACCCGGATTATCGGCAAAGAGATGCTGGCCGGCTTGATCAATGGGCTACTTTTCGCCGTCGTGGCCGGAGTGGTTGCCTACGTGTGGTTTCAGGACCTCGGTCTCGGTCTTGTTATCGCCGCGGCGATGCTGATCAATCTCGTCGTTGCTGGGCTGGCCGGGATCACAATCCCCATTGCCTTGGATAAGTTGGACATTGACCCGGCAACATCATCGACGGTGTTTCTGACCACCGTGACCGATGTCATAGGATTTTTCACGTTTTTGGCCTTAGCGGCGGTTTTCCTGCTTTAGCGGGATTGGCGATCTCAAACACTGAATAACTTGGGAAATCGGCCGGGTGGGACTAAAGTGCACCTCTCTAAACGAATAGTTGCATCGCCGTTTATATCGATCCGAAAGAGACCTCCGTATGGCTCAAGAACCCGAGTACATCTATCCGCCAAATAGCCTAAAGAGCAAAATTGCAGCCGACGCCTCGGCTGTCGATATTATCGCCCTACAAGACGCTGAAGCGGCGATCGGTGAAATGGCCGAGGAATATCTCGGTTGGGTTAAGGATGACATCGCCAATCTTCAAGGGGCCTATGAGAAAGCGGCGGCTAATCCGTCAACTGCAGACGAGGCGCGTGAAGAGATGTACGGATTTGCCCACGACATCAAAGGGCAGGGTGGAAGCTTCGGTTATCCGTTGATGACGGCGGTGGGAAACCAACTGTGCAAGTTTATGGAAGGCATAGAAGGCAACCTCAACACGGCCCAGTTACAGGTCGTTAAAGTCCACATCGATACGCTCCGGCTGATCATACAAGAACGGATGGAAGGCGACGGCGGCAAGCCGGGAAGCCAACTGTTGCGGGCATTAGATGCAGTGATCGCGAAAGTTAACGAAAAGGGCTAATTGACCCGGATCGCCTAAAGCGGGTCCAGCGGAGTCATCGCTTCAAATCGTAAATAGGTGTCTGTCCCGTTGAGCAGCACGCCATCGAAGCCGAGATCCATAAGCCCCTTAAAATACGTCCCAATAATTGATTTCCACCGCGGGTGCCAATACTCGATAGCAAACGTGCCCATGCGGTCAGGATGACGCCCGACAATCCAGCTCGGACTGCCCACTTCCCACTCGGGTTCCCAATAAAAGCGATCATCTCCTGCGTGGGTAATATCTAACCATGCGAGAACGAGACGCTGCGCACCGAGTTCCTTGAATTTTAAACTATGAACATCGTCTTCGGTGAGTGGTTCATTTCCGTTATAAAATGCATCAATGATGACGACGTCGTAATTTGTGCTGGCAATTGAGAGAAGCCAATCGTCACGGGAGCCGTTGGGTCGACTTTGCGTGGCGACAAGCATATTGCGAGCATCGTCTATGGTCTCAATGTTGTCGGCGTTCTCATCTATTGGACGACGGATCGGAATCCGATCAAACACGTCGCTGCGGTCTGCATCTGCATGGCTGATTATCAAGCTCTGCTGAGCTTGCTCTAGGGCGCCAAAGGCCGCCGCATCCGTGCCGCAGTGCTCAATCGACATCATCGCGACGCCCATCGCTTGAAATCGTTGCAGGCGTGGCAAGGGAACACCTTTGCCACAGAATTGATCGCTCAACGCGATGCCATCAATGGCTTGGATAAAGCGCCGCATCGGTAGACCAAGCGGGACAATGGCGTCGTCTGGAATCATCATGTCTTGCGGGCGTTTGGCCTCTGCGAGAATAAATTCTCGCTGGTCCCATCGCAGCAATTCGAAACCAGGCCGGGCAACAATGGCGAACGAAGGATCTCGCTTCCGCGCGTAGTCTGACAGTTCCTGAATAATGTCGCGCATCTGGTTGCGATAATTCGGCACCCGCGACAACGGGACCATCTCATCACCCATGATGGGGTTGGTGAGTAAAAGGTCATCATCTTGTTGACCAAGCGCTGTATTCGCCGTGAACGTCATCGTGACAGCCAGGGCTAAACCAAGACGCCGTCCATTTTTTGTATTCATCATCTTCAAGCTAAGCGCTCCACCACATAGTCTGCGATTGCGAGACTAGACGTTAATCCGGGCGATTCTATGCCGTAAAGGGCGCAATATCCGGAACACCCGGTTTCCTGCGGAAATTGGATGACAAAATCCATGGCAGGGCCACCCTTCGCCTGCAATTTTGGACGAATTCCAGCATATCCAGGTCTGAGCGCGTCATCGGGCAAATCTGGCCAATATTCTCGAACGGCGTCATAGAACATAGGTGCCCGTTCCGGATCGACGGCATAAGAGAGTGAATCCGTCCATTCGATGTCGGGCCCGAATCGCGCTTGCCCTGAAAGATCCAAAGTATAGTGCAATCCCAAGCTGGCTTTGCCGGGTAATGGATAGATCAGTTTTGCGAAGGGTGCTTTACCGCTCAGATAGAAGTAGTTGCCTTTGGCATAGTGAAGTGAAGGGATGGTTGCGGGGTCCAGTCCTTCCACGGTGCTACTGATCGCCCGTGCCCCCAGCCCGGCACAATTGATCGCCGTTTTTGCGACGAGGGTCGTTGCTTCTGATCCACCGACACGAAGTTCAGTTCCATCGTTGCGGGTCTGTCCACTAATCACGGGGCTATTGAACGCAATGACTGCACCGTGAGCCTCACCGTCCCCTTGCAACGCGAGCATGAAGCTATGGCTGTCGACAATTCCCGTTTCCGGCGATAGCAATGCCGCCGCACATTCTAATTGAGGTTCCAGGTTGCGAACCTCGGCAGCGTCAAGCCATGCCAAGGGTACACCGTTGCTGCCGGAATGCTCTTGCAATGCTCTTAGTCCGGCAATTTCTGAATCGTTTGCGGCAAATACAAGTTTCCCCGTCTTTTTCGTAACGACGCCATGGCTGTTGCAGAACGCGTACATCATGTCGCGTCCTTGAACACACAGACGGGCTTTCAGACTGCCCTTTGGATAGTAAATCCCGGCGTGGATGACTTCGCTGTTGCGTGAGCTGGTCTGGGTGCCGATGGCATCAGCTGCTTCTAGCGTGATGACTTCTCGTCCCGCCATCGCGAGACCCCGGGCAATCGCCAGGCCGACGACACCCGCTCCAATGACAACGCAATCGACCTTCTCAGTCATAGTAATAACAGCGCCCTACTATAAGGGAGAGACGACAGTGGTTTACCTCAGTCAGACCGTTCTTCAAACTTATTGCTTAGAGCGCTTGTAGTGATCGGCCGCCTTGGAACGATTGCCACAGACATCCATGCGGCACCAGCGCCGCCGTCCGTTCTTTGATGTGTCATAAAAATAAAGAGGGCAGTGGGCGTTGGAGCAGGCCCTCAGGCGGCCCAGCTGGTCGTTGCAGATAAAGTCAGCTGCGGATCGTGCTATGGCCGTGAGGCTTTGGAGGGCGGAGCCCTTAGAGGGTGTGAACGACATCGAGAAGCCCTTGGTCGTTTCGCCTAGGCGAAACCCGCCATCTTCATAGGCAAGGATCGTGTTGAGTGTTGAAACTACTTGTTCTGGCACAGTCGTGTTTTTGGCCACGGCCTCACACAGGCCCGCCAGACTATCCCTCAATGTTGCCGCTTCTGCGAGCGCGCGTTTGGTTTCGATTCCGGTATAGCTCGCCAAACTGTCGGCTGATGCGGCGTCTATCGCCCCCGTCATAGCCGAAAAGTGAAGAAACCCTATCCAGTCCTTCAGAGGGTCAGACGTTCCTTCTGGGCAATAGCTGGAATTGGCGAAGTCGATAAACGGCCGGTTGCCGAAGAGCAGTGGCTCTCGGGCCGCGATCGTCTTGGGTGTCGGGCCAATCGAAGTCGGCTTTCTGGGCATTTCAGGGCCTCACGTGGATGTGAACGCTTTCTAAGCTATAACCGATAAAATAGACTTGAAAGGTTATAATGGCAAGGCGTATAAACTAAGGCATCGCGCAGATGCGCAGAAAACACATAAGGAGGATCTCGAGATGTCTTACGAGCTTAAATATGCAGCAAGAAGTATTGCCTGGGCGTTGAGCCCGCTAGTGCTGGTGTTTGCCCTAATTAGCCCGGTCTTGGCTGTTGAAGAGCATTACGTAGCAGGTGAATACGGTGTTAGCGGCTACGACCCTGTTGCCTATTTCACCGCTGGAGCACCCACTGAAGGAAACGGCAGCTATACCGCGGACCATGATGGCGTGACCTACCGGTTCTCTTCCCAGGACAATCTCAACGCCTTTCAGAAAGATCCCGCAGCCTATTTACCGGCCTACGGCGGCTATTGTGCCTTTGGCACAGCGATGGGGCGTAAATTCTCTGGTGATCCCAACGCCTGGAAAATCGTAGATGGTACGCTTTACCTTAACCTCAACAAAAAGGTTCAGAAGCGTTGGGTCGCTAACGTACCTGGTTTTGTTAAAGGCGCCGAGAATAACTGGCCGATCATTCGAACTGTTGCAGACGCTGACCTTGAAGCGAATGCTCCTGCTGGCATCACACTCGGGGCCCAATAAAGCATCTCCCTGTAATATCTGGACCTGAGTTGAGCTCCGGTTGTCTTCCCCTAAGATGACCGGGGCTCAAGTGCGTCTGGGCTTATGTCTTTGCCGACCATTATTGCTGCGGGCGTGGCTCCTCTGTAGGGTGCCGCTCCAATCAATCAAGGGATTCTATGGCGACTGTTATCATTTTCGGAAATGAGAAGGGTGGAACCGGTAAGTCTACGCTGGCCGTGCATGTCGCTGTGGCTCTAGCGCGCCAAGGTCTAAATGTTGCGGCCATTGACGGTGATATCAACCAGGGTAGCTTCACAAAATACCTAGCTAATAGGTCATCCTTCGTCTCCTCGACATCACAGGCCGCTTTGCCGTCGCCAACGTTTATTTCCCACGAGTGGGACTCTATGTCGGAAAGTGAACTCGCGCGGCATCTGACAAATTCGTCTGCAGATGTTGTCATCGTTGACACGCCTGGTGCGTTAACGCCGTTGTCAAAGACTCTCCATTCCTTTGCAGATCTCGTCGTAACGCCGTTGAATGACAGCCTCGTCGACTTGGATGTGCTGGCTGATGTTGATCCAGATACGGGAGAGATCCGCAAGCCGAGTCACTATGCGGAGCGGTTGTGGAAAGCCCGTCAAACGCGCGCGGCGAGGGACGGTGGATCGATATCATGGATCGTTCTGCGCAATCGGCTGAGTGCCTTGGATGCTCACAATAAGCGGGTCATGGCCGACATACTTGATAAGTTAGCAGCAAGGATCGGCTTTGACGTTGGCCCAGGATTCGGCGAGCGGGTCATATTTCGTGAGCTGTTTCTTCAAGGACTGACCCTCTCGGACTTTGAAGACAGGGAGTCAGGTTTGGCCTGGACGCTATCTCATGTCGCCGCACGCCAGGAACTCCGTGATCTCCTGGCCTTACTTGCCGAGGGCTTAAGTAGAGATTTGGCTGCATCGGATTTCGAGCCGGGTTAGACTAACGCATGTGCGCAAAGCCCCTCACGCCGGATAGCGTTAGCAGCAGTGTTGCCGCGTTTCTTAATGCGGCGGAAACGACGCCGGTGCGCTCCGAGAATCCGACTGGTCGTCTCATATTTGCAATGGACGCAACTGCTAGCCGTGGCCCGACTTGGGATATGGCGATGAGTATTCAAGCGGACATGTTTACAGAGGCTTCAGCGCTCGGCGGATTAGAAGTTCAACTGGTGTATTATCGAGGTTTGATGGAGTGCCGCTCCAGCGGCTGGACGCGTGATGGCCCCGAGCTCGGTCGTCTCATGGGCAAGGTTGGTCTTCTTGCCGGTCGCACTCAAATAGAACGTATCTTAAAGCATGCCTTAAAAGAGACTGGAATGGGGGTGGTCAATGCCCTTGTTTTCATTGGTGATGCCATGGAAGAGAATGTTGACCTTCTGGCAGATGCTGCTGGCCAGCTTGGACTTCGGGGAGTGCCGGTGTTTATGTTCCACGAAGGTGGCGGTGAGCCTGCGGCATCCGCGTTCAAACATATCGCAAAGGTGTCGGGTGGCGCTTACTGCCTCTTTGATGTATCGAGTCCGGGAGCGCTCCGGGCACTCTTGCGCGCAGTCGCGGCGTTTGCTGCCGGTGGCGCGCGGGCACTTGAGGATTATGGTCGCAAGCATGGCGGTCACGTTCAGCAAATCTCCGATCAGATGACGAGGCGATAGAGCATGTTGCCATCTGCAATCCTTGGAATTGGACTACTGGTCGCCGCAATTCTTCTGATGCGTTGGTACGCTAATGCCGATCCAGCAGTTCTCAAACGAGTCATGAAATGGGCCGTCATTTTTGTTCTAGGACTCGTCGCCATATTCTTGGCTCTCACCGGTCGGCTTGCAGCCGCCTTCGGTTTGGTGATGGGGATCGTCGCTTTCGGTTGGCGTTTGTTCAACATGCTCTCAACATTCCAGCAAATGCGAGGAATGTTCGGCGGCATGGGTGGCTTCAGTGGCTTTGGCTCCGGGGGTGAGGCTTCAACGGGGCAGGCATCTCAGGTTGAGTCGAACACACTGCGGATGACGCTGGAGCACGATAGCGGGCGCATGGACGGCGAAATATTGGCTGGCTCCTTTCAAGGACGTGTCCTTTCTGCGATGCCTTTTGAAGACTTGCTTCTCTTTAGGAAGGAAATTCATAGCGATGCAGATTCGCTTGGGCTTCTCGACGCCTATCTTGATCGCGCCCACGTTGGTTGGCGGGATGATTTAGGTGATCAAGAGGACACGCAAGCAGACAGTGGTGGCGGTTCACGATCGGGCCCTATGACCCGTGCTGAAGCCTATCGTGTTCTAGGGCTTGAACCTGATGCCGACCGAAAAGCGATTAAGAATGCCTATCGACAGCTGATGAGTAAGGTTCACCCTGATCGTGGTGGGTCTGCCTACCTCGCGGCTAAAATAAACGAGGCCAAGGATCTTCTGTTGAACGATTGAGATTGCGTGGCGGATCGGTGTTGCCACACACGGCCACGCGTGGCACAAATCGAGCAGTGGTGGCCGTCTTAGGGCTGCAGAATTCTGCGGTTTTCTTAACAAAAGTGTCATAGGGGGCACGGGTATGGCGAGGCGTGTTCGAAAGGCCATTTTCCCGGTCGCTGGTCTCGGAACCCGGTTCTTGCCGGCCACCAAAGTCATGGCCAAGGAAATGCTCCCGGTCGTTGATAAGCCTCTGATCCAATACGCTGTTGAAGAGGCTGCGGCAGCTGGGATCGAGTATTTCGTTTTTGTTACCGGTCGTGGCAAATCCGTTCTAGTGGATCACTTTGATCATGCGCCGGAGCTTGAAGAACTACTTGGCAGCCGTGGGAAAGAGCAAGAACTAGAATCGTTGCTCGATGCTATGCCCGATCCCGGGAAGGTGTTTTCGGTTCGCCAGCAAGTGCCGCTCGGGCTTGGCCATGCGGTATGGTGCGCGCGCGAGTTCATTGGTGACGAACCCTTTGCCGTGTTGCTGCCCGATGAACTGCTGATGTCCACGCCACCCGGCCTTAAGCAGCTTTTGGATGTTCACGCTGACGTTGGCGGCAACTTGGTGGCCGTAACCGAAGTGCCGGCTGAGCATACCAATCGGTACGGGATACTAGACGTAGAATCAGATGATGGCAGAGTAGCCAAGGCCCGGGGTATGGTGGAAAAGCCCAATCCCGAGGATGCCCCTTCCTTGCTTGCGAACATCGGGCGATACATTTTGGATCCCGCCGTCTTCACCTATTTAGATAAACAATTGACCGGTGCGGGGGGCGAAATACAGCTCACCGATGCGATAGATGCGACCACCGACACGTTGCCGTTTCATGGTGTTCGGTTTGAGGGTGAACGGTTCGACTGTGGCGATAAAGTTGGATTTCTCACGGCAAATATTGCGTTTGCGCTCAAGCGCCCAGAGATGGCGGATCGCGTACGAACAGCCATCACTCAGCTTCTCGCCTAAGAATTCATAGATAAGGACCATCGCAGCTATGCGTATTGCAATGATCGGAACCGGTTATGTCGGCTTGGTCTCTGGAGCGTGCTTCTCGGAGTTTGGGGTAGAAGTTACTTGCGTCGACAAAGACGCTGACAAGATTACGCGACTTCAGCAAGGTGAGATTCCTATTTTCGAGCCCGGTCTTGATCAACTGGTAAAGTCAAATGCCGCTGCCGGCAGACTAACTTTTTCAACTGATCTCAATACTGCAGTTAAGCAAGCAGATGCCGTTTTTATTGCGGTGGGAACACCTAGTAGAAGAGGCGATGGTCATGCTGATCTCTCCTACGTTTACGCGGCTGCGGAAGAGATAGCGCAGGCCATAGACGAGTATACGGTGATCGTGACGAAATCGACTGTTCCAGTTGGCACGGGCCGCGAAGTGGAGCGCATCATTACAAAGACGCGACCCGATGCTGAATTTGACGTAGCGTCAAATCCGGAATTCTTGCGCGAAGGGTCGGCAATCAACGATTTTATGAGGCCCGACCGCGTTGTTATTGGTGCAGAGACGGACCGTGCCAAAGAGGTTATGCGTCAGCTCTATCGGGTTTTGTATTTGATCGAGACACCGATTCTGTTCACCGCAATCGAAACGTCTGAGCTCATTAAATACGCGGCCAATACATTCCTCGCGACTAAGATCACATTTATCAATGAGATCGCTGATCTTTGCGAGCAAGTTGGTGCTGACGTCCATGACGTCGCAAAAGGCATCGGGCTCGATGGCCGCATCGGCAAGAAATTTCTACACGCCGGTCCGGGGTATGGCGGTTCATGTTTCCCGAAGGACACTCTCGCGTTAGTGAAAACTGCTCAACAGTATAAGTCACCGTTACGCATTGTTGAGGCCGTAGTCGATGTGAATGACAAGCGTAAAACTGCTATGGCGCGCCGAATCATCGATGCGTGTGGCGGATCTGTGAACGGCAAGACGGTTGCTATGCTTGGTTTGACCTTTAAGCCGAACACAGATGATATGCGGGACAGTCCATCGCTATCGATTGTTGCGGCATTGATCGACGCTGGTGCGCGCGTCCAGGCGTATGACCCTGAAGGTATGGATGAAGCCAAGAAGCTGATGCCTGACGTCATCTTTTGTACTGACGCTTATGCGACCATGGAGGGGGCCGACGTCTTAGCGATCGTGACTGAGTGGAACGAATTCCGCAGTCTCGATTTGGCGCGTGTTAAGGCGTCACTGTCCACCCCAATCATTGTCGACCTCCGCAATATCTATTCACCAAATGATATTGAACAGGCGGGGTTTGAATACCATTGCGTAGGACGTCCGGCGATGGCACGGAGCACATCGCAATGACAGAAGGCCGAAGCTTTCATCCATCTGTTCTGCGTGAGTACGATATACGCGGCATTATAGGTGAAACTCTGTACGAAGAAGACGCGACGGCTTTAGGGTGCGCGTTCGGAACTTTGGTTATTGAGGGCGGAGGTCGCCGGGTTTGCGTCGGATATGACGGACGTCAAAG
>JABJAH010000030.1 GCA_018666155.1 Rhodospirillaceae bacterium | reverse complement strand
TTGTCCTTTTAAACGATGTTGGAAAGGTGTTCGTTGCCCAGCGCATCGACACCACAGAGCCCGCTTGGCAAATGCCCCAGGGCGGAATTGATAAGGGTGAAGATCCTTACGCCGCCGCCAGCCGTGAACTCGAAGAAGAGACAGGGGTCACAAGCGCAACGCTGATCGCAGAAACCAATGACTGGCTCCGCTACGACTTGCCGTCCGATCTTCAGGCAAAAATGTGGAAAGGCAAATATCGCGGCCAAGAACAGAAATGGTATCTCATGCGATTCACGGGCACAGACGATGAAATCAACTTGGATACGGAACACCCCGAATTCTCAGAATGGAAATGGGCTAATTTCAGGACGATTCCGGAGCTCATCGTTGAGTTCAAACAAGACCTATACTGGCAGGTCGTTGATGCCTTTTCAGATCACGTCGGACCTGCGGCCTAATTATTGTGCAACGGGGTGCGGTCTATTTTTTCGACCCTTGATCGCGATCACTCACGACAACGCATGGGGTAGCGCGCTTTTGGGGCGCCGAGGAGTGGCTTTTAAGCCGCAGCCTCTGCCATGGCCCGCGCCATTTCTTCAACAATGAAGAGGGCTTTTTCAGCCGCGGCGCGATCTCCGTCTGTCTCAGCAGACTGGATAAGCTCTTCAGCAGCGGAGCGGCGCTCCGCAATATTGTCAGCCGTTATCTCATCAATCGCGATCGCTTCGTCGACTAACAAGGTGCAACCTTCGGGGTTCACTTCTGCAAAACCACCATCGACAAAAAACTGCTTAGCCGGCGCATCGGTCACACCGTCATGCACAGACACAACACCTGGGCGCAATGTCGAAAGCAACGGCATGTGATCGGGCAGCACACCAAAGTAACCCTCGATACCAGGCACCACGACCATACCGACGGATTCCGACATCAGCAGTTTTGCTGGTGACACAAGTTCCAATTGAAGTGTATCCGCCATGACGGGTGCGTTCCTGTCTCAGTTCCGGCTTAGGCCGCTTCGGCCATTTTCTTGCCCTTGGCAACGGCGTCCTCAATGGTGCCAACCATGTAGAACGCTTGCTCTGGCAAGTGATCGTAGTCGCCGTCGACAATGCCCTTGAAGGCCTTAATGGTGTCTTCGAGGCTAACGAACACGCCAGGTGAGCCGGTAAAGATTTCAGCCACGAAGAAGGGCTGTGACAAGAAGCGTTGAATTTTACGCGCACGCGCCACGACCAACTTGTCTTCTTCGGACAACTCGTCCATGCCCAAAATGGCGATGATGTCTTGCAGCCCCTTGTAGGTTTGCAGAACACGCTGCACTTCACGCGCCGTGTTGTAGTGCTCGTCCCCAACGATAAGCGGATCAAGAGCACGTGACGTTGAATCAAGCGGATCAACGGCGGGGTAAATGCCGAGCTCAGAGATGGCACGCGATAGAACGGTTGTCGCATCCAAGTGAGCAAATGATGTGGCTGGTGCAGGGTCAGTCAAATCATCGGCAGGCACGTACACGGCCTGCACAGATGTGATCGAGCCTTTTTTGGTGGAAGTAATACGTTCTTGCAGAGCGCCCATATCCGTTGCCAATGTCGGCTGATAGCCCACGGCAGATGGGATACGCCCAAGAAGCGCAGACACTTCTGAACCAGCCTGAGTGAAGCGGAAAATATTATCGACGAACAGCAACACGTCTTTGCCTTCTTCGTCGCGGAAATACTCAGCCTGCGTCAAAGCGGACAACGCGACACGAGCACGGGCACCTGGTGGTTCGTTCATCTGACCGAACACCAGAGACACACGGCTTTCGCCTTCCAAGTCAATAATGCCGGACTCGATCATCTCGTGATAAAGGTCGTTCCCCTCACGGGTCCGCTCTCCAACACCGGCGAATACGGAATACCCACCGTGACCCTTGGCCACATTATTGATCAATTCTTGAATAAGAACGGTCTTACCCACACCAGCACCACCGAACAGGCCGACCTTACCGCCCTTGGTGTAAGGCGCGAGCAGATCGATAACCTTAATGCCGGTGACGAGAATTTCGGTTTCTGTCGCCTGCTCAACAAAGGCTGGAGCTGGACGGTGAATAGGGAAATAGTCTTTGGCATCAACCGGGCCTCGCTCATCAACCGGCTCACCAACCACATTCATAATACGACCCAATGTGCCTGGACCCACAGGCATACGAATGGGGGCGCCGCTATCCGTAACTTCCTGACCACGGACCAAACCTTCGGTCGCGTCCATGGCGATACAGCGCACGGTGCTTTCTCCCAAGTGCTGTGACACTTCTAGAACCAGCCGCTTACCCATGTTCTCTGCATGCAACGCGTTTAGAATGTTGGGCAGTTCGCCATCGAACTTCACATCAACGACAGCCCCTGTGACTTGGGCAATGGTGCCTGTGCTGTTGGTCGCCATTTTCTTGCTCCTCTCGAACGCTTTCGTTCGCTTTCGTAAATTCCGTGCTGCCTTAGATGGCCTCAGCTCCGGAAATGATTTCAATCAATTCAGTTGTAATTTGAGCCTGACGTGTACGGTTGTACGTCATTTTCAGTGTGTCGATCATGTCGCCGGCGTTGCGGGTTGCACTGTCCATCGCTGACATACGTGCCCCTTGCTCAGACGCGCCGTTTTCGAGCAGTGCGCGGAAAATCTGAATTGCCAGATTTCTTGGAAGCAGGTCGGTCAAGATTTCCGTGTCTGATGGCTCGTATTCATAACCACCACCCGTTGCGGCATCGTCACCCGCGTCTACTTCGGGAACGGGGAACGGGATCACCTGTTGGCGCGTCACGTTCTGAGTCATCGCCGACACGAAGTTGGCGTAAATCAGCGTACAAACGTCAAAGTCACCGGCTGCAAACATCGCCATGACAGACTGGCCAACGTGTTCCGCTTCAGCGAAAGACGAACCGGTGCGGCCAAACTCATCGAAGTGACCAACCATATGGTCTGCGAATTCGCGCTTCATATTGTCGCGACACTTACTACCAACGGTAAAAATCTTGAAGCTCTTACCCTGGGCTTGAAGATCGCGAATCATTTGCCGGGCACTACGGATAATGTTGGTGTTGAAACCACCACACAGCCCACGGTTTGCCGTCATGACAATGATGAGATAAGAGTCGTCTTTTCCGGTTCCAGATAGAAGGTCTGATTCGCCATCTTGACCAACAGCCCCGGCAGCAAGATTGCCGAGCATGCTCTCCATGCGCTGGGCATAGGGGCGGGCTTGCTCCGCAGCCTCTTGCGCACGGCGCAGCTTGGATGCGGCGACCATCTTCATCGCGGACGTAATCTTTTTGGTCGATTGGACCGAGGTGATGCGTATCCTCAGATCCTTCAGGCTTGCCATAACGCGGGCCTTTCCCTATCCGGTCCTAAGTCTCAGCTAAACGCCTTGGCAAAATCATCCAGGAAGCTCTTCAGCTCTGCCTCGGTGTCTTTGCTCACAGCCTTCTCAGTCCGGATTTTGTCCAGAATACCCGGAGCCTTATCTTTAACTGCACCGATCAAGGATTTCTCGAAGCGCTGCACGTCACCCACTTCGATGGCATCGAGGTAACCCTTGGTACCAGCGTAGATAGAAATGACCTGGTCTTCGAATGGCATCGGCACGTACTGATCTTGCTTCAATAACTCGGTCAAACGCACACCACGAGCCAGCAGCTTCTGGGTGGCTGGGTCAAGGTCAGACGCAAACTGCGCAAACGCAGCCATTTCACGATACTGAGCCAAATCAAGCTTGATGCCGCCAGAAACCGATTTCATTGCCTTAGTTTGAGCGGCAGACCCCACACGAGATACCGACAGACCGACGTTCACCGCAGGCCGAATGCCTTGGTAGAACAATTCGGTTTCAAGGAAAATTTGCCCATCGGTGATCGAAATCACGTTGGTCGGAATGTACGCCGACACATCATTAGCTTGGGTCTCCACAACCGGCAATGCGGTCAGCGAGCCAGAACCGTTTTCGGCGTTCATCTTCGCGGCGCGTTCCAGCAGCCGTGAGTGAAGATAAAACACGTCCCCTGGGAACGCTTCACGACCCGGTGGGCGACGTAGCAGAAGAGACATCTGACGATAAGCGACCGCTTGTTTGGTCAAATCATCATAGAAAATAACCGCGTGCTTGCCGTTGTCGCGGAACCATTCGCCGATTGTGCAGCCGGAATAAGGGGCCAAGAACTGCATCGGTGCTGGGTCTGACGCAGTGGCTGCAACGATACAGGTGTACTCAAGCGCGCCGTGGTCAGCCAAAGTCTTCACAACTTGGGCAACGGTTGAACGCTTTTGACCAACAGCGACGTAGACACAGTAGAGCTTCTCTGAATCATCCTTCGCAGCGTCGTTAATTTTTTTCTGGTTGATAATGGTGTCGAGAATAACAGCCGTCT
>JABJAH010000029.1 GCA_018666155.1 Rhodospirillaceae bacterium | reverse complement strand
AGGCTGACGCCGGACGCTTCCATTGCAGACGCCCCCCAACTCGACGTGCTTCATGTGCCAGGCGGCTTTGGCCAGGAAACGGTGATGGACGATACGGAAGTGCTCGACTGGATCAGACGCCAGGCCGCAGGTGCGCATAGCATCTTTTCGGTGTGCACTGGCGCGCTTATTTGCGGCGCGGCGGGGCTTCTCCAGGGACGTCGCGCCACGACTCATTGGGCGTCGTTTCATCTACTGCCGTACTTTGGCGCGATTGACGTTCCCCCCAACTTGGCGCCACTGAGAAGTTAGTGATTCATGCATGACAGGCTCATGCGACCTTGTCCAATCTGTTCCGGGTTAATCTGGAACAGGATTTTTCGAACTCGTTTGGCGTGGCCCAGTTCAGGGCCGAGTGTGGTCTTTCAGTGTTGTATGCGTTTCTCCATTTGGCGGTGATTTCCTGCGCTTCGCGTAAACTTGAAAACAGGCTTTCGTTCAAACATTCATCGCGCACCCGTCCATTGAACGATTCACAGAAACCATTCTGACTGGGCTTGCCGGGTTGGATGAACTGCAAGCCGACGCCGCTGCGCTGCGCCCAATCAAACATCACCAGCGATGTATATTCCGTGCCGTTATCGCAAACGATGAACTCAGGTCGACCGTTCAGATCGATGAGACGGCTCAGCTCTCTGGCAACCCGGTGGCCGTTGATTGAGACATCCACGACGATGGCCAGACACTGCCGGGTAAAGTCATCGATCACGTTGAACAACCGGATACGCCGACCGCTGGAAAGCTGATCGCTCATAAAGTCCATGCTCCAGCGTTGACCGGGCCGTGACGGCAGGACCAGCGGCTTGCGCATGATCGCGCAACGACGTCGTTTCTTGCGCTTGCGGACTTGCAAATGTTCTTCCACATAGAGCCGATGGCTCTTCTTGTGATTGATGACGAAACCCTCCCGGCGCAGCAAAACATGCAGGCGCGGATGGCCAAAGCGGCGATGGCGATCCGAAAGGTCGTGCAAACGCTGACGGATCACCGTCTCAGCAGGACGCACGGATTTGTACCGGATCGTCGAGCGCGAAACGCCCGTCAATCGACAAGATCGACGTTCACTCAGCCCCAATTCCTTGCAGACCTCCACCGCGTGGCGCTGGTCCCTGGGGCTCATATCTTTTTTAGCACCTCCTCCAGCGCCATCTTGTCTAACGATAAATCGGCAACCAGTTTCTTCAAGCGCCGGTTCTCGTCCTCAAGCGACCGCAAACGGCGGGCTTCATTGATCTCCAGGCCCGAGTATTTGGCCTTCCATTTATAATAGGTGGCGTCTGACATCCCGTATTTACGGCAGAGCTCCTTCACCGTAACGCCAACCTCGTGCTCCTTCAAAATACCGATAATCTGTTCGTCTGAAAATCTGCTCTTCATTTTGTGTCTCCGTTTCGTGATCGAAAACACTAACCTTAAAATGGATCAAGATTCAGGGGGAACGTCAACATCCTTAAAGGACGCGGGTACAGGTGGAGCGACGGGAACGACGGGGGACGCCGGTCTTGGTATCGAGACGTTCTTGAGGACGGTTTGGACGAAGAGCTATCTTATCTTCGCAAGGATATTTTCCAACGGGATGCTGATATTCCTGTTGTGAAGATTACGGCGTTTGACCGGTTTTCAAATCGGGTTTGATGGTTATCGTTTCGACCTGCGCCAACCTGCCGCGACCGCCTCGGCCTCAAAGGCCCAACGCCTGCCGGACAACCCATGCCTTCAGACCGCCTATCTTGAGCGCAGCGTTAAGCGGGGCGACCTGACGTTCTAAATTCGCGTTGACCGTTTTAAGGCCGTCAACAGATGAGAGCGCGTCGTCGACTGCAGCGCGATCATATTTAGCGGCAGTTAGAAAAGCTGACCGTGGGTCGCCGCCGCCGCGAATAGCTTGCGATATAGATCGCAGATTATCCGCGATATCAGGTGGCAGATTTTTTGTATTCACCGACTGTCGGAGACGGTCCTCCATGGTGGCTATACGCTCGAATATTAATTTCTGGTCCCGACGCAAGTTTTCTAAAGTCTTATCTCTTTCGCCTAATTGTTTGCGAACTTCCAATAGATCAATAGCGTACCCTTCCGCTTTGGCTGTAAACGCCGCCAGCCTTTGTTCGTTGTCCCGAGCTTCGCTTGTCAGGTCATTTACCCGTGATCGAAGATCGCCCAACTCGTCTGGATCATGACCAGCCGCGACCATCAGGGCAGCGTGTGGGTCTTGGCCATTTTGTTCAGCGAGTACTGCCTTTCGGATACGGCGCGTTAATGCCGGTGTTGCCTGAACATTGCAGGCCACCAACTCGCGCGTGCTGTCATCCATTCATCAAGCCCTTTAAGTTTACGTTAATCGAGACGGCGATTATATACTTAGTCCGTAACACAGCCCCGTGGTCCAGAATTACATCTAGATTGTTCCAGATGTGTTGATTTCTTTCTGCCGTTAATAATGCACGGCTCGAGTGATCTGGATCACTGTGCGGTCATGCCTGTCTGTATATTCTAATTACATTAACTCCTCCCCTGACCTTGGCCT
>JABJAH010000028.1 GCA_018666155.1 Rhodospirillaceae bacterium | reverse complement strand
GGCGCGACTTCGTGGTGATGCTTTTCCATCTCCAGGCCCATTTCGTCCATCACGGAAACCATCTCGGCGCGCAGGTCAGTGCCACTGTCGACGGGAGGGACAGGGAAGTAACCGCCCTTATCCTTTGGACGATGGCCGTAATTGCCTTCGTCATAACCGCGCCAACTGTTGTAGGGGCCTTCTTCGCCATCAATCTGGTAACCCATCATGTTTTGCTGGGTGGAGAACCGAACGTCGTCGAACACAAAAAATTCGGCTTCTGGCCCAAAGTAGGCAACGTCAGCGATACCGCTGGACTGCATGTAGGCGAGTGCGCCCTTGGCGACCGAGCGCGGGCAGCGATTGTAGGGTTGCCCGGTAGATGGTTCGACAACGTCGCAGAATAAAATCAACTGCGACTGAGCCGTGAATGGGTCCATCGTCGCGGTCGACAAATCCGGCATCAATGTCATGTCTGATTCGTTGATGCTTTTCCAGCCTTGGATCGAAGAGCCATCAAACATGATGCCTTCTTCCAGCATTTCTTCGTCTACGGTGCAGACGTGCTGAGCGGTGTGCTGCCACTTTCCGGCAGGGTTAGTAAATCGGAAGTCGACATACTTAACGTCGTTCTCCTCGATCATCTTTAGAACTGTTTTTGCGTCCGACATATTTTTTCCCATCCTTACAAGAGTAGTTTTTAGAGACTGTTCTCTTTGGTATAGAGCTAGTTTTATACCGCCTCGGTGCCTCGTTCGCCTGTGCGGATGCGTATCGCATCCTCAATTGAGTACACAAAAATTTTGCCATCCCCGATGCGGCCTGTGTGGGCCGCTTGCTGGATCGCTTCAATCGCACGATCAACCAAACCGTCATCCAACACCAGTTCGATTTTAACTTTTGGCAGGAAATCGACCACGTATTCGGCGCCGCGATAGAGTTCTGTATGGCCTTTCTGCCGGCCAAAACCCTTAGCTTCAGTAACCGTTATGCCTTGTAGCCCAACGTCATGTAAGGCTTCCTTCACCTCATCAAGCTTGAACGGCTTAATGATGGCCTCGATTTTCTTCATACCCATAATATTTTGCTCGTGTCCTGGCGCCTTGGATAGACCAATTTTCTGCTATCTGGAGGCCCGTGTGGCAGCGTAGTACTAATTCTCTCTTTTCAATTCCCGTGCCAACCATCATGCCCGAGAAAAGATATATATAAATCAAATGATTAGGGCGGTTCTGGCTTCTCAACGTGCCGAGAATACTTGCTTACATCCAGAGCAACGTGCCCAATAAATAGGCATAGTATCTCGATGATTAGTGTATGAATGGGGTCGTCCTCGTTTCGTTTTCTTGACTGCCATTTTAATAGGGTTTAGACGACGCGCCGGTATGGCGGGTGTAGCTCAGTTGGTTAGAGCGCCTGATTGTGGTTCAGGAGGTCGTGGGTTCAATCCCCATCACTCGCCCCATTTCCCCCCAGCATAACCGAGTGTCGGTCGCTGGATTGGCCGATTGCGATCCCATACAAGTAATCGCTAGCTAAAATATGGTATTATATTACCGTACTCGCAAATAACTGTTTTTGCAGCGTTTTTGGCGTTGACTTCCAGTCAGGGCTTAAATAAACAGCGTCTTCCGTTGCGGTCCAGCCGTTGGGTTTGGATTCTGCGGTCGAGCTGCGGTAGCTCAATATAAAGAGATCCAAGAGGAAACTCATGAAGACCTATTCTGCCCGTCCCAGTGACGTAGTGCGCAAGTGGTACATCATTGACGCTGAAGACCTCGTACTTGGTCGTATGGCCGTCGAGATCGCCGACATCCTGCGCGGAAAACACAAAACTATGTTCACCCCGCACATTGATACCGGCGATCATGTCGTCGTGATTAATGCGGCGAAGGTTCGTTTGACTGGAAACAAAGTCGCGAACAAAACTTACTATTGGCATACCGGTTATCCGGGTGGGATTAAGAATCGCACAGCTGGCCAAATTTTGAGTGGTAAGTTTCCTGAGCGTGTCGTCGAAAAGGCGGTGCTGCGGATGATGCCTAAGGGCCCTCTGGCTCGGGATCAGTTTAAGAAATTGAAGATTTACGCCGGCGCTGAGCATCCACATGAGGCGCAAAAGCCTGAAGTGCTCGATATTGCTGCCCGTAATTCAAAGAACAAGAGGAGCGCCTAACACATGGCGGACACCACAACCTCGCTCGAAGATCTCAAAGAAGTCGTAACGGAAGTTGCGGCACCCAGAGAAAAGAAAATAGATGAGCTCGGTCGTTCCTATGCGACGGGTCGCCGTAAAGACGCTGTTGCCCGCGTTTGGATTAAGCCGGGAACCGGCAAGATCACTGTGAATAGCCGTGAGCTGGAAAACTATTTCCCACGTCCCGTGCTGCGCATGCTGATCAATCAGCCCTTCGAAGTGTCTAATCGTGAAAACCAGTTTGATGTTTTTTGCACCGTCTCGGGCGGCGGCCTGTCCGGTCAAGCGGGCGCACTTCGCCACGGTATTTCTCAAGCCTTAACCCTATTTGAGCCGGATCTGCGTCCGGCCCTTAAGAAGGGCGGCTTCCTAACCCGCGATTCTCGCGTGGTTGAGCGGAAAAAGTATGGACGCCGCAAGGCTCGCCGGAGCTTCCAGTTCTCGAAGCGTTAAATCGGTCGTATTCGTATTGCGAAGGGGCGTCGTTTTCAGCGGCGCCCCTTTTGCATTTGGCTGAAGCTACCGTATTCTCTATCGGAGTGTGTCGGACCGCGCCTCGAAATACGATTGGCGGGGTTCATAGTTTTTGTTTAGATCGTGCGTATCGTGACTCGCCGTTGATCGACGTTAGGGAAGGGAAGGCCTAGCCGATGCTTATCGTATTCGGAGATTCCCACGCACATATATGGGGCGGGAGCGTCGTTTCTGCGTTACAGGGCACGCCAGCTTTTCCGGCCGTTAAGGTCAATTATCTAGGGCCAGCGCTCGCCTACAACCTTATGTCTGATGAGTCCTTATTGGGCAAATGGGGTGCAGAAATCATCCGTCATCCGGATGTCTCTAGCGAGAATACGTCCGCAATCATGCTGAGCTTCGGTGAGATCGATTGCAGAACGCAGGTTGTTAAGCGTGCTGCAAGAAAGAAAATAAGCATCCGTGAAGTTTGCTCTCAAATTGCTGAGAGGTATTTAGCTTTCGTAGATGAACTTCGGAAAGTAACGGACGTTCCGATCATTCTATGGGGGCCCATCGCTACGACGCCGGCTGCGCAAAACTGGGATGAGAATTTTCCTAACGTCGGATCTGAGGTTGAGCGCAATAGCGCGACGCGGGAACTCAGCACTTTACTGCAACAGGGCAGCGAACGCAGCGCAGGAGTCTATTTCATCAGTGTCTTTGACAAAATGGTTACGCCGGTCCTAACGACAATGCAGAAGTATATTGACGATGGTTGTCACCTAGATTTTGAAGGTCTTGGTCTTGCCATTGAGGCGTTCAACGATGCTAAATCGTCATTTCCCGATCCTAGTATTGACTATTTCGAGGTTGGCTTACTTAAACTTGATACCCCACCTGGGCCCGGAGACATTGCAAACCAGGCGAAAATTGTCGGTCTGAGTTCTAATGCTCAAGATGTATCGCCCGTATCAATTATGCGCCGTTTGGATGGCGACATATTCCATACCAAAGTAGACGACCAGCCATGGGTAATCGTCGATATTGGGTTCGGTGCGTTGTTGGATCGACTGGAAATATTTCGCTCCATCGCAGACTCCTCCGGTGCAGTTTTATCTCTAGAGGTGTTTGGTGGAATCAATAAGAAGGAATTCGATTTGATCTACCGTCATGATGGTCGAGAATTTGGGGCAAATGGTGCGCCGCTCGCGTTCTATAATTCTAATCCAGACGCGCCGATTAGGTTTCTAATGTTCCGCTTGCAGAAGAGTGGGGCCTTTCGCCTGAGCGGCATTAAACTTTACGCGCAAACGTTTTTGGCTTGATGCTATTGGCACTTCAAATTTGGCTCGCGGAGCATAGATGAACGAGGCGCTAAAAAGCACCGCCGATTTATTGCTCGTCGCTGGCGAAAAATTTGGAGCCGGAGATGTGCAAGCGGCAAAAGCGGCATGCGATCAAATTATTGCCAGTGAACCGACACAGCCTGAAGCCCTTAACTTTCTTGCGCTCATAGCGCGGGGGATTAAGAAGTGGGGAAAGGCGGAGGAAATCGCTCGTTTCGGCTGTGCTAAGAATCCTCAAAGCACCCAGCTCGCGAATACACTGGGGCTGATTATGCTCGACCAACGTCGAACGGTTGAGGCAGAGGCGGAATTTCGACGGTCCCACGTTCTAAAGCCTGACCGACCGGAATATTTGAGTAATCTTGGCGTTACCCTTCAGGCGATGGGGCGCTGGGAAGAGGCGCACGATGCGTTTACTCAAGCGCTGAGCCTGCAGCCTCACTTTATTTCCGCTCTAGCCGGGAGGGCAGTGGCGGCATCGGACATGGGGTTATATAGCGCCGCCAGGGCAGATATCGAAGTAGCCCATGGCCTTGATCCGGAAAACCTCGAGCTATTGAACAGCATGGCGCGGCTCGCTCTATGCCAAGGCGTGCTAGAAGCCGCATATGCAGCGTTCGACAAGATGGTCGAGTTGACCCCTAACGTAGCGGACGCCAGGGTCAATCGCGGACTTATAAGGATGCTTCAGGGGCGCATAAGTGAGGGCTGGGAAGACTATGGGATGCGACGGGCGCGCCGTTGGGGAAGGCCCTCGAACAGGCACGCGGAGATTCCAAGTTGGATGGGAGAAGAATTAACTGGGAAACGTATTCTCATTTGGAGTGAACTCGGTCTCGGGGAGGCGATCATGTGTGCGTCGCTTATACGCGACCTAACTGAAGAAGCTGACCAGGTAATATTTGAATGTGATCCCAGGTTGGCAGACTTATTTGCCCAATCTTTTCCAGATGTGAACGTTGTTCCCGAAGAAACACCTGCGAGCAACGTGATCGCGGCGCAGGCGCCTCACGTGCAAGTGCCCATTCTTGACCTCCTCGCATATCGCGGCGCTGGTAAACCGATCAAGCCTGCTGGCCCAGCGTATTTGGTTCCAAATTCTTCTAATGTCGCTGCGCTTAAATCGAAATATGCGACAGAGTCTGATGGGATGCCGCTTGTTGGTTTGTCATGGGGCAGTCCGAAGGCGATATCAGCCAGGCAGAAAGGTATCGCAATAGAAAACTGGAAACCGGTTCTTCAGACGCCAGGAGTGTCATTCGTAAACTTACAATACGGCGAGGGTCGAGATGATTTGAATGAACTCGCAACACAATGCGGAGCAACGTTTATAAATGACCATTCAATCGACCCTGATGGCCTCGTGGCCCCAATGGCAGATCAATGCGCGGCCTTGGACCTTGTGATTACGGTGTCTAACACGACCGCGCATGTATCTGGAGCGATCGGACAAGAGGTTTGGGTATTAATTCCGCCACTCGGTCTGGGTAGTATGTGGTATTGGTTTGTTGATCGAAAGGATTCTCCTTGGTACGCGTCGGCAAAACTGTTGCGCAGAAAAATCAATGCGGATGAGGGCTTTCTTGAAACCGTGGCCGAAAGGCTGCGAGATTGGACAGCGGGTCGATGATGAATGGCTGGTTCGGTTTCAGAGTTCAGCAAGGTGGTGTAACTAATTCTCGGGTCTAGAAATTTGGTACGGCTCGTGCGCGAGCTAAGTGTGTATTCGTTATGAGCAGCCCTCAGTCGCCAGTTATCCTGCCTTGGAACGGTGTCTACCCAGTCATCGCACCAGACGCATTTGTTGCGCCGAGTGCGACGATTGTTGGAGACACCCAAATTGGCGCGAAGGCGAGTATCTGGTTCAATGTGGTGCTCCGCGGCGACGTTAATTACATCCGTGTTGGTGAGAGAACCAATATTCAAGACGGAACGGTTGTGCATGTTTCATCCAAAGATCATCCCACTATCATCGGGACCGATGTCTTGATCGGCCACATGGCTATGATTCATGCCTGCACCTTAGAAGACGGCTGCTTCGTCGGAATGTCGGCAACGGTCATGGATGGAGCGGTCGTTGAGAAAGGCGCTATGATCGCGGCCGGAGCTCTGATTGCTCCAGGTAAGCGTGTGATTGCGGGGCAGCTATGGGCTGGAACACCTGCGAAATTTATTCGGGATGTTACACCTGAAGAAGCGGCAAGTTTTCCTGACCAAATACAGCGTTATGTGGATTTGGGGCAGAGTTATCGCGACTTGGTTTCGGGATGATGGTTGTCGGAATGAGAATGATCACCACAGCTTTATGTGTGGCTTTCCTGATGTCGGCAAATTCTAATGCTGACGCGGAGACCGCATGCCAAAGTGGCACTCTCGATTCACGCTACTGTGACCGAGACCAAGATTTGGTCGCCGACCTGCCAATCGACCAATCAGACTGGCTAGATCCTGCAGCGCTTATCTTTTCATACACACCGGTCGAAGACCCCGCTGTCTATGAAAAGGTCTGGGACGGGTTTATCGATCACCTTGAGATGATAACGGGGAAACGGGTGATCTTCTTCCCCGTGCAATCCTACGCGGCTCAGTATGAGGCGATGAGATCGGGCCGACTCCACATTGCAGGCATAAATACCGGTGGGACTCCTATCGCTGTCAACTGCGCGGGTTTTGTTCCGTTTGCGATGATGGCCGCTGAAGATGGCTCCTACGGTTATGAGATGGAAATCATTGTTCCGGCGGCCTCGAACTTACAGGTGCCCACTGACATAAAGGGCAAGACGTTGGCGTTTACGACTCCAACATCAAATTCCGGCTTTAAAGCGCCGTCCGCAATTCTTAAGGCCGAATTCGGCCTCATTGCCGATCAGGACTTCAAGACTTCCTTCTCCGGAAAACACGATAACTCTATTCTTGGTGTCGCTAATGGCGACTACGAGGCCGCTGCCGTCGCGAACAGCGTATTGGCGCGGATGATCGATCGTGATGCTGTTGATCACACGGCATTACGTTCAATTTATAAATCGCAAACGTTTCCGACGACTGCATATGGCCATGCCTACAACCTTCATCCGTTGATCGCTGCTCAGGTAAGGCAAGCCTTCTTCACGTTTCCCTGGGCAGAATCGGGTTTGTCGGACGAGTTCGCGGAAGATGATGGATTTGTATCGATTGGGTATAAGACTGACTGGCAGATCATTCGCACCGTCGATTCCGCCAATGATGTGAGTTACGACTGCCGTTGAGTGCGGCCATTATGGCCTGTGGGTTGGAGTGAAAAGCGACTATGCCGACGTTGACTCTCAGCCATTTGACCAAACGCTATCCCACGGGAGATCTGGCACTCGATGACGTGTCACTTGAGGTCCCTGAGGGGCAGGTGATGGCCCTGATCGGCCCCTCCGGCGCGGGCAAGAGTACTCTTATTCGTTGTGTTAACCGACTGGTCGAACCGACCAGCGGTTCTGTTCTCGTTGGCGACCGGAATGTTACAGAAATGGGCAGTGGCAAACTGCGCCGCATGCGTCGGCGGATGGGAATGATTTTTCAAGAGTATGCCCTCGTCGAACGTCTGACAGTTATGGAGAATGTTCTGTCGGGTCGTCTGGGCTATGTCGGGTTCTGGGCCAGCTGGTTCCGTCGCTTTCCCCGGGAAGATATTTCGACGGCTTTTACTTTGCTGGAGCGCGTTGGCCTTGCGGGTATGGAAGACAAACGCGCCGATGCGTTGTCTGGTGGTCAACGCCAACGGGTCGGGATAGCGCGAGCATTGATTCAAAACCCAGATCTGCTTCTGGTTGATGAACCGACGGCCAGTCTTGATCCCAAAACGTCACGGCAGATTATGCGATTGATTGCCGAACTTTGTACGGAGCGTGGCCTAACGGCCGTGGTCAATATTCATGATGTGCCGCTTGCCAGGTTGTTCGCGGAACGGGTAGTCGGTCTTCAAGCTGGCGGCGTGGTTTATGACGGACCACCCAACGGTTTAACTCCAGATGCCCTGACTCAGATATATGGCGAAGAAGATTGGAACGCCACAACGGGCAAGGGCGATGCAGAGGGCTCTGCGCCGGAAGACGGACCGTGACCGTAACGACGCAGACCTCTCATGCTCCGGCTCGAAACTATTGGCGTCGACCACCAATCATCGCTAATCCGCGTCTTCGCTGGGCACTGGGTTTGGGCCTCGGTATTTACCTTGCGGCGGCAATCGGGACCCTCGACATCAACTGGATCCGTGTGGCCGAAGGTTGGCCGAGAGCAGAGAGATTCTTTTCGGGGTTTATGCCGCCCGATTTCTTCGCACGCGGAGACGCCATTCTATCCGGATTGCTCGAAAGCCTTTGGATGACTGTTGCCGCGACGGCTCTGGGAGTTCTGATTTCTGTTCCCGTGGCGATTGGTGGCGCGCGCAATGTTGCGCCAATGCCAATCTATCTCTTTTGCCGATCTTTGATGGCGTTGTCCCGTACGTTCCACGAAGTCCTCATCGCGATCTTCTTTGTAAAACTGTTTGGGTTTGGTCCATTCGCAGGTGTAGCAACGCTGACAATGGCGACCGTTGGTTTCTACGCCAAGCTTTTGGCGGAAGACATTGAGGCGATCAACGTTTCTCAATCTGAAGCAATTCGCGCAACCGGGGCAAGTTGGCTGCAATGGCTAGACTACGCAATTCGTCCACAAGTACGACCACGCGCGATTGGTTTGGCTGTGTATCGCCTGGACATAAATTTTAGAGAGTCAGCGATTATCGGTATCGTGGGCGCAGGTGGAATTGGAGCCACTTTAAACACCGCCTTTGATCGCTACGAGTTTGATACCGCAGCCGCGATTCTGTTGATCATCATAGGGATCGTTATGGCTGCCGAATACACCTCGGGTATTATCCGCAAGGCGGTGCAGTAATGGCTGTCTCAAAGGATGATCACGGTCCCCTATGGCGTCGGCGAACGAGTAAGGGCGACTTTGCGGCATGGCTAGCCTGGCTTATCGGCGCTGCAGTTGTTGCGGTATGTTTTTCTTTAATCTCGGACAAAACAATCTGGGAGTTCGTTTGGAGTGCGCCGCGGGAAGCCGCTGATCTCGGCTCACGGATGATCCCACCAGATTGGTCCTACAGCACCCAACTGTGGCGACCGCTGTGGGATACGTTCAATATCGCGACTCTTGGCACGGCTATTGCTCTGATCATATCGGTGCCAGTGGCTTTTTGTGCAGCACGCAACACGACGCCTAGCACATCGGTGGTGCGACCTATCGCGTTGTTTGTTATTGCCGCGTCACGATCCATAAACTCGTTGATATGGGCGCTCTTGCTGGTGGTGATCGTGGGGCCAGGCGTTTTCGCGGGTGTGCTCGCCATCGCTTTTCGTTCGATTGGGTTTTGTGGCAAACTTTTGTATGAGGCGATCGAAGAAATTGACGTGCCGCCGGTCGAGGCTGTTACGGCAACTGGGGCGTCATCTGGTCAGGTTCTGACCTATGGCGTGGCGCCGCAAATTATGCCTGCCTTCGCCGGTATTTCCGTGTTTCGTTGGGACATCAATATACGGGAATCAACGATTCTCGGTTTGGTCGGGGCAGGGGGTATTGGCCTGCAACTCAGCGCCTCGATCAACAATCTGGACTGGTCCCGGGTTGCGGTCATTCTCATCGCCATTCTTGCAACTGTGATCGTGTCTGAATGGCTGTCCGCTAAAATCCGCGGCGCGCTGACCTAAAGCGCTTTAGTCGGGCCGCGCCCTGCAGAATGCGCCGGGCGCATCTTCTATCACTTTTAGGCCGCCCTTGCCGGGAACGCGCGCGGCAATCTTCTTGCCGGACTTGGGCTTGAGCCATTTGTCCCAATCAGTCCACCACGATCCTGGGTTCTCTTTGCTATCGGCGAGCCAATCTTCTGCTGATTCTGGGTTCTTCGTATTGGTCCAGAAACAATACTTTCCGGCAGCCGGGGGATTAACGACGCCGGCAATATGGCCGGAGGCGGACAATACGAAGCGAATCTTACCCTTGAATAGCTTTGTCGCTTCGTAGGTCGAAATCCAGGGGGCAATATGATCCTCTTTGCACGAGATCATATAGGTCGGCAGATCAACCGTTGTCAGGTCGATCGGCACGCCACCCAGAGTGATTCCCCCAGGTTTCACAAGATTGTTTTCCAGATACATGTTGCGCAGGTAGAAGCTGTGCATCTCTTTTGGCATGCGCGTTGAATCGGCGTTCCAATACAGCAGGTCGAATGGGAAGGGGTCTTTGCCTAGCAGGTAATTGTTGACCACAAAGGACCAGATCAGGTCATTCGAGCGCAGCATGTTAAACGTGGCCGCCATGTCGGCGCCCTCGAGGAAGCCTCCGCTTTCGTCCATCCGTTTCTCAAGACCTTCGACCTGCTCTTCATCAATGAACACGCGAATATCACCGACCTCACGGAAATCGGTCAACGCGGTCAAGAAGTTTGCCGATTTTACGCTGTCGTCACCTTTGGCCTTGAGATAGGCGAGTGTCGCTGAAAGCAGCGTGCCGCCAATGCAGTACCCGGTGACATGGACCTGTTTAACGTTGCATGCCTTCTTGACTGCTTCGATGGCACCGGTCGCGCCTTCGAGCATGTAATCTTCAAAGCCCTTGTCGGCTAAGGTTTCGTCGGGGTTAACCCAGGAAACGACAAAGGTGGTGTAGCCCTGATCCGTGAGCCATTTCACCAATGAGTTCTTCTCGCGCAAATCTAGAATGTAATACTTATTGATCCACGGCGGCATGATCAGAAGGGGAGTGGAGTATTGCTGCTCCGTTGTCGGCTCATACTGAATCAGTTGAATGAGGTCGTTCTGGAAAACGACTTTGCCCGGCGTAAGCGCGACATTGACGCCCAGCTCGAAAGCGTCTTCATCGGTCATCGAAATACGTAGCTTGCCTTTGCCCTTCTCAAGGTCGGCCAGCATGTTCTCGAGGCCATTTATCAGGTTTTCACCGCCAGTTTCCGCCGTCGCGCGAAGCACTTCCGGATTGGTTAGGGCAAAATTGGTCGGCGCAATCGCATCGGCAAACTGTCGTGTGTAAAAATCGACTTTACGGGCCGTCTGAGCGTCAAGACCCTCCACATCATTAACGGTTGAATTCATCCAGCGGGCTGTTAGTAGGTACGATTGCTTGATGAAGTCGAAGACTTCGTTCTCCTGCCACTGCTCATCCTTGAAACGGCGATCGCCCTTTTCCGGTTCAATAACTGGCT
>JABJAH010000027.1 GCA_018666155.1 Rhodospirillaceae bacterium | reverse complement strand
TAGTGAAAACTGCTCAACAGTATAAGTCACCGTTACGCATTGTTGAGGCCGTAGTCGAAGTGAATGACAAGCGTAAAATTGCTATGGCGCGCCGAATCATCGATGCGTGTGGCGGATCTGTGAACGACAAGACGGTTGCTATGCTTGGTTTGACCTTTAAGCCGAACACAGATGATATGCGGGATAGTCCATCACTATCGATTGTTGCGGCATTGATCGATGCTGGTGCGCGCGTCCAGGCCTATGACCCTGAAGGAATGGATGAAGCCAAGAAGCTGATGCCAGACGTCATCTTTTGTTCTGACGCTTATGCGACTATGGAAGGGGCCGACGTCTTAACGATCGTGACTGAGTGGAATGAATTCCGCAGCCTCGATTTAGCGCGTGTTAAGTCATCACTGTCTGCTCCAATCATTGTCGACCTGCGCAATATTTATTCGCCAAAAGATATTGAGCAGGCGGGGTTTGAGTACCATTGCGTAGGACGTCCGGCGGTGGCACGGAGCACATCGCAATGACAGAAGGCCGAAGCTTTCATCCATCTGTTCTGCGTGAGTACGATATACGCGGCATTATAGGTGAAACTCTGTACGAAGAAGACGCGACGGCTCTAGGTCGCGCGTTCGGAACTTTGGTTATTGAGGGCGGAGGCAGCCGGGTTTGCGTCGGATATGACGGACGTCAAAGTTCTCCAGGTATGGAGGCGGCCCTAGTCGAAGGGCTTCGATCAACCGGCTTAGCTGTGGACCGCGTTGGGCTCGGACCAAGTCCGATGCTCTATTATGCTGCCGCTGAAAGTGGCGCAGACGCAGGGATCATGGTGACGGGGTCACACAACCCCCCGAACCACAACGGTTTCAAGATGGTGCTTGGCCGGAAGCCGTTCTATGGGGATGCGATCAAGAATCTTGGGACTCGTGCTGCGACGGGTGCGTTTGCGCAAGGCAATGGCATAGTGGCCGATCGGCCCGCATTCGAAAACTATGTTTCACGTGTGCTGTCCGACTTTAAGGGTGGCAAAGAACTTTCAGTTGTATGGGACCCTGGCAACGGGGCGGCGGGAGACGTGGTTACGGCCGCCGTCAAAGATTTGCCCGGTCGGCATCTGGTTATCAACGGCGACATCGACGGTACCTTTCCAAACCATCATCCTGACCCGACAGTTCCAGAAAATTTGGAACAGCTTAGGGCCGCGGTGGCCGAAGAGGGTGCCGATGTCGGTTTTGCTTTCGACGGTGACGGCGATCGGATCGGTATCATCGACGGCAACGGTAGTATTTTATGGGGTGATCAAATTCTGATCATCCTTGGTGAAGCCGTGCTTGCAGAACGTCCTGGAGCCCCAATCATTGCCGACGTGAAAGCCAGCCAGGTGCTGTTTGATGAAATTGCGCGACTGGGCGGACAGCCTGTGATGGCAAAGACAGGCCATTCGCTGATCAAAGCGAAGATGAACGAATTGGATGCACCGCTGGCCGGTGAGATGAGCGGTCACATTTTTTTTGCGGATCACTATTACGGTTTCGACGATGCCCTTTACGCGGCTGTTCGGTTTCTCTCCATCTTAAGTCAGCAGGACGAGAGCTTGGCCGATCGGTATGCCCGAATACCAAAAGCTATAAACACGCCAGAACTCAGGTTCCCTTGTCCAGATGACAGAAAGTTCGCCGTTATAGAGGAGGTTAAAGCCCGCCTCACTGAAGCCGGTGCCAACGTGAATGATATCGACGGTGTGCGTGTCAGTGAAGACAGCGGTTGGTGGCTACTGAGGGCGTCAAACACTCAAGCTGTCTTAGTTGCGCGATGCGAGGCAGATAGCGAGGCATCTCTCGCCGCCCTTAAAGGTGCGCTGGCTGTTCAATTAGAAGCGAGCGGCGTGTCACTGCCCGACTAGTTTTACGGTATCAGCCGGAGGTGCTCGTCTGGGCTGCGCCGGCAAATTCGGGCGCTACGACGAGGCATTGATGAGGGGGGCGTTCCATAAGTCGGCACGCCGTTCTTGTATCCGCTTCAGTCAGACCCATAATCTGAGCCCGATATAGCTGCTTGCCGCTCACCATCACGGGCTCGATACGCCCAAATGCAGCGGCAAACATTTCTTTTACGACGGCAGCTGCTTCGTTGGCTTTTTGTTGGGCAATATCACTAATTGAATAGGCGCCAATTTGAATGCCCCAGGCTTCAGCCCGTAAGATTTCAGGGTCCGGTTTTCCACGAGGCTTAATGGTGATGCCGGCTGGTACTAACGAGCCATCGGCCTCAACCATCATCAGAGGCTTGCGCGCGGGGTAGGGTGGGCGGCCATGCTCTGCCGCTTCAACAAAACCCTTATCCATTAGCGTGGCCAAGTGGCTATCCCTTTGACGAGCTGACTTGCCGCCAAAGACAATTCCAATAAGGCGAGTATCATCCCGTTTTGCAGAGGCGGCGAGATTATAACCTGACGCTCTGATGTATCCCGTCTTGAGACCGTCAGCACCGGCATAGCGCTTCATAAATTTGTTATGACCACGAAACGTTTTGCCTTCGTACGTAAACTTTGTTCGTGCGAAATATCTGTAAAACTCAGGAAAGTCGCTCATCAAATGTTGAGCGAGGATTGCCATGTCGCGGGCGGTTGATAGTTGTCCTCGATTGGGTAGTCCCGATGCGTTACGGAAATTGGTTCGGGTCATCCCTATCGCTTTTGCTTTCTTCGTCATTTTCTTGGCGAACTTGCGCTCGGTTTTGCCGAGATGCTCGGCGACGACGACAGCGACGTCGTTGGCAGAGCGAACAACCAGACCAAGAATGGCGTCTTCGGCTGTCATATAACTGCCAGGGTCGAGCCACATTTTTGAGCTGGGTTGGCGAGAGGCCCGTGCAGAGACCTTTAGTTTCGATTTGAGAGTCATTTCACCCTGTTCGATCGCGTCAAACAGCATGTACAGCGTCATCATTTTAGTCAGGGAGGCAGGGTAATTGCGCGTGTCAGCGTTCACTTCGTGGTAGACGCGGCCCGTTTCAGCATCAATCACAACAGAGGCATACTTGGCTAAAGCTGGCCAAGCGAATGACATAGTAAGTAGAAAAATTGCCCCCGCGATCGTGAGACCGCGCAGAAGTCTGATACTGCGCAAAGGTTTTTCCCTACCGAATTGTCCCCAGAGCCCTAGCTTTGGCATTCCCATCGACCCGAATCGTATCGTGTGAGACTGAGTGCTGTCCAGTCATCTCTTTGATTCACAAGGTTAATTAGGTGTCGTTAACATTCCGTTTACGGAATCGATGCAACGAGTCTCCCTGGATCCAAATTTGTCCGCTTAATGTGGTGATGGAGCAATTCTTTGGCTGTAAGGGCCTTTTTTTGCCGACGTCGCGACACCATGTTTGATAAGATTACCGTCATGCCAACTATAGGGAATATGAACATTTTCGACCTCCGAACACGCTTTCCGGCTGTAGTTGCTGCCGGCAACGACGACGACAAAGACGGCGATAACGGCGGCCCAGATGTAGGGGTGGTCATAAAAACCCGCCCAAAGGTCAAAAAGCCGTCGATGTATAAAGTTTTGATGCTCAACGATGACTACACACCGATGGAGTTCGTGGTGCATGTCTTAGAGCACGTCTTTAGTAAAAATGGTGACGATGCGACCCGTATTATGCTGCACGTTCATCAAAAGGGGGTGGGCGTATGCGGTGTGTATACTTATGAAGTGGCTGAAACCAAGGTGACTCAAACTATGGATTTGGCCCGCAAACACCAACATCCGCTGCAATGCACCCTGGAGAAAGAATAAGGGAACAACACGTCTGGTTTCGTTCACTAAACTCAGCAAAAGGTACCTTTTCCGAATGTTGTCACAGAACCTCGAAAAAACGCTGCATCACGCCCTTGCCCTAGCGGCGGAGCGAGACCACGAGTACGCAACGCTTGAGCATTTGTTGCTTGCCCTATGCAATGACCAAGACGCGATTGCCGTGATCCGAGCCTGCAATGTGGATTTGGACCAGCTCACCCAGGTTCTGACTGGTTTCGTTGACGAAGATTTGGAAGAGCTAGTTTCTGCAGACGAGGAAGACCCTAAGCCCACCGCCGGATTCCAACGCGTTGTGCAGCGTGCGGCAATCCATGTTCAATCCTCAAATAGGGAAGAGGTCACTGGCGCGAACGTATTGGTCGCGCTGTTCTCCGAGCGCGAGAGCCACGCGGTGTATTTTCTCCAAACGCAGGATATGACCCGTCTCGATGCGGTCAATTACATCTCCCATGGCATTGCCAAGCGTCCTGGCGAAGCGCGGGCTCGTCCCGTGCATGGTGCTGAGGGAGAGGGCGCGTCGGGCGAGGAGGCAGCGGCGACAGGACAGGAAGCCCTTTCTGCCTACTGCGTCAATCTCAACGAAAAGGCCGCCGAGGGTAAGATCGATCCGCTCATCGGACGCGATCTTGAGATTGAGCGCACCATTCAAATCCTCTGCCGACGGAACAAGAACAACCCTCTTTATGTTGGGGATTCCGGCGTGGGGAAAACGGCCCTCGCGGAGGGGCTGGCCAGGCGCATCGTCAACAAAGAAGTGCCTAAAGTTCTCGAGAACGCGACGATTTTCTCCCTTGATATGGGGTCGTTGTTGGCGGGAACCCGCTACCGGGGTGATTTTGAAGAACGCCTTAAGGCTGTTGTTTCCGAGTTGGAACAAACGGACGGGGCGGTCCTATTCATTGACGAAATTCATACGGTGATCGGCGCTGGCGCGACATCTGGGGGCGCGATGGATGCGTCCAACCTGCTGAAGCCGGCGCTGGCGGCGGGGTCACTGCGGTGCATGGGGTCGACCACGTATAAGGAATTCCGTAGCCATTTCGAGAAAGACCGGGCGCTGGTGCGTCGCTTCCAAAAAATCGATGTGATCGAGCCGAGCGTTGAAGATACGATCAAGATTCTGAAAGGGCTCAAGCCCTACTATGAAGAATTTCACCACGTTCGTTATACGGCGGATGCCATTCGGACGGCAGTGGAACTTGCCGCTAAGTACATCAATGACCGCAAGCTGCCGGATAAGGCGATTGACGTCATAGATGAAACAGGTGCGGCTCAAATGCTGCTGCCTGAAAACAAACGCCGCAAAACGATCTCGGTTAAAGAGGTCGAGGCGGTGGTGGCTAAGATGGCGCGGATACCGCCTAAGTCTGTTTCTCGAGACGACAAAAAAGCGCTGCAGAACTTAGAGCGCGATCTCAAGACAATGGTGTTCGGCCAGGATGACGCCATTAGCGCCTTATCAGGCGCGATCAAGCTCTCTCGGGCCGGGCTACGTGAGCCAGAGAAACCGATCGGTAGCTACCTTTTTTCCGGCCCTACCGGTGTCGGTAAGACGGAAGTCGCTCGACAATTGGCGGCAAGCTTGGGGGTCGAACTGCATCGGTTCGATATGTCTGAGTATATGGAGCGTCACTCCGTTTCACGGCTTATTGGCGCGCCGCCAGGCTATGTTGGGTTTGATCAAGGTGGGTTGTTGACCGATGCGGTTGATCAGCATCCGCACAGCGTGTTGCTGCTTGATGAAATCGAAAAGGCGCATCCGGATCTGTTCAACATTCTGTTGCAGGTTATGGATCACGGCAAGTTAACCGACCACACCGGCAAGAGCATCGATTTTCGTAACACAATTATTATTATGACCACCAATGCTGGGGCGACTGAACTAGCCAAAAACGCGATCGGGTTCGAACGCGAAAGCCGGGAAGGTGAGGATAAAGAGGCGATCGAGCGGATGTTCACGCCAGAATTCCGCAATCGCTTAGATGCCACTATTCCTTTTGCGACATTGCTTCCAGAAGTGGTTGGCAAGGTTGTCGAAAAATTCATTATGCAGTTAGAGGCCCAGCTCTCAGACAGAAACGTTACCATTGAGCTGTCATCAGCCGCGCGCGATTATCTAGCGAAAAAAGGGTATGATAAAACCATGGGCGCGCGTCCGTTAGGCCGCTTGATTCAGAATGAAATCAAGAAGCCACTCGCTGAGGAACTGCTGTTTGGCAAACTCGTGTCAGGTGGTTTGGTCAAAGTTGGAATGAAGGACCGTAAATTGGTCTTTGACCATGAGGCTACGGTCAAGCCTGAGCCACCCAAGCGCAAAAAGAAAAAGAAGCCTTCGGATGGATCGTCAAAAATTCCCGCGACCGTTAAGTAGGACGGACTGCAGGCAAAGAAAAATCCCCACCGTTAGGCGAGGGCTTTTTCTGACTAACAAAGTGAATTAGAAGAACCCAATGTTACATTATCTTTCCACAAAGTCCTGTTTGAATCCGACAAGCCGTCGACCTAGTTTAGGTCGCGCGCGACCCTAAAACCCCAGAAGGCCGCCATACGCCGCTCTGGGTCTCGGCCGCGCCACGTCGGGCGTTGGCGGTAAGCTTGGGTTATCCAGCCGCCACCGCGAATGGCCCGCCGATCACATGCGCCTTCCACTTCAGCCGCAGAACCATCGGTAGGTTGGTCAGGGTAGGGCAATATCGAGCAATCCTGATTCCACTCCCACACATTGCCGAGTATGTCGTAAAGGCCGAACTGATTGGGCTCAAAGGAACCGACAGGCGATGTATCAGCAAAACCGTCGTCACAGGCCGGCGCATCCCAGTCTTCTGTGGGCCATTTAGCGGCAGCCGTCGTATCGTACACATTGGCGTAACGACACGCGTCATCGGGATCCGCACCCCAATAATACAGACTGTCCGTTCCACCCTTTGCGGCATATTCCCACTCCGATTCAGTGGGCAAGCGATAGCGCTGACCTGTTACGCCGGAGAGCCATGCAGTATAAGCTCGAGCGTCGCGCCAGGACACGCAAACCACAGCTTCATCATCTCTGACCGGCCGCTTGTACCCCGGGTCCCGCCATGTACGGTTTGGCGTCGACATCTCTGTCATCACCCACATGCTGCAATCAACTTCCGGCTCTTGTCCGGTTGCATCGATAAACTTTGCGAACTGGCCAACCGTGACTTCGAACCGGCCTAAGGCAAAGGAATTAGCTATTGTGACATTTCGCTCGGGTCCCTCAGAGCGTTCTGGGTCGCCAACAGAAGGCGTCCCTTGATTGGGATCTACATTTCGCTCGGGTCCCTCTGAGCGTTTTGGGTCACCGTCATTCTCACCCATCGCGAAAGAACCAGATGGAATGACCACCATTTCAGGACAGTCGGCACAGTCCTGAACGATCGCACCCGGTTCAAGTGAAACGGATTGCGCTGATACAGCTGAGGCGAACAAAGAAAAGGCGATGGCTTGAAAAATGACTTTGATCATTGCGATGTACTAATATGATGAGATGGTTATCGCTTAAGAGTGGAGTCTGATTGCGCGGTTTGCAAGAGGCTCAAGCCGCTTGCCGCACATAACGCCCTAACGATATGCAAAACGGAATTATGGCGTCGATGCCATTAATGAGATGTGCCCTGCGCACAAAGAAAGCCCCCAACCGTGAGGTGAGGGTTAATGCTGTATTTGCGTCGCCAGACTAAGATTAAGACTTAGCTATACCCCCCGACCGCAAGGCCGGGGGGTTCTTTTTTGGTCTTGAGCGCCGCTTATGCGCTGTAATACATGTCAAATTCCACAGGGTGTGGTGTGAGCATCAAACGCTGCACTTCTTCCCGCTTGAGATCTATGTAGCCGTCGATCATGTCATTGGTGAATGCGTCGCCCTTTACGAGGAACTCGCGATCCGCGTCGAGAGCATCAAGTGCTTCACCAAGTGAGGCGCATACCGTTGGAATGCCTTCTAGTTCTTCCGGCGGCAGATCATAAAGATCCTTATCCATCGGATCACCCGGATGAATTTTGTTTTCGATCCCGTCGATGCCGGCCATCAGCATGGCAGAGTAAGTTAGGTAAGGGTTGCCAGCAGGGTCAGGGAAGCGGACTTCAACCCGTTTACCGTTGGGGCTCGCCACGTGAGGAATACGGCAAGAGGCTGACCGGTTTCGTGCTGAGTATGCGAGCAGCACGGGCGCTTCAAATCCTGGAACTAACCGCTTGTAGCTGTTGGTTGTGGAGTTGGAGAAGGCGTTGATGGCCTTGGCATGCTTAATAATGCCGCCAATGTAGTACAGAGCTGTTTCCGATAAATCAGCATAGCCAGAGCCGGCAAATATATTCTTGCCGCCTTTCCACAGGGACTGGTGGACGTGCATGCCCGAGCCGTTGTCATTAAAGACCGGTTTCGGCATGAAGGTCGCTGTTTTCCCATAAGCGTGGGCGACCATATGCACAACGAACTTATATATTTGCATGTTGTCGCCAGAGGCGACCAACTCGCCAAACTTGAGTCCAAGTTCATGTTGCGACGGAGCGACCTCGTGGTGATGCTTTTCCATTTCGAGGCCCATTTCGTCCATCACGGAAACCATTTCGGCGCGCAAATCAGTGCCGCTGTCGACGGGAGGAACAGGGAAGTAGCCGCCCTTATCCTTTGGACGATGGCCGTAATTGCCTTCGTCGTAGCCGCGCCAGCTGTTGTAAGGGCCTTCTTCGCCGTCGATTTGGTAACCCATCATGTTCTGCTGAGTTGAGAACCGGACATCGTCAAATACGAAGAATTCAGCCTCTGGTCCAAAGTAAGCAACATCAGCGATACCACTGGACTGCATATAGGCCAGCGCACCCTTTGCAACGGAACGAGGGCAGCGATTGTATGGCTGTCCCGTAGATGGTTCTACGACATCACAGAATAGAATGAGCTGAGACTGAGCCGTGAATGGGTCCATCGTTGCGGTCGACAAATCGGGCATCAACGTCATGTCTGATTCGTTGATG